>NZ_JBITLH010000003.1:12744-20718 GCF_044465125.1 Micromonospora sp. NPDC049836
CCGCGCCGATCATGGAGTTGTGGCGCCCAGCTTGCAACCTTTGCCCCCTATGTCAACCACCACAACTCCTTGATCGACGAGAGCGGGGGGCGGGGGCGGGGTGGGGAGGGGGTGGGTCAGGTGGGGAAGCGGGAGTGGACGGCGGGGCGGGTGGGCATGGCGGTGGCGCCGCCGGGGGACTCGCAGACCAGGCCGGCGACCCGGAGCGCGAAGGCCACCCGATCCCGCCAGCCGGCCGGGTCGGCCGGCTCGCCGGCGGCGAGCAGCTCGGCGATCAGCGCGCCCATCACCGAGTCCCCGGCGCCGGTGGCGTCCACCGCGTCGACCTTCGGCGCGGGCACCCGCACCACGTCGTCGGCGGCGGCGACCAGGGCGCCGTCCGCGCCGAGGGTGACCACCACGGTTGCCGCGCCCAGCTCGCGCAGGTACGCGGCGACCCCCTCGACGGGCTCGTGCGGGTAGAGCAGCCGGGCGTCGGCGCTGCTCAGCTTCACCAGATGCGCGCTCGCGGCGAACTCGGCGACCACCGCGCGCAGCCCGTCCAGCGCGTCCGGCCCGGCCAGCAGCCGCGGCCGTACATTCGGGTCGAACACCCGCAGCGCGCCGGCGATCGTCCAGGCCCGCCGGGCGGCGGCCAGCACCGGCGGCTCGAGCAGCACGATCGAGCCGCAGTAGAGCACGTCGGCGCCCTCGACCAGGGCCACGTCCAGGTCGTCGGCGGTGAGCTGGGCGTACGAGCGGGGCTCGCCGTAGAAGCGGAAGTCCGGTTCGGGACCGGCGAAGGTGGCCACGGCCAGCGCGGTCGGGGCCGGCACGGTCACCGCCCCGGCCAGCCCGACGCCCGCGGCGGTGAGGAAGGCGCGGATCCGCTCCGCCAGGGCGTCGTCGCCGAGCGAGCCGACGAACTGGACGTCGCCGCCGAGTCGGGCGACCGCCACGGCAACGTTGAGCGGCCCGCCGCCGATCGCCTGCCGGTAGCCGGGCTGCCCGTCGAACTCGTCGTCGAGCAGGTCGACCAGCGCCTCACCGAGCACCACCGCGTATCCCATGCTGGCTCCTTCCGTCCGTCGTACCCCTCGATCCTGGCGTATCGCACCGGGGCGGCGCGACGAGACGGCCTCATCGACCGGCAGCTATTGCCTCCGCTGCCGGGACGTGATGGGATGGCGCTTGCCGGACCGGCGCGGGGGCTGCCGCGCCACCGGCCGCCGGGTCGAGCCGACGCGAGGGCACACCGGTCCGTGGCATGGACCGGGGGCGGTGCGCGCGCTCCGACGGCCCCGGCCGCACTCCCGGGCCCGCCGGGCGTGGCACCGCGATGGTCGCATCCGCTGCTCGCAGCGGGGCGGATCCGTGCGGTCGCGCCCCGCGAGTCAGGAGAAACCCGTGCACCGTTCCCGTATGGCCGCGCTGCTCACCGCGGTCGCCACCCTGGCCCTGGGCGTTTTCGCGCTGGCCAGTAATCCCGACCCGGCCGCCGCGCACGGCGCGGCGATGAAGCCGGGCTCCCGGACCTATCTGTGCTGGAAGGACGGGCTCACCCCGCAGGGCGAGATCAGGCCGAACAACCCCGCCTGCACGGCGGCGGTCGCCGAGAGCGGGACGAACTCGCTGTACAACTGGTTCAGCGTGCTGCGCTCCGACGCGGGCGGCCGGACCGTCGGGTTCATCCCGGACGGCAAGCTGTGCAGCGGCGGCAACCCGAACTTCACCGGCTACGACGCGGCCCGCAACGACTGGCCGCTCACCCACCTGACCGCCGGGCGCACGATGGAGTTCAACTACAGCAACTGGGCCCACCACCCGGGCACCTTCTACTTCTACGTGACCAAGGACAGTTGGAGCCCGACCCGGCCGCTGGCCTGGAGCGACCTGGAGGAGCAGCCGTTCCTCCAGGTCACCAACCCGCCGCAGAGCGGGGCGGTGGGGACCAACGACGGCCACTACTACTTCAACGGCACGCTGCCGTCGAACAAGAGCGGCCGGCACATCATCTACTCGCGCTGGGTCCGCTCGGACAGCCAGGAGAACTTCTTCGGCTGCTCGGACGTGACCTTCGACGGCGGCAACGGCGAGGTGACCGGAGTCGGCGGCGGCACGACGCCGACCACCCCGGGCAGCACGCCGACCACGCCCGGCACCACGCCGACCACCCCGGGTACGACGCCGACCACGCCGGGCACCTCGCCGAGCACCCCGGACACGTCGCCGGGCACCAACAGCTGCATGGCGGTCTACAAGGTGGTCACGGCCTGGGGCGGCGGCTTCCAGGCCGAGGTCACGATCATGAACCACAGCACCCGGACGTACGCCGGCTGGACGGCGAACTGGACCTGGGCCAATGGTCAGACCATCACCCAGCTCTGGAACGGCACACTGAGCGGCAGCGGCTCGGCGGTGACGGTCAACAACGCCTCGTACAACGGAACGATCGCACCGGAGGGCAGCACCTCCTTCGGCTTCACCGCGAACGTCTCCGGCACGAACAGCCTGCCCACGGTCAGCTGCACCGGCCGTTGAGCAACGCGCAGCACGCGCTGAGCCCGCGCCGAACGAGCTGAGCACACGCAAAAGGAAGGGCCCCCGGACGTTCCGGGGGCCCTTCGCCGCGTCCTGGTCAGCGCACCATGCTGCCGACCACCGGCTTGGTGAGCAGCGCGGACTGGTTGCGCTGGATGCCCGGATCGAGGGTCTTCGCCACGAAGATGGCGTGCCAGATGCAGAAGATCAGCACCGTCCACACCTTGCGGGAGTGGTCGGCCTCCTCCCGCTTGTGCTCGTCCAGCAGCCGCATCGCGTACGACAGGTCGATCAAGTCGCCGGCGCCGGAGGTGGCCAGCACGTGCCGGGCCCACTCGTACATCTCGCCGCGCAGCCAGACCCGGGTCGGGGTCGGGAACCCGAGCTTCTTGCGGTTGACGATGGCCGGCGGGACCACGCCCTGCAACGCCTGGCGCATCGCGTACTTGGTGGCCTCGGAGCGCGGTGGCAGCTTCAGGTCGACCGGGATGCCGGCGGCCACGTTGAACACCTCCCGGTCCAGGAAGGGCACCCGCACCTCCAGCGAGTGCGCCATCGAGATCCGGTCGGCCTTGACCAGGATGTCGCCGCGCAGCCAGGTGTAGAGGTCGACGTACTGCATCTTGGTGACGTCGTCCAGTTCGGTGGCCTCGGCGTAGATCGGTGCGGTGACGTCGGTGTAGCGGACCGAGGGGTCGTAGCGGCGCAGCAGGTGCTGCTTCTCCTCCTCGGTGAACATCCGGGCGTTGCCGTAGTAGCGCTGCTCGATCGGGGTGGTGCCGCGCTCCAGGAAGCTCTTGCCCTTCACGCCCTGCGGGATCGCCTTGGAGACCGCGCGCAGGCCCTTCTGCACGCCGCCGGGCAGGCCGTTGACGGTGCTGAGCGAGAGCGGCTCGCGGTAGATCGTGTACCCGCCGAAGAACTCGTCCGCGCCCTCGCCGGAGAGCACCACGGTGACGTGCTCGGCGGCCTTCTTGGCCACGAAGTAGAGCGGCACCAGCGCCGGGTCGGCCACCGGGTCGTCCAGGTGCCAGACGATCTTCGGCAGCGCGTCGATCATGTCCTGCGGCCCGATCTTCGTCGGGATGGTGGTGACGTCGAGGTGCCGGGCCGAGTCCTGGGCCACGTCGATCTCGGAGTAGCCGGGCACGTCGTACCCGACGGTGAAGGTGAGGATGTTCGGGTTGAACTCCCGGGCCAGGGCCACCACGGCGGTGGAGTCGATCCCGCTGGACAGGAACGAGCCGACCGGTACGTCCGAGCGCATGTGCATCCGGACGCTCTCCCGCAGCGTCTCCCGGATCTCCTGGTAGAGCTTCTGCTCGTCGGCGACCGGCGCGGGCCGGAACACCGGCCGGTACCAGCGCCGCACCTCGATCCGGCCGCCCGGGCTCCAGGTCAGGTACTCCCCCGACCCGATCCGGCTGATCCCCCGGTGCAGGGTCCCGGGCTCCGGGACGTACTGCAGGGTCAGGTAGTGGCTCAGGTTGGCGGTGTCGATCCCGGCGTCGCCGGCGTACGCCGACTGGGCGAACGGCAGCAGCGCCTTCTTCTCCGAGGCGAGGTAGAGCCCGTCGGCGGTCTCCAGGTAGTGCAGCGGCTTGATGCCGAAGTAGTCGCGCGCGCCGAAGGCCCGGCGTTCCTGCCGGTCCCAGATCACGAAGGCGAACATGCCGCGCAGCTTGGTGAGCACCTGCTCACCCCAGTAGTGGTAGCCGGCGACGATCACCTCGCCGTCGCCGTTCGTGGCGAACTGGGCACCGAAGTCCCGGATCAGCTCGTCGCGCAGCTCGATGTAGTTGTAGATCTCGCCGTTGAAGGTGAGCAGGTAGCGGCCGCCCGCGTAGGGCAGCGGCTCGTGGCTGAGCGCCACGTCGATGATCGCCAGGCGCTTGTGCGCGAACACCCCGTCCGCGTACCGGCCGGAGGCGTCGCCGACCACCTCGACCCCGGTCTCGTCCGGGCCCCGGTGGTGCAGGCACTCCAGTGCGCCGGCGATGTGGTCGCGGTGGGCGGCGGCGTCGCCGCGCGCGCTGAAGAAGGCCAGGAGTCCGCACATGAAGGCCATCTTTCCACGCCTCCGGAGCGGCCGTCGCGGCACCGCAGGCTCTCCCCGCGGCCGGACGCGCGATACCGTCTGGACCAGCGACGAGGCTCGAGGAGGACGATGATGGCCGAGGAGCGGACGCAGCAGGGCAAGCCGGCGGACGGCACCGAGTCGCACGACCCGGACTTCCCGGAGGCCTTCCTGGCGTTCATGCGGCAGGGCTGGCAGGACACCGAGCTGCCGGTCGGTCCCCGCCCGGAGGTGCCCAACTACGCCAAGCGGCGGGCCGCGCTCGCCGCGGCCTTCCCCGGCGAGACGCTGGTCATCCCCACCGGCACCGAGAAGGTACGGGCCAACGACACCGACCACCGGTTCCGGCCGGGCAGCGACTTCGCGTACCTGACCGGGGACCTGGAGCCGGACAGCGTGCTGGTGCTGCGCCCGGGCGGCGAGGCGATGCTGTACATGCGGCCGCGCTCGTCCCGGGAGACCGACGAGTTCTTCCGCAGCCGGCACGGCGAGCTGTGGGTGGGCCGCCGGCCGACGCTGGGCGAGAAGTCGACCGAGCTGGGGCTGCCCACCGCCGACCTGACCGGGCTGGAGGCGGCCCTGGCTGACCTGGCGCCGGGGCGTACCCGGGTGCTGCGCGGCTTCGACGCCCGGGTGGACGCGGCGGTGCGCCCGTACGAGGGGGCCCGGGTCGACGGGCAGCCGGGCCGGGACCGCGAGCTGGCCATCGCGATCTCCGAGCTGAAGCTGGTCAAGGACGAGTGGGAGATCGCCCAGCTCCAGGAGGCGTGCGACGCGACCGTGCGCGGCTTCGAGGACGTCGCCCGGGCGCTGCCGGCCGACCGGGGCGTCTCCGAGCGGCTGCTGGAGGGGATCTTCGCGCTGCGCGCCCGGCACGACGGCAACGACGTCGGGTACGGCTCGATCGTCGGCGCCGGCGAGCACGCCACGATCCTGCACTGGGTGCACAACCACGGCGCCACCCGCCCGGGTGAGCTGCTGCTGATGGACATGGGTGTGGAGAACCGCAACCTCTACACCGCGGACGTCACCCGGGTGCTGCCGGTCGACGGCCGGTTCACCCCGTTGCAGCGCCAGGTCTACGACGCGGTGTACGCGGCCCAGCAGGCCGGCATCGACGCGATCAAGCCGGGCGTGGCGTTCCGGGAGGTGCACCTCACCTCGATGCGGGTGCTCGCCGAGGCGCTGAAGGACCTCGGCCTGCTGCCGGTGAGCGTGGACGAGGCGATGGACCCGGCGTCGACGGTCTACCGCCGGTGGACCCTGCACGGGACCAGCCACATGCTCGGCATCGACGTGCACGACTGCGCCAACGCCCGCAAGGAGATGTACCGGGACGGCCCGCTGGGCGAGGGCTACGTGCTCACCGTCGAGCCGGGGCTGTACTTCCAGCCGGAGGACGAGCTGGTCCCGGCGGAGCTGCGCGGCATCGGGGTACGCATCGAGGACGACATCCTGGTGACCGCGCACGGTCCGGTGAACCTCTCGGCCGGGCTGCCGCGGCGTTCCGACGAGGTGGAGACCTGGCTGGCCGAGCAGCGTGAGGCCGGCCCCCGCCTGCCGGGCTGATCCGGGCGGTACGACCCACGGCGGGCCCGCCGCCGGTGTTCGCGACGTTTGTCGTCGCCGGGCACCGGTGCCGGGCCCGTCGCCTTTTGTGCTGCTCAGGCCCATCCGCCCGAGTGCGCGCCCAGCTCCCCGATCTGGGGGCTAATGCGCGATTTTTTCGGATACGTCCGCGTCGCGAGGATCCTTCTCATACGGTGTCGATCAGAGGCTACAACCGTTTTGTAGCTGGTCGCCCCGCCTCGGGTGGTGCGGCCCCTTTGGTAGACACCGAAAGGGCGGAAGCTCTGATGTCCAACGACGTAACCACTTCCGACGGCGGGGCCCCGGTGCCTCCGCCGACGAGCAGGCGGCGAGCCCTCTGGGTCGCCACCGGCGTGGCCGGGCTGACCGGCGTCGTCGGTCTGGCGGCGCTCGGTGGCCTCGCCGCTCGGGACAACAAGTCCGACGACCCGAAGCGGGTCGCGGAGAACCACGCCGTCGCGCCGCAGAACGCCAGCGACGCCGGCAAGGCCGAGGACACGGACAAGGACAAGGACAAGGACCACCGCGGCGACGAGGCGGGCCGGGACGGCAAGGACCGCGGCTGGGGTGAGTGGGGTGAGCACGGCGAGGTGCGGGCGGTGCCGTGTGACGACGAGGAGCTGGTCGAGGCGGTCGACCTGGCGAACCGGGGTCACGGCGGCACGCTGGAGCTGGCCGAGCACTGCACCTACGAGCTGAGCTTCGCGGACAAGAAGTCCGGCACGGCCCTGCCGACGATCAAGCAGGACGTGACGATCAAGGGCAACGACTCGACGATCAAGCGGGACTCCGAGGACGCCTTCCGGCTGTTCCGGGTGGCCGACGGCGGTGAGCTGACCCTGAAGGACCTCACGGTCAAGGACGGCAACGCCGCCGAGTTCAAGTACGGCGGCCCGAGCGGCCCCGGTGGACCGGGTGGCCCCGGCGGACCGGGTGGTCCGGGTGGACCCGGTGGTCCGGGCGGTCCGGGCGGACCCGGTGGTCCTGGCGGTCCGGGTGGTCCCGGCGGTCCGCTGACCTCGGTCGCCCCGCAGGACGGCCCGGCTGCCACGACGCCGGCGGCCGCGCCGACCGCCACGCTCGCCTACTCGCCGAAGGGCGACGGCAAGGATGAGGGTGAGGGTGACGGTGGTGCCCTGCTGGTCGAGCGCGGCGGCAGCGCGCACCTGGTCCAGGTGAAGCTGACCGGCAACAACGCCGAGAACGACGGCGGCGCCATCGCCAACTTCGGCCGGGTCGACCTCAAGGACAGCAAGGTCCAGAACAACCACGCCCAGGGCGACGGCGGTGGCATCTTCAACACCGGCCTGCTCAAGATCAAGGACACCGAGATCACCAACAACACCGCCGGCGGCAGCGGCGGCGGCATCGCCAACGGCCACGACCACACCCGCAAGGACCACGGCCCCAACCGCGTCAGCAGCCTCGACAGCGGCAAGGACTACTGGGTCAAGGGCCGCGACGAGGCCGGCACCGTCGAGATCATCGGCTCCCACGAAGGCAAGGACCGCGACAAGAGCCTCATCGAGGGCAACACCGCCGACCACAACGGCGGCGGCCTGTTCAGCTCCCGCGGCACCGTCACGATCTCCTTCACCACCTTCAAGAACAACACCGCCTGCGACAGCGGCGGCGCCATCTACGCCAAGAACACCGACCTCAAGCTCGACCACGTCACCGTCGCCAACAACCACGCCAGCAAGGACGGCGGCGGCATCGTCAACACCGGCGGACAGGACCACAAGAACCGTCCGACCCCCATGGTCGCGCCCACCGACGGCACCGAG
>NZ_JBITLH010000003.1:20813-803981 GCF_044465125.1 Micromonospora sp. NPDC049836
CGAACACCACGACCAGGAAGCCACCGCCACCATCACCGACAGCTGGATCGTCGAGAACACCGCCGGACGCTTCGGCGGCGGCATCTTCAACGGCGACCAGAACGCCCGCATCGTCGAAGGCTTCCCGCAGAACCAGCACGGCGACGACGACAACGCCACCCTGACCCTGCGCAACACCGAGGTCAAGGGCAACACCGCCCTCAACGGCGGCGGCATCTTCAACAACAAGGGCACGGTCACCCTGAACCGCACCCACGTCACCAAGAACACCGCCACCGACCCGTCCAAGACCCACCGCGCCGCCGGCGGCATCCTCAACAACGAGGGCAAGGTCCGCCTCGACGACGAATCCACCATCACCAACAACGACCCCACCAACTGCGCCGGCACCGTCAAGGACTGCTTCAACTGACGGACGTACCGCGGCGCGAGCGCGCAACGGTCCGGCCCCCTGCCACCTGACGGTGGCAGGGGGCCGGACCCCGTTCGGCGTCAGCTCCGCACGAAGACCGCCACGCTGCGCGGCGGCACGGTGAACGTGCCGTCGGCCCGGTCGAACGAGGCGGTCCGCAGCGCCGGGTCGGCGGAGTCGCGCAGCACCGGGTGCAGCGCCACGTTCGCGCCGCGCAGGCCGGTCACCGTCTGCTTCGCCGTCGCCGGGGTGGCGTTGAAGACCACGGTCACCGACTGCCACGACCCGCCCAGCCCGCGGGCGTCCAGGGTCATGGTGAGCACGCCCGGGGTCTCCCGGTCACCGGAGAGCGGGAAGGCGACCCGCTGCTGCACCTGGCCGGCGGTGGCCAGCCCGAACACCGGCGAGGACCGGCGGATCTCCAGCAGCTCGGCGTACCGGGCGTCGGCCAGGCCGATCGCCGCGCAGTCGGGCACCAGTGCCGGGTCGGCCAGCAGCGGCTTCGCGTACGGCCACTTGTCCTTGTTGTCCTGCTCGGGCGGGAGGCCGGCGCCGAAGCCGTTGCCCTCGGCGCAGTCCCACCGGATCTGGTTGAACCAGTCCCCGGAGTTGTAGGAGTTGCGGTCCAGCGACTTGGAGCGCAACCGCTCCGAGCCGGCCGTGACGAACCCGGTGCCCTGCCCCAGCACCACCGTGCCCAGCGCGAGCACCTGCATCCGGGCCCGGTCCGGGGCCGAGGTGGCCTGCGGCAGCTTGTACGCCAGCGCGTCGTAGAGGATCTCGTTGTCGTGCGCGTCGACGTAGGTGACCGCCTCCCCGGGCGCCGCCGTGTAGCCGGCCGGCGAGCCGTTGTAGTCGACCTGAGCGCCGGTGACCCGCCGGCCCGAGGAGTCGGTGAACCGGTAGTCCCGCAGGTTGCCGGTCAGCCCCACCTTGATCAGGTCCTGCTGGTGCAGCAGCCGCGCCCGCTGCTCGGCGGCCGAGCCGTTGGCGCCGTCGCCGTTCGGGTCGGTGAACAGCCCGGACGCGAAGCCCTGCAGCCGCGGGTTGCCGTCGAACGGCCCGCCGCCGCGCACCGCGTCGCGGAGCCGGTCGTTGAACGTGCCGATCCCGGTGCCGGCCATGTTGGCCTGGGTGGCCTGCACGAACCGGGCGTCGTCGGCGACCTCGCCGAAGTTCCAGCCCTCGCCGTAGAGCAGGATCTTCTTCCCGTCCACCCCGTCGCGGGCGACGGTGAGCCGGTCCAGCGCGGCCCGGACGGCCAGGATGTTGGCCTTCGGGTGGTGGCCCATCAGGTCGAACCGGAAGCCGTCCACCTTGTACTGCTTCGCCCAGGTGACCAGGGAGTCCACCACGAGCTTGCCCATCATGGCGTGCTCGGGGGCGGTGTTGGCGCAGCAGGTCGAGTTGGCGACGCTGCCGTCCTCCAGCAACCGCTGGTAGTAGCCCGGCACGATCTGGTCGAGCACCGACTTCGGGTCGGTCCCCGCCGCCGAGGTGTGGTTGTAGACCACGTCCATCACCACGCGCAGGCCGGCCCGGTTGACGCCGGCGACCATCTGCCGGAACTCGGTGGTCCGCTTCGCCCCGGTCGGGTCGACGGCGTAGCCGCCCTCCGGCACCGTGTAGTGCAGCGGGTCGTACCCCCAGTTGTAGCCGTCGGTGTCGGCGACCGCCGCCACGCACTTCTGCTGCTGGTCGGAGTCCGGCGGCAGCGCGGCCAGGTCGCAGGCGGGCTGCTTCTGGTCGGCCCGCTTCTCGGGGATGGTGGCGAAGTCGAAGGCCGGCAGCAGGTGCAGGTAGTTCACGCCGGCGTCGCCGAGCGCCTTCAGGTGCCTCATGCCGGCCGTGTCCGGGTCGGTGAAGGCCAGGTAGGTCCCGCGCCGTTCGGCCGGTACGGTGCCGTCGGCGATGGAGAAGTCGCGGACCGACAGCTCCTGGATCTGCGCCTTCGCGGGTGGCACCGCGGCCGGTTTGCGCAGGTCGGCCCAGCCGGCCGGGGCCAGTGCCCGGTCGTTCAGGTCGACGATCTGGCTGTGTGTGGAGTCCGCCGCCAGCGCCACCGAGTACGGGTCGGTCACCGACGCGGTGACCACCTTCTGCGCCGCCGGCTGCCACGCCTCGACCTGGTAGCGGTAGTACTTGCCGGTCCAGGCCCGGCTGCCGCGTACCGACCAGACGCCGGTGCCGTCGTCGCGGCGCATCGCCACCGTCTTCGCCGGCGCGGTCGGCGAGTCGTAGAGCTGGAGCGACACCGCGCGGGCGGTGGGCGCCCAGACGGCCAGGGTCGGCACCCCGCCGGTGAAGGTCGGCCCGAGCCGCGCGTCGGTCGCGCCCCGGTAGACGTCGTCGAGCACGCCGGGGATCTGTACCCCCGTGGCGCCGAGCAGGCGCCCCTCGGCGTCCCGCTCGGTCACCACGAGTTGCCCGCGCAGCGCCGCCGGAACCTTGGCCAGGTCGGCCCGATCCAGGGTGAACGCGCGGTAGGCCCAGAGCTGGGGGTACGCCTGCCGCTGGGCCTCGGTGAGCCCGTTGCGCCGCGCGGCCAGCGGCAGGGTGGTGTACGTCCCGGTCAGCTCGCCGTCGGCGATGCCCAGCCCGCCGGTCGGTGCCGCCACCAGGGCGTACCGTTTGCCGTCGGTGGGGCCGGTCGACCAGGCGATGGTGGCGCGGTCGATCCACTGCGCCTTCTGCTTGGTGAGGTCGAGATCCTTGGCGACGCCGGAGGTGGTCGGCGGAAGCAGCCGGCCCTTGACCCCGGCCAGCAGCCAGACCTCGGGCCCGGCGGTGGCGAGGTCGAGCCGCTGGTCGTCCGGCTGGTCCTTGGTGTCGCCGCGGTGCACGATGTAGCTCAGCCCGGTGGCGCCGGCCGCGAGGGGCACCCGGAACACCGCCCCGTACGCGTCGATCTTCTCCGGCATGAGCGGGCTGCCCCAGTCCGTCGGGGTGGCCGCGCCGTCCCAGAGGTGCAGGCCCCAGCCGGCGTAGTCGCCGTCGGCCTTGCGCCAGTGGATGACCGCGGTGCTCGGGTCGGCCGGCGGGTCGGGCTCGCCGGTGGCGGCCTGCCGGGTCGGGTAGAGCGTCGGGTCGCCCTGCTTGACCCAGACCTCGCCGGTCTGTGTCACGTCGATGGTGCGGTCGTTCGCGACGTCCTTGGTCCCGTCGGAGTCGACCACGAGGAAGCCGACCGACGTGGCACCCGGCTTCAGCTTGACCCAGGCGAACCGGCCGTAGGAGTCCTCACCGGCGAACGGCTGCCCCTTCGGCCAGTCGGTCTGGTACGCCGGGTCGATGTCGCCCCAGGTGTAGAGGCCCCAGTCGGCGTACCCGCCGGCCGGGCGCTGGTAGTGCACGACCGCCCAGTCCCGCGACGCGCCCTGCGCCGGGGTGCCGACCACGCCGGTGGACCGGGTGGTGGCGAGGCGGCCCCGGCCGTCGCGGACCACGGCCTTGTACTCGACCTGCGTCCCGCCGGCCAGGCCGGTCAGGTCGTGGTGGACGGTGTACGGGGCCCGGTGCGCGCTGCCCAGCAGCGTCCACTTCCCGCCGGGCACCCGGGCGGCGAAGGTGACCGTCGCGAGCGGGTCGCCGGTGACCTGCGCGGTCACGGTGGCGGTGGTGGCGACCGGGGCGTCGCCCGGCGCGGTGAGGGTGATCGTCGGGGCGGCCCCGGCCGGCGGGATGGCCCGGTCGGCGCGGAGCACCACGGCCGACATGGCCGGCACGGTGACGGTCAGCTTGCCGTCGCCGGCCACCGTCGCGCTCGCCGCGCCGCCGTAGACGCCGGTGAAGCGCGCGCCGGCCGACCAGGTGTCCACCGTGACAGTCTGCGGGCTGGCGGCGTTGTTCACCGCTGCCACGTACTCGACCCGCTCGGACGGCTGGACCCGGGAGAAGGCGAAGACGCCGGGGCCGTCGGCGGCGTACCGGGTGACCTGGATGCCGTCGCGCAGCGCCGGGTGGGCCTGCCGCAGCCGGCCCAGCTCCGCGATGGTCCGGTACAGCGGGTGGCCGGTGTCGTACTGGTCGGCGGCGTGGGTGCGGGTGGTGCCGATCAGGTCGTCGTCGAGGTAGTCCGCGGTCTTCGAGGCGAACATGTCCTGCCGGGCGTCCTTGTCGCCGCCCGGGCCGGTGAAGCCCTGCTCGTCGCCGGAGTAGACGACGGGCTGGCCGCGGGTGAGGAACATCAGCTGGTGGGCGACCTGGTCCCGGTTGAGCTGGGCGGCGTCGTCCCCGCCGGTCGCCGCGATGAAGGAGCCGATCCGGCCCATGTCGTGGTTGCCGAGGAAGGTGGTGAGCCGGTTGGCGTCGGTGTTCCGCGCGGCGTACAGGTCGTCCCTCGCGTACACGTCGGCGAGCGCCTTGGCGGAGCCGTCGGCGGCGGCGTAGCCGCGGGCGGCCTCCTGGAAGGAGAAGTCCAGGGTGGCCGGCAGCCCGCCGCGCCGCACGTACGTCGACTCGATCTCCTGGTCGGCGCTGTAGACCTCGCCGAACATGAAGAAGTCCGGCTTGCCGGCCCGGGCGGCGGCGGCGTTGATGCCGCGGGTGAACTGCGGCCAGAAGTCGAGGTTGGTGTGCTTGACGGTGTCCAGCCGGAAGCCGTCCACGCCGGCCCGGCCGATCCACTGCGCGTAGATGTCGGTCATGCCGCGGACCACCTCGGGGCGCTCGGTCCAGAGGTCGTCCAGCCCGTAGAAGTCGCCGTACTCGCTGTTCTCCCCGGCGAAGGTGGAGTCGCCGCGGTTGTGGTACATGGTCGGGTCGTTGAGCCACGCCGGGACCTTGACCTTCGCGTCGGCCGGGCTGGCGAAGGTCGGCGTGTACGGGAAGGACTCCTTGTCGACCCGCGGGAAGGCGCGGGTGCCGTCGGCGTAGTTGCGGTCCTCGAAGGCCCGGCCCTGCGCGTCGGTGTACGGCGCGGTCTTCTTGTCCACGTAGCCGTACTTGTCCTCGGCGTACCGGATCACGTCGGCGGTGTGGTTGGCGATGATGTCGAGGTAGACCTTGATCCCGCGCCGGTGCGCGAGGTCGACCAGCTTCTTCAGCTCGGCGTTGGTGCCGAAGTGCGGGTCGACCTGGGTGAAGTCGGTGATCCAGTAGCCGTGGTAACCGGCCGAGACGTCGGCGCCGGTGCCCTGCACGGGCCGGTTCTTGAAGATCGGGGCGAGCCAGATGGCCGTGGTGCCCAGGCCCTGGATGTAGTCCAGCTTGTCGATGAGGCCGTTGAGGTCACCGCCGTGGTAGAAGCCCTTGTCCGTCGGATCCAGGCCGGTGGCGAGCCGGTCGCCGGTCAAGCCACCGGTGTCGTTGCTCCGGTCGCCGTTGGCGAACCGGTCCGGCAGGACGAAGTAGAACTGCTCGGCCTTGGCGTCGTCGTTGCCGGCCTTGAGCAGCGTCTCGGCGGACGGCTCGGTGCGCCACTGGGGTGCGCCGGCGGCGGCCAGCACGTCGGGGGTGGCGGGTACGCCGCCGTCGGCACCCAGCTGGTGGATGGCCACCGGCACGCCGACGAGGGTGAGCACCAGGGAGGAGACCAAGGCCAGCAGGGCCTTGCGAGATATCGGCGGGGGTTTCATCGACGGCCTTTCTCTGGTCGCTGATTCGCCCGCACGCTAGCCCTTGCCGAAACATTCTGCAATACCTTGCAAACCAGGTCGCAACAAAGCAGCAACCTTGCGAAAGCGCAGCATGAGCGATCTGCGGACCTACCGGCGTACCGCCGACGGCGGTCGATGCGTCAGCCGACGGTGCAGGGCGACCCGTCGACCGTGCAACTGGCCGGCCGGGTGGTGCCGGTGTTCTCGGCGTGGAAACGCAACCGCACCACCTCGCCCGGCTTCAGGTCCACACCGCTGCGATAGGTGAAGACACCGTCGACGACCGTGGCGGTCCCCTGCTCGGCGCCCTCCACCCAGGACGTGACGACCCGTCCGCGCGAGAAGGACAGCCGGACCGTCCAGCCCCGGGCGGCGCCGGCGGTGTTGGTGAGCCGCACCTGGCCGATGAAGCCACCGTCGAAGCTGCTCACCACCCCGTACCGGCCGGTCACCGCGGAGGACACGACCGGCGAGGCCGCCGAGGCCGGCGGTGGGGTGGCGGACCTCGGCGGGACCGGCCGGTCGCCGCCGGGAGTCCGGGTGGCCGACGCGCTCGACGTCGGCCGGCCGGAGAGCGCCGTCGACCGGGGTGACACCCGGGGCGCCACCGGAGCCGCGGCGGAGGTCGGCGGGGCCGACGCCGTGGTGGCCGCCAGGGCGGGCAGCGTCATCCGCCCGTCCGGTGGCAGCGGCGCATCGGCGTACGGACGCCGGCTCCGGGTCGCGCCCAGCGCGACGAGCAGCAGCACCACCATGACGAGCACGCCGATCGAGACCACGATCCAGGGCGACGACGCGATGGCGGCGCCGGCCGACGGGCGGGCACGCCGCGTGCGGGACATGATCCTCCCCCTGTTCCGGGGGTCAGCGTACCCCCAGCTGCCCCGTCGCGGCGCCAGCGTAGCCAGGGACAACGGCCGTTCCCAGCCGGGCCGGGGCGATCCGCCCGTCCGGTCGACGCGAGCCGGAGAACGGATGACCGGTGCGCGGCGGTTCGGCCCGGCCGCCCGGGGATC
Source organism: Micromonospora sp. NPDC049836 (assembly GCF_044465125.1). Lineage (NCBI taxonomy): Bacteria > Bacillati > Actinomycetota > Actinomycetes > Micromonosporales > Micromonosporaceae > Micromonospora > Micromonospora sp. NPDC049836. Next base: position 27,839 of record NZ_JBITLH010000003.1, read on the forward strand.
CGGCCGGTGCCGGACAGCCGGACGGCACCTCGACCGGGACGGCGAATCGGGGATGTGCCGACACGCCGCGCATCCGATGGACCGCAGCGCGTTGTCGGCTACGCTGTCCGGGCTCATCGATTGGAGATCCATAAATGGCTCGATTCCGGGCGATGTCGCGCAAGCTCGGATCGTCGGTCCACTGTGAATGACCAGTCGGCGGGCCCACCCCTCGCAGCACCGGCCGCGACCGGGGCCACGCCCGGCCGCCGGCCCACCCGTCCCATCCCGACAACCCATCCCTCACCCCGACTCGGAGCACCCCCCATGCAGATTGCCAGCGCGCCAACCGGGCTGATCCGCAAGTCCCTCGGGACCAGCGCCCTGTTGGTGTTCAGTGCGACCGCCTCCTCCCCCATGGCCGTGCTCGCCGGTGCGATCGTCGCCACGTACGCCTCGACCGGCGTCACCGGCACACCGCTCGGCTTCCTCGTGATGGCGGCCGCGTTGCTCTTCTTCTCCGTGGGTTACCTCGCGATGGCCCGCTACGTCTCCAGCGCCGGGGTCTTCTACGCCGCCCTCGCGGCCGGCTTCGGACGCTTCTGGGGCGTGGTCGCGGCCCCCGTCGTGCTGCTGGGCTACAACGCCATCCAGATCTGCCTGTACGGCCTGCTCGGCGCGGTGGCCAGCGGCAGCCTCGGCGGCGCCTGGTGGCTCTGGGCGCTCGTCGCCTGGGCCGCCGTCGCGCTGATCGGCGTGTTGAAGTCCCGGATCAGCGTCGGCCTGCTCGGCGCGGTGCTGGCCGTGGAGGTCGCCGTCATCCTGCTGTTCATCCTGGTCTCGTTCGCCAACCCGGCCGGCGGCACGGTCAGCTTCGCGCCCCTGAGCCCGGGCAACCTGCTGGTGCCCGGCATCGGTGGTGTGGTCGCCTTCTGCGCGGCGTCCTTCGTCGGCTACGAGTCCGCCGCCGTCTACTCCGAGGAGTCGCGGTCGCCGCAGGCGGTCTCCCGGGCCGCCTACTCCGCGCTGATCCTGCTCGGCCTGCTCTACGCCCTCGCGGCGTGGGCGCTGGCCGTGGCGGTCGGGCCGGACCGGGTGGTCGACGAGTCCCGCGACCCGGCCTCCGGGCTGCCCTTCTCGATCCTGGAGACGCACGCCAGCCCGCTGCTCGGCAGCGTGGCGACCGCCCTCGTGGTGACCAGCGTCTTCGCCGCCATGGTCAGCTTCCACAACTCGATCGCCCGGTACGCCTTCAGCCTGGGCCGGGAGCGGGTGCTGCCGGCGGTGTTCGAGCGGATCGGCCGGGGCGGCGCGCCGGTCGCCGGCTCGGTGCTCCAGTCGGCCGTCGCGCTGCCGGTGATCCTGATCTTCGCGCTCACCGGCGCCGACCCGGTGGCCATCATGTTCAGCTGGCTCTCCGGCGTCGCGGCCATCGCGGTCCTGCTGATGATGGCGGTCACCTCGCTCGCCGCGGTCGCCTTCTTCCGCAAGGGCGGCGGCTCCACGGAGAGCGCCTGGCAGCGTACGGTCGCGCCGCTGATCGGCGCGGTGCTGGTCGGCGCGGCGCTGCTGACCACCCTGGTCAACCTCTCCGCCGTGCTCGGCACCCCGGCGGACTCGGCCACCAAGTGGCTGGTCCCCGGTGCGGTCGCGCTGGCCGTGGCGGTCGGCCTCGGCTGGGCGTCGGTGCTGCGGGCCACCCGCCCCGAGGTGCTGGAGAACGTCGGGCAGGGGCAGCCGCGGCCGCTCGCCGTGATCGAGCAGGACCTGGTCGGTCGCTCCCTCTGACCGGCACACCACGGCCCGCCCCCGGACCCCGGGGGCGGGCCGTTCCTCGTGCTGGTCAGCGGCGGCGGCGACCGCCGGCCACGGTGGCCGAGGTGACCGCCGCCTTGCGCTCCTGACCGAGCATCGCCAGCTGGTTGAGGCGCCGCAGCCAGGGCCAGGCCGGATCCGCCTGCTGCTCCGCGGTGAACGGCCGCCAACTGCGGTACTCCACCCCGCCGCTGGTGAAGTGCGGGAAGCTGGCGTAGACCTCGACGTGCTCGTGGGAGCGGGCCGGCCGGTCGAGCAGGAGCAGGTTGCCGTCGGCGAGCGCCACCAGACACCGGCCGGGGATGCCCATACCGCCGCCGCTCGCCACCACCTCCTCGGCCACCCGCTCGTCGCCGAGCAGGGTGGACACGGCGACGCCGACGTAGGTGGCGCCGGCGGGCATCGGCTCCGCGGTCTGGGTCATCTGGGCCACCGGGTCGAAGACCCCGCCGTCGGCGAGGTAACCCTTGGCGATCTCGGTGAGCTCCTGCAACAGGGCCGGCAGATCCTGGACGTCGTCGCCGTCCCGGAACAGCCGGGACGCCGCCTTGATCTCGAAGTAGGGGCGGCGCGGGGTGGAGAAGGCCGGATCCAGGCAGGTGTAGAGGAAGACCAGGGCGTGCGGCCCGACCGGCTTGGTCCGGCGCAGGTCCCAGTAGTGCGAGGCGTGCAGCGCGTTGGCGTACTGCACGCGGTGCACCAGCGCCTGCCGGATCTGGTTCTGCACCGCCGGTCCGGAGTAGCCGTCGGCGACCTGCTCCGCCCCGCCCAGCCCGCCGGGACCGCCCAGCCCGCCGAGGCCACCAGGACCACCGAGGCCACCGGGACCGCCGAATTCACCAGGGCCGCCGAGGCCACCGGCACCGCCGGGGACGCCGGGGCCGGTGGGGGTGGCCGACCAGGCCGCGGGCGCCGGACGGCCGCTCGCCGGGCGGCCTGGGTCACCGGTCGGCTCGGCCGGCGACCGGAAACCCGGGTCGGGCATCCGGTGCCGCGGCACTTCCCCGGTGCGGTAGGCGGCCGCCTCCGGGGCGAAGGAGGCCGGCGGCGGGGCGTACCCCGGACCGGTCGCCACGCCCCGGCTGGTTGCCGGCGCCGGGCCACTGTAGCGGGACCGGTCGGTCACGGCGGCGTGCCCGGCAGTCTCCTGAGTGGAGTAACCACCGGGTTCCTGAGGCGCATAGCCGGCGGATTCCTGAGCTCCGTAGCGGCCAGTCTCCGGCGCGGCGTAACCGGCGGTCGGCTGAGCGCCGTAGCCACCGGTTCCCGGAGCGGCATACCCGGCGGCGTCCTGGGCGCCGTAGCGACCGCTCTCCTGCGCGGGGTAACCGCCGGCCTGCTGCGCGGCGTGACCCGCGGCGTCCTGGGCGCCGTAGCCCGCGGCCCGCTGCGCGCCATAGCCCGCCGTCCCCTGGGCGCCGTAGCCCGCGGCCTCCTGCGCGGCGTAGCCGGCGGCCTCGTGGGCGCGATAGGGGGGCCCGGGCGCACCGGGGTGGCCGGCGGGCGCCTGGCCGGTCGACGCCGCACGGTAGCCGCGGGGGTCCTGGGCGTCCCGGTCCGGCCCGGCCGGGACGCCGCCGTAGCCCTGCTCCGGGCCGCCGGTCGCGGGGAAGCGCTGGACGCCGTCCCGCAGCCACCGGGCCGGCGGCGGAACCGGGGGTGTCGCCGGTCGGTGTGTCGACCCGCGGGTCGCGCCGTGGTCCCGGGGGTCCTCGTAAGACGGACGCGGCAGCGGCGACCGGTGATCCTGCGACACGTGGAAGCTCCTGGCTAGCTGGGATTCGCCCGGCCGATGATCTCACTGTACGCACCGGCTTATCAACCGTACGCACACAATGCCCAGGCCACGGCGATCTGACTCGCGGCTCAGGAAGGGAGCGCCACCGTCGACAGTGGCCGGTGCCCAGGTCAGGCCGATGGGGACGGCAATTATGGACAATTGGTGGCCAAGTTCGTAACGCTTGCCTGCTCTCCGTGACTCATGGTCCACTCTTTGCTCCGAGCACCCGTGATGAGGAGCGCCCCGTTGCCAGCCGACCCGCGTCGCGACGAGTCCGCCACCGATCCACAGGAGCTCCTCGCCGACATCGCGGCACTGCGGGCGGCCGTCGCCGCCGGTCGGGGCACCCACGTCGGCTTCCCGGTCGCCACCGACATCGACTACAGCCCGCTCGCCCCGATCTTCGGCGCCCTGTTGAACAACATCGGCGACCCGTGGACCGACCCGGCCGGCGCCAACCACACCAAGCGCTACGAGCGGGAGGTGCTGGACTGGTTCGGCGACCTGTTCCAGGCGCCCGCCGACGACCGGTGGGGCTATCTGACCTCCGGCGGCACCGAGGGCAACCTCTACGCCCTCTACCTGGCCCGCCACCGGTTCCCGAAGGGCCTGGTCTACTACTCCGCCGACGCGCACTACTCGGTGCCGAAGTGCGTCGACATCCTCGGCCTGGACGCGGTGGCGATCCGCACCGACGAGCGCGGCGAGGTCGACTACGACGACCTCGCCCGGATGATCGAGCAGCACCGGGACCGTCCGGCGATCGTCGTGGCGACCTGCGGCACCACGATGACCGAGGCCGCCGACGACGTGCCGCGCATCCGGCGCCTGCTCGGCCGGGCCGCGGTCCGGCACCACCTGCACGTCGACGGGGCTCTCGCCGGCGTGCCGCTGGCGCTGGCCGACGGCCGGGCCGCGCTGCGGCTGGACGGCACGGCCGACAGCATCTCCGTCTCCGGTTACAAGTTCCTCGGCACGCCGGTGCCCTGCGGCGTGGTGCTGACCCGCCGCACCCTCCAGCAGCAACTCGGGCAGACGCCCAACTACACCGCCACGGTGGACACCACCATCAGCGGCTCGCGCAGCGGCCATCCGGCCCTGCTGCTCTGGTACGCGATCCGCAGCCTCGGCCGGCACGGCCTGCGCGAGCGCGCCGACCGCGCCCGGGAGCTGGCCGCGTACGCGGTCGACCGGCTCAACGAGGCGAACTGGCCGGCCTGGCGACACGAGCACGCGTTCACCGTCGTCTTCCCCACCCCGCCCGCGACGGTCACCGAGAAGTGGGTGCTCGCCAGCAGCGCCGGCCGCAGCCACCTGATCTGCATGCCCGGGGTGACCAAGGAGACCATCGACGAGTTCGTCGCCGACCTCGCCGCGGCGGTGGCGCCGCGCCGGGCCCGACGCCGGGCGCAGCCCTCCCCGCCCACGCCGGTCCGGCCGGTCGGGTCGGTCCACCCGGCGCCCTGTCCGGGCTGATCCGCCTCAGGCGGTCCGGATCACCGTGCAGATGGCCGGGCCCTCGTCAGTGGAGCGCAGCAGGTAGCGGTAGCGCTCCCCCGGCACCGTCCGGCCCTGGCTGTCCAGGAACTCCCACCGCACCGCCACCTCGGTGAGCAGCACGGAAAGCTGCTGCACGTCCTCGATCTGCGCGTGCGCCGCGATCAGCTCGCGCTCCTGGTAGTCGGGTGCCGCGCCGACGAAACTGAGCGCCACGGCCGCCGGCGAGGTGAACGAGAAGCTGTACGTGTCCGCGACCACCAGCCCCGGCAGCGCGTAGCAGCCGGCGATGGCGGGCACGTCGGCGGTGGTCAGCGCCACCCCGTACCGGCCGAAGAAGTCGGTCAGCGCGTCCAGGTCCGTCGAAGCCGTCACGAGGCTCACCATTACCGGTGGGCGGTGCCGGCAAACCTGGTCAGCGCGGCGGGATCCGTACCTCGATCTCCGCGCCGAGCTGGGCGCCCCCGGTCAGGTCCAGGTCGTCGCCGCTCCAGAACCGGCCCGGGTCGTACCAGTTGGGCCGTCGGCCGGCGGGCAGCAACCCCATCGCCTCGTAGGTCACCGCGACCACCTCGGCGCAGTAGGCCGTCTCCAACGCCCGGTCGCGCACCGGCACCACCCCGTCCCCACCCGACCGATCCACCTCGGCCGGCGCGCCACGGTCCGCACTGGACCGACCCCGGCGGCGCAGCTCCGGCACCCGGCCCCGGGCCCAGCGCCAGGCGAGCTGGGCGGTGGACGGGAACGGGGTGCCGTCGAGGCGGGCCACCGTGCGCAGCACGGCCTCCTCCATGGCCGGGCCGGCCGGCGGGTCGAGCTGACGCAGCCAGGCCCGCTGGCCGTACCGGTTGGCCCAGACGCAGACCGCGTCCCGCAGGTCGTGCAGCTGCACGCCGCGCTGGTGGCTGCCGGTCCACATGTCCGGCAGCGACCGGCCCAGCTCCGCGTGCCACATCAGCGGCGGCATGTCGTCCAGCACCACCGCCATCCCCACATGGTTCACCGGGCTGTTGGTGGTGAACTGGATGGCCCGGTCGGGCATGCTGCGCCCCCGGAACACCCACAGGTCGCCGGTGCGGGTCAGCTCCACGGCCTCGTCCAGGCTGATGCTCATGAAGGACTACCCTAGGCCGATGCGGCAACGGATGCGGTGGTGGAAGGTGCTCGGACTGGCCGGCCTCGCCGGCGTCGCGGCGACCGGCGTCGTCGTGGCCCGGGCCGAGCGGCGGCGGCGGGCGTACACCCCGGAGGAGATCCGGGAGCGGTTGCGCGAGCGGCACGCCAAGGCGGCCGGAGCCACCACCCGCGCCGACGACAGGCCCTGACCGCTCGCACGCCCCCGCACCGCCGCGTCGAGGGCGGCGTCAGCCGTCGCTGCGGCGGACTGCCTCGTCCAGCGACTCCGGGGTACGGCCGACCAGCGCGCTGCCGTCGTCGAGCAGCAGGATCGGGCGCTGGATGAGTTCCGGATGCGCGACCAGGGCGTCGATCCAGCGTGCCTCGGTGTCGTCGTCGCGCGCCCAGTCGGCCATGCCGAGGGCCACCGCGGCCGGTTCGCCGGTCCGGCAGATGTCCCACGCCCGGGCGTCCAGCCGACGCAGCACCTCGGTCACCTCGGCCACGCTCGGCGGCTCGGTCAGGTACGCCCGCAGCCGATAGGGCACCTGCGCCTCGTCCAGCGTGGCGCGCGCGGTAGCGCACTTCGAGCAGGACGGGTTGTGCCAGATCTCCATGCCCGACATCCTGGCAGACCCCGGACCCTCCGACCTGGACACCCGTCCGGCCAAGACGGCCGCCCGGGTGCGGTACAGCGCGCACGAGATGCGGCATTCCGTGCCATCCCCGAACCGGGATACACCGACGTGCCGCAACCGGAGTCGATCACCAGCCCTGAAAGCCGCGCCGGTCCTCACGTTTCACAATCCGGGCATAGGGCCCAGCCGGGCATGGGGTGAAGGCTCCCAGGCGCGTCACCGCATTCGGACATGCAGCCGTCCGTTGGGCGACCAGACGGCTCGGCCTGGTCGCCTGGGCCGGCGCCCTTCCGCTCGCTACTGATCTGATGACGTGAACGACTCACCGCCACAGTCCGCTGATCCGCGACGGGATGCGGCAAACGGGGCCATCCGGCGCCGAGGAAGCACCAGATCGCCGCAACCCGGGCAGACCAGCCTCCCGCCCGACGCGGCACCCGGGGCCGGTGTCCTCCACCTCGCTACTGGTCTGTTGACCTGAACGACTCGCCGTCACGGCGGCCAGCCGGTCATCGCGGCTGATCCGCGCCGGGATGCGGCAAGTGGGGGTGTCCGGCGTCGAGGAAGCACCGGATCGCCGCAACTGGGGTGGATCATCCTCCCGCCTGATGCGGCAGCCGGGGCCGGTGTCCTTCCGCTCGCTACTGGTCTGTTGACCTGAACGACTCGCCGTCACGGCGGCCAGCCGGTCATCGCGGCTGATCCGCGCCGGGATGCGGTAAACGGGGCCATCCGGCGTCGAGGAAGCACCGGATCGCCGCAACCGGGGTGGATCATCCTCTTCGTGCCCCGCTGTGGGTCGTTTCCGCCATCGAGGTCGGTAGTGTCCGGGACCCCCATCCCGGGCCGTGGCGACGGGCATGGTCGGCTCATCCGAATTCGGCTGGTGGGTGGTGGTGGCCGTTGGGTGGTTTGGGGCCTGGTGTGCCGTGGTCGGGGCCACCCGCAGGGCGGAATCATGCCGGGGTCGGGGTCGTTGAACATGGCAGGCCGTAGAGCAGCCCCGCCCCCAGGGTGCGGAAGCGCCGGCCGGAATGATCGGCCACCGGCCGTCGTTATACCCCCGGACCGCGCACCACCCCGGTCAAGCCGAGGGGAACGATCCCCGGCCCCGGGCCGTTACATCCCCCGGACCGTGCACCACCCGGTCCACCCGGGGTCAAGCCGAGGGGAACGATCCCCGGCCCCGGGTCGTTACATCCCCCGGGATCGTGCACCACCGGTCCACCCCCGGATATCGGCAAGGCCGAGGGAATCACTTCCCCGCCGCCGACGGTTACACCCCCCGGCACGCCCGAGCAGGTCACCGACCGCCAGGCATCCCCAAAGACTTTCCCCCCCCTTTTGCGCGCGGCAGCAGACACCCCCCTTTGTGTGGCTGTCGCGTCACCCCCGATCAGAGAGGCACTCATCATGCGTACCACTCTGCTGCGTAACACCGTCCTGACCGCCGCCGGCTTCGCCGCCACCGCCGGTGGGATCGCCGGCCCCGCCATCGCCGCCCACGCCGCCCCCGCGGAGAAGACCACGCAGGTCAGCACCGACCGCAAGGGCCACGGCGAGCGCGAACTCGACGTCCGCTACGAGGCCCAGCCCAACTTCTACTACTGCGGCCCCGCCGCCACCCGCAACGCCCTGTCCGTGCTCGGTAAGAACATCGACGTGGACGCCATGGCCAAGGAAATGGGCACCACCGAGGCCGGCACCAACAGCATCAACGACATCACCCCCGTCCTGAACAAGGAAACCGGCAAGCACTACCGGTCGGTGGAAATCAAGGACAGCAAGGCCGACGACAAGCAGACCGACACCCTGCGCGCCGACATCGTGCGCACCGTCGACGACGGCCGCGCCGTGGTCGCCAACATCGCCGGCACCACCACCGACACCGACGGCAACACCCACTCCTTCGAAGGCGGCCACTACATCAGCGTCACCGGCTACCACGACAACGGCCACACCGTCACCATCGCCGACAGCGCCAACCCGAACACCGCCTCCTACCGCATCAGCGTCGACAACCTCGCCGACTGGATCGCCACCCGCGGCTACAGCGCCTCCTGACGATCCGAGCACCACTCGGCAGCCCGAGCAACACCCGAAAGGGCCCGACCCCACAGGGGTCGGGCCCTTTCGGCACGTCAACCGCCAGAACCAACTCGACGCCGCCCGCCCCGGAGCCGTCCAGGTCGACGCCGCCAGCCCGGGAGCCGACCAACCCGGCACCGCCCGCCCGGGAGCCGACCAACTCGACGCCGCCAGCCCGGGAGCCGACCAACCCGGCACCGCCCACCCGGGAGCCGACCAACCCGGCACCGCCAGCCCGGGAGCCGCCCGGGAGCCGTCCAGGTCGACGCCGTCAGGCGGGGCGTCGTCCAACTCGGCGCGGTCTGGCGGGGAGTTGTCGCGCGGGAGCGGTCAGCGGTCGCCGGCCGGTACCCGCTGCGCCTCGTCCGGCACCTCCACGGCCGCCGGCCGGTGCGCCCGGCGGCGCAGCCACCAGGTGCTGACCACGCCGGCCAGCACGGCCAGCGCCAGGCCGGCCCAGGAGAGGTCCTTGAGCCAGTGCTCGGCCGCCCGCCCCACGCTGAAGAGCAGGTACGTCGTGCCGAACGCCCAGACCAGGCCGCCGGCCGCGTTGGCCAGCAGGAAGCGGCGGTAGGGCACGTGCAGGGCGCCGGCCAGGGGCCCGGCGAGGATCCGCAGCAGGGCCACGAAGCGGCCGAAGAAGACGGCCCAGACGCCGTGCCGGGCGAAGCTCTGTTCGGCGCGGGCGAGCTGCGCCGGGCCGAGGTGCTTCGGGAAGCGCCGGCCGAGCCGGACCAGCAGGGGACGCCCGCCGCGCCGGCCGATGGCGTACCCGATGGAGTCGCCGACGATGGCCCCGGCCGCGGCGGCGGTGGCCACCCAGTGGGGTTCGATCACCCCGGTGGCGGCCAGCAGCGCGGAGCTGACCAGCACGATCTCGCCGGGCAGCGGCACGCCCATGCTCTCCACGCCGATCACCGCGGCGACGATCAGGTAGGCGACGCCCGGGGGAAGCGCGGCGAGCAGGTGTTGTACGTCCACCACACCCACCCCTTCCGGTCCGACCTCGAACCCTACCCGGGAGCGGGCGGCCGAACCGCCTCGTCAGCCGGTGGTCACCGGGGCGAGGAACTCCAGCCGGTTGCCGTGCGGGTCGTGGGTGTGGAACCGCCGCATGCCGGGAACCTCCTCGTCACCCCAGGTGACGGGATGGCCGGCGGCGGTCAGCCGGGCGGCGAGCGCGTCGAGGTCGGGGCGGAGCAGCGCGGGATGCGCCTTCCGGGCGGGCCGGAAGTCGTCCTCGACGCCCAGGTGCAGTTCGGCGTCGTACCCAGTGAACCAGCAACCACCGCGGGCGGCGAGGGCCGGTGGTTTGGCCTTCTCGGTCATGCCGAGCAGGCCCGTGTAGAAGGAGCGGGACAGCTCCTCGGAGCCGCGTGGGCAGGCGAGCAGGACGTGGTGGATCATGGAGGCACCTCCTCGTCCCGAACCCTGACACGAGGTTGCGCGGATAGCAAGACGGACGTACGGTTTTGTTGGAAGCACGGCCGGGTAAGTGTTGCCTAAGCGCGGCGGCGCCCCGGCCGGTGCGACAGACTGCTCAGGACTACTCACGGTCGCTGGTGTGAAGGAGTACGACGTGGCGAGCCTCGACACCTTCGGTGCGAAGACCCAGCTACGCGTCGGAGACGCGAGCTACGAGATTTTCAAGATCGGCAAGGTGGAGGGCCACGACCGGCTGCCCTACAGCTTGAAGATTCTGCTGGAGAACCTGCTGCGGACCGAGGACGGCGCGAACATCACCGCCGACCACATCCGCCAGCTCGGCGCGTGGGACGCCAGCGCCGACCCGAGCGTGGAGATCCAGTTCACCCCGGCCCGGGTGCTGATGCAGGACTTCACCGGCGTGCCCTGCGTCGTGGACCTGGCCACCATGCGGGAGGCCGTCCGCGACCTCGGCGGCGACGCCACCAAGGTGAACCCGCTCGCCCCGGCCGAACTGGTCATCGACCACTCCGTCATCGCCGACCTGTTCGGTCGCGAGGATGCCTTCGAGCGCAACGTCGAGCTGGAGTACCAGCGCAACAAGGAGCGCTACCAGTTCCTGCGCTGGGGCCAGACCGCGTTCAACGAGTTCAAGGTCGTCCCGCCGGGCACCGGCATCGTGCACCAGGTCAACATCGAGTACCTGGCCCGCACGGTGATGGAGCGCAACGGCCAGGCGTACCCGGACACCGTGGTCGGCACCGACTCGCACACCACCATGGTCAACGGCCTGGGCGTGCTCGGCTGGGGCGTCGGTGGCATCGAGGCCGAGGCCGCGATGCTCGGCCAGCCGGTCAGCATGCTCATCCCCCGGGTCGTCGGCTTCAAGCTCTCCGGTGAGATGCCGGCCGGCACCACCGCCACCGACCTGGTGCTCACCATCACCGAGATGCTGCGCAAGCACGGCGTGGTCGGCAAGTTCGTCGAGTTCTACGGCCCGGGCGTGAGCGCGGTGCCGCTGGCCAACCGGGCCACCATCGGCAACATGTCGCCGGAGTACGGCTCGACCGTGGCGATCTTCCCGATCGACAGCGAGACCGTCCGCTACCTGCAGCTGACCGGTCGCGACCCGCAGCAGGTCGCGCTCGTCGAGGCGTACGCCAAGGAGCAGGGCCTCTGGCACGACCCGGACCACGAGCCGGAGTACTCCGAGCGCCTGGAGCTGGACCTCGGCACCATCGAGCCGTCCCTGGCCGGCCCGAAGCGCCCGCAGGACCGGGTGCCGCTGGGCTCGGCCAAGACGCTGTTCCGCTCGGCGCTGACCGACTACGTGGCCGCCGACGAGACCGGCGGCGACCCGGGCCGCAAGCCCGGCGTGCCGCAGCAGGAGAAGCCCTTCGGCGCCGACGGCCCGGCCGACGAGGCGTCCGCCGAGTCCTTCCCGGCCAGCGACTCCCCGGCCAACGGCATCAACGACCCGGCCGACGCCCCGCGGGACCTGGAGACCGCCGCGGTCGGCGCGGGTGGCCGGGCCAGCAACCCGGTCCGGGTGACCGCCGCCGACGGCGTCGAGTACGAGTTGGACCACGGCGCCGTGGTGATCGCCGCGATCACCTCCTGCACCAACACCTCCAACCCGCAGGTCATGATCGGCGCCGCGCTGCTGGCCCGCAACGCGGTGGAGAAGGGCCTGAACCGCAAGCCGTGGGTGAAGACCACCCTGGCGCCGGGCTCCAAGGTCGTCATGGACTACTACGACCGCGCCGGCCTCACGCCCTACCTGGAGAAGCTCGGCTTCAACCTGGTCGGCTACGGCTGCACCACCTGCATCGGCAACTCCGGTCCGCTGCCCGAGGAGGTCTCCGCCGCGGTCAACGAGGGCGACCTGGCCGTCGTCTCGGTGCTCTCCGGCAACCGCAACTTCGAGGGCCGGATCAACCCGGACGTCAAGATGAACTACCTGGCGTCCCCGCCGCTGGTGGTCGCGTACGCGCTCGCCGGCACCATGGACATCGACCTGGCCAACGAGCCGATCGGCGAGGACGCCCAGGGCAACCCGGTGTTCCTGCGGGAGATCTGGCCGAACAGCGCCGAGATCCAGGACGTCATCGCCTCGGCGATCGGCGCCACCGGCTTCAGCTCCGCGTACGCCGACGTGTTCGCCGGTGACGAGCGTTGGCAGTCGCTGCCGACCCCGACCGGCGACACGTTCTCCTGGGACGGCGAGTCCACCTACGTGCGCAAGCCCCCGTACTTCGAGGGCATGGCAAAGGACCCGCAGCCGGTGCGGGACATCGCCGACGCGCGGGTGCTGGCCAAGCTGGGCGACTCGGTGACCACCGACCACATCTCCCCGGCCGGCTCGATCAAGGCGGACTCCCCCGCCGGCAGGTACCTGGCCGAGCACGGCGTGGCCCGGCACGAGTTCAACTCGTACGGCTCCCGCCGGGGCAACCACGAGGTGATGATCCGCGGCACCTTCGCCAACATCCGGCTGCGCAACCAGCTCGTCCCGGGTGTGGAGGGCGGCTTCACGGTCAACCACCTGACCGGCGAGCAGACCTCGATCTACGACGCCTCGGTGGCCTACCAGGAGGCGGGTGTCCCGCTGGTCATCCTGGCCGGCAAGGAGTACGGCTCCGGCTCGTCGCGCGACTGGGCGGCCAAGGGCACCATGCTGCTCGGCGTCAAGGCGGTCATCGCCGAGTCGTACGAGCGGATCCACCGCTCGAACCTGATCGGCATGGGCGTCCTGCCGTTGCAGTTCCCGGTCGACACCACCGCCGAGTCGCTGGGCCTGACCGGCACCGAGACGTTCTCGATCAGCGGCGTCACCGCGCTCAACGACGGCGACACCCCGCGCACGGTGAAGGTCACCACCGACACCGGCGTGGAGTTCGACGCCGTGGTCCGCATCGACACCCCCGGTGAGGCGGACTACTACCGGCACGGCGGCATCCTGCAGTACGTGCTGCGCCGCATGATCGCCAACTGAATCGCGTACGACTCGTCGACGGCCGCTTCCCGCTCCGGCGGGGGGCGGCCTTCGCCGTACCGCGGTCAGCGCAGCCGGAGCGCGACGGCGCGCGCCTCGGCGTCGGTGAGCGGCAGGAACCACAGGAAGCGCCGCACGATCGCGATCGGGTCCGGGCCGCCGGGCTGACCGCGCAGGTCACGGATGGCCTGCCGGGTGATCCGGGAGAACTCGGGGATCATCGTGGCGCGGCGGGTCGCGTCGGTGGGCGCGGCGCGCAGGGTCGGGCAGGGCCAGGGCTCGCCGCAGCGGTCGCAGCGCCAGGCCGGACCGCACGCGCGGTGTCCGGTCAGCGGCAGCACCACCCGGGGGTACGCCGATGTCGGCGTCGGATCGGTCATGCCTCCACCGTGCCGACGGTGCCCGTACAATCACACAGCGTTGTGTAATCTCCTTCGGACGGTTCTTTTGCTCCGGGGAGGAACGGGCATGAACCATGCCTTCGTCACCGCGCTGGCCGGCGCCGGCCTCACCGCCGAGAGCCTGGCGGAACGGCTCGGCCTGCACCCGAAGACGGTGGCCCGGTGGGCGAACCCCGGGCACATCCCGCAGAGCCGGCACCGCGCGACCGTCGCGAACCTGCTGGGCCAGCCGATCGAGGCGCTCTGGCCGGACGCGATCCGCCGCCGCGAGCCCGTGTGGTTCCGCCCGTGGGTCGACATCGAGCGCGAGGCGGTCGCGCTGCGTGCCTTCCAACTGGCCTGGGTGCCGGGCCTGTTGCAGACCGAGGCGTACGCGCGGGCGACGTTCATCGGTCAGCCGCTCACCCCCGACGAGATCACCGATCTGGTCACCGCCCGGCTGGACCGCCAGGCCGTCCTCACCCGGGCGCGCGGGCCGCTGTACGTCGTGGTGCTCGACGAGCAGGTGCTGCGCCGCGCCGCCGCCGGTGACCGGGCGCTGATGGCCGCGCAGGTGACCCATCTGGTCGCCTGCGCCGAGCTGCCGAACGTGCAGCTCCACGTGGTGCCCCTGGACACGCCCAGCTATCCCGGGCTGGACGGGCCGTTCGTCATCGCCGAACTGCGCGACGGCAACCGGGTGGCGCATGTGGACAGCCAGGCCCGCGCGCAGATCATCGAGCAGCCCTCGGAGATTGCTACCCTGGAGCGTCGGTGGGAACGCATCCGGGGCGAGGCCCTGCCCCGCGCGCGGACCCTGGAACTGCTGAGGGAAGTTGCGGCGGCATGGAGCTGAGCGGCGCCCGGTGGCGCAAGAGCACCCGCAGCGGCGGCAACGGCGGCGACTGCGTCGAGGTCGCCGCCAACCTGCCCGGCGTGGTCGGCGTACGCGACTCGAAGGACCCGGCCGGGCCGGTGCTCACCTTCACCCCGGCGGCGTGGACCCGGTTCCTGACGCTGGCCCGCCGCTGAGCTCGCACCCGCCGTCACGCACGCCGGCTCACCAGGGCAGTCAGGGCGACCGACGTCGTACCGCGACGACGACCATTCAGGCCCCACCGCGCGCTCGCGGCCCGAAGCCACCGGTCACAGCTCCGCCGACTCCAGCACGGCCTTGAGCCGGGCCAGGTCGGCCTCGACGAGCGCGGTGTCCCGGTCGAAGTCCGCGTCGCTCATGCCGGGCATCCGCCGCAGGCTGAACACCACCTCGGTGGCGTCGCCGTCGGCGATGGCGCGCAACGGCACGTACACCGTCTCGCCCGACGGCGTCAGCACCTCGTGGTCGAGCACCCCGTACTCGTTGGCCGGCGCGAACGTCAGCCGAGCCCGCCCCTCGGGGGTGTCGACGAACCACTGGCCGTCGACCCGGATCACCGAGCCGCCGAGGCCCGGCGCCCAGCGGGACAGGTTCGCCGGGTCGGCGGCGAAGGCGTAGACCTCCGCGACCGGGCGGTCGATGGGGACGCTGAGGTGTCGGGATTCGCTGGCCATCCGCCGATGATGGCACGGGGGTCCGACGCTCGCGGTCACCTGAGCCGCCGGAAACCGGGACGCACCGCCGGGCGGGCGCCGGTAGCGTGCCGGCGTGGGACTCGACGCGTTCGTGTACTGCCGGTGCTGGCAGGACGGCCTCGCCACGCCGTGCCCGGTCGGCCCGGTCGGCTACGACGAGGACGGCTGGCTCGCGCTGTTGCGGCCGTGGAAGGGCAACCAGGCCGCACACGCCACGTTCGACGCCTGGCTGAAGGGCGCGTGCCCGCACCAGGCCATGGAGCAGGCGACCGAGCACGTGTCCAACTGGGCCGGCGTACGGCTGTTCCAGCAGGCGCTGCGCACCGCGGGCACGGAGCGCTTCCCGACGCTCGCCACCGCGCTCCCGGGCGTCAACGGCGGCTCGTTGCCGGCCGACCGGGCGGCGGTAGCGCTCGCCGAGCTGGACGCGTTCGCCCGCGCCGACCGGCTCGCGGACGAGGTGGAGCTGATCGACGAGGCGACCGGCCGGGTGCTGATGCAGTACGTCGAGAGCTACCACGGGGTGTTCATGTTCGGCCCGGGCTTCCAGGCCGGCGTCGACCCGGACGGCTTCTTCGTCCTCGACCGCGCCGACCCGCCGGCCACGCTGTTCCGGGCCAGCCGGTTCACCCAGCGGCCGCTGCCCGGCGACCGGGTGGAGTTCACCGTCGGCGGGGCACGGACGGTCCTGACGATGCGACCGGTGGGCGAGCACGGCGAGCCGCCGCCCGAGCGGCTCGCGGTACGGACCCGGAGCCGGTCGGGCGACGACTTCGCCTACCTCGTGGAGCCGCTGCGCCGGCTGTGCGCCGCGGCGGTGGCCACCGGCAACCCGGTGCTGTGGTGCTGACCAGCCCCGCTCACCACGGGATCACACCCGCGTCCTCGAAGTACCCGCCGGTCGGCCCGTCGTCGGGCAGCGTCGCCAGATGGATCGCGATCGCCGCGCCCTGCTGCGGGGTCCGCACGCCCCGGAAGCCGTTCAGGTCGGTCGCGGTGAACCCCGGGCAGCCGGCGTTGATCAGGATGTTCGTGTCGGCAAGCGCCCGCGCGTACTGGATGGTCACCGCGTTGAGCATGGACTTCGACGGCGAGTACGCCACGGACAGCGGCCCGGTCTGGTGTTCGCCTTCCGAGGCGCTCTGCCGGGCCAGCGAGCCGACGCCGCTGGACATGTTGACGATCCGCGGCGACGCCGAGCGGCGCAGCAGCGGCAGCATCGCCTCGGTGACCCGGACCACGCCGATCACGTTCACCTCCACGGCCGTCCGCACGGTCGCCAGGTCGACGTCACCGGGGCGCTGCCGCCCGCCGCCGGTCACGCCCGCGTTGTTCACCAGCACGTCGAGACCGCCGGCCTCGGTCTCCAGCAGCCGCGCGGCGGCGGCCACGCTCGCGTCGTCGGTCACGTCCAGCGGTACGCCGAACGCGTCCACGCCGTCCGCGCGCAGCTTCGCCACGGCCGCCTCCCGGCGCTGCTCGTCCCGCGCGCCCACACCTACCCGCCAGCCGAGCGCCCCCAGGCCGGCCGCGATCTCGTACCCGATCCCCTTGTTCGCGCCGGTCACCAGCGCGATCGTCCGTTCGCTCATGGTGTCGATGCTGTCCGCGCGGCGTACCGGCCGCCAACACCGCTTCGGTAGCGTGCGATACCCGGACGGTATCGCCCAGGGGTAGGGTTGCCGGGTGGAGACCCGCGAGTTGCGCTACTTCGTGGCGGTGGCCGAGGAACTGCACTTCAGCCGCGCCGCGCGCCGCCTGGGCATCGCCCAGCCGCCGCTGTCCCGGGCGATCCGGCAGCTCGAGCGGCGGCTCGGGGTGACCCTGCTGGAACGGGACAGCCGCAGCGTCGCGCTGACCCCGGCCGGGTCGGTGCTGCTGCGGGAGGGCCGGGCCGCGCTCGACGCCGTGGCGGCCGCCGACCGCCGTACCCGCCGCGCCGGTCAGGCCGCGAACGGCGGCGCGGGGCTGGTGCTGGCGACGAAGGCGGGGGCATCGAGCGAGCTGCTGCCGAAGCTGCTCGACGCGTACGCCGCCGAGCCGGACGCCGTCCCCGTCGAGGTGCTGCTGTGCGGCATCGGCGAGCAGGAGCGGCTGCTGCGCGACGGGCGCGCCGACGTGGCGCTGCTGCACCGGCCGTTCGACTCGACCACCGGGCTGGACACCGAGGAACTGATCACCGAGCAGCAGGTGGTGATCCTGCCGGCCGGGCATCCGCTGGCCCACCGGCCACACCTGCGGATGGCCGAGGTGGCGAAGCTGCCCGACCTGCCGATGCCGCGGTGGCCCCGGTCCGACGGGTCGTATCCGCCCGGTCCGGGCCCCGAGGTCCGGGACCACGCCCAGCTGCTCCAACTGGTCGCGCTCGGGCGTACCTCGGTGGTGCTGCCGGAGTCGTGCCGGTCCCTCCTGCGGCCGGACGTGGCCGCCGTGCCGGTGCTGGACGCGCCCTCGGTGACCACCGTGATCGCCTGGCCGCCGCACAGCCGGTCCCGGGCGCTGGCCGACCTGGTCCGGACCGCCACCCGCCTCTGAGCCCCGCCCCTAGGTCAGCAGGCTCTTGCGCATCTGCTGGGTGACGACCCGGTAGACGCTCACCTCGGTCATGCCGGACACACTGCCATGGTTGCCCGGCCGCCACCGCCCCGCCGGCGGTGCCGCGGATCAGTCCTCGGCGGCCCGGCGGCGCGCCTCGCGCAGCTTCATGGCGTGCTCCAGCAGCGTGACCAGCACCTCCTTGGCCGACTCGCGTTCCCGCGCGTCACAGAGCACCACCGGTACGCCCGGGTCGAGGTCGAGCGCCGCCTGCACCTCGTCGAGCCGGTAGTTCCGGGCGCCCTCGAAGCAGTTCACGGCGACCACGAACGGGGTGCCACGCCCCTCGAAGTAGTCGATCGACGGGAAGCAGTCGGCCAGCCGGCGGGTGTCGGCGAGCACCACGGCGCCGATCGCGCCGAGCGCCAGCTCGTCCCAGACGAACCAGAACCGGTCCTGGCCCGGCGTGCCGAACAGGTAGACCACCAGGTCGTCGCTGATGGTGATCCGGCCGAAGTCCATCGCCACCGTGGTGGTCGACTTGCCCTCCACCCCGGACAGGTCGTCGATGCCGACGCCGGTCTCGGTCAGCACCTCCTCGGTCCGCAGCGGGCGGGTCTCGCTGACCGCGCCGACCAGGGTGGTCTTGCCGACGCCGAAGCCCCCGGCGACCAGGATCTTGATCGCGGTGGGCAGCGGTGCCGCACCCGCCGGTCGCTCAGAGCGCCCGTAGTCCATTGATAACCGCCTCGAAGACACTTTCATCGGGAAGGCCGGCGGAGGTCGCGCGCGGCTCACGGACCTGCACCAGGCTGCGGGCCACCAGGTCGCCGAGGAGCACCCGGACGGTGCCCACCGGCAGGTCGAGGTGGGCGGCGATCTCCGCCACCGACTGGATCCGCTGGCAGAGCGCGACGATGGCGACGTGCTCGGGCCCCAGCCCGGACTCCGCGCCCGCGTCCGCCCGGGTCGCCGTGACCAGGGAGATCAGGTCGAACGTGCCGGTCACCGGGCGGGCCCGGCCACCGGTCACCGCGTACGGGCGGACCACCGGACCGGCGTGGTCGTCCACCCACTCGTCCGCCGCGGACTCCCTCCCGCCGGTCATCGCGCCGGATTCTCGCCGGCGGACGGTTCCCGGGTCGGTGAGGCGACGAACCGCCCGACCCGGGTGACCAGCATCGCCATCTCGTAGGCGATCAGGCCGACGTCGGCGTCCTCGGCCGCCAGCACGGCCAGGCAGGCGTTGCGCCCGGCCGCGGTGACGAAGAGGAACGACGACTGCATCTCGATGATGGTCTGCTGCACCTGGCCGCCGCCGAAACGCTTGCCGGCGCCCCGGGCCAGGCTCTGGATGCCGGCCGCCATGGCCGCCAGGTGCTCGCCGTCGTCCCGGCTGAGCCCTCGCGACGAGGCCATCAGCAGGCCGTCGGTGGAGAGCGCCACGGCGTGTTCCGCCGCCTTGACCCGGCCCACCAGGTCATCCAGCAGCCAGGTCAGGTCCGCGCTCGAAGCCGTCTTCTGCGCCACTCGTCGTCCTCTTCTCCCCGGTTGGTGTCGCCGTAATCGTCTGCGGTTCGCCGCCGCGGCGTCTCCGTCAGGTCGCCTGTTCGTCTCCCGGGTCCGGCCCGCCGTTGACGCCGTGCGCCCCGCCGAGCAGCCGCGCCGCGTCGGTGCGCCCGCGCCGGGTGCCGCTCTGGTAGGAGGTCATCATCCGGCGCACCTGCTCCGGCGGGCGCACCGTGTCCTCGTCCGGCTCGTCCGCCACGGTGGCCGTGTCGACGCGCAGTTCGGGCGCGAGACTCGCCTGGCGTACCCGGACGGGCAGACCGGAGCCGGTCGACCCGTCGGCGTCACCATCCGCCGCCGGCTCGGCGGCACCCCCGGGCACCACCGCCGGCTCGGCGGCCCCGCCGGGCGCCGCCGCCGGCTCGGCAGCGTCGGGCGCCACCGCCGGGCTCGCGGGCGTACCGGCCGGCGCCGGCCGCCGGCGCACACGCGCCGGCAGCCCGGACGGGGTGAGCCGGGGCGCCTCGGCCGCCACCTCGGCCGGCTCCGGCGCCGGCTCGGCGTCCGACCCGGTCTCCGCGGCGGTCTCGACGGCGGTTCCGGTGGCGGTCGCCGGCTCCGTGCCGGCCCCGGCCTCGGCGCCCGGCGCCGCCGGGGCGCTCCCGCCGGTCCCGGCACCGGCCCGGAAGCCGCCCGAGGTCTCCGCGTCCGGCCCGTTGTCGGTGACCAGCTCGCGCGGGATCAGCACGACGGCCGTGGTGCCGCCGTACGCGGACTCCTTGAGCTGCACCTTCACGCCGTGCCGCTCGGTGAGCCGGCTGACCACGTAGAGGCCGAGCCGGGCGGCGTCGGCGAGGTTCAGCTCGGACCGGTCCACGATGCGGTGGTTCGCGGCGGACAGTTCCTCCTCGCCCATGCCGAGGCCGCGGTCCTCGATCTCGATGGCGAAGCCGTTGCCGACGAGCTGGCCGCGCACCTCGACCGTGGTGTGCGGGGGCGAGAAGGAGAGCCCGTTCTCGATCAGCTCGGCCAGCAGGTGGATGACGTCACCGACGGCCCGGCCGGCGAGCGAGACCGGCCCGAGCGGCAGCACCTTGACCCGGGTGTAGTCCTCGACCTCGGCCACCGCGCCGCGCACCACGTCGACCATGGGCACGTTGCGCCGCCAGGCCCGACCCGGGGTGGACCCGGAGAGGACGATCAGGTTCTCCGCGTTGCGCCGCATCCGGGTCGCCAGGTGGTCGACGCGGAACAGGTCCTCCAGCTCCTCCGCGTCGTGCTCCCGGCGTTCCATGGCGTCGAGGAGGGTGAGCTGCCGGTGCACCAGGGCCTGGGTCCGTCGGGCCAGGCTGAGGAAGACCTCGCGGACGCTGCGGCGCAGCTCGGCCTGCTCGACAGCGGTCCGGATCGCGGTCTCCTGCACGACGTTGAACGCCCGGCCCACCTGACCGATCTCGTCGGCGCCGAACTCCAGCGGGGGCGCCTCCCGGGCGACGTCCACCTCGTCGCCCCGGCCGAGCCGTTCGACCACGCCCGGCAGCTGCTCGTTCGCCAGCCGGAACGCGGCGTCGCGCAGCCGCTCCAGCTGCCGGACCAGCGCCCGGGCCGTGGTGATCGAGACCACGATGGACGCGATGACGGCGATGAGGCCGAGGCCGGCGGCGAGCACCATCCGGATGATCACCCAGACGGCCACCGGTTTGGCCCGGTCCACGAGCGCGTCGCCGGCGGCCAGCACCGCGGCTTCCTGCTCGTCCAGCGCCGGCGTGATGGCCGCCTGCCACTCGGTGGCCGCCACCGGCAGCGGCCGGTCCGGCCGCCCGTCCTTCATGAGCCGGTCCTCGAGCGTCCGCAGCCGGGTGAAGGACGGGCTCGCCGTCATCCGCGCGTACCGGTCCCGGTCGGCGGCGGGCAGCTCGGCGATCGCCTCGCCGGCGAGGAACCGCTGCGCCCCGACCAGCCGGGCGAAGAGGATGTATTCCTGCTCGGTGATCCGGCCGGCCGCCGCCACGCCGGCGTAGAGGGCATCCTCCTGGGACATCAGCTCGCGTACCCGTACCAGCTGGGTGAGGGTCGAGGTGTCCTTGGCGATGTTCTCGTCGTCGAGCTTGCCCAGGGCCGCGTACATCCGGAAGAGCGAGTCCAGCACGCCGCTGTACGCGGCCGCGGCGCCCCCCCGGTCGATGGAGCGGGCCGCCACCTCGTCGCGCACCGGGCCCAGGGAGTCCAGCCGGTCGGCCACCTCGTCGATCCGCTGCACCAGCTCGTCGCTGGCCGCCGCGCGGGCCCGCCAGGAGCGGGCGGAGGCCACGAAGGCGGTCGCCAGCTCCTCGCTGCGCTGGCGCTGCTCGCGCAACTGCTCGACCTGCTTCGGCGAGGGCTGGCCCAGGTACGCCACCGACATCCGGCGTTCCTCCTGCAACGCCGTACGCAACGATTCGCTGGGCTCGGCGACCTGGGCGTCCAGCGTCTGCACGCCGAGCACGTTCAGTCCATCCTGGAGGGTCACCCAGGCCGCGAACGCCCAGAGCGCGGCCAGCGAGACCAGCAGGGCCACGACCTTGGTGCGCAACCGTGTAGTGCGGGAGCCCATCACACCGTCCCTGGCTGATCCTGACCGACGTTCGCCGATGGCCGAAACGTTCGAAGCCGGCCCTGGCGCACGCTAGCAGTGTCCGGAACCTCGCTCAAGAAGTGTCGATCAAGAGACGGCGGAAACGGGCGGGCTCAGTTGCGCCACCTGGCGCAGCCGCTCCGCCGCCAGCTTCTGCGCGGCCAGCACGGCGGCCCGCACGATCAGCGGCGGATGATAGAGATCCTTGTCGTGCCACAGTGGTGGGTGCTGGATGGCCGCACCCACCCGCAGGTGATCGACCGCCCGGGCGAGGGCGGCGTCCGTCTCCGGCCGGGCCGGCGCGGCCAGCAGCACCTGCACGGCGTACGCGGTCTCCTCGGCCGTGCCGCCCCAGCGTCCCCAGGAGCCGTCGGCGTGCTGGCTGCCGAGCACCCCGTCGGCCGCCCGCCGCAGCGCCGGCGCCACCTCGGGCGCGGTCTGCGCGCGCAGGGCCGCCACCGCCGAGGCGGTGGCGTAGTAGGGGGAGGCGTGCCAGCGGTCCGACCAGGAGCCGTCCGGCTGCTGCTGGTCGAGGAGCCAGCGGGTCACCCGGCGGGCCGCCGACACCGCGCGGTCGTCGGTCCCGCCCGCCGCCGGGCCGAGCGCCTCCAGCACGTGCGCGTTGGTGCTGACCGACGCCCCGTCCTCCCCCTGCCAGGTGCAGAAGTGGGTGCCCAGGTCGTACCGGAACAGGCCGGACGGGTCGGCCCGGGTGCCGGCCGCCGCCAGGGCGTACAGGGTCGCCGCGGTGGTGTCGGCGTCGGCGGGCAGGCCGGGGCCGGTCGCGGCGCCGTCGGGACCGAGGGCCTCCCGCAGGCCGGCGGCGAGCGGGGCGGTCACCGCCGCCGGCACGCCGGCGCGGGCCAGGGCGCCGAGCACCCAGGACCGTTCGAAGACGGTGATCGGCGTGGCACACGGGACCGGGCCCTGGTAGTCGGCCACCACCTGGTCGAGGAAGTCGACGGCGGCGCTCTGGTCCCCGTCCGGGGTGCCGAGCCAGGCGGCGGTCGCCGCCGGTGACGCGCCGACGGCGCCGTGCGGGGTGGGCGCCACGGACCGCAGCCGCGTCGCGGCGGGGCCGAGCACCTCCAGGGCGTGGACCAGTTTCTGCGGGACCGGGGCACCGGAGCGGACCAGCCGCCGGACCGCGTCGAGCCGGCCGCGTCCCATGCCGGCGGGCAGCGGCGGGCGGGCTCCCCGCCAGTCGGCCAGCCCGGCGGGCGGGTCGGCCAGGCGCGCGCCGATCCGTTCCGCCAGCGCCGGCGCGATCAGGTCGCCCGCCGGCAGGTCCGGCGGCGGAAAGGCGGACGGGCCGACCGACCGGTCCAGCAGCAGGCGCAGCCCCCGGTCGATCGCCTGCCGCACGCCGTCCCGGGACCAGCCGGCCGGCTCGTCCCGGTCCAGCGTCGCCAGCAGCCCGTCCACGACGCTCAGCGTGGGCACCAGGGCGTATCCCTCCGGTCCGCCCCAGCCGCCGTCGGCGCGCTGGCCGGCCAGCAGGAAGCGGATCCGTTCGGCGTGGTAGCCGAGCCAGGGCGCCGAGGCGACCAGCCGGGCCGTCTCGTACGGGGACGGGCAGGTGCGCCCCGCGGGCCGGGCGAGCACGTCGGCGACCAGGCGGGACACGGCGTCGGCGGTGGCCGCCGCGGCCTCGGCCGGGGCGGCGTCGGCGGCCGGCTCCGGGCCGCTCACGGGACGCCCCAGAAGTCGGTGGAGCGGTAGAACCCGCTGGTGTAGCCGAGCTGGCGGGTGAGGTAGGTCGCCTCCCGCGGCACGTCCGGGCGCAGTTCGTCGATGAGGCCGGTGGCCCGGCGCACCTGGTCGGCGAGTTCCCGCTCGACGACCGCCCGGTCCGG
Source organism: Micromonospora sp. NPDC049836 (assembly GCF_044465125.1). NCBI lineage: Bacteria > Bacillati > Actinomycetota > Actinomycetes > Micromonosporales > Micromonosporaceae > Micromonospora > Micromonospora sp. NPDC049836. Next base: position 51,638 of record NZ_JBITLH010000003.1, read on the forward strand.
CACCAGCAGCAGCGCGTTCAGATCGCCCCAGCGCAGGTCCCGCTCGTAGCTGGCCAGGTCGTTGACCAGTCGCAGCGCCCGTTGCACCGCGTCGCTGGCGGTCACCAGCCGGTCGAGGTGGGCGTGCGCCCCCGGCCCGCCGACGCCGGCCCAGTGCGCCACGTTGACCACCGTGCAGGCCAGGTTGTCGGCGTTGGCGAGGTAGTCGGCCAGCGCGGGGCGGTGGCCGTCGGCGCGCCAGTGCCACTCCCGGGCCATCGCGGCCAGCGTCCGGTCCACCGCGTCCCGCCAGGCCTCGCTGGCCGCCGCGAACCCGGGACCGGCGGCCAGCTCCGCCCGCAGCTCGGCGAGGAACACGCCGAGCGGGTCCGCCGGGTCGGGCGGCGCGCCGCCGGCGACCGCGCGCTGCCGGCGTACCAGCAGGTCGAGGTCGGCGGCGGCGGTCGTCTCGTGGTCCACCTGCCAGTCCAGCGCGAAGCCCCAGAGCACCGCCCGGTTGCTCAGGCGCAGCTGCGCGGCCGTGCACCACGGCGCGCTGAAGGCCATCGCCAGGGCGATGCTGCTGGCCAGGGCGGCGTCGAACGGCCCGGCGCCGAACAGGTCGGGGTGCGCCGCCAGGCCGCGCTGCAGCTCCCGCTGCCCCTGCGCGGCCAGGGCGCAGACCCGCCCGTGCTCGGCGGCCGCACGCAGCTCGTCGGTCCCGGCGAGGGCCGGTGCGTTCACGCCGGTACCCGTTGCCGGTGCGGGGTGAGCAGCAGCGGCACCCGCTCCCGGGGCCGCAGCGACGCGGCGAGCTGCGGGTTCGGCATGCCGGGCGTACGCAGCCGGTAGCGGAACCGGCTCAGCAGCGTCGCCACGATCAGCGGGGCCTCCAGTTGGAACAGGTACTGGCCGATGCACTGGTGGGCACCGCCGCCGAACGGGTAGTAGGCGTACCGGTGGGACCGCCGCGGCCGGTCGGGCGCGAACCGCTCCGGGTCGAAGACGTCCGGCCGCTCCCAGAACCGGGCCAGCCGCTGGGTGACGTACGGGCTGAGGATCACCGTGCCGCCGGCGCGGATCCGGGTGTCGCCGATGACGTCGTCGGCGATGGCGGTGCGGGGCACCAGCCAGCCCGACGGGTACATCCGGACCAGCTCGTCGAGGACCATCCGGGTGTACTGGAGCTGGCCGAGCTGCTCACGGCTGATCACCTCGCCGGGGCCGACCACCCGGTCGATCTCCGCGTAGAGCCGGTCGGCGATGTCGGGCAGCTGCTCCAGCAGCGGGAAGAGCCAGGTGAGCACCACGTACGTGGTTTCCGTGGTGGTGGCGAACATGGACACCAGGTCGTCGCGGACCCGCTGCTCGGTCAGTTCCCGGCCGTCCGCGTCCCGGGCCCGGGCCAGGGCGGCCAGGATGTCGTCCCCGCCGTCGGGGTGGGCCCGCTCGGCGCGCACCAACGGCAGCAGGATGTCGTCGATGTTGCGCACCGCCCGGCGGAAGGCGCGGTCCCCCGGGGCCGGCACGGCCTCCGGCAGGAACGGGGCGAGCAGCCGGAACCGGAGCGAGGTCGCCACCGTGTCCTGCTCGGCCACCACCCGGACGCCGTCGGGGACACTGATCTTGTTACCGAAGAAGACCCGGATGACCGCCTGGCAGATGATCCGGGAGATCTCCGTCGCGGCATCGACCGGGACGCCCGCGCGGGCCGGCTCGGCCAGTTCGTCGACGGCCTCGCTGATCGCCCGGCTCATGTCGTCGACCACGGCGTCGATCCGCTTGGCGGTGAAGTGCGGCTGGAGCCGCCGCCGGCTGTCCTCCCAGGCCGGACCCTCGGAGAGGATGCCGTCGCCGGCCAGCTTGCGGACCGACTTCCACATCATGCTGTTGCCGGCGCGGGTGTAGTTGGCCGCGTTGTCCCGCAGCACGTGCTGGACGTGAGCGGGCTCGGCGACCAGGTAGGGGCGGATCGTGCCGAGGTTGAGCTGGACGACCTGGCCCGGCGCCGCGTCGGCGAGTCCGACCAGGGTGCCGAGCGGATCCCGCAGCAGGCCGCGGAGCGTACGACGCAGGGGTGCGATGTGCGGTCGGCCGGCCCCGTCCGGGGGCGCGGCCGCCTCAGCCATGGGTCACCTGCACGGGATCCTCCTTCGGACGCTGCCTCATGAACCTGGCGGCACGGTCCATGCTGGTCACCGGCGCCCGCCGACCCCGGGTCGGGCCGGAGCCGGCGGGCGGAGAACGTCCGCTGAACGCCCGCTCCGGATCAACTCACAGTCGCGACGCGGTGATGGCCCGTGACGTCTTTGCCGCCGAGCATGCCAGCCGGACGAGAAGAGGAGAAGACGGGAAGGGAAAATATTTCACCAGTGAACCTTCCCACAGTCGACAATGGATCTCGTGGGACGTGCGCGGCCGGAAGGCTTCCGCAGGTGGTGGCCCTCGGGCCCGGCGACGGGCCCGGCCAGGGCCGCGGCGGCCGACCAACACCATGTCTGCGGCGGGGACCGCGTGCCGGTGGCACGGTCCGGTTACCGACGGTGACCGGGTGCGAGTTGCCCAGGTCGGGCGGGGCCGGGCCGGGCGGCGCTCGCCAGCGGGTATCCGAACCCCACCGCCGACCCGGCGCAGAACGCGGGCACGGCCCCGCCCCCTGTGCCAAGCTTCGGGGCATGGACGACATGACCATCCTGAACCGGATCTCCGAACTCGTCGACGAGGAGCACCGGCTGCGCGCGGCCGCGCAGGAGCACGAGTCCGGCACCGACGACGAGGCCCGCGAGCGGCTGCGCGCGCTCGAGGAGTCCCTCGACCAGTGCTGGGACCTGCTGCGCCGCCGGCGGGCCGCCCGCCAGGCGCACGGCGACCCGGACGCCCAGGGCGAGCGCCCGCTGCCGGAGGTCGAGCGCTACCTCCAGTGAGCCCCGACCGCCGGCCGGCGACAGGCGGCGACTGCGCCCGCGGGCGGGCGGCCGGCAGCAGACGGCGACCGCGGGCAGCCGGCCGGTAGCCGGCGGCGACCGCGGGCAGCCGGCATCAGGCGGCGGCGTCCCGGGTGGGCGGAGGCCCACCCGGGACGTGTCGCGCTCAGCGGAGCCCCGCCTCCTCCAGCAGCAGCCCGGTCAGGTCGGCCGGGTCGGCGGCCGCGGCGGCCAGCCCCCGGGCGGCGAACCACCCGGCGACCACCCGGACGTCCCGGGCCAGGAACTCCGGGCCCTGCGGGTTGGCCACCACGTCGACCACCTGGGGCAGGTCGATCATCACCAGCCGCCCCCGGTGCACCAGCAGGTTGTACGGGGACAGGTCGCCGTGGGCGTAGCCGGCGCGGGCCAGCACGACCAGCGCGTCGACCATTTGCTCCCACAGGTCGCGCAGCTCGGCGTGCTCCGGTCGGAGCTGGGCCAGCCGCGGCGCGGCCTGCCCCTCCTCGGCGTCGCCGACGAACTCCAGCATCAGCTCGGTGCCGAGCAGCTGCACCGGGTACGGCACGGCGATCCGCCCGGAGGCGGCGCCGAGCTCCCAGAGCCGGGCCAGCGCGTCGAACTCGGCGGCCGCCCACTGCCCGGCGATCATCTGCCGGCCGAACGCGGTCCGCCCGGCCATCGCCCGCATCTCCCGGGACCGGCGCACCCGGCGCCCCTCGAGGTAGCCGGCGTCGCGGTGGAAGAGCCGGTGCTGGGGGTCCCGGTACCGCTTGGCCGCCAGCAGGCAGGAGCGGTCGGTGCCCGGCACCGCGCGGCGGACCAGGTGGACGTCCGCCTCCTTGCCGGTCTTGAGCACGCCGAGCTCGGTGTCCCGGGCCGCCAGCTCGGTGACCAGCCAGCCGGGATGGGGTTCGGGCCCGTGCACGGCCGCGTCCCAGGAGGACCAGGGGTCCTCCTGATCGGGTTCGTCGTCGGGTCCGGGCAGGACCGGCTCGGCGTGCCGGCCCCGCTTCAGGAAGTACGGTTCGTCGTCGTCGAAGCGGCTCTTGCCGCGGCCACGGCGCTGCGGCGCCGGGAGGTCTGGTTCACGCACGGGTGGGTTGATCCTTCGATCGAGGCTGGTGGAGGCAGGTGGAAAGACCCCGCAAAGACGGCCATGACCGACCTCCTCTCCTCGACCGGGCCCCGCCCGGCTGCGCCCACGCGCGGCCCCATGTTCACCGGACCGCCGACGCGGGTCAACCGATTTAGGCCCCGGGACCACCAGGGCCGTGGGGGCCGGCGTACCGCTCAGCCGGCCAGCACGGCCGCCACCGCCGCGATCAGCCCGTCCTCGGTGCGGGTGGGCGCGAACCGGGTGTCCGACCAGCGCCGTCCCCGGTGCAGCCAGACGCTGGGCAGGCCGACCGCGGTCGCCCCGCCGATGTCCGCCTCCGGGCTGTCCCCGATCACCCAGGCGCCGCGCAGCGGCATCCGGACCCGGTGGGCGGCGAGCGCGAAGATGCGCGGATTGGGCTTGCTGACCCCGGCCTCCTCGGAGATCACCCAGTCGGCCACGTACCGGTCCAGGCCGGTGCGCCGGATCTTCGCCTCCTGCTGGCGGACCACCCCGTTGGTGACCACCACCGGGACCCAGCCGGCGTCGTCGGCGATCCGCAGCGCGCAGGCGACCAGCGGGTCCAGCCGGGTGTACGCCACCACCCCGTCGTGCAGCTCCTCGACCAGGTCGATGCCGGACATGATCGGCCCGTACCGGTCCCGGATCGCGTCGGCGACGTCCCACCGGTCGGTCAGTCCGTCCGCGTCGATGGAGAGCAGCCAGTCGATGTCGGTGGGCGGCGCGCCGATGCCGTCCAGGAACCGCTCTCCCCAGGCACGGAACGGCCCCGCGCGGTCGAGCAGGGTGTTGTCCAGGTCGAGCAGGAGCAACGGCACTCGCGCACCCTACGGGACCGAGGCGGGCGACCGACAGGGTGTGCGGTGGCCTTCCCCGCCGTCAGCCACGCAGCACCACGCGGGGCAGCCCCTGGTCGGGCAGCCGGTCGCCGAGCATGGTGTGCGCGGCCCGGGTGGCCGCCAGCGCGGCCGGGTCGAGGGTGGCCACCAGCACGTCCTCGCCGGTGTCCGCGCCCCGGGCCAGCGGCCGCCCCTCCGGGTCGTAGATCGCGGCGCCGCCGTTGAACCGCCACGGGTCGACGCCGTCCACGCAGTTGGCGAAGACGACGAACATGGTGTTGTCCAGGGCCCGGGCGGCGTAGTAGAGGTCGCGGCGGTGCGCCGACCCGGCCAGGTAGCCGCTCGGGCACAGGTAGCCGTGCGCCCCGTCGTCGGCGGCGGCCCGCCCGTGTTCCGGGAAGCAGCCGTCGTAGCAGATGCCCAGGCCGAACCGCCAGTCGTCGATCAGCAGCGTGGCGCCCCGCCGGCCCGCCTCGAACAGCTCGCGCTCGCCGCTCCAGAGCTGCTGCTTGTCGTACCCGGCGCGGACCGCCCCGGTGGGGTCGACCACCAGGGCGGAGATGGTGCGCCGCCCGTCGGGGTGCCGCACGGCCGCGCCGACCACCACGGTCGTCCTGCGGTCGCGGGCCACCGCGCGCAGCGGGTCCAGCCGCGGGTCGGCGACCGAGCCGTCCGGGGCGGCCGGCACGTCGGTGCCGGCCGGGTCGGCGGCCAGCGCCGGCAGGTGGTACGCCGGCAGGTACAGCTCCGGCAGCACGACGACGCGGGCGGCGCCGGCCCGCGCGACGAGGCCGGCGGCGCGGGCGGCGTTGCCGGCGACGTCGCCGGGGACCGGCGTGGCCTGCACGGCGGCCACGGTCAGCGGGCGGGCGGGAAGGGGTGCGGCCTGGGTCACCGGGCGATCCTAGACCGGCCCGCGCCGGCGGGCGGATCATGGAAAACCGCGTTTCAAGCCGTACGTACGGTTTGCATTGGGTCTCGTCGGCTGCGACGATCGGTGTGTGCCCAGAGTAAGTCAGGACCAGCTCGACGCGCGCCGGCAGGAGATCCTCGGCGCCGCCCGGGCGTGTTTCGCCCGGCACGGCTACGAGGGCGCCACCGTCCGCCGGCTGGAGGAGGCCACCGGGCTGTCCCGGGGCGCGATCTTCCACCACTTCCGCGACAAGGACTCGCTCTTCCTCGCCGTGGCCGAGGACGACGCCGCCGTGATGGTGGAGACGGTGGCCCGCAACGGCCTGGTCCAGGTGATGCGGGACCTGCTCGCCCGGGCCGTCTCCCCGGACACCACCGGCTGGCTCGGCAGCCAGCTGGAGGTCTCCCGGCGGTTGCGCACCGACCCGGCGTTCGCCAAGCGCTGGGCGGAACGCTCCGCGGCCATCGCCGAGGCCACCCGCGAGCGCCTGCTCCGCCAGCGCGAGGCCGGCGTGCTCCGCGAGGACGTGCCGATCGACGTGCTGGCCCAGTTCCTGGAGCTGGCGTACGACGGCTTGGTGCTGCACCTGGCGATGGGACGTCCGGCCGGTGACCTGGGCCGGGTGCTCGACCTCGTCGAGGAGGCCGTCCGCCGGCACTGACCGGTCGCCCGGTCTCGGTCCGATAACTGGGCCGGCGGGCTTGATCACCGGTGGCAGGGCTGCTCCACAATGAGCCGCGACCCCTCGCGACAGGAGCAGAGCATGGCCGTCCTCGCCGCACCGGGTGACACCTGGGGCATCCCGGGCCCCGTCTTCCTCCGCTGGTATCTGCTCGTGGCGGCCGTGCTGGTCGTCGGCGCCATCGCGTACCGGATCCGGGCCCTGGCCGGCGATCCGGCCGCCGGGGACGCGCAGCTCGGGCCGCAGCAGGTGGCCTACCTCAACGGCGGCGACCAGCTCGCCGTCTGGACGGCGCTGGGCGGGCTGCGCCGGGCCGGGGCGGTGGGCGTCCGGCCGGACCGCCGGCTCACCACGGGCGGCCCGCTGCCGGCCGGCGTCACCCCCCTCGACCAGGCGATCCACCACGCCGCCGTGCGCGGCGTGCACTCCCGCGAGCTGCGCCACGACGAATGGGTGCTGCGCGCCCTCCAGCAGCTGCGCGAGGGCCTCGAACGGCGCGGCCTGGCCCTCGACCCGGCGCGCCGCAAGGCCCTGCGGCGCGGGGCGGTCCTGATCGGCGCGCTGCTGGCGCTCGGCATGGTCCGCGCCTTCGCCGGCATCTCGAACGGCCGGCCCGTCGGCTACCTGATCTTCGCCATGATCCCGCTGTTCATCGCCTTCCTGCTGCTCAACCGGGTGCCGTGGCGCACCCGGGCGGCGGACCGGGCGCTGCGCGAGCTGCGCCGCCAGCACACCTGGCTGCGGCCCTCGGCCGCGCCGGCGTACGCGACCTACGGCCCGACCGAGGCGGCGCTGGGCGTGGCGCTGTTCGGCACCGCCACCATCTGGGCGATGGATCCGGGCTTCGCCCAGCAGGCCGAGATCCAGCGGCAGGCGCTCGGCGCCAGCGGCATCTCGTCCGGCGGCAGCAGCAGCTCGTGCGGGGGCGGCAGCTCATGCGGCGGCGGCAGCTCCTGCGGGGGCGGCGGCGGGTGCGGGGGCGGCGGCGGGTGCGGCGGATGACCGGCGGGCCGACCGCTCCGGCGGACCAGCCCGGCACCGGGCCGTACGGCGTCGGGATCGGCTGGCGGCCGGAGATCGCCGGGTTCGTGGCCGGCCTGCCCGGGCTGCGCTTCGTCGAGGTGGTGGCCGAGACGGTCGCCCCGACCGGGGCGCTGCCCGACGGCCTCGCCGAGCTGCGCGGTCGCGGCGTCACCGTCGTACCGCACGGGGTGAAGCTCTCCCTCGGTGGGGCCGAACCGGTCGACCCGGCCCGGGTGGCGCACCTGGCCGGGGTGGCCACCGCGCTGGACGCGCCGCTGGTCAGCGAGCACATCGCGTTCGTCCGGGCCGGCGGCGTCGAGGCCGGCCACCTGCTGCCGCTGCCGCGCAGCCGGGAGGCGGTCGCCGCGGTGGTGGCCAACGTGCGGCGCGCCCAGGCCGAGCTGCCGGTGCCGCTCGCGCTGGAGCCGATCGCCGCGCTCTTCGACTGGCCGGACGACGAGCTGGACGAGGCCGACTTCCTCACCGAGATCCTCGACGCCACCGGCGCCCTGCTGCTGCTCGACGTCGCCAATGTGCACGCCAACGCCCGCAACCGGGACGGCGACCCGCTCGCGCTGCTGGACCGGCTGCCGCTGGAGCAGATGGCCTACGTGCATGTGGCCGGCGGCGCCGAGCGGGGCGGCTTCTACCACGACACGCACACCGACCCGGTCCCCGCCGAGGTGCTCGACCTGGTCGGTGCGCTCTGCGCCCGGCACCGGCCCCCGGCGCTGCTGCTGGAACGCGACGGCCGGTACCCGCCCGGCGCCGAGCTGCGCGGCGAACTGGACGCGCTCGCGGCCGCGTCCGGCTACCCGGTGGTCACGTGACCGGCGGCGACCCGTCCGGCCTCGCCGCCCGGCAGGCGCAGCTCGTCGCGGCGCTGGTGGCCGGCGGCCCGCTACCGCCCGGGTTCGACCCGGCGCCGGTGGAGGCGGCCCGCCGCGCGCTGCTGCGCAAGCGCGCCGGCGACGTGGCGCGGCACTGGCCGCTGCTCGCCGCCGGGCTGGGCGCCGGCTGGCCGGGCCGGTTCGCCGAGTGGGCCGCCGGGCGGCCCACCAACGGCTCGCTGCGCGACGGCTGGGACCTGGCCCGGGAGCTGCGGGCGGCGGGCACCCTGCCGCCGCTGGGCGCGGAGGAGCTGGCCGGGCGCGAGGCCGGCGCCCGCTACGACGGCCGGCGCGCGCCCCGGCCCCGCCGGCTGCCCGCCGTCGCCCAGGCCGGCGGCGCCGTCGCGGTCCAGGTCGCCGGTCGGGTACGCCTGCTTCGCCCGGCGCGGCACTGAACATCGCTGGCACGGCCGCGGCGGGTACGGCAGGATCGGGTCATGGATCTCGGACTCGCCGACCGGGTGTACGTGCTGACCGGCGCCTCCGGCGGCCTCGGCTTCGCCACCGCCGAGCAGCTCGTCGCCGACGGCGCCCGGGTGGTGCTCTCGGCCCGTGCCCCGGAGCGCGTCGCTGCGGCCGTCGAGGCGCTCGGCGGGCCGGAGCGGGCGGTCGGGCTGACCGCCGACCTGACCGACCCGGGCACCCCGGACCGGCTGGTGGCGGCGGCCCGGGAGCGGTTCGGCCGGCTCGACGGGGCGCTCATCTCGGTCGGCGGCCCGCCCCGCGGCACCGCCGCCCAGGTCAGCGACGAGCAGTGGCGGGAGTCCTTCGAGACGGTCTTCCTGGGCACCGTCCGTACCGTCCGGACGGTCGCCGCCGCGCTCACCGACGGCGGCGCGATCGCGCTGGTCCTCTCCACCTCGGCCCGCAGCCCGCTGCCCGGCCTCGGCATCTCCAACGGGCTGCGGCCCGGTCTGGCCGGCGTGGCCAAGGACGTCGCCGACGAGTACGGCCCGCGCGGGGTACGCGTGGTCAGCCTGCTGCCCGGCCGGATCATGACCGACCGGAACCGGGAGCTCCTGGCCGCCGGCGGCGACCCGGAACGCGGCCGCGCGGAGGCGGAGGCGGCCATCCCGCTGCGCCGCATCGGCGACCCGGCCGAGTTCGGCCGGGTGGCCGCCTTCCTGCTCTCCCCCGCCGCCGGCTACGTCACCGGGGTGACCGTGCCGGTCGACGGCGGCGCGTTGCGCGGCCTGTGACGGCGGCCGGGCGCCGCCGGAGCGGGGACGTGCCCTCCGAACCGGCCGCGCGGCGGTATCCCCGACCGACGAAGGAGCAGTTGGCGGCGGCGGCCGACAAGCTGCTGCCCGACGTCGTCGCGCCCGGGCTGGACGTGCTCTTCGTCGGGATCAACCCCGGGCTGTGGTCGGCGGCCACCGGCTGGCACTTCGCCCGACCCGGCAACCGGTTCTGGCCCGCCCTGCACCGGGGCGGCTTCACCCCACGCCGGCTGCACCCCAGCGAGCAGGACGAGCTGCCCCGCCTCGGGCTGGGGATCACCAACATGGTGGCCCGGGCCAGCGCTCGGGCCGACGAGCTGACCGCCGAGGAGCTGGTCGCCGGCGCCGCGCTGCTGGCCGGCAAGGTCGAGCGGTACCGGCCGCGCTGGGTGGCGGTGGTCGGGGTGACCGCGTACCGGATCGGTTTCGCCCGGCCGAAGGCCGGCTTCGGCCCGCAGCCGGAGCCGCTCGGGCCGGCCCGGCTCTGGGTGCTGCCCAACCCCAGCGGGTTGAACGCGCACTTCACCCCGGAGACGCTCGGCGCCGCCTTCGCCGAGCTACGCGCGGCGTCCGCCGACTAGGTGCCTGGTCCCCGCCCGGGTTGAGGGAGTAACACGCGGTATCCAGGTCGGGGTTTCTCTTGTGCAGAGAGGTCTGTAATGCAAAGCTCTATTCATGGCAGACGAAACCGTTCCCCAGGCGAGCGGCCCTCAGGAGCTGCTGGCCACCGTCCGTGACCTGACCCGCCGGGTCCGTGCCGCCCAGCGCGGCACCTGGTTCCCGCTGCTGGTCTTCGCGACCATCACCCTGCTCGCGATACCCGTCTACCGGTACGCCCCCTACGTCGACGTCTTCGACGCCTGCCGATCCGGGCCGCGGCAGATGGTCTGCCCGGCGCCCAACCCGGCGGAGCTCGGCTACTGGACAGTCGCGCTGCTGCTCGCCTACGCGGCCATCGCGGCCTTCTACGTCAGGCAGTCCCGGGCGCGCGGTCTCGGCACGCCCGTCCGGCCCTACGTCGTGGCCGGCGTCGCGCTGGCCGTCCTCATGACGGCGGTGTCGATCTGGTTGACGTTCCACCCGCTCCTGCCCCCACCCGCCGACCCCGCCGCCGACCCGGCGCCGCCCGAGGTCGGGCCCGCCGCCTGGCTCGTCAACGGGCTGACCGGTCCGCTGGCGGCGATCGGGCTGGCACTGCTGGCGCTCGCCTGGGTCGAACGCCACTGGGCGCTGCTGGCGTACACCCTCGGCTTCCTCGCGATCGGCCTGGTACAGGGCAACCGGGTCATCCACTCGTCGTCGCCCTGGTTCTTCCTGCCCAACCTGCTCGTCCCGGCGGCGGTGCTGCTCCTGGGCGCCGCCGCCTTCGCCCTGTTCCGGCCGACCCCCGAGGTTCGCAGGTGACGACCGACCACCCCGCCAACGGCCTCGACGACGTCGTCCACCAGCGCGTCCGGCTCGGCATCATGGCCATCGCGCATCAGGCCCGTCAGGTCGAGTTCGGTTTCCTGCGGACCACCCTGCAACTGACCGCCGGCAACCTCGGGCAGCACCTGACCGTGCTGGAGAAGGCCGGGCTGGTCCAGATCGAGAAGGGCTACGAGGGCAGGCGCCCGCGCACCTGGGTCACCCTCACCGCCGCCGGTCAGGCCGCCCTGCGCGACGAGATCGCCCGCCTCAAGCAGCTCATCCACCAGGTCGAACAGGCCGAGACCAGGCTGCCCGCCGACCAGTGACCGGCGGGCAGCGGAGGCCGTGGCGACGGCCGGCCCGGACGGGCGGGCGGCCGCACCGCCGCGCTCAGTTGGCCGCCGCGGGCGGCAGCGCCTCCTGCGCCACGTACGTGCCGAGCGGCACCGTGGTGACCACCGGCTCGGGCTGCTGGTCGGGCTCGACGTACGGGGCGGGCGAGTCGGCGACCGCGAACTGGGTGCGGTACAGCTCGGCGTACAGGCCGCCGACCGCGACCAGCTCGTCGTGCCGGCCCCGCTCGACGATCCGCCCCTCGTCGAGCACGAGGATCTGGTCGGCGTCCCGGACCGTGGAGAGCCGGTGCGCGATCACCAGGGCGGTGCGCCCGGTCAGCGCCACGGCGAGCGCCCGCTGCACCGCCGCCTCGCTCTCCGAATCCAGGTGCGCGGTCGCCTCGTCGAGGATCACGATCGACGGGGCCTTGAGCAGCAGCCGGGCGATCGCGATGCGCTGCTTCTCGCCGCCGGAGAAGCGGTAGCCCCGCTCGCCGACCGTGGTGTCCAGCCCGTCGGGCAGGGCCCGGACCAGGTCGGCGACCTGGGCGCCGGCCAGCGCGGCCCAGATCTCGTCGTCGGTGGCGTCCGGCTTGGCGTAGCGCAGGTTCTCCCGGATGGTCTCGTGGAACAGGTGGGAGTCCTGGGTGACCACGCCGATCTCGTCGCGCAGCGAGGCCAGGGTGGCGTCCCGGACGTCGACGCCGCCGACCAGCACCTGGCCGTCGGTGACGTCGTAGATCCGGGAGATCAGCATGGACAGCGTCGACTTGCCGGCGCCGGAGGGCCCGACCAGCGCCACCATCTGGCCCGGCTCGACGCTGAACGAGACGCCCTTGAGCACCGGCTCGTTGGCGGTACGGTCCAGCGCGGCGACGTCCTCCAGCGAGGCCAGCGACACCTCGGCGGCGCTCGGGTAGCGGAACCGCACGTCGCGGAACTCGACCCGGCCGTTGCGCCGGGGCACCGGCACGGCGTCGGGCTTCTCGGCGATGCCGGGGCGCAGGTCGAGGACCTCGAAGACCCGGTCGAAGGAGACCAGCGCGCTCATCACGTCGACCCGGACGTTGGAGAGCGCGGTGAGCGGCCCGTAGAGCCGGGTGAGCAGCAGGGCCAGCTTGACCACGGTGCCGGCGCTGACCGCGCCGGTGACCGCGAGCCAGCCGCCGAGGCCGTAGGTGAGGGCCTGGGCGAGCGAGGCGACCAGCAGCATGGCCACGAAGAAGGTGCGCGAATACATCGCGGACTGGATGCCGATGTCGCGTACCCGCTCGGCGCGGCCGGCGAACCGGGCCGCCTCCACCTCGGGCGAGCCGAAGAGCTTGACCAGCAGCGCACCGGCGACGCCGAACCGCTCGGTCATCGTGGCGTTCATCTTGGCGTCGAGGTTGTACGACTCGCGGGTGATCTCGGCCAGCCGGCGGCCGACCCGGCGGGCCGGGATGATGAAGATCGGCAGCAGCACCAGCGCCAGCACGGTGATCTGCCAGGACAGGAAGAGCATCGCGCCGGCGGTGAGCACCAGTTGGATGACGTTGCTGACCACGCCGGACAGGGTCGAGGTGAACGCCCGCTGGGCGCCCAGCACGTCGTTGTTGAGCCGGCTGACCAGGGCGCCGGTCTGGGTGCGGGTGAAGAACTGCAACGGCATCCGCTGGACGTGGTCGTAGACCCGGGTGCGCAGGTCGAGGATGATGCCCTCGCCGATGCGGGCCGAGTACCAGCGCTGGGCCAGCGAGAAGAGCGCGTCGGCGACGGCCAGCACCGCGATGATCACCGCGAGCCGGACCACGGTCTGGCGGGCGTTGGACCCGCCACCGGCGATCGCGTCGATCACGTCGCCGGCGAGCAGCGGGGTCGCCACCCCGATCACCGCGGCGATCACCACGGTGACCAGGAAGATCACGATGTCCCGCCGATAAGGGCGGGCGAACGCCACGATCCGCTTCGCGGTGCCGTGCTTGAGCTGGTGGCTGGAGATCTCGTCGCGGCTGCGCATCGACCGGAGCATGCTCCAGCCCCCCATGCCACCACCGGCCATGTGGTTGGACATCCGTCACCTCCGGGTGGTCGGGCAGCATGAACCGTCGGGCTCAATTCTCCCGACGCCTGTGACAACCTCGCGAGTAACCCGGATCTTCCCGAAGGGTCCTTACTATTCGCCCCGGCCGGCCAGGTCACGCAGCCGGCGGGTCTGCGCCTCCCGCTCGACCCGCTGCTGCTCGGCGTGGCTGCGCTGGCCGGCGCCGGCCAGCAGCGCCTTGATCTCGATGATCGCGTCCCGGTTGTTGGCCAGCAGACCGGCGGTCAGGTCGTGCACCGCCGCGTCCAGGTCGGCGGTGGGCACCACCAGGGTGGCCAGGCCGATCCGGTCGGCCTCGGCCGCGTCCATCCGGCGGCCGGTGGCGCAGATCTCCAGGGCGCGGGAGTAGCCGACCAGCTCGACCAGGCGCTTGGTGCCGGCCAGGTCCGGGACCAGGCCGAGGGTCACCTCGGCCATGGAGAGCCGGGCATCCTCGGCGAGCACCCGCAGGTCACAGGCGAGGGCGAGCTGGAAGCCCGCACCGATGGCGTGGCCCTGCACCGCGGCGATCGAGATCACGTCGGGACGGTGCAGCCAGGTGAAACCGCCCTGGTACTCGGCGATCCGGTCGGCGCACTCCTGCTCGGGCAGGGTGGCCAGCTCGGCGAAGGAGCCCGGGCCGGCGGCACCGGCCACCGACAGGTCGAGGCCGGCGGAGAAGGCCCGCCCCTCGCCGCGCACGACGACGACGCGTACGTCACCGGGCAGATCCCGGGAGAAGTCGCTCATCGCGCGCCACATGGCCGGGGTCTGGGCATTGAGCACGTCGGGCCGGCACAACGTGACCGTCGCGACCGGCCCGTCGCAGTGGAGTCGCACCCCGGTCGTCTCGGCGGTCACCGGACCGCCCGGGGCGCGGCGCTGATGGACGACGCTGCGGGGCGGGTCACGCCTTCTTGCGGCGCCGGGCGCCGCCGCGCTGCCGCAGCTGCACCCCGGACTCGGTGAGCACCCGGTGGATGAATCCGTAGGACCGGCCGGTCGAGGCCGCGAGCGCCCGGATGCTCTCTCCGCCGGTGTACCGCTTTACCAGGTCCTTGGCGAGCGTCTGACGCTCGGCTCCGACGATCCGGCGACCCTTCTCAGTGCTGGTGGCTGTGCCAGTGGCTGCCATGCTGTGTCCTCACGTCCCAGACTGTGCGGTTCGGATACGGTCCCACCTATTAGACCGCCTCGAACGATCATGCGCCAGATATCAACTCTTCGCCAACCGACACGCTATGCGATGTCACCTTCCCGATAGAGTGATCCTTCCGACCGATCGGTCGCGGCCGACCGGGTGGATCACCAGCGGCCCGCCGGCCGTTCCGTACGCTGCCTCGGGTGACCGACCTGCTCGCCGCGGTGGCCGGCGCGGCGACCGTCTTCGCCGCCACCAACGTCGACGACATCGTCGTGCTCACCGTTCTCTTCGTGACCGCGCGCGGCACCGGCCGGCCCCGCCCCTGGCAGATCGTCGCCGGGCAGTACGCGGGCATCGGCACGCTGGTCGCCGTCGCGGTGGTGGCGGCCGCCGGGCTGCTGGTGGTGCCCGACCCGTGGCCCGGGCTGCTCGGGCTGCTGCCCATCGCGCTCGGCGTGCGGGCGCTGCTGGCCCGCCGCGCCGACGGTGAGGAGCCGCCCGCGGTGGTCAACGGGCTGCTCGGGGTGGCCGGCGTGACGATCGCCAACGGCGCCGACAACATCGCGGTGTACGTGCCGGTGTTCCGTTCGCTCGACCCGGTCGCCGGCCTGGTCTGGCTGCTGGTCTTCGCCGCCCTCGTGGCCCTCTGGTGCGCGGTGGCCGCCCTGCTCGGCAACCACCCGCGGGTGGTCGACCTGGTCGGCCGCGCCGGTCACCGACTGGTCCCGCTGATCTTCATCGCCGTCGGCGTGACCATCGTGGTCACCTCCGGCGTGCTGCCCCGCCTGGCCGGCCTGCTCGCCTGACCCCGGCGCACCGGCGCCGGGGTCCCACGCGGTCGGTGGTGCGGCCGCGGTGGGCCGCGACCGCCGCGCGAGCGACGAGGCGGTCAGGCGAGCTCGACCAGTTCCAGGAGGTCGTCGGACCAGGCGTCCTCGTCGCCGTCGGGCAGCAGGATGGCGCGGTCGGGCTTGAGGGCCATGACGGCGCCGGGGTCGTGGGTGACCAGGACGATGGCGCCGGGGTAGCGGGCGATCGCGTCGAGCACCTGCTCGCGGCTGACCGGGTCGAGGTTGTTCGTCGGCTCGTCCAGCAGCAGCACGTTCGCGCCGGAGCAGACCAGGGTGGCCAGGGCCAGCCGGGTCTTCTCGCCGCCGGAGAGCACCCCGGCCGGCTTGTCCACGTCCTCGCCGGAGAAGAGGAACGCGCCCAGGATCTTGCGCAGGTCGGTGTCGGTCTGCTCCGCCGCCGCGCTGCGCATGTGCTCCAGGATCGTCCGCTCCACGTCCAGGGTCTCGTGCTCCTGGGCGTAGTAGCCGAGCCGCAGGCCGTGCCCGGGGCGTACCTCGCCGGTGTCCGGCTCGAGCAGGCCGCCGAGCATCCGCAGCAGGGTGGTCTTGCCGGCGCCGTTGAGGCCGAGGATGGCCACCCGGGAGCCGCGGTCCACCGCGACGTTGACGTCGGTGAAGATCTCCAGCGACCCGTACGACTTGGACAGGCCGGCCGCGGTGAGCGGGGTCTTGCCGCACGGCGCCGGGGTGGGGAAGCGCACCTTCGCCACCTTGTCGGCGACCCGCACGTCCTCCAGGCCGGACAGCAGCTTCTCCGCCCGCCGGGCCATGTTCTGCGCGGCGACGGTCTTGGTGGCCTTGGCCCGCATCTTGTCGGCCTGGGCCATCAGCGCGCCGGCCTTCTTCTCGGCGTTGGCCCGCTCCCGGCGGCGGCGCCGCTCGTCGGTCTCCCGCGCCTCCAGGTACGCCTTCCAGCCCAGGTTGTAGACGTCGACCACGGAGCGGGTGGCGTCGAGGAACCAGACCTTGTTGACCACGGCCTCGAGCAGCGACGCGTCGTGGGAGATCACGATCAGGCCGCCCTTGTGGTTGGCCAGGAAGCCGCGCAGCCAGGTGATCGAGTCGGCGTCGAGGTGGTTGGTGGGCTCGTCGAGGAGCAGGATGCCGCCGCCGTTCTCGCCCGCGTCGCGGAACAGGATCCGGGCCAGCTCGATGCGGCGGCGCTGGCCACCGGAGAGGGTGCCGATGCTCTGCGCCAGGGCCCGGTCGGGCAGGCCCAGGTTGGCGCAGATCCGGGCCGCCTCGGCCTCGGCCGCGTACCCGCCGAGGGCGGCGAACTGGTCCTCCAGGGCGCCGTAGCGGCGGACCAGCCGCTCGTCGTCGGCGCCCTCGGCGAGCTTGTCCTCCACTTCCTTCATCTGGGCCATCAGCACGTCCAGCCCGCGGGCGGAGAGCACCCGGTCCCGGCCGGTGACGTCCAGGTCGCCGGTACGCGGGTCCTGCGGCAGGTAGCCGATGGCGCTGCGCCGGTCGATCTGCCCGGCGTACGGCTGACCCTCCCCGGCGAGCACCTTGAGGGTGGTGGTCTTGCCGGCGCCGTTGCGGCCGACCAGGCCGATCCGGTCGCCCGGCTGGACCCGCAGGGTGGTGTCGGACAGCAGGATCCGGGAACCGGCGCGCAGTTCCAGGCCGGTGGCAGTGATCATGGTGAGGTACTCGCTCTCGGGGTCCGGAAGGCTGACTCAGGGCACGCGAAAGCGCCGGCGGGTCGTCATTTCCCGTCGGCGCGGGGCGGTTCAGCCTTCGCAGCGCAGCACGCGGGCAATTGTACCGGGCGGCTCCGGGTGCCACCCCCGGATTACCTGACAAGATCATCGGGTACCGAAATGCCGTCCGGACCCGGTCCGGTACCGCAACCACCACACACGGACATAACGGTGATCGGGGTCAACATGGAGCTGAACGAGAACGCACGGATCGACACCAGTCAGGTCGATGACCGGCGAGGGTCCGGCGGAGGCGGCGGGATGGGCATCCCGATCCCGATGGGCGGCGGTGGCCGGGGCGGCCTCGTGGGCCTCATCATCGCCGTCCTCGTCGCCCTGGTCGGCGGCGGTTTCGGGCTGAACGCCATGACCGGCGGTGACGGCGGCTCGAGCCAGGGCGACAACACCTCGCTGGAGCAGAAGTGCTCGGCGCAGGACGCGCTCCAGCAGCTGGACTGCCGCAACACCCTCTACGTCAACTCGATCCAGGCGTACTGGCGCACCGCCCTGCCCGAGGTCTTCGGCGACCAGTACCAGCCCTCCAAGACCGTCTTCTTCAGCCAGGCGGTGAGCACCGGCTGCGGCCAGGCCGACTCCGGGGTCGGGCCGTTCTACTGCCCGGCCGACGACCTGGTCTACATCGACCTCACCTTCTACCGGCTGCTCGCCGACCAGCTCGGCGCGGAGGGTGAGTTCGCCCAGCCGTACGTGCTGGCCCACGAGTACGGCCACCACGTGCAGGACCTGCTCGGCACCGAGGCGCAGATGCGCCGCCAGCAGCAGCGCGACCCGCAGAGCGCGAACGCCCTCTCGGTGAAGCTGGAGCTGCAGGCCGACTGCTACGCCGGCGCCTGGGCCAAGAACGCCACCGGCACCGCCGACGAGGGCGGCCAGAAGATCTTCAAGAGCATCTCCGAGCAGGACATCCAGCAGGCGATCGACACCGCTGAGAAGATCGGCGACGACGCGATCCAGCAGCGCTCGGGCCGGCCGGTGAACCCGGACGAGTTCACCCACGGCACGTCCGAGCAGCGCAAGCAGTGGTTCACCAAGGGCTACTCCACCGGCGACCCGAAGGCCTGCGACACCTTCGGCAGCGCGCGGTGACCACCGCCTGAGCCGCCACTCCCCCGGGCATCGGCCCGCACCGCCGGAGACCAGCGGTGCGGGCCGATGTCGTGTCCGGGCCGGTCAGGCCGGCAGGGTCACCTGCCCCGGCGTGGACCGGCCGACGGTGCTGCCGTCGCCCAACTGTCCACCGCTGTTGTCACCCCAGCACCACAGCCCACCGTCGGTCCGGATCCCGCAGCCGTGGTCGGTGACCGCCAGCCCGCCGGTCCAGGTGGTCGCCGTGCCGACCTGCACCGGCGCCCACCGGTGCGTGGTGCTGCCGTCGCCCACCTGCCCCGCCGTGTTCTTGCCCCAGCACCACAGGGTGCCGTCGGTACGGGTCGCGCACGTCGTGTCGCTGCTCGCGGCGATCCGGCTCCAGGTGGTGGCCGTGCCGATCTGCACCGGCGCGGTCCGGTAGGAGCCGCTCACGCCCAGCTGCCCGTACCCGTTCTCGCCCCAGCACCACAGCGTGCCGGACCGGATGCCGCAGGCGTGCGCGTACCCGGTCGCGACGCCGGTCCACCCGGTGGCGGTGCCGACCTGCGCGGGCGTCGCCTGCGGAGTCAGGTTGCCCATCCCGAGCTGCCCGTCGGAGTTGGAGCCCCAGCACCAGAGCGTACCGCCGGTGCGGACCCCGCAGGTGTGGCCGAAACCGGTCGACACGCTCACCCAGTCGGTCGCCGTGCCCACCTGCAACGGGGTGTTCGCCACGTACGGCGAGGCGCCGACGCCCAGCTGGGCGGTCCGGTTGAATCCCCAGCACCAGAGCGTGCCGTCGGTGCGTACGGCGCAGGTGTGCGAGGGGCCGGCGTCCACCCTGGCCCAGGTGGTCGCGGTGCCGACCTGCACCGGGGCGCTGCGGCTCGTGGTGGTCCCGTCGCCGAGCTGGCCCCGGAAGTTCGAGCCCCAGCACCAGAGCGTGCCGTCCGTCCGGACCGCGCAGGTGTGTCCGGTGCCCGCGTCGACACCGGTCCAGGTGGCGGTGCCGACCCGCGCCGGGGCGCTCCGGTTCGTGGTGGTCCCGTCGCCGAGCTGGCCGCCGTAGTTCGAGCCCCAGCACCACAGGCCCCCGTCGGTGCTGATCGCGCAGGTGTGCGCGCCGCCCGTGGTGACGCTGGTGGCCGCGGGGGCGGCCAACGCGGCGCGCGCCGCCGGGCTGCCGGCGGCGGCCGCCGGGCCGACCGTCAGCGCGACGGTGAGCCCGGCGCTCGCGGTGACCATCGCCGACGCGGCGGCGAGGAGCCGAGCCGCACGGCGCCACCGGGTCCGCAGCCGGCCGTCCTGATGTCCGTTCATGTAGTTGTGCTCTCCCAACGATGTCGGTGCCTGGATGACGGAGACGGAAGCTGCCCCGGCGGGTCGCCCGGAGACCCACCACTTCGCTGGCACCGACTTTATGCATCGAGTCGATTCGATGCACCGTCGACGGGTTGGATTGACCGCCTTGAGGGGGATCTTTCCCGCTCAGCGGACCAGAATGTGGACCGCTCGGGCGGCGGAGACCGCGGCGACCAGCACCGCGTGCCGGGGCTCCGGCACGTTGAGCAACCGGTCCGCGCGCAGCGCGGCGAGCGGTGCCAGCCGCCGGTCGGCGAGCACGGTGTCGACCGCCCGCCGGTCGCCGCCGCCGACCAGCGCGGCGAGGGTCGCCACCTCCGGCAGCAGCAGGCGTACGGCCAGCTCCGCCGCGTCGCCCAGGGCGGCCTTCGCCTGGTTGTCGCGCCGCCGGGCGAACCGCTGCTGGGACCACCCGCCGGCGGCGGTACGGCCCTGCACGTACCGGGTGTCCACCTTGGAGACCACCAGGTCGGTGCCGTCGGCCACGCCGACCGCCACCGCGCCCTTGCGGGCCAGCAGCAGCCCCAGGCGGCGCGGCCCGGCCGCGGCAGCGACGAAGCCGGGTACGTCGACGCCGGCCGGCGCACCGGGCGGGGTGTGCAGCTCGGCGGTCGCGCCGTCCGGGGCGGCGAGCAGCAGCCCGTACCCCTGGACGGTGGTGGTGGGCGGGCCGTGCCGGTCGGCGAAGCCCTCGACCCAGCGGGCGACGCGGGCCGGGTCGACCTCGACCCACCGGCCGCCCCCGGCTGCGGGTCGGCTGGTCACCGTCCGACCGTACGGCATCGCCGAGCCGGCCGGCCCGCCAGACCGAGCCGCGCCCCGGACCGAGCCCGGGTCCACCAGCCGGACCAGCGCCGGCCCGGCGCCGGGGCACGGCTCAGTCGGGCAACAGGGTGACGATCGCGAGGGTGGCGATCAGGGCGCTGGAGACCAGCCCGGTGACCAGGCGTCCGCGCGCGCCGGCCAGTACCCGGCCGACCATCGTGCCGCCGCCGGCCACCAGCAGTTGCCAGCTCGCCGAGGCCAGGAACGCGCCCGCCGCGAAGAGCGCGGCGGTGGCCGCGTCCGGGTCGGCGGTGTCCTGGCGGCCGAGCACCAGCGCGGCGAAATAGACCACCGTGGCCGGGTTGAGCAGGGTCAGGGCCAGCAGCACCGCGTACGCCCGCCCGGGGCTGTGCAGCCCCCGTCCCGCCGGCGCCTCCGCGACCTCCCGGGTCCGCGCCGACCAGGCCCGCCACAGGCCGTGGCCGGCGAGCCCGAGCAGCACCAGCGCGGCGACGATCCGCAGCGGACCGGCGACCGGCGCGATGACCCCGGCCAGTCCGGCGCCGCCGAACGCGGCGACCGCCGCGTAGATCCCGTCGGCGGTCGCCACGGCGAGGGCCGCCGCCGCGCCGACCCGGAAACCGGTGCGGGCACTGAGCCCGAGGATGAGGACCGCGATCGCGCCGACCGGGACGGCGACCCCGTAGCCGGCCACCAGGCCGGCGAGGAACGCCCCGGTCACGACGGTGGGCGGCGGGTCGAGGCGGCCGGCGGCAGGGTGCGCTGTCGACGCGCGGCGGTGGCCGCGCGGACAGAGACCTGCTTCGGGTACGCCTCGATCACGGGGTCATCCTGGTCGCCGCTCCCCCGGTCCCGCCACTGGTTTTCGCCCGCCCCGAGCGACGGCCCTACCGGTCGATGAGCTCGCGGGTGGCCGCGCGCAGGCGGGCGCGGGCCACGGCGTCGTACGCCTGCTCGTGGGCGCGGGCCTCGTCGAACCGGTCGAAGTAGCGCCCGGTCACCGTCCCGAGCGCGGAGTCGATGATCAATCGCAGGGTGGGCAGCGCACCGTCGTGCACGGTGACGGCGGGCGCCAGGCCGCTGGTCCGGACCATCGGCGTGTCCATGAGATGGGCAGGGTGCAGTGCGTTCACGGTGATGCCGTGGCCGCCCAGTTCCGCCGCGAGATCGAAGCTACTCATGATCATGGCGAGCTTGGCCCGGCAGTAGGCCTGGACTCCGTCGTAGTGCCGGTTGAACATCAGGTCGTCGAAGTCGATCGGCGCCTGGCCCATCGACGCGACGTTCACCACCCGGGCCCGGCCGGAGGCGGCGAGCAGCGGCGTCAACTCCCGGGTCAGCAGGTGGGGCGCTAGGTGGTTCACGGTCAGCCGCAGCTCGTGCCCCTGTCGGCCGATCTCGCGCCGGGTGGGATCACTGCCGCCGCCGACCGCGGCGTTGTTGACCAACACGTCGAGTCGCGGCTCGACCTGCCGGATGCGGTCGGCCAGCCCGCGTACCTGCGCCAGGTCGGCGAAGTCGGCCGGGTAGGTCCGCACGGTCGCCTCCGCGCCCAACTCCCCGGCCACCCGACCCAACCGCTCGGGGTCCCGGCCGTGCAGCAGCAGCGTGGCGCCGCGCCCGGCCAGATCCCGAGCCACCTGCCGGCCCAGCCCGGTGGTCGCGCCGGTGATGAGGATGGTCTTTCCGTCCACGAGGCCCCCAAAGCCTGATCTACCATCAAGGCCTTGATGCTAATACGAGGCTTGATTGAAGTTCCAGAGGCTACGATGTGCGTCATGGGAATGCCGGCCGGGGAGCGACTCGGCCTTGACATCAAGCGCGCCGAACAGGCGCTCATGGCGGCGAAGAACGCCGCGTTGCGGCCCGCGAACCTGACCGTCGCGCAGTACGCCGCGCTGTTGGCGCTCGCCGACAGCCCTGGCATCTCGGGCGCGGCGCTCGCCCGGTCCTGCCTCGTCACTCCGCAGGCCATGGCGGCCGTGCTGAAAACCCTCGAGGAACGCGGCCTGGTGGCCCGCGCACCGCACCGGTGGCACCGGCACGTCCTCGAAACCCACCTCACCGAGGCGGGCGAGGAAGCGCTGACCGTCGCCGACCGGGCGGCCGTACGCATCGAACGCCGCCTCGCGGACACGTTCACGGACGAGGAGCGACGGATCCTACGCCACCTGCTGGCACGCTGCGTGCAGGCGATCGAGGAGCGCGACTGACCGCCGGCCCCGACCACGTACGGGCCCGCGAACGCGTCGAGCGCGACCCCCACAAGGGGTGTCGCGCTCGACGGGTGACCGGTCGGTCAGACGTTGAAGCCGAGGGAGCGGAGCTGGTCCCGGCCCTCGTCGGTGATCTTGTCGGGTCCCCACGGCGGCAGCCACACCCAGTTGATCCGGATGTCGCTGACCAGGCCGCCACCCGGTCCGGTGGTCAGCGCCTGCCGGGCCTGGTCCTCGATCACATCGGTCAGCGGGCAGGCCGCCGAGGTGAGCGTCATGTCCAGGGTGGCCACGTTCTCGTCGTCGACGTGGATGCCGTACACCAGGCCGAGATCGACCACGTTGATGCCCAGCTCGGGGTCGACGACGTCCCTCATCGCCTCTTCGATGTCGTCGATCGCGGCCTTGCCGCCGCCCGCCGCGCCGGCCGGTGCCGTGCCGTCGGTCGCCACGGCGCCGCCCTCCGGCGTGCTGGTTTCGTCGCTGCTCATGCCTTCACCTCCGGGCTCACGCCCACCCCGGCGCGTGCCGCGGCGTCCTTGAACGCCATCCACGACAGCAGCGCGCATTTCACCCGGGCCGGGTAGCGCGCGACACCCGCGAACGCCACCCCGTCTCCGAGCACGTCCTCGTCCGGCGTGACCTGGCCACGCCCGGACATCAACTCGACGAACGCCTCGTGCACCACAGCCGCGTCGTCCGCGGCGCGGCCGCGCAGCAGCTCGTGCAGCACGCTCGCCGAGGCCTGGCTGATCGAGCAGCCCATCCCGTCGTACGAGATGTCGGTGAACACCTTGCCGTCGGTCGCCACCCGCACGGTGATCTCGTCGCCGCAGGTCGGGTTGACGTGGTGCGCCTCGCCGACCCGGGCGCCCGGCTCCGCCGTGTCCCGCAGGCCACGGCCGTGCGGGTGCTTGTAGTGATCCAGGATGATCTCCTGGTACAGCGACTCAAGCTGCATCAGGCTGCCCTCCCGTCGAGTCGCCGGGCTCCCCGCGTCGCCCGGCTCACCGGAACACCTTCCGCACCTGCTCGAGGCCGGCCACCAGCGCGTCGATCTCCGCCGTGGTGGTGTACAGGTAGAACGACGCCCGCGTGGTGGCCGGCACCCCGAACCGGGTGCACACCGGCTTCGCGCAGTGGTGACCCACCCGCACCTGCACACCGAGCGAGTCGAGCACCTGCCCCACGTCGTGCGGGTGCACGTCGGCGAGCGCGAAGGAGATGGTGCCGCCCCGGCCCACCGGCACGGTCGGCCCGAAGATCCGCAGCCCCGGCACGGTGGCGAGGGCGTCCAGCGCGTACGCCGTCAGCTCCTTCTCGTGCCACTGGATGGCCCGCATCCCCACCCCGGAGAGGTAGTCCACCGCCGCGCCGAGCGCCACCGCCTCGGCGATGGGCGGGGTGCCCGCCTCGAACCGGGCCGGCGGCGCGGCGAACGTCGACCGGGCCATCGTGACCGTCTCGATCATCGACCCGCCGCCCAGCACCGGGGGCATCGCGGCGAGCAGCTCGGCCCGGCCCCAGAGCACCCCGATGCCGGTCGGGCCGCACATCTTGTGCCCGGTGAAGGCGATGAAGTCGGCGTCGTAGTCGACCACGTCCATCGGCAGGTGCGGCACCGACTGCGAGCAGTCGAGCAGCAGCAGCGCGCCGACCTCGCGGACCCGCCGGGTGATCCGCCCGGTGGCGTTCACCGTGCCGAGGATGTTCGAGGTGTGCACCAGGGAGACGATCTTCGTCCGCTCGGTGACCAGGTCGTCCAGCCCGGACTCGTCCAGCCGGCCCTGCTCGGTGAGCGGGAACCAGCGCAGCGTCGCGCCGGTCCGCTCGGCGAGGAGCTGCCACGGGACGATGTTCGAGTGGTGCTCCATCTCGGAGATGACGATCTCGTCACCCGGCCCGATCCGGAACCGCGGGTCGGCGTCCGGCCGCAGCGAGGCGTTGGAGAACGCGTACGCCACCAGGTTGATCGCCTCGGTGGAGTTCTTGGTGAACACCACCTCGTCCACGCTCGGCGCGTTGATGAACGCGGCGATCTTCGCCCGGGCCCCCTCGTACGCCTCGGTCGCCTCGGTGCCCAGGGTGTGCACCGAACGCGACACGTTGGCGTTGTGCCGCGCGTAGTGCTCGGCGAGCACGTCGAGCACCTGACGCGGCTTGTGCGAGGTGTTGGCGCTGTCCAGGTAGACCAGCGGGTGCCCGTTGATCTCCCGGTCCAGGATCGGGAAATCGGCCCGCACCCGCGCCACGTCGTAGCGGGGCACGTCGTCGTACTGCGGCATGCCCGCCGGGATCGCGATGGAGCTCATGTCAGGTCAGGCCCGCGCCGCGCCGGCCCCGGCGACGTACCGCTCGTAGCCCTCTTCCTCGAGCTTGTCGGCCAGCTCCGGGCCGCCCTGCTCGACGATCCGGCCGGCCACGAAGACGTGCACGAAGTCGGGCTTGATGTAGCGCAGGATCCGGGTGTAGTGGGTGATCAGCAGCAGGCCGGTGTCGCCGGTGTCGCGGACCCGGTTCACCCCCTCGCTGACCACCCGCAGCGCGTCCACGTCCAGACCGGAGTCGGTCTCGTCGAGGATGGCGATCCGCGGCTTGAGCAGCTCCAGCTGCATGATCTCGTGCCGCTTCTTCTCCCCGCCGGAGAAGCCCTCGTTGACGTTGCGCTGGGCGAACGCCGGGTCCATCTGGAGCTTCTCCATGGCGCCGCGCAGCTCGCCGGCCCAGGTGCGCAGCTTCGGCGCCTCGCCGTCGATGGCGGTCTTGGCGGTACGCAGGAAGTTGGCCACCGAGACGCCGGGCACCTCGACCGGGTACTGCATGGCCAGGAAGAGCCCGGCGCGGGCCCGCTCGTCGACGGACATGGCCAGCACGTCCTCGCCGTCGAGGGTCACCGAGCCGCCGGTGATCTCGTACTTGGGGTGGCCGGCGATCGAGTACGCCAGGGTCGACTTGCCGGAGCCGTTCGGGCCCATGATCGCGTGGGTCTCGCCCGACTTCACGGTGAGGTCGACACCGGCCAGGATCGGCTTGAGCTCACCCTCGGGCAGCTTGACCGACACCTTCAGGTCGCGGATCTCCAGGGTGCTCATCAGCGGGTCACTCCATTGCTCGGCAGCGGGCGGCCGTCGGCGCCCACGGGAAGGTAGATGTCGCCGTCGCGGACTTCGACGGGATAGACGGGAACGGGTTCGGTCGCGGGCAGCCCGGTGGGCTCACCGGTACGCAGGTCGAAACGGGATCCGTGCAGCCAGCATTCCAGCGTGCAGCCGTCGACCTCGCCCTCGGAGAGGGGCACCGCGGCGTGCGAACACTCGTCGTACACGGCGTAGAACGCGTCGTCCTCGGCGTGCACGATGGCGATCTGGGTGCCGTCGACGTCGGCGCTGATCGCGGTGCCCTTCGGCACGTCCTCGGTGGAACAGATCTTGATCATCAGGCGCCGGCCTTGGCGAGGCGGGCCTCGATCGCGTCCCCGAGCCGCTCGCGCAGCTCCTCGACCGGGATCTTGTTGATCAGCTCGGCGAAGAAGCCGCGCACCACCAGGCGGCGGGCCTCGGACTCCGGGATGCCCCGGGCCATCAGGTAGAAGAGCTGCTCGTCGTCGAAGCGGCCGGTCGCGCTGGCGTGGCCGGCGCCGGCGATCTCGCCGGTCTCGATCTCCAGGTTCGGCACCGAGTCCGCCCGCGCGCCGTCGGTGAGCAGCAGGTTGCGGTTGATCTCGTACGTGTCGGTGCCGGTCGCCTCGGCCCGGATCAGCACGTCACCGACCCAGACGGTGTGCGCGCTGTCGCCCTGCAGGGCGCCCCGGTAGCCGACGTAGCTGCGGCAGTCCGGCACGGTGTGGTCGACCAGCTGACGGTGCTCCAGGTGCTGGCCCGAGTCGGCGAAGTAGAGGCCGTACAGCTCGGCCTCGCCGCCGCGCCCGGTGTACTCCACCGAGGTGTACTGGCGGACCAGGTCGCCGCCGAGGCTGACCTGCACGTGGATCACCTTGGCGTCGCGGCCCAGCTTCACCTTGAGGTGCTGGGCCTGCACCGCGTCGTCCGCCCAGTCGGCGACGGTGACCAGGATGAGCTTCGCCCCGTCGCCCACGGCCACCTCGACGTTGTCCGCCAGGGTGGCCGAGCCGACGTGCTCCAGCACCAGGGTGACCTCGGCGAACCGGCCCACCTCGACGACGGTGTGGCCGAGGGCGAGTGCGTCCGCGCCGGCGCCGACCACCCGCAGGCTCACCGGCGCCGCGACCACGGCGTCCCGGGCGACCTGCACCAGCAGCGCCTCGTCGAACCCGCCGTAGGCCAGGGCGCTGACCCGGTCGAACGGGGTGAGCACGCTGCCCACCCGCGGGTCGTCCCGGCCGATCCGGCCGACGGTGACGCCCTCGGGCAGGTCGCCGTGCTCGTGGCGGACCGTGCCGGTCGCGGCCGGCACCTCGCCGCCGGTCAGGCCGCGCAGGCGCTTGAGCGGGGTGAAACGCCACTCCTCCTCCAGGCCGGTGAGGGCCGGGAAGTCGGCGACGTCGTACGAGCGGAGCGCCTGCGACTTGGTCGCGGGCGGCGCGGAAGCCTGGGTAGTCATCTCTTCCTTGGTCTGTCTGTGCCGGGACGACGAGATCTGGGGGCTGGTGCGGCGGGCCGGGGAGACCGGCCCGCCGCCCGGGAGCGGCGGCGTCAGCCGACCGCGCCCTCCATCTGCAGCTCGATCAGGCGGTTGAGCTCCAGGGCGTACTCCATCGGGAGTTCCTTGGCGATCGGCTCGATGAAGCCACGCACGATCATCGCCATCGCCTCGTCCTCGCTCAGGCCCCGGCTCATCAGGTAGAAGAGCTGGTCCTCGCTGACCTTGGAGACGGTCGCCTCGTGCCCCATCGACACGTCGTCCTCGCGGATGTCCACGTAGGGGTAGGTGTCCGAGCGGGAGATGGTGTCGACCAGCAGGGCGTCGCACTTCACCGTGCTCCGGCTGTTGGTCGAGCCCTCCAGCACCTGCACCAGACCCCGGTACGAGGTGCGGCCGCCGCCCCGGGCGATCGACTTCGACACGATGGTCGAGGAGGTGTGCGGCGCGGCGTGCACCATCTTGGCGCCGGCGTCCTGGTGCTGGCCCTCGCCGGCCATGGCGACCGAGAGCACCTCGCCCTTGGCGTGCTCGCCGGTCATGTAGACCGCCGGGTACTTCATGGTCACCTTGGAGCCGATGTTGCCGTCGATCCACTCCATGGTCGCGCCCTCGTGGCAGACGGCGCGCTTGGTGACCAGGTTGTAGACGTTGTTCGACCAGTTCTGGATGGTCGTGTAGCGGCACCGGGCGTTCTTCTTGACGATGATCTCCACGACCGCGCTGTGCAGCGAGTCGGAGGAGTAGATCGGCGCGGTGCAGCCCTCGACGTAGTGCACGTACGCGCCCTCGTCGACGATGATCAGCGTCCGCTCGAACTGGCCCATGTTCTCCGTGTTGATCCGGAAGTAGGCCTGCAGCGGGATCTCCACGTGCACGCCCTTCGGCACGTAGATGAACGAGCCACCGGACCAGACCGAGGTGTTCAGCGCGGCGAACTTGTTGTCGCCGACCGGGATCACCGTGCCGAAGTACTCCTTGAAGATGTCCTCGTGCTCGCGCAGCGCGGTGTCGGTGTCCAGGAAGATGACACCCTGCTCCTCGAGGTCCTCACGGATCTTGTGGTAGACGACCTCGGACTCGTACTGCGCCGCGACGCCGGCGATCAGCCGCTGCTTCTCCGCCTCGGGGATGCCCAGCCGGTCGTAGGTGTTCTTGATGTCCTCGGGCAGGTCCTCCCAGCTGGTGGCCTGCTTCTCGGTGGACCGCACGAAGTACTTGATGTTGTCGAAGTCGATCCCGGTGAGGTCCGCGCCCCAGTTCGGCATCGGCTTGCGGCCGAACAGGCGCAGGCCCTTCAGCCGCAGGTCGAGCATCCAGGCCGGCTCGTTCTTCTTGGCCGAGATGTCCCGGACCACCGCCTCGTTGAGGCCGCGCTGGGCGACGGCCCCGGCGACGTCGGGGTCGGCCCAGCCGTACTCGTAACGACCGAGGGCGGCGAGCTGCTCCTCCTGGGTCAGGGGCTGGACGATCTGCTCGGTCATCTATCTGTCCTCACAGTGGTGACGGTGTTACCGGACTGGGCGCCCGCACGCGGGCTCTGCCGCGGCTGGGTCGGGATGTGCGTGGTGCACACCCCGTCGCCGTGCGCGATAGTGGCCAGGCGCTGCACGTGGGTGCCGACCAGGCGGGAGATCACCGCGGTCTCGGCCTCGCACAGCTGGGGGAACTCGGCGGCCACGTGCGCCACCGGGCAGTGGTGCTGGCAGAGCTGGCCGCCGGAGGCGATCGTGGACGCGTTGGCAGCGTAACCCTCGGCGGTCAGCGCCCCGGCGAGCGCCTCCGCCCGGGCGAGCGGGTCGTCGCCGGCGTCCTCCATGGCGGCCCGGCAGCGCTCCTCCAGCGCGGTCACCTGCTCGGCGGCGAACGCCTCGACGGCCCGCGCGCCGCCGCTGCGGGCGATCCAGCGCAGCGCGGCGGTGGCGATGTTGTCGTAGTGGTGGGTGCCGCAGCGCACCCGCGCCGCCTCGGTCAGCACGAAGACCTTCGCCGGCCGGCCCCTGCCCCGGCTGCCCCGCACGACCTGCTCGCGGGCCACCACGTCGCCGTCGGCGAGCATCGCGTCGAGGTGCCGGCGGATCGCGGCCGGGCTGAGCCCGAGCGCCGAGCCGAGCTGGGCGGCGGTGGTCGCCCCCCGCTCCAGCAGCAGCTGGGTGACCCGGTCCCGGGTGGAGAGATCGGCGGACGCGGCCGGCGACGGCTCGAGCTCGGCGCCCGGGAGGGCGCGCGTCGGCCGGGAGCCGTCAGCGGTGACCGGACCGGTCGCCGGCTGGGGCCCGGAGAGCGCCGCCGCGTTTTTCACAACGCCAACGTTACGTAATTCGCCGGAGGGCCGCAAACCCGGGGTCCGGTGATCCCGACCACCGGGCCGGCGGAGTCACCCGATCGTGGTCCACTACGGTGCGTAGGATTCGCTCCGTGAAGGCTTCCGTCCGGTTCCCGGTCTCCGCCGCGCTGCTGCGCCGCCTCGCGTACACCTCGATCATCGCGAACGTGGCGATCGTGGTCACCGGCGGGGGGGTCCGGCTCACCCGGTCCGGACTGGGCTGCCCGACCTGGCCGCGGTGCACCGACGAGTCCTA
The DNA here is from genome assembly GCF_044465125.1 of Micromonospora sp. NPDC049836. NCBI lineage: Bacteria > Bacillati > Actinomycetota > Actinomycetes > Micromonosporales > Micromonosporaceae > Micromonospora > Micromonospora sp. NPDC049836. Next base: position 81,391 of record NZ_JBITLH010000003.1, read on the forward strand.
CACCACCACCCCGGAGATGGGCATCAACGGGGTGATCGAGTTCGGCAACCGGCTGCTCACCTTCGTGGTGGGGATCATCGCGCTGGCCGTGGTGCTGGCCGTGCTCGCCCACCGCCCCCGCCGGCGCGGGCTGCTGCCGCTCGCGGTCGCCGTGCTGCTGGGCATCCCCGCCCAGGCGGTGATCGGCGGCATCACCGTGCTCACCAACCTCAACCCGTGGGTGGTCGGGCTGCACTTCCTCGCCTCGATGGCGGTGATCGCCGCCGCGTACGCGCTGTGGAAGCGCACCACCGAGCCGGACGGACCGGTCACCCCCACCGTGCCGGCGCCGCTGCGTACCCTCGCCGCGCTCACCACCGTGGTGAGCGCGGCCGTGCTCGTGGTCGGCACCTGGGTGACCGGCAGCGGGCCGCACGCGGGCGACCAGGGCGCGGCCCGCAACGGGCTGGACCCGGAGGCGATCTCCCAGGTGCACGCCGACGGGGTGTTCCTGCTGATCGGCCTCTCGGTGGCACTGCTCTTCGCGTTCCGGGCGGTCGGCGCCGCCCGCGCCGCGCGGGCCGCCGGCGTGCTGGTGGCGGTCGAGCTGGGCCAGGGGCTGATCGGCTTCGTGCAGTACTTCACCCACCTGCCCGCCGCGCTGGTCGCCGCGCACATGCTCGGCTCCTGCCTGGTGCTGCTGGCCACCCTGGGCGTGCTCTGGGCCACCCGGGAGCGGCAGCCGGCCGCCCCGCCGGCCCCGGCCGCGCCGACCGGGCAGCGGGTCACCGCCGCCGCCTGAGCCCCGCTCCCGGCGTTACCGGCCGGCGGCAGCGGGAATGCGCTCCGCGGCAGGACCGTCCGCCGAGGGGAGCCGCCGGTGTCGCGCAAGGGCCTATCCACGACCGTCCCGCAGCGGCTGACCCCGGTGGCCGGCGCGCCGCTGTGGTGCGACGCCCAGCAGTTCGGGCTCACCGGCGACGGCGTGACCAACGACCAGCCGGCGCTGGCCGCCCTGGTGGACCGGCTGGGCGAGGGGTACGAGGCCGACGGCCGGGCCCGGGTGATCTACTGCCCGCCCGGCATCTACGCGATCCGGGACGCCGGCACGGTCTGGCGCAGCGGCGTCTCGCTGCTCGGCGCCGGCCCGGCGGCCACCCGGTTCCTGCTCAGCAACGAGGGCAACCGGAGCGACCCGGTCCCGCTGGCGTACTGGACCACCGTGCAGCACGGCGCGGACCGGGACCGGCACATCGCCGACTGCACGTTCGCCGACTTCGAGATCGACGGCTCCGGTGTCGGCATGGCCCGGTACGACTACCTGGCCAAGGGCCTGGGCCTGCAGTACGTGGTGCGCGGCGTGTTCCGCAACCTCTACATCCACCACACCGGGGCGACCGGGCTGGGCTGCGACTTCCTCCAGGACAGCCTGATCGACGGGGTGGTCGTGGTGGGCTGCGGCCGGCTGGACAACGGCGAGCAGATGGGCGGCGCGGGCATCGGGGTGGGCATCGGCGGCTGGGGCGACGTGGAGCGGCTCACCATCGCCAACTGCACCACCCTCGGCAACGGCACCAACGGGATCTTCCTGGAGCTGCAGAAGGACTACTGGGCGCCGCCGCGCGGCTTCCGCATCATCGGCTGCCACAGCCAGGCGAACCGGTTCGGCATCTCCGACTGGGGCGCCGACGGCCTGATCGTCTCCGGCTGCACGCTCACCAACAACCTGGAGGCCGGCTTCGACGTCTCGGCCAACGGCACGGCCGGGATCGCCGGTCGCGGCGGGCTGCTCACCGGCTGCGTGGTCGACCGCAACGTGGGCGACGGGATCAGCATGGGCAACACCCCCGGCCCGTACGCGGTGCGCGGCAACCGGATCAGCCGCAACGGCGGGTACGGCTACCACGAGCACGACCTCGGCCACGGGTACCGCGGCGCCGCGGCGGACGTGGTGATCGAGGAGAACGACATCTGGGACAACGGGCTCGACGGGATCCGGATCGACCGGCCGATGATCGACGCGGCGGTGGTGGGCAACCGGCTCCGGGACAACGGGCGGCGATCCGGGCCGGCCTGCCGGGGTTCGGGCGACACGGTGCGCTACGGCCCGCGCCGGGTCAGCGACGGGGCCGCGGACTGGCCGGCCGGCGGGCACCGGGGCAAGGTCGTGCACGTCGGCTCGCGGACCGCCGTGGTGGCCGACAACACCGGCACCGAGCTGTCCCTGGCCGAGGTCCGCCCGGACGGCGCCACCGGCTGGAACGAGGCCACGCCGGAGCCGGGCACGCCGTACGAGCTGCCGGCCGGGCCGCCGGAGCGCGCCGGGATCGCGGTGAACGCCCCGTTCGACTCGGCCATCGTGCGGGGCAACCGGATCTGGCACCGGGACGAGGACACCCAGACCTACGGGTTCTGGATCACCGGCGCGGGCAGTTGCGTGTCCTGCCGGGTGGAGGAGAACGACCTCGCCGGCAACGAGGCCGCCGTCCGGCTGGACACCCCGCCGATCGGCGGCCGCTGGGAACGCAACCACTGCGACGAGCGGTGACCCGGGCCGCGGCCCGCTCGGGCGCCGGCCGCTCCGGCGCGGGCCGCTCGGGCGCGGGCCGCGGCGTGGGTCAGGGCCGGCGGGCCAGGTGGGTGGCGACCGCCTCGGCGAGCCGGTCCGGGGCGCCGTCGGCGTACCCGACGAACAGGCTCGGCTCGGTCAGCTCCAGCTCGACCAGGACGGGCGCCCCGTCCGGTCCGGGAATCAGGTCCACCCGGGCGTAGAGCAGCCGGTCCGGGCCGCCGGGAACGGCGGCCAGGGCCCGCTCGGCGGCATCCCGCTGGGCGGGCGTGGCCGTCCGGGGCTCGATCCGCTCCTCCTTGTAGAGCGCCGCCACGCCCAGGTCCGGGCCGGTGAGCATCGGCCCCTTGCGGATCGCGTGGCTGAAGGCCAGGCCGTCCGGACCGGCCAGGAAGAGCAACGCGGTCTCGCCGGCGGCGTCCACCGCGTCGAGGTACGGCTGGACCATGGCGACCCGGCCGGCCCCGCCGAGCCGCCGCAGGTGCGCGGCGGCCAGCTCCCGGTGCTCCGGGTCGGCCAGGTCGTACCGGCCGGTGTCCTGGCTGCCGGCGCTGACCGCGGGCTTGATCACGTACTCGCCGGTGTCGGCGGGCGGGTGCCAGTCCGTGCCCGGCTCCACCCAGGCGGTCGGCACCGTGGGCACGCCGGCCGCGGCCAGCTCGGCCAGGTAGCGCTTGTCGGTGTTCCAGGCGACCACGTCGGCCGGGTTGGCCAGGGTGGGCACGGTACGCGCCCAGGTGACGAACGCGTCGCGCCGCAGCGCGTAGTCCCAGGGCGAGCGGAGCACGGCCAGGTCGTACGCCGTCCAGGTCACGGCCGGGTCGTCCCAGACCACCGCCTCCGCGGCGATGCCACGGGCGGCGAGCGGGGCGAGCACGAGCCGGTCGTCCGGGTCGAGGTCGGGCAGGGCGGTGCAGGTGACGAGAGCGACCCGGGGTTTCCCCCGGGTCGACTGGTGGTGATCGGTCAATTTATGTCAACGGGCCATCGTGCGCCGGGCCATCGACCGCCAGAGGTCGTTGCTCGGACGCATCTGGTCCATCAGCTCACGCTCCCACGCGTTCTCGACGGTGACTCCCGCCGTGGCGCAGGCCTGCCGTGCCACGTCGGTGCCGTCCGCGAACTGGTCGGCCCACGCTCCGTCGGAACCCACCAGCACGATGCGCGCGCCACGCTTGCCGACGTACTCGATGACCGCCTTCGCCCCGCCGTGCCCGGCGGCAAACGACTTGATGCCCGCGACCAGGCCGTTGGGGGCCTGCTCGGCGACGGTCTTGTCGGCCGTCAGCGTCGTATCGGAACCATCTGCCATGACGCGAAGCCTAAGCAGACTTCCACCCACGTGTGCGAGAACGATGAACTAATTGTGATGCCAATTACCTACGGGTTTAAGGAAGACCACAGGTGATTCGCCCCCCTGTGTCCGTCTATGGCGGGGCGAAACGGACGGCCGGGATCGTCACGGTCTGTCCCACTTCGATGACCCTGGCGGGGCCCGGAAAAAATTCTGATGAATTCCGCGCGCCGGGGAAACCAGCCAGCCCCGACGGGGCCGGCGCGGGCCTCACAACAGGGCGTCGAGCGCGACGGCCGCGAAGAGAATGGTGAGGTAGGTGGTGGACCAGTGGAACAGCCGCATCGGCTTGACCGCCTCGCCGCGCGTCGCGCGCCGGCACAGCTTGTGCGCCTCGACCACGAAGACGCCCCCGACGACCAGCGCGGTCACCCCGTAGATCGGGCTCATGCCCAGCGGCCAGACGGCCAGCGAGGAGAGCAGGGTCAGCCAGGAGAAGGCCAGGATCTCGGCGTTGACCCGGCGGACCGAGGCCACCACCGGCAGCATCGGGATGCCGGCGCGGGCGTAGTCGGTCTTGTACTTGATCGCCAGCGCGTAGAAATGCGGCAACTGCCAGAAGAAGACCACCAGGAACAGGCCCCACGCGGCCGGCGCCAGCGAGCCGGTGACCGCGGCCCAGCCGATCAGCACCGGCGCCGCCCCGCAGATCCCACCCCAGAAGGTGTTCGCCGCCGTGGTCCGCTTGAGCCAGAGCGTGTAGACCAGGTCGTAGTAGGCGATCGCGGCGAGGGTGAGGCCGGCCGCCAGCCAGTTGGTGGTCGCCGCCATCAGCGCGACCGAGATCACCGCCAGCACCAGCCCGAAGATGAGCGCGCTGCGCGGCGACACGGTGTGCGCGGGCAGCGGACGGCGCTTGGTGCGCCGCATCAACTGGTCGATGTCCCGGTCGATGTAGCAGTTGAGCACGCTGGCCGCACCGGCGGCGAGCGAGCCGCCGACCAGCACCACCGCCACCAGCCAGAGCGACGGCATCCCGCCGTCGGCGAGCATCATCGCCGGCACGGTGGTGACCAGCAGCAGCTCGACGATCCGCGGCTTGGTCAGCGCCACGTACGCGCTCACCACGGCCCGGACGTCCCGCCGGCCGGCCGCCGGCGTCTCCGTCAACGTGCTCACCGGCGGCTGCCCGGCAGAGTTGCTGACGGGGCGCTCGGTGATCATGCTCACGGATTGCCACCTTCCGGCTTCGGCGGGGGAGGTCGGGGTCGCCCGGACCCGCCCGGCGGGCCCACATACCGCCCCACACACTACGCGTCGTCGTTTTGGCTGCCCCGGGGACCCGGCAACGGTGCGGACCGTCACACGGCGAGGTGAACGGTGGATCCGGTCGGAGCCGTACAGACGAGCATGCAGAGATCCCCGGGCGGACGTTTAGGGCCGCTCGATAGGGTCATCAGTGAGGGTTCCGCCCATCTCCCGAGGAGCACACCAATCGTGGCTGCCAACCGACCCGAGCTTCCCGCTCTCAACTGGTCCGACCTCGACCGCAGGGCCGTCGACACGGTCCGCGTGCTGGCCATGGACGCCGTGGAGAAATCCGGCAACGGCCACCCGGGTACGGCGATGAGTCTCGCCCCGGCGGCGTACCTGCTCTTCAACCGGGTGATGCGGCACAACCCGGCGGACCCGAACTGGCCCGGTCGGGACCGCTTCGTCCTCTCCGCCGGCCACTCCAGCCTCACCCTCTACATCCAGCTCTTCCTCTCCGGCTACCCGCTGGCCCTGGAGGACCTCAAGGCGCTGCGCCAGTGGGGCTCGCTCACCCCGGGCCACCCGGAGCACGGCCACACCCCGGGCGTGGAGACCACCACCGGCCCGCTCGGCCAGGGCCTCGGCAACGCGGTCGGCATGGCGATGGCGGCCCGCCGCGAGCGCGGCCTGTTCGACCCGGACCCGGACTCCGGGCGGTCCCCCTTCGACCACGACATCTGGTGCATCGCCTCCGACGGCGACATCGAGGAGGGCATCAGCCACGAGGTCAGCTCGCTCGCCGGCCACCAGCAGCTCGGCAACCTCTGCGTGATCTACGACGACAACGAGATCTCGATCGAGGACGACACCCGGATCGCCAAGAGCGAGGACGTGGCGGCCCGCTACGCGGCGTACGGCTGGCACGTGCAGACCGTCGACTGGCGCCGCGGCGACGCCGACCAGGGCGACTACCACGAGGACGTCGAGGCGCTGTACGAGGCGCTGCTGGCCGCCAAGGCGGAGACCGGCCGCCCCTCCTTCATCGCGCTGCGCACCATCATCGGCTGGCCCGCGCCGCACAAGCAGAACACCGGCAAGATCCACGGTTCGGCGCTCGGCGCCGACGAGGTCAAGGCCACCAAGGAGATCCTCGGCTTCGACCCGGAGCGCACCTTCGAGGTCGACGAGGAGGTGCTCAAGCACGCCCGCCAGGTGATGGAGCGCGGCGCCGAGGCGCAGGCGGAGTGGACCACCTCGTTCGACGCCTGGGCGCAGGCCAACCCGGAGCGCAAGGCGCTCTGGGACCGGATGTCGACCCGTACCCTCCCGCAGGGCTGGGCCGACGCCCTGCCGACCTTCCCGGCCGACGCCAAGGGCATCGCCACCCGGGCCGCCTCCGGCAAGGTGCTGGAGGCGCTCGCCCCGGTGCTGCCCGAGCTCTGGGGCGGCTCCGCCGACCTCGCGGAGAGCAACAACACCACCATGAAGGGCGAGCCGTCGTTCGTCCCCGCGGTGCACGCCACCAAGGACTTCCCGGGCGACGAGTACGGCCGCACCCTGCACTTCGGCATCCGCGAGCACGCCATGGGCGCGATCCTCAACGGCATCGCCCTGCACGGCGGCACCCGCCCCTACGGCGGCACCTTCCTGGTGTTCAGCGACTACATGCGCCCCTCGGTGCGGCTCGCCGCGCTGATGAAGCTGCCCGTGGTCTACGTCTGGACGCACGACTCGATCGGCCTCGGCGAGGACGGCCCGACCCACCAGCCGGTGGAGCACCTGACCGCGCTGCGCGCCATCCCCGGCCTCGACGTGGTGCGCCCCGCCGACGCCAACGAGACCGCCTGGGCGTGGCGGCAGGCCCTGGAGCACACCGACCGGCCGACCGCGCTGGCGCTGAGCCGGCAGGCGCTGCCCACCCTCGACCGCACCGAGCTGGCCGGCGCCGAGGGCGTCGCCAAGGGCGGCTACGTGCTGGCCGAGGCGTCCAACGGCAAGCCGCAGGTGATCATCGTCGGCACCGGCTCCGAGGTGCAGCTCTGCCTCACCGCGCGGGAGCGGCTGGAGGCCGACGGCACCCCCACCCGGGTCGTCTCGATGCCCTGCCAGGAGTGGTTCTTCGAGCAGGACGAGGCGTACCGGGAGTCGGTGCTGCCGCGCGGGGTAAAGGCACGGGTGAGCGTGGAGGCGGGAATCGCCATGTCCTGGCGGGGCGTCGTCGGGGACAGCGGCGAGAGCGTGAGCCTGGAGCACTACGGGGCGAGCGCGCCGCACACCGTGCTTTTCGAGCAGTTCGGGTTCACCCCCGACCGGATCGTGGCCGCCGCGCACGCGGCGCTGACCCGGGTGGGCGACATCACCGGTTTCACGACCGGCAACTGAGGGGAGCGGACGTCATGACGGACCGGCTGAGCGAGCTGCAGGCCACGGGGGTGGCCATCTGGCTCGATGATCTTTCCCGGGTACGACTCAGCTCCGGCGGGCTGGACCAGCTCCGCCGCGAGTCCCACGTGGCCGGCGTGACCACCAACCCGACCATCTTCGCCAAGGCGCTCGCCGACGCCGACGAGTACAACTGGCAGCTGCACGACCTGGCCATCCGGGGCGTCCAGGTGGAGGAGGCGGTCCGCCTGCTCACCACGTACGACGTGCGGTGGGCCTGCGACGTGATGCGCCCGTCGTACGACAAGAGCGCCGGGGTGGACGGCCGGGTCTCCATCGAGGTGGACCCGCGGCTGGCCCACGAGACGGACCGCACGGTCGCCGAGGCGAAGTCGCTCTGGTGGCTGGTCGACCGGCCGAACCTGTTCATCAAGATCCCGGCCACCGAGGCGGGCCTGCCGGCGATCACCGCCACGCTGGCCGAGGGGATCAGCGTGAACGTCACCCTGATCTTCGGGCTGGACCGGTACTCGCAGGTCATGGAGGCCTTCCTGGCCGGTCTGGAGCAGGCGAAGGCGAACGGCCACGACCTGTCGAAGATCGGGTCGGTGGCGTCGTTCTTCGTCTCCCGGGTCGACACCGAGGTGGACAAGCGGCTGGAGAAGATCGGCTCGGACCAGGCCAAGGCGCTGCGCGGCAAGGCCGCCGTGGCCAACGCCCGGCTGGCGTACGAGCGGTACTGCGAGGTCTTCGGCTCCGCGCGGTGGCAGCAGCTGGCCGAGGCCGGCGCCCACCCGCAGCGCCCGCTCTGGGCCTCCACGTCGACCAAGAACCCGGACTACCGGGACGTCATCTACGTCGAGGAGCTGATCGCGCCCGGCACGGTCAACACCATGCCGGAAGCGGTCATCCACGCGTACGCCGACCACGGCGAGACCCGCGACGACACCGTCACCGGCGGGTACGACGGGGCCCGCAAGGTCTTCACCGACCTGGAAGCGGTGGGCGTCGACATGGCGGACGTGATCGAGACGCTGGAGCGGGAGGGCGTGGAGAAGTTCGAGGCGAGCTGGCGGGAGCTGCTCGACGGGGTGCGCAAGTCGCTCGAGGCGGCCGCGCAGGGCAGTGGGCAGCCGCGCCGCGCCGCGAAGGGCAACGCGCAGGCCGCCGCCCAGGCCGGAGGCAACGCGTGACGAACGGCGCCGGACGCGTCCCGGGGCAGCGCCCCGGGACGTGCCCCGCCGTTCCCACCCGGACGGGCCCGCACGCGGTACGGATCGCGCGCGCGGGACGTGAGCCGGTCCGGCACGCCCCGTGGTCGCCAACCGGGGTGACCCCGTGAGCGAGCCGCTCGCCGGTCCCGCGGAGAGCGCCGGCGGGCTGGCCGTACGCGGCGCCGACGCCGTCGACCGGTCCGCGCCCGCCTCGGTGCGGCAGGACCTGGTCGCCCGGGGCGTCCCGGGCCGGCTCGCCGGGCAGGACCCCAGCCTCTGGGGGCCGGCCGCGGCGGCCGGGGCGAAGCTCCGGCTCGGCTGGCTGGACACCCACCGCCGCAGCCGGGAACTCCTCCCCCAGCTCGCCGAGCTGACCGCCGAGCTGGAAGGCCTGGACCACGTGGTGCTCGCCGGGACGGGCGGTTCGTCGCTCGCCGCGGAGGTGACCGCCCGTGCCCTCGGCCGGCCGCTGACCGTGCTGGACACCGCCGACCCCGGGCAGGTCCGCGCCGCCCTCACCGACCGGCTGGACCGGACCGTCGTGGTGGTCTCCGGCAAGTCCGGCGCGACGGTGGAGACCGACAGCCACCGGCGGGCCTACTGGCAGGCGTTCCTGGACGCCGGGATGACCGAGGCGGAGACCGCCCGGCACTTCGTGGTGGTCACCGACCCCGGCTCGGCGCTGGAGGCGACCGCGAACGAGCTGGGCGTGCTGACCATCCCGGCCGACCCGCAGGTGGGCGGCGGGTACGCCGCGCTGACCGCGTTCGGGCTGGTCCCCACGGCACTGGCCGGGGTGCCGGTGGCCGATCTCCTGGACGAGGCCGACGCGCTCGCCGGGGCGCTGGGACGCGACCGGGACAATCCCGGCCTGGCCCTCGGCGCGGCGCTGGGCGCGGCGGCCACCACCGGCCGGGCCACCGTCGCCCTGGTGCCCGACGGCACCGGCGCCGAAGGGCTCGGCGACTGGGTCGAGCAGTTGCTCGCCGAGTCCACCGGCAAGGCCGGGATGGGCCTGCTGCCGGTGGTCGTGGAGGCCCCCGACGCGCCCGGCGCCGCCGGCCCGGACGTGCTCACGATCAGCTACGGCGGTGCCCTCGCCCCCGGCCGGGCACCGGCCGTCGGCGCGGACGTGGCGGTCAACGGCCCCCTCGGCGCCCACTTCCTGACCTGGGAGTACGCCACCGCGGTGGCGGCCGTCACGCTGGGCGTCGACCCGTTCGACGAACCGGACGTCGCCGCGAGCGAGGAGCACACCGCCCGGCTGCTCGGCGCCGGGGTGCCGGCCGAGACCCCCTCGTTCACCGAGGGCGCGGTCGAGGTGCACGCCCCGGACGGCTTTCCCACCGACCTGGCCGGGGTGCTGCGCCGGCTGCTCGACGGGCTCGGTGACGACGGGTACCTGGCCGTGACGGCGTACCTCGACCGGTCCGCCGACGCGGCGGTGGCCGGGCTGCGCGCGCTGCTGGCGGGGGCGACCGGCCGACCGGTCACCTTCGGCTGGGGCCCGCGGCACCCGCACGCCACCGGGCAGTACCACCTGGGCGGTCCCCCGGTCGGGAGCTACCTTCAGGTGACCGGCGCGGTCACCACCGATCTGCCGGTGCCCGGCCGCCCGTACACCTTCGGGGAGCTTCAGGCGGCCCGGGCCGCCGGCGACCGGCAGGCGCTGGCCGGTCGTGGGCGAGCGGTGCTACGACTGCACCTGACCGAGCGGGCGGCGGGCGTCGCCCAGCTGCTGGATGCGGCCGGACGGACACGGACGTGACGATGAACGATGTGGATTCGGCGGAGCGAGGAGGCACCGTGAGCGCGAGGAGTGAGCCGGCCCTGCGGACCCCGCAGTCGGCAGGCGAAGCGGCCACGGGGAACCCGTTGCGCGACCCGCAGGACCGGCGGCTGCCCCGGATCCCGGAGCCGTGCGCTCTGGTGATCTTCGGGGTGACCGGTGACCTGGCCCGCAAGAAGCTGTTGCCGGCGGTCTACGACCTGGCCAACCGGGGGCTGCTGCCGCCCGGTTTCGTGGTCCTGGGCTTCGCCCGGCGCGACTGGGGCGACGGCGACTTCGAGGGGCTGGCCCACGACGCGGCGAAGAAGCACGCCCGCACCCCCTGGCGGGAGGAGGTCTGGGCCCGGCTCGCCGGCAACATCAAGTTCGTCGGCGGCTCGTTCGACGACGACGCCGCGTTCGACCAGCTCGCCAACACCCTCGACGAGCTGCGCGACTCGCACGGCATCACCGGCAACGCCGCCTTCTACTTCTCCATCCCCCCGGCGGCCTTCCCGGTGGTGCTCAAGCAGCTCGCCCGCACCGGCATGGCCGACAACGCCAAGTCCGGCGGCTGGCGCCGGGTGGTGGTGGAGAAGCCGTTCGGCAACGACCTGCCCTCCGCCAAGGCGCTCAACGACCTGGTCGACGACGTCTTCACCCGCCAGGACGTCTTCCGGATCGACCACTACCTGGGCAAGGAGACGGTCCAGAACATCCTGGCCCTGCGGTTCGCCAACAACCTGTTCGAGCCGCTGTGGAACTCCAAGTACGTCGACTCGGTGCAGATCACCATGGCCGAGGACGTCGGCATCGGCACCCGGGCCGCCTTCTACGACTCGGTGGGCACCGCCCGCGACGTGCTGCAGAACCACCTGCTCCAGCTGCTCGCCCTGGTCGCCATGGAGGAGCCGACCAGCTTCGACGCCGACGAGATCCGGACCGAGAAGCTGAAGGTGCTCAAGGCGATCACCGTGCCGCAGGACGCCGCCCGGGACACCGTGCGCGGCCAGTACCTGCCCGGCTGGGTGGGTGGCGAGCGCGCCGTCGGGTACCTGGAGGAGGAGGGCGTCCCGCCGGACTCCACCACCGAGACGTACGTGGCGGTCAAGCTCGGCATCCAGAACCGGCGCTGGGCCGGGGTGCCGTTCTACATCCGGGCCGGCAAGCGGCTGCCGCGGCGGGTCACCGAGGTGGCCATCATGTTCAAGAAGGCGCCGCACCTGCCGTTCGAAGCGGCCGACATGGAGTCGCTCGGCCCCAACCAGCTCGTCATCCGGGTGCAGCCCGACGAGGGCGTGGTGCTGAAGTTCGGTTCCAAGGTGCCCGGCACCACCATGGAGGTCCGGGACATCGCGATGGACTTCCAGTACGGCGAGGCGTTCACCGAGTCCAGCCCGGAGGCGTACGAGCGGCTGGTGCTGGACGTGCTGATCGGCGACCGGACGCTCTTCCCGGACGCGGCCGAGGTGGAGCAGAGCTGGCAGGTCGTGGACCCGCTGGAGCACGCCTGGGTGGGCACCAAGCCGGAGCCGTACCGGGCCGGCGAGTGGGGACCGCGGGCCGCCGACGAGATGCTGGCCCGCGACGGCCGGGCCTGGCGGCGGGCGTGAGTGGCATGAGCGAGCGGACCAACGGGCACAGCAACGTGGCGGCGTCGCACGGCGGCGCGGGCCGACGGACCAGGAGGCTCCCGTGATCGGGCTGTGGGACACGACCGGCAACGAGGTGGTCAAGGCGCTCGCCGCCGAGCGGCGCAGCGCGGGCGGGGTGGCCAGTGGCATGGCACTCAGCCTGATCGTGGTGGTGGACGAGAAGCGGGTCCGGGAGGCGGAGGCGGCGGCGACCATCGCGGCCGCCGCGCACCCGTGCCGGCTGCTCGTGGTGGTGCGCAGCGACGTCGAGCGGGAGCGCAACCGGCTGGACGCGGAGATCGTCGTCGGCGGCCGGCTGGGCCCGTGCGAGGCGGTGGTCATGCGGATGTACGGCCGGCTGGCGCTGCACGCCGAGTCGGTGGTCATGCCGCTGCTGGTGCCGGACGTGCCGGTGGTCACCTGGTGGCACGGCGAGCCGCCGCAGGAGATCGCCACCGACTTCCTCGGCGTGGTGGCGGACCGGCGGATCACCGACGCGGCGCAGGCCGCCGACCCGATCGCCGCGCTGCGGCAGCGGGCCGCCGACTACGCCCCGGGCGACACCGACCTGGCCTGGACCCGGATCACCCCGTGGCGCACCCTGGTGGCCGGCGCGTTCGACACCGCCCAGGCCAGGATCATCGAGGCGACCGTGGTGGCGCCCCGGAGCGACCCGACGGCGGCGCTGATGCGCGGTTGGCTCACGGCCCGGCTCGGCATCGACCCGGTCCGCAAGGACACCGACGAGTACCCCCGGATGCGGGAGGTGCAACTGCGTTGCGCCAACGGCGACTCGCTGACCCTGACCCGGGACGACAGCGTGGCCGTCTTCCGGCGTACCGGGCAGGAGGACCGCACCCTGCCGCTGGTCCGCCGCCCGCTCGGCGACGAGCTGGCCGAGGAGCTGCGCCGCCTCGACGCCGACCAGGTGTACGCGGAGGCGCTCGGCGCCACCGCCGGCCTCTCCGGCCTGGACCAGCGGCCCAGCCAGCGGGTGCACGTGTGGAAGGATCCGGCGACCGCCGAGCGGGCCGAGGCCGGGATCTCCGCGCACGCGGGCGCGACCGCCAACGGGTGACGGGCGACGGCCCGGCCGCACCGCGGCCGGACAGCACAGGTGACCGCCGTGGGGCGGTCGGAACACGAAGGCGCGATGGATGAGTGAGGCGAGTGTCGCCGTACACGCCGATCCCGACCTGCTGGCGCAGGCCGTGGCGGCCCGGCTGGTGGTGAAGCTGCTCGACGCGCAGGCGGACCGGGGCCAGGCGTCGGTGGTGCTGACCGGCGGGCGGATCGCCGCGGCGGTCTACCGGGCGGTGGCCGCGCTGCCGGCCCGGGACGCCGTGGACTGGTCCCGGGTGGATGTCTGGTGGGGTGACGAGCGGTTCCTGCCGGCCGGCGACCCGGAGCGCAACGAGACCCAGGCCCGGGCCGCGCTGCTGGACGTGGTGCCGCTGGACCCGGCGCGGATCCACCCGATGCCGGCCTCCGACGGACCGGCCGGCAACGACCCGGAGACCGCCGCCGCCGGGTACGCCGAGGAACTGGCCCGGGCCGCCCGGCCGGGGCACGCCGCGCTCCCCCACTTCGACGTGCTTCTGCTCGGTGTCGGTGAGGACGGGCACGTCGCCTCGGTCTTCCCGGAGCACCCGGTGCACCACGACAACCGCCCGGTCAGCGCGGTCCGGGGCAGCCCGAAGCCGCCCCCGGTACGCACCACGCTCACCCTGCCGGCGATCAACACGGCCGAGGAGGTCTGGCTGGTGGCGGCGGGCAGCGACAAGGCTCGGGCGGTCGGCATGGCCCTGGCCGGGGCCGGTCCGGTGCAGCTGCCGGCGGCCGGGGCGCACGGGGTGACCCGTACCCTCTGGCTGCTGGACCGGGCCGCGGCGGCCGACGTGCCGCCCAGGTCGCGCAGCCTGCGCTGACGGCGGCGGCGCAGCCACACCACCGAGGCGGACGCGCCGAACCCGCTCAGGCTCCCCCACGGCGGCGGCGCAGCACCACACCACCAAGGCCGACGCGCCGAACCCGCTCACGCTCCCCGACGGCGGCGGTGCAGCACCACACCACCAAGGCGGACGCGCCGAACCGCTCAGGCTCCCCGCCGGCGGCGGTGCAGCGCGTCGAGGGCCTCGGCGAGCAGGGCCTCGGCCTGCTCGGGCGTGCGCCGCTCCTGCACGTACGCCAGATGGGTCTTGTAGGGCTCGGGGCGGGCCTGGCCCGGCGGGTTGTCGGGGTCGGGGCCAGCCGGCTCGCCGCAGCGCGGGCAGTCCCAGACCGCGGGGGCCTCGGCCTCGGCGGCGATGAGGAACTCGACCCGGTGGGCGTTGCGGCACCAGTAGGCGACCGGGCGGCGCGGGGCCGGCTCGGTGCGCTGGTCGAAGCGTTCGGGGGCGGACCCGATCCGGGAACCCCGGATGACGTTGCCACTCGGCACGGCTGCTCGCTCCTGTCGTCGGAGGGGACCACCGCCGGGGGGTGGGCGGCGGGCGACGCGGTGCACAGCGGAAAACAAAACTGCGCGCGGTCCGTGACGGACCGCGCGCAGATTGTACGCCTCTGAGTGCCGACTCAGGTGGCGCTGTTGAGCTGGAGGCGGAGCCAGAGCCCGATCCCGACGATGCACGCGAACCAGACGATCCCGACCAGAACGGTGTAACGGTCGAGGTTCTTCTCCGCCACCGAGGAGCCGGCCAGGCTGGAGCTGACGCCGCCGCCGAACATGCTCGACAGCCCGCCACCCTTGCCGCGGTGCAGGAGGATCAGCAGGGTGAGCAGGATGCTCGTGATGACCAGCAACACGATCATCGTGTAGGCGAACCAGATCGGCATGGCGGGGGTCAGTCCTCTCGTTGCGATCACTGCCCGTCCTGTCGGGCACGGTGGCACCGACCGGTGGACGGGCAGCGTCAAGGATAGCGAGCGATCAGCGGGAGATGTGCTCCGGGAACCGGCAGATCTGCGCGAATTCCTCAGCGTCCAGGCTCGCGCCCCCGACCAGGGCGCCGTCGACGTCCGGCTGGGCCATGATCGAGGCGACGTTGGACGACTTCACCGAGCCGCCGTAGAGGATCCGGACCTGGTCCGCGGTGTCCTGGCCGAAGGTCTCCACGAGCCGCTTGCGCACCTCGCCACAGACCTCCTGGGCGTCCTCCGGCGTCGCCGTCTTGCCCGTGCCGATCGCCCAGACCGGCTCGTACGCGACGACGACCTTGGTGACCTGCTCCCCGGTGAGCCCCCGGAGCGCGCCGTCGAGCTGGTCGCAGCAGTGCGGCACGTGCCGCAGCTGCTCCCGGACCTCCAGGCCCTCACCGATGCAGAGGATCGGGGTCAGCCCGTTCGCCAGCGCGGCGGTCACCTTGTCGTTGACCAGCGCGTCGTCCTCGTGGTGGTACTGCCGCCGCTCGGAGTGGCCGACCACCACGTAGGTGCAGCCCAGCTTGGCGAGCATCGGCCCGGAGATGTCCCCGGTGTACGCGCCCGACTGGTACGGCGACAGGTCCTGCGCGCCGTAGCCGATCAGCAGCTTGTCGCCGTCCACCGCGGTCTGCACGGTGCGCAGGTCGGTGAAGGGCGGCAACACCACGCACTCGACGTCGGTGAGCTGCTTCTCGTTGAGGCTCGCGGCCAGCTTCTGCACCAGCAGGTTGGCCTCGAGGTGGTTCAGGTTCATCTTCCAGTTGCCGGCCATCAACGGCCGGCGGGTCGGGCTCGCCATTCAGTTCTCCAGGGCCGCGATGCCGGGGAGGGTCTTGCCCTCCAGGTACTCCAGGGAGGCGCCGCCGCCGGTGGAGATGTGGTCGAACGCGGACTCGTCCAGCCCGAGCGTCCGCACCGCCGCCGCGGAGTCACCGCCGCCCACGACGCTGAACGCCCCGGACTTGGCGATCGCCTCGGCCACCCCGCGGGTCCCGTTGGCGAACGCGGCCATCTCGAACACGCCCATCGGGCCGTTCCAGAAGACGGTCTTCGCCTGGGACAGCGCGGCGGCGAAGCCGGCCACCGTCTCCGGACCGATGTCCAGCCCGACCCGCTTGGACGGGATGCCGTCCGCCGGGACCGTGTGGTGCTCGGCGTCCGGCGCGAAGGCGACCGCGGCCACCACGTCGACCGGGAGCATGATCTTGCCGGGCTCGCGCTCCAGGAGGTTGCGGCAGGTCTCCACCATCTCGTCCTCGAGCAGCGAGCTGCCCACCTCGTGGCCCTGGGCCTTGAGGAAGGTGAAGCACATGCCGCCGCCGATGAGCAGCCGGTCGACCGTCGGCAGCAGGGCCTCGATCACCGCCAGCTTGTCGGAGACCTTGGACCCGCCCAGCACCACCACGTACGGCCGCTCCGGCTCGCCGGTGAGCCGGCTGAGCACCTCGACCTCGCGCAGCACCAGCCGGCCCGCCACGTGCGGCAGCCGGGCCGGCACGTCGTAGACGCTGGCGTGCTTGCGGTGCACCGCGCCGAACGCGTCGTCGACGTACGCGTCGCCGAAGGCGGCGAGCTGGTCGGCGAAGGCGCCCCGCTCGGCCTCGTCCTTGCTGGTCTCGCCCTTGTTGAAGCGCAGGTTCTCCAGCACGGCGACCTGACCGTCGGCCAGGCCCTCCACCGTGGCGCGGGCCGAGTCGCCGACGGTGTCCTCGGCGAAGTGGACCGGCGCGCCGAGCAGCTCGCCCAGCCGCCCGGCCACCGGGCGGAGGCTGAACTGCGGGTCCGGCGCGCCCTTGGGACGGCCCAGGTGCGAGCAGACGACCACCTTCGCGCCGGCCTGCACGAGCGCGCTCAGCGTCGGCAGCACGGCCCGGATCCGGCCGTCGTCGGTGATGTCACCGGTCTGCTTGTCGAGCGGGACGTTCAGGTCGGCGCGCACCAGCACGCGCCGACCCGACACCCCCTCGCCGAGCAGGTCGTCGAGGGTGCGGATGCTCACAGAGCCAGCCCTCCGTTCGTGCCTGCGGGCGCAAGCTCGCTCCTCGCACTCACAGCGAGCTACCCACCAGCTTGACCAGGTCGACGAGGCGGTTGGAGTAGCCCCACTCGTTGTCGTACCAGCCGACGACCTTGACCTGGTTGCCGATCACCTTGGTCAGCGGCGCGTCGAAGATGCACGACGCCGGGTCGGTGACGATGTCGGCGGAGACGATCGGGTCCTCGTTGTAGACCAGGATGCCCTTGAGCGGGCCGTCCGCGGCGGCCTTCAGCGCGGCGTTGACCTCGTCCACCGTGGTCTCCCGGCCGACCTCGACGGTCAGGTCGGTGGCCGAGCCGGTCGGGATCGGCACCCGCAGCGCGTAGCCGTCCAGCTTGCCCTTCAGCTCCGGCAGCACCAGGCCGATCGCCTTCGCGGCGCCGGTCGAGGTCGGCACGATGTTCAGCGCGGCGGCGCGGGCCCGGCGCAGGTCCTTGTGCGGCGCGTCCTGCAGGTTCTGGTCCTGCGTGTACGCGTGGATGGTGGTCATCAGACCCTTGGTGATGCCGAACGTGTCCTGCAGGACCTTCGCCATCGGGGCCAGGCAGTTGGTGGTGCAGGACGCGTTCGAGATGATGTTGTGCTTGGCCGGGTCGTACTGGTCCTGGTTGACGCCCATGACCACGGTGACGTCCTCGTTCTTCGCCGGCGCGGAGATGATGATCTTCTTGGCCCCGCCGTCGAGGTGCGCCTTCGCCTTGGTGGCGTCGGTGAAGAAGCCGGTGGACTCGATCACGACGTCGGCGCCGACCTCGCCCCACGGCAGCTTGGCCGGGTCCTTCTCGGCGTACGCCTTGATGGTCTTGCCGCCCACGGTGATCTCGTCGGCGGTCGCCTTCACCTCGTGCGGGAGGCGGCCCAGGATGCTGTCGTACTTGACAAGGTGGGCGAGCGTCGCGTTGTCGGTCAGGTCGTTCACCGCCACGACCTCGATGTCCGCACCGGACGCCAGCACTGCCCGGAAGAAGTTACGGCCGATCCGGCCGAAGCCGTTGATGCCAACCCGGATGGTCACAGGTCCCATCTCCTCGCGTTCTGGTCCGCCGGCGTCAGACCACGGCCGGCGGAGGTGTGTGCGCCGACCGTAGGAGCCGGCCGTTGACGATGTCATCTCGGCCACCCCGCCGCGGTCCATGGAGACCTGACCGCCCGAGGCGGTGAGTACGGCGAGGAATGCCTGTGCCGGCCCCCTTGCCGTACGCAGCGACCCTATCCGAGCGTGCGCCACCGCGCTGCGGCGGGTGGTGATCCCGCCCGCACGCGAACAGCCGCACGGTCCTATCAGACCACGAGCATGTCGGGCGTGACGGCCGCTTCGGTATCCGGGATGCCCAGGTCGCGGGCCCGCTTGTCGGCCAGCGCGAGCAGCCGGCGGATCCGGCCGGCGATGGCGTCCTTGGTCAGCGGCGGCTCCGCCAGCGCGCCCAGCTCCTCCAGCGAGGCCTGCCGGTGCTCCAGCCGCAGCCGGCCGGCCGAGGTGAGGTGGTTGGGGGCGTCGTCGGCGAGGATCTCCAGCGCCCGGGTGACCCGGGCGGCGGCGGCCACCGCGGCGCGGGCCGAGCGGCGCAGGTTGGCGTCGTCGAAGTTGGCCAGCCGGTTGGCGGTCGCCCGGACCTCCCGGCGCACCCGCCGCTCCTCCCAGGCCAGCACGCTGGAGTGGGCGCCGATGCGGGTGAGCAGGGCGGCGATCGCGTCGCCGTCCTTGACCACGACCCGGTCCACCCCGCGTACCTCGCGGTTCTTCGCGGTGATGCCGATCCGGCGGGCCGCGCCGACCAGCGCCAGGGCGGACTCCGGGCCCGGGCAGGTGATCTCCAGCGCGCTGGAGCGGCCCGGCTCGGTGAGCGAGCCGTGCGCCATGAACGCGCCCCGCCAGGCGGAGACCGCGCAGCAGACGTTCGCGGCCACCACGTGCGGCGGCAGCCCGCGCACCGGGCGGCCACGGACGTCGAGCAGGCCGGTCTGCCGGGCGAGGGCCTCCCCGTCCTTCACCACCCGGACGATGAAGTGGCTGCCCTTGCGCAGCCCGCCGGAGGCGAGCACGTGGATCTCGCTCGGGTAGCCGTAGACCTCGGCGATCTCCCGGCGCAGCCGCCGGGCGACCGCGCCGGTGTCCAGCTCCGCCTCGACCACCACCCGGCCGGACACGATGTGCAGGCCACCCGCGAAGCGCAGCAGGGCGGCCATCTCCGCGCGCCGGCAGCACGGCTTGGGTACGTCGACCCGACTCAGCTCGTCCTTGACCGCGGCCGTCATCGCCATAGTGCGCCCCCTCACGGACCGGTACCGGCGTGTCGCCGGTGATTACGTACGTGTCTAACGATCGGCGCCCAGGACGGGCACCAGTGCGGCGCCCAGCGCGGCTGGATCATGACGGGGCGTGCCGTCGGTGACGGCGACGGGGGCGAGGACCAGCCGGGCACCCAGCGATTCTGCCGCACGTTCGACCGCCTCGGGATCACCCACCGCCGTGGAGTCCGCCAGCACCATGTCCACCTTCAGCTCGGGCAGATAGCGCCCGAGGGTGTCCAGATGGTCGGGCAGGGAGAGCCCCAGGGTCTCCTTCTCCGCCACCAGGTTGAGCGTCACCAGCCGGCGGGCCGGGCTGGACACGATCGCGTCGGCCAGCCCGGGCACCAACAGGTGAGGCAGCACGCTGGTGTACCAGCTGCCCGGCCCGAAGATCAACCAGTCGGCGGCACGGACCGCGGCGACCGCCTCCGCGCAGGCCGCCGGCGCGGCCGGGGTGAGCCGCAGCGACTCCACCCGCCCCGTGGTGACCGCCACGTGGTGCTGGCCACGCAGCACGCGTACCTCGTCGGGGTGGTCCGGGTCGGCGCCGCGCACCCGGGCCTCGATGCCCACCGGCTGGCACGACATGGGCAGCACCCGGCCGACCGCGCCGAGCATCGCCCCGGCGTGGTCGAGCGCGGCCACCGGGTCACCGAGCAGTTCCATCAGCCCGTGCAGCAGCAGGTTGCCGACCGCGTGCCCGGCGAGCGGGTCGGCCGCCGTCGCGCCGGCCCCGGCGGTCACCGCGGCGCCGCCGGGCGGCGGTCCCACGGCGACGCCCGCCTGCCGCGCCGCGGCCGCGAAGCGGTGCTGGAACAGCGCGGCGCTGCGCCGGGTGGCCGGGTGGTCGCCGGCGAGGGCGACCAGCGCCTGCCGCAGGTCACCCGGGGGCAGGCCGCCGCGCTCGGCGCGCAGCCGCCCGCTGGAGCCGCCGTCGTCGCCCACCGTGACCACCGCGGTGATGTCCAGGTCCAGCTCGGGTACGCAGCGCCGCAGCGCGCGCAG
The DNA here is from genome assembly GCF_044465125.1 of Micromonospora sp. NPDC049836. Lineage (NCBI taxonomy): Bacteria > Bacillati > Actinomycetota > Actinomycetes > Micromonosporales > Micromonosporaceae > Micromonospora > Micromonospora sp. NPDC049836. Next base: position 101,742 of record NZ_JBITLH010000003.1, read on the forward strand.
CGACGCCGAGAGCCCGTGTCCGCCGCCGAACGCGACCACCCTGGTCGGGATCATTCCCGCCCCAGGTCCCGGTGCTGGGCGTTGGCCGCGATGCCGGACTGGCGCAGCCGGGCGGCCAACTCCTCGGCGATGGCGACGCTGCGGTGCTTGCCGCCGGTGCAGCCGACCGCGACGGTCAGGTAGCGCTTGCCCTCCCGCTCGAAACCGGCGGTGGTGGCGTTGACCAGGTCGGCGTAGCCGGCCACGAAGCCCTCCGCGCCCTCCTGGCCCAGCACGTACGCGCTGACCGCCTCCTCCCGACCGGTGTGCTCGCGCAGCTCCGGCACCCAGTACGGGTTGGGCAGAAACCGGGCGTCCATCACGAAGTCGGCGTCCGGGGGGAGGCCGTACTTGAAGCCGAAGGAGAGCACGGTGATCCGCAGCCGGCGGGCGTCCTCGCCGCCGAAGAGCTCCTCCACCCGGCGGCGCAGCTGGTTGACGTTCAGATGGCTGGTGTCGATGATCACGTCGGCCTGGTCGCGGGCCTCCTCCAGCAGCGCCCGCTCGACCGCGATGCCGTCGGCCAGCCGCCCCTCGCCCTGCAACGGGTGGGACCGGCGGACGCTCTCGAAGCGGCGGATCAGCACCTCGTCGTCGGCGTCGACGAAGACCACCCGGGGGTGGAAGCCGCGCTCGCGCAGCTCCCGGATCGCCCCGGCCAGGTCGGTGGAGAAGGCGCGGGAGCGCACGTCCAGCACCATCGCGGTACGCCGGGCCGCGCCGCCGGCCTTGAAGGCCAGCTCGGCCATGTCGAGCATCAGCGCCTGGGGCAGGTTGTCGACCACGTAGAAGCCGACGTTCTCCAACGCCCGGGCGACCGTGCTGCGGCCACCGCCGGAGAGGCCGGTGACCACCACCAACGTGGTGTCCGCCTCGGCCGGCGCCGGCCGGCCGAGGGCCGGCTCCGTGCCGGCCGTCGGCACCGGGTCTCCCGTCCGCGACTCGCTCACCCGCTACCCCCAAGCCGTGGCGCCGCGGCCGGTCGGCCGCGCATGGTCAGTCAGCGACTCTAACGGCTGCACGCCCGTCCGGGATTCCACGGGTGCGGACCCGAACAGGTACTTGTCCGGTTTGCCGGGATTGGCGCCGGCCCGGTCGGCTTCGCGGGGTGCGTGCTGAACGGCGGGCGCGCGACGACCTGGTCGCGACGGTGGGCGGGGCGGAAGGCAGGGCCGGGGCATCAGGCGTGGGGGATGCCCCGACGGCGGAAGGCGACGAACCCCACCAGGGCGAGGGCGACGGCCACGACGGCCAGCGCGGCCAGATCGCCGGCGTCGACAGCTGCCCGCGGCGGTGCCCCGACATGCGTGGTGGGGGCGAGGTCGAGCACCCAGCGCCGGAGTTTCAGGCCGGGACCGAGCAGGGCGATGAAGGTCGCCACGGCGTACGCCGCCCGGCTGAGCGCGAAGCCGCGCGGCCAGAGGCCGAACACGGCCAGGGCGAGGCCGGCGAACACCAGTTCCGCCGGCAGGTAGTCCAGGCCGGCCCGCAGCACGGCCCCGGTCTCGCCGGGACTTCCCACCGACCACGCGGTCGACAGGGCGAGGACCGCCGACGAGCCGGCGACGATGAGCACCAGCCCGGCCGCGACGACGGCACCGTGGGCGGCAAGCCAGCGGGTCCGGGAGAGCGTGCCGGCGAGCCGGGTCTCCAGGCGGCCCTCGGCTTCCTCGGCCCGCAGGGTGCCGATCGCCTGGGTGACGTACCCCGCGCCGAGGACGGCGAGGTAGAGCTGGGTCATCGCGATGAAGCCGTCCAACGGCCGGGGGCCGCTGATGCCCACGGCGTCGCCCAGCGCGGGATTGCCGGCCAACGCGTCGAGAAACTGTCGGGCCAGCGCGCCCATCATCCCGGTGAGCAGGATCGCGCCCGCCAGCCAGCCCGCCGTCGCCGGGCGGTGCAGCCAGACCGCGAAGCCGATCGGCCGCCGCCGCGGCCGGGTCGCGCGGGCCGGGCCCGGGCCGCCACGCAGCAGGGCGCTGCCGACGTCCCGGCGCGCGGCCAGCCACACCGCCGCGCCGCCCGAGGCCACGCCGGCAACGGCCGGGACGGCGAGCACCCACCACCGCTGGTTCCCGAACGGCGCGGTCTTCTCCGCCCACCCCAGCGGGGACAGCCAGGTCAACCGGCTCGTGGCCGTGTCGCCGACGCCGCGCAGGACGTACGCCCCGGCGAGGGTGATCAGGCTCCACGTGTACACCCCGCGGGCATGGCGCACGAGTTGCGCCAGCAGAGCCGCGAACCCGGCGAACACGAAGGCCAGCGCGCCGAGTGCCGCGCCGTAGAGGATCGCGCCGGACACCGGGACACCGGCGAGCACCAGGCCGGCGGCGAACAGGACCGACGTGACGACGATCGCCGCGGTCGCCACCACGAGGGCCGCCAGGACGGGCTGGTGCCGGGCGATCCGGCCGCCGAGGATCGTCTCGAGCCGGCCCGACTCCTCCTCGCGTCGCGTCGACCCGGCGATCAGGCCGATGCCCAGCAGCGGAAGCAGGAACGAGGCCAGGAAGCCGAACTCGTCCTGGATCACCCCACCCAGGCTGTCGATGCCCTCGACGTGGCCGTTGATCGCGGCCAGCGCGCTGCCCGCGGTGACCGCCTCGGCATAGGTGTGGATCTTGGCCGGGGTGTCGTAGAGGCCGGCGACGGCGACGGCTGTCGCGATCATGCTCGCGGCGAGGGCGAGCACCCAGACCACGATGCCGCGCCGGCGGGTACGCCAGACGATGCCCACCATGACGCCCAGCCCGCTCCGGCTGGAGACCGCCGGTGGGTACCAGCCGCTCATCGCGCGTCCTCAGCAACCGGTTCGCCGGTCTCCCGGGCGCCCGCGGCGTCCCCGTAGGCGCGCAGGAACAGCGCATCGAGCCTCGGCGGGGCGACGGTCAGGGTGCGGATCCGTGCGGCGTGCAGCCTCCCGATCACCTCGTCGAGGTGGTCGGCGTCGGTGGTGAACCGGACGTCGAGCTGGCCATCGCGCCGTTCGCAGGCCCAGTCGGCCACCCCGTCCGCCTGCGCCAGGTCTCCGGGTTCCTCGACGGTGACGGCGTGCACCGAGGTCCGGGCGTGGCGGCCCAGGTCGGCGAGGCTGCCGGTGGCGACGGTGCGGCCACGGCGAATGATGCTCACCCGGTCGGCCAGCGCTTCGACCTCGCTGAGGATGTGGCTGGAGAGCAACACGGTGACACCGTCGTTCCTCCGTTCCCGCACGCACTGCTGGAAGACCTGCTCCATCAGCGGATCGAGCCCGGACGTGGGCTCGTCGAGGACGAGGAGGTCCACCTGGGCGGCCAGCGCGGCCACCAGGGCGACCTTCTGACGGTTGCCCTTGGAGTAGTCCCGGATCCGCTTGGTCGGATCGAGCTCGAAGCGTTCGATCAGGCGGTCCCGGCGCCTCTCGTCGACCGCGCCGTGCGTGGCCCCGATGACGTCGAGGCACTGGCCGCCGGTCAATCCGGGCCACAGCGCGACGTCCCCGGCGACGTAGGCCAGCCGCCCGTGCAGCGTGGCGGCCGCCCGCCAGGGGTCGGCGCCGAACAACTCGACGTGACCGCCGGTGGCCCGCATCAGCCCGAGCAGGATGCGGATGGCGGTGGACTTGCCCGCCCCGTTCGGACCGAGGAAACCATGCACCTCGCCCGGCCGCACGGTGAGATCCAGTCCGTCGAGGGCACGTACCTTTCCGAATGTCTTGGTGAGGTTCTGGATGTGGATGACATGGGCCGGCTGAGTCACGAGGCTTCCTCCCCGGGCGCCGTCACGAACGCGCCCTCCGTGTAGACGGCGGTGGCTTCTCTGGCCCAGCGGGCGATGCCCTCCGGGGTGAGCGGATCAACTCCGATCGCGGCGGCGATCTGGTTGCGCAGCAGGACCAGCGCGAGGTCGTTGACCAGGAGGAACGCCGCCCGGACCGCGGGGTCCTCAGCCGGTCGAGCGGCGCCGATCTCGGTCATCGAGTCGAGCAGTTGGCGGGTGCGGGCGTGCCAGCGACCGAACAACGCCGCTCCCGCCGGGTCGTTGACGAGCAGCAGGCGGCGCAGGTACGCGGGCAACGGCGAGCCGTGCGGGAAGGCCCGGGCGAACATCTCGGCGATGGACGCCCCGCCGTCCCCGCTGATCGCCTCGGCCACGTCCCGCTCGTCCATCGAGAAGAGCGCGTCGAACGCCTGCGCGGCGTAGCCGTCCACGGCGGCCCGCAGCCCGTCCTTGCTGCCGAAGTGATGCACGACGAGCGCGGGGGACACCCCTGCCGCCGCGGCGATCTCCCGCACCGTGACGGCGTCATGCCCTCGCTCGGCGAACAGGCGCAGCGCGGCGTTGCGGATGTTGGCCTTGCCGGTGAGGTCGCTATCGTCAGAGGCTGAACGCATGTTCAATAGATTAAACGCTTGTTCAGCGCCCGGTCAACACCTCCCCGCGACGGGGACGAGTCGTAGCGGTCTTGTCCGGGCCCGCTCGTAGACTGCGCGAATGGTCTCCCCCACCGATCAGCGGACCGAGGACGCGCTGCGGGTGCTCAACCGGGTGTTCGGCTACGACACCTTCCGCGGCTTCCAGCAGGACGTCGTCGAGCACGTGGTGGCCGGCGGCGACGCGCTGGTGCTGATGCCGACCGGCGGCGGCAAGTCGCTGTGCTACCAGATCCCGGCGCTGGTCCGGGACGGCGCCGCGGTGGTGGTCTCGCCGCTGATCGCCCTGATGCAGGACCAGGTCGACGCACTCACCGCCGTCGGCGTCCGGGCCGGCTTCCTCAACTCGACGCAGGACCTCACCGAGCGGCGCCGGGTCGAGGCCGCCTTCCTCGCCGGCGAGTTGGACCTGCTCTACCTGGCGCCGGAGGCGCTGGCGGTGCGCGCCACCCTCGGCCTGCTGGAGCGAGGCCGCATCGCGCTGTTCGCGATCGACGAGGCGCACTGCGTGTCGCAGTGGGGGCACGACTTCCGCCCCGACTACCTCAACCTGTCGATGCTGCACGAACGCTGGCCGGCGGTGCCGCGCATCGCGCTGACCGCCACGGCGACCCGGGCCACCCGCACCGAGATCGCCACCCGGCTCCAACTCACCGACGCCCGGCACTTCGTGGCCAGCTTCGACCGGCCCAACATCCAGTACCGGATCGTGCCCAAGCGGGAGCCGCGCAAGCAGTTGCTCGCCCTGCTGCGCGACGAGCACCCCGGCGACGCCGGCATCGTCTACTGCCTCTCCCGCGCCTCGGTGGAGAAGACCGCGGAGTTCCTGGTCCAGCAGGGCATCCCGGCGCTGCCGTACCACGCCGGGCTGGACGCGACGACCCGGGCGACCAACCAGCAGCGCTTCCTGCGCGAGGACGGCCTCGTCATGGTCGCCACGATCGCCTTCGGCATGGGCATCGACAAGCCCGACGTGCGCTTCGTCGCCCACCTCGACCTGCCCAAGTCGGTGGAGGGCTACTACCAGGAGACCGGCCGCGCCGGGCGCGACGGGCTGCCGTCGACCGCCTGGCTGGCGTACGGGCTGCAGGACGTGGTGCAGCAGCGCAAGATGATCGAGACGTCCGAGGGCGACCTCGCGCACCGGCGCAACCTGGCCAGCCACCTGGACGCCATGCTGGCGCTCTGCGAGACGGTCCGCTGCCGCCGGGCGCAGCTGCTCGAATACTTCGGCGAGGGCGGCACGGCCAACTGCGGCAACTGCGACACCTGCCTCGAGCCGCCGGAGTCCTGGGACGGCACGGTCGCCGCCCAGAAGCTGCTCTCCACCGTCTTCCGGCTGGACCGGGAACGCAACCAGCGCTTCGGCGCCGGGCACAGCATCGACATCCTGCTCGGCAAGCACACCGACAAGATCGACCAGCACGGTCACGACGCGCTGAGCACGTTCGGCATCGGCACCGAACTGCGGGAGGCCGAGTGGCGGGGCGTGGTGCGGCAACTGCTCGCCGAAGGGCTGCTCGCCGTGGAGGGCGACTACGGCACCCTCGCGCTCACCGAGGCCAGCGCCGAGGTGCTGGGCCGCCGCCGCACGGTCACCCTGCGGCGCGAGCCGGAGCGGCCGGCGGCCGGCCGGTCGGCGAAGCCACGCGGGGCGGCCACCGTGGTCGCCGACCTCACCCCGGCCGCCGCGTCGGTGTTTGAACGGCTGCGCGCCTGGCGCGCGGCCACCGCCAAGGAGCAGGGCGTCCCGGCGTACGTGATCTTCCACGACGCCACCCTGCGGCAGATCGCCACGGAGGCACCCGCCTCGCTGGCCGAACTGTCCCGGATCAGCGGCGTCGGCGAGAACAAGCTGGCCAAGTACGGCGACGGGATCCTCGGCGTCCTCGCCGAGTCCTGAGACCGGGCCCGTCCGCGGACACGACGAAGGGCCGACCCCTTGTGGGGGCCGGCCCTTCGTGCTCGCTCCTGTCAGCGGATAGCCGGTCAGGAGGCGCTGTAGCCGCGGGTGGCGATCCAGTCGGCGAGGTTGTCGACGCTGATGCGGTAGGAGGCGGTGTTCGGGTCGGCCGAGTCGGCGATCGTGACGGTCTTCCCGCCGTCGCGGTAGCCGATGACGCTGATGTAGTGGCCGCCTTCGAAGGAGTGGGTGTTGCCGTCGGTGTCGGTGGCGGTGCCGGCGATGTTGGCGACCACGGCGCGGCCGTCGTCGACGGTGCGCACGATGTCGGCGCGCAGGGTGTCGGTCTGCTTGTCGTCGGCCTTGCCGTCCTTGATTTCCACCGACCGGTAGTGCTTGCCGGTTTCCTTGTTCAGGACGGGGGTGATGTCGTTGATGCTGTTGGTGCCGGCCTCGGTGGTGCCCATCTCCTTGGCCATGGCGTCCACGTCGATGTTCTTACCGAGCACGGACAGGGCGTTGCGGGTGGCGGCGGGGCCGCAGTAGTAGAAGTTGGGCTGGGCCTCGTAGCGGACGTCGAGTTCCCGCTCGCCGTGGCCCTTACGGTCGGTGCTGACCTGCGCGGTCTTCTGCGCGGGGGCGGCGTGGGCGGCGATGGCGGGGCCGGCGATCCCACCGGCGGTGGCGGCGAAGCCTGCAGCGGTCAGGACGGTGTTACGCAGCAGAGTGGTACGCATGATGAGTGCCTCTCTGATCGGGGGTGACGCGGCAGCCACACAAGGGGGGTGTCTGCTGCCGCGCGCAAAAGGGGGAAAGTCTTTGGGGGATGCCGGCGGTCAGGGGGTGACCTGCTCGGGCGTGCCGGGGGTGTAACCGTCGGTGGCGGGGAAGTGATTCCCTCGACCTCGTTGGTATCCCGGGGTGGACCGGTGGTGCACGGTCCCGGGGGATGTAACGGCCCGGGGCCGGGGATCGTTCCCCTCGGCCTTGACCCGGGGTGGACCGGGTGGTGCACGGTCCGGGGGATGTAACGACGGCCGGTGGCCGATCATTCCGGCCGGGCTCCACGCACCCTGGGGTGGGGCTGCTCTACGGTCTGCCATGTTCAACGACCCCGGCCCCGGCATGATTCCGCCCTGCGGGTGGCCCCGACCACGGCACATGAGGCCCCAAACCACCCAACGGCCACCACCGCCCACCAGCCGAATTCGGATGAGCCGACCATGCCGCGTCGCCGCAGCCCGGGATGGGGGTTCCGGACACTACCGACCTTGATGGCGGAAACGATCCACAGCGGGGCACGGAAGGGATGATCCACTCCGGTTGCGGCGATCTGGCCCTTCCTCGACGCCGGATACCCCTGTTTGCCGCATCCCGGCGTGTATCAGCCGCGCTGACCGGCTGGCCGCCGTGGCCGCGAGTCGTTCAGGTCAACAGACCAGTAGCGAGCGGAAGGACACCGGCCCGGGTGCCGCACCAGGCGAGAGGATGATCCACCCCAGTTGCGGCGATCTGGTGCTTCCTCGGCGCCGGATGGCCCCGGGTGCCGCATCGGGCGGAGGATGATCCACCCAGTTGCGGCGATGCGGCCCTTCCTCGACGCCGGATACCCCACTTGCCGCATTCCGGCGTGGATCAGCCGCGATGACCGGCGGGCCACCCCCGGCGGACGAGGCGGGCCCGCCGGGAGTGGGTCAGGAAGGGGTCTTGGCCGAGCCGGACTCGTCGAGGGCGGCGAGGATCGCCTCGGCGGTCCGCCGGCCCACGCCGGGCACCTCGGTGATCTCCTCGACGGTGGCGGCGGAGAGCCGCTTGAGTGAGCCGAAGTGCCGCAGCAGCGCCTTGCGGCGTACCTCGCCGAGGCCGGGGATGTTGTCCAGCGCCGATTCGGTCATCCGCTTGGACCGGCGCTGCCGGTGGAAGGTGATGGCGAACCGGTGCGCCTCGTCGCGTACGCGTTGCAGCAGGTAGAGCGCCTCGGAGGTGCGGGGCAGGATGACCGGGAACTCGTCGTCGGGCAGCCAGACCTCCTCCAGCCGCTTGGCCAGGCCGCAGAGCGCCACGTCGTCGATGCCCAGCTCGGCGAGGGCCTGCCCGGCGGCGGCCACCTGCGGCGCGCCGCCGTCGACCACGACCAGCTGCGGCGGGTACGCGAACTTGCGCGGCCGCCCGGTGGTCGGGTCGATGCCGGGCCGGTCGGGGTCCCCGGCGGTCTCCTCGCCGATCTCTCCGGTCTCGGCGCGGGCATCGAGGTAGCGGGCGAAGCGCCGGCGCAGCACCTCGGACATGGCGGAGAGGTCGTCGGTGGCGCCGCGGACGATGAACCGCCGGTATTCGCTCTTGCGGGGCAGCCCGTCCTCGAAGACGACCATGCTGGCCACCACGTCGGTGCCCTGGATCTGGGACACGTCGAAACACTCGATCCGCAGCGGCGAGGTACGCATGCCGAGCGCCTCGGCGATCTCGTCGAGCGCCTGGCTGCGGGTGGTAAGGTCGCCCGCCCGCTTGAGCTTGTGTCGGGCGAGCGCGTCCTTGGCGTTGCGCTCGACGGTCTCCAGCAGCGCGCGCTTGTCGCCGCGTTGCGGCACCCGCAGGGACACCCGGCTGCCCCGCCGGGTGGAGAGCCAGTCGGCGAGCGCGTCGGCGTCGCCGGGCAGCTCGGGGACGAGCAGCTCGCGGGGCACGTCGGCCTCGCCCTGCTCGCCGCCGTAGACCTGGGTGCAGAAGTGGTGCACCAGGTCACCGGTGGTCAGCTCCTCGGTCTTCTCCACCACCCAGCCGCGCTGGCCGCGGACCCGGCCGCCGCGGACGTGGAAGACCTGGACGGCGGCTTCGAGGGGGTCGTCGGCGAAGGCCACCACGTCGGCGTCGGTGCCGTCGCCGAGCACCACGGTCTGCTTCTCCATGGCTCGCCGCAGCGCGGCCACGTCGTCGCGCAGCCGGGCGGCCCGCTCGAACTCCAGCTGCTCGCTGGCCTCCAGCATGTCCTTCTCCAGCCGCCGGACCATCGTGTCGGTGCGGCCGGCCATGAAGTCGCAGAAGCTGTTGACGATCTCCCGGTGCCGCTCGGCGGTGACGCTGCCGACGCAGGGCGCGGAGCACTTGCCGATGTAACCGAGCAGGCAGGGCCGGCCGACCTGGCCGGCCCGCTTGAACACCCCGGAGGAGCAGGTCCGCGCCGGGAAGACCCGCAGCAGCAGGTCCAGCGTCTCGCGGATCGCCCAGGCGTGGGAGTACGGCCCGAAGTAGCGCACCCCCTTGCGCTTGGCGCCGCGCATCACCTGCAGGCGCGGGTATTCCTCGTCGAGGGTGACCGCGAGATAGGGGTACGACTTGTCGTCACGGTAGCGGACGTTGAACCGGGGGTCGTACTGCTTGATCCAGGTGTATTCCTGCTGGAGCGCCTCGACCTCGGTGGCCACGGTGATCCAGTCCACCGACTCGGCGGTGAAGACCATCTGCCGGGTGCGCTGGTGCAGGTTGACCGGGTCGGCGAAGTAGGAGTTGAGCCGGCTGCGCAGGTTGCGCGCCTTGCCGACGTAGATCACCCGGCCGGTGCCGTCCCGGAAGCGGTAGACCCCTGGCGACTCCGGGATGGTGCCGGTCGCGGGACGGTAGGTCGAGGGGTCAGCCACGCCGCAAGCCTAGTCCGCACCCCCGACAGGGACCGGTGCCGCGCGTCCCCGGCCAAGACTGCGCGGCGGGGGCCGCGGCGGTACGGCTCAGGCCAGGGTGATCTGCTCCCCGGTGATCTTGATGTTCTTCGGCGCCAGTGGCCTGGTCGCCGGGCCCTGCTTCACCGAGCCGTCGGTGATCGAGAACCGGCTGTTGTGGCAGGTGCAGTTGATCGTGCCACCGTCGACGTTCGACACCGGGCAGCCCTGGTGGGTGCAGATCGGGTCGAAGGCCTTGAACTCGCCGGCCGCCGGTTGGGTGATCACGACCCCCTTCGTGGCGAACACGGCCCCGCCGCCGACCGGGATGTCGGTGGTCCGGGCGAGCGGGCCGCTGCTGTCCCGCTCGCCGCCCTCCGGATCGCCGGCGTTGGTGGCGCCGGGAGGACCGGCGCTGGTCGGCGCCGAACCGCCGGCGGTGTCCCCCGCGTCGTCGCCACAGCCCGCCAGCACCACCGCGGCCCCGACCGCGCCGGCGCCCGCCAGCAGGGTGCGCCGGGTCTGGCCACCCGGTCCGGTCAGCACCTGATCGTCACTCATGTCCGGCCCTTCTCTCGGCTGCCGCCACTCGTCATGATCCCGTGGCCCCGCTTCGCAACACGGACCAGGGTGCCGCACGGTTCATACCGGCGCGTCACCAATCGGATTTCCGAACAGATACCGCGCCGGCCTGACCCGGCGCCGCGGCCGGCGTGGAGCGAGCACGGCACGGGCAGGACCGCTCCTGGGGCCGGCGTGGAGCGAGCACGGCACGGGCAGGACCGCTCCTGCGGCCGACGTGGAGCAAGGACGGCACGGGCAGACCGCTCCTGGGGCCGGCGTGGAGCGAGCACGGCACGGGCGGACCGCTCCTGCGGCCCGCCCGTGGTACGCCCGGGTCAGCGCGCCCCGGCGGGAACCTTGCGGCTGGCCCGCGGCCGGGTGGCGCCGTTGGCCTTGGCCGCCCGCGAGGTGGCCGCCGCGGCGCCCTTGGCCGCGCCGTCGAGCTTGAGCATCGGGCGCAGGAACTGGCCGGTGTGGCTCTCCGGCACCTCGGCGACCTCCTCCGGCGTGCCGGTGGCGAGCACGGTGCCGCCCCGGTGGCCACCCTCCGGACCCATGTCGATGATCCAGTCGGCCGACTTGATCACGTCGAGGTTGTGCTCGATGGTGATCACCGTGTTGCCCTTGTCGACCAGACCCTCGAGGACCATGAGCAGCTTGCGGATGTCCTCGAAGTGCAGGCCGGTGGTCGGCTCGTCGAGCACGTAGACGGTCCGGCCGGTGGAGCGCTTCTGCAGCTCGGAGGCGAGCTTGACGCGCTGCGCCTCACCGCCGGAGAGGGTCGGTGCGGGTTGGCCGAGCCGGACGTAGCCGAGGCCCACGTCGACCAGCGTCTTGAGGTGCCGGTGGATGGCCGGGATCGCGGAGAAGAACTCGGCGGCCTCCTCGATCGGCATGTCCAGCACCTCGGCGACCGTGCGGCCCTTGTAGTGCACCTCCAGGGTCTCCCGGTTGTACCGGGCGCCCTTGCACACCTCGCACGGCACGTAGACGTCGGGCAGGAAGTTCATCTCGATCTTGATGGTGCCGTCACCGGAGCACGCCTCGCAGCGGCCACCCTTGACGTTGAAGGAGAACCGGCCCGGACCGTACCCCCGGACCTTGGCCTCGGTGGTCTCGGCGAAGAGCTTGCGGACGTGGTCCCAGACGCCGGTGTAGGTGGCCGGGTTCGACCGGGGCGTGCGGCCGATCGGTGACTGGTCCACGCCGACGACCTTGTCCACGTTCTCCAGGCCGGTGATCCGGGTGTGCCGGCCGGGGACCAGCCGGGCGCCGTTGATCTGGTTGGCGAGCACCGCGTAGAGGATGTCGTTGACCAGGGTCGACTTGCCGGAGCCGCTGACCCCGGTGACCGCGATGAGCTGGCCCAGCGGGAAGCTGACGGTGAGGTTGCGCAGGTTGTGCTCGCGCGCCCCGTGCACCACCAGCTCCCGTTCCGCGGTCTGCGGCCGGCGGACGGCCGGCGTCGGGATCTGCCGGCGCCCCGACAGGTACGCCCCGGTGACCGACTCCTCGTTCTCCAGCAGCGCCGGCACCGACCCGCTGTGCACGATCTTGCCGCCGTGCTCGCCGGCGCCGGGGCCGATGTCGACGATCCAGTCGGCGACCCGGATGGTGTCCTCGTCGTGCTCGACCACGATCAGGGTGTTGCCCAGCCCGCGCAGCCGCAGCAGCGTCTCGATCAGCCGGTGGTTGTCCCGCTGGTGCAGGCCGATCGACGGCTCGTCCAGCACGTAGAGCACCCCGACCAGGCCGGAGCCGATCTGGGTGGCGAGCCGGATGCGCTGCGCCTCGCCGCCGGAGAGGGTGCCCGCCGGCCGGTCCAGGGAGAGGTAGTCCAGCCCGACGTCGAGCAGGAACTTCAGCCGGGCGTTGATCTCCTTGAGCACCCGCTCGGCGATCATCTTCTGCCGGTCGGTCAGCTCGATGCCGGCGAGCAGGTCGGCCGCCTCGCCGACGGAGAGGTTGCAGACCTCGGCGATGCTCTTGCCCGCCAGGGTGACCGCGAGCACCTCCGGCTTGAGCCGGGCGCCACCGCAGGCCGCGCAGGGCACGTCGCGCATGTAGCCCTCGTACTTGTCCCGCGACCACTCCGACTCGGTGTCGCCGTGCCGGCGCTCGATCCACTGCATCACGCCCTCGAAGCCCGTGTAGTACGAGCGCTCGCGGCCGTACTTGTTGCGGTAGCGGACGTGCACCTGGTCGTCGGAGCCGTGCAGGATCGTCTTCTGGGCCCGCGACGGCAGCGCCCGCCACGGGGTGTCCACGTCGAAGTGCTGGGCCTCGCCGAGGGCCTCCAGCAGGCGCAGGAAGTATTCCAGGTTGTGCCCGGTGGCCCAGGGCTGGATGGCGCCCTCGCGCAGGGTCCGCTCCGGGTCCGGGATGACCAGCTCCGGGTCGACCTCCTTCTTGGTGCCCAGGCCGGTGCACTCGGGGCAGGCGCCGTACGGGGCGTTGAAGGAGAAGACCCGGGGCTCCAGGTCCTCGATCGCGAGCGGGTGGTCGTTGGGGCAGGCCAGGTGCTCGGAGTAGCGGCGCTCCCGGTCCGGGTCGTCCTCGGCCAGGTCGACGAAGTCGAGCAGCACGATGCCGCCGGACAGACCGAGCGCGGCCTCGACCGAGTCGGTCAGCCGCCGCTTGGCGCCGGGCTTGACGCTGAGCCGGTCGATCACCACCTCAATGGTGTGCTTCTCCTGCTTCTTGAGCTTCGGCGGCTCGGTCAGCGGGTGCACCACGCCGTCGACCCGGGCCCGCGCGTAGCCCTTGGCCTGGAGTTCGGCGAAGAGGTCGACGTACTCGCCCTTGCGGCCGCGCACCACCGGGGCGAGCACCATGAACCGGGTGCCCTCGGCCATCGCGAGCACCCGGTCGACGATCTGCTGCGGGCTCTGCTTGGAGATCCGCTCGCCGCAGATCGGGCAGTGCGGCTCGCCGACGCGGGCGAAGAGCAGCCGGAGGTAGTCGTAGACCTCGGTGATGGTGCCGACGGTGGAGCGCGGGTTGCGCGAGGTGGACTTCTGGTCGATGGAGACCGCGGGGCTGAGGCCCTCGATGAAGTCGACGTCGGGCTTGTCCATCTGGCCGAGGAACTGCCGGGCGTACGAGGACAGCGACTCGACGTAGCGCCGCTGGCCCTCGGCGAAGATGGTGTCGAACGCCAGGCTCGACTTGCCCGACCCGGAGAGCCCGGTGAAGACGATCAGGGCGTCCCGGGGCAGGTCGAGACTGACGTCACGCAGGTTGTGCTCGCGCGCGCCACGGATGATCAGTCGGTCGGCCACAGTGCCTGTGCTCCCGGAGAAAGAATGGAGGCGGATCTGTCCGCTCGGAGCGTGGTCTGAGCGGTTTTCGAGGGTTGTCGAGGCGCACGGAAGACGCCCGGGCAACTCTAGCCCCGAGGTATGACAAGTTTCCGCGCGCGCACATTCCCCCAGGTCAGCTCGGTCGGGCGGGGCGTGCTCGCCCCACCCGACCCCACCGTCCTCCGGTCAGAATCCGCCCGGCGCCGGCGGCGCCGTCGGACGCCCCGTCCGCCGCCGGCCACCCCGCCAGCCGCCCCGCCGCTCGGCCGCGAGCCGAGCCTCCCGGCGGCCGCTCTCGTAGGCCACCTCGCGCTGCAGCCGGCGCCAGCTCTCCCAGCGCCGGGGCGGCAGCTCCCCGCTGTCCAGCGCGGCGCGCACCGCGCACGCCGGCTCGGCGTCGTGCGCGCAGTCGGCGTACCGGCAGCCGCTGGCCAGCTCGGCGATGTCCGCGAAGGCCCGGTCCAGGCCGGCCGTGCCGTCGAGCAGACCGACGGCCCGTACGCCGGGGGTGTCCAGCACCGCGCCGCCGCCGGGGATCGGCACCAGGGCCCGCCAGGTGGTGGTGTGCCGGCCCTTGCCGTCGGAGCGGCGGATCGCCTGGGTACGCATCACGTCCGTCCCGGCCAGGGCGTTGACCAGGCTCGACTTGCCCGCGCCGGACGGCCCGAGCAGCCCGAGCGTCCGGCCCGGGGCGACGTGGCGGCGCAGCGGGTCCAGCCCGGTGCCGCGCTCGGCGCTGACCGGCAGCACCGGCACCCCGGGGGCGAGCGCGGTGAGTTGCCGGGCCACCGCCGCCGGGTCGGCGGCCAGGTCCGCCTTGGTGAGCACGAGCAGCGGCTCGGCCCCGGACTCGTGGGCCAGGGAGAGCAGCCGCTCGATCCGCTCGGCGTCCGGCGCGGGGTGCACCGGCTCGACCACCGCGGCGGCGTCGAGGTTGGCGGCGAGCACCTGCCCGCTGGCGTCCTTGCCGGCGGTGCGCCGGATCAGGGCGGTACGCCGGGGCAGCACCGTCTCGACCGTCACCGGCCCGTCCGGCCAGGTGGCGAGCAGCACCCAGTCGCCGGCGCAGGGCAGCGCGGTCAGGTCGCGGGCGGCGGCGGCCAGCACGGCCCCGCCCAGGCTGGCCCGGACCGGCCCGTCCGGGCAGAGCACGGTGCAGACGCCACGGTCGACGCGGGCCACCCGGCCCGGCCGGCGGTCGGCGTGCCGCGGTACGTGGGCCGCCCGGTCGGCGTCCCAGCCGAGGGCGGTCAGATCCAGTGTCATGGTGTCCTCATCGGTGTCGAGGGGGTTCAGGGCGGAACACGGGTGCTGCGACCGGCATGCTCACCACCTCCCCTCCGACTCCCGGCTGCGGCGTCCGGCGACGACCCCGACCCGGCGCGTCCGAACCGGTGCCGCGACCGAAGCCGTCGACCAGACGGTAGGGGGCGCGCCGGCGCGCCGAAAGCTATTTCCCCGGCGACGTTGCCGGGCCGTACCGCTAGGGTCGTTTCGTGACCAGCGATCCCCTCCTGCTGACCGGCGAGCTGGACGAGGCCATGGCGCGGCTGCTGCGTACCGTGTCCGGTTTCGGCCCGGCGGACGTCGCCGCCGCGTCCCTGCTGCCGGGCTGGACCCGCGGCCACGTGCTGACCCACCTGGCCCGCAACGCCGACGGCTTCGTCAACCTGCTCACCGCCGCGCGCACCGGCGAGCCGATCCCGATGTACGCCAGCCCACAGGCCCGCTCCGCCGACATCGAGACCGGGTCCGGGCGGCCGGCCGCCGACCTGCTGGCCGACCTGCGGCACAGCGCCGAGCGGTTCACCGCGGCGGTGGCGGCCATGCCGGTCGAGGCGTGGGCGGCCACGGTGCAGACCCGGCGCGGCCCGTGGCCGGCCGCGATGCTGGTCTGGGGGCGGCTGCGGGAGATCGAGGTGCACCACGTGGACCTCGCCGCCGGCTACCGGGCGGCGGACTGGCCGGACGCGTTCGCCCAGCGGTTGCTGCACGAGGTGGTCACCGGCCTGGCCGGCAACCCGGCGGCGCCGGCCATGGTGCTGCGCTTCGACGGCGTCCGGTCCGAACTCGTCGTGGGTGACCCCGAGGGGGCGCCCACGATCACCGGCCCCGCGCCGGAACTCGCCGCCTGGCTGACCGGGCGCAGCGCCGGCGAGGTGCTCACCGTCACGCCCGACGGTCCCCTGCCGATCCCACCGGAATGGATATAGAAGCCGCATGACCTACACCGGAGACGTCACGCCCGGCGGCACGCCGGACGTCCGCGACCTCGACCGGCTCACCATCACCAAGGTTTCGGTGGGGCCGATGGACAACAACGCGTACCTGCTGCGCTGCCGGGAGACCGGCGAGCAGGTGCTGATCGACGCCGCCAACGAGGCGCCGCGGCTGCTCGAGCTGATCGGCGACGGCGGGCTGGCCAGCGTGGTCACCACCCACCAGCACATGGACCACTGGGTGGCGCTGGAGGAGGTGGTGGCGAAGACCGGCGCCCGCCCGCTGGTGGGCGCCGAGGACGCCGAGGGCCTGCCGATCGAGGCCGCCCCGCTGCGCGAGGGGGACACCGTGCCGGTCGGCTCCTGCGCCCTGGAGGTGATCCACCTGCGGGGGCACACCCCGGGCTCGATCGCGCTGCTCTACCGCGACCCGTCCGGCGTGCCGCACCTGTGGACCGGCGACTCACTTTTTCCCGGCGGGGTGGGGAACACCAACCAGGACCCGGAGCGGTTCGGCCAGCTCATCGACGACGTGGAGGGCAAGCTCTTCGACCGGCTGCCCGACGAGACCTGGTTCTATCCGGGCCATGGCAAGGACAGCACGCTCGGCGCCGAGCGCCCGGCGCTGCCGCAGTGGCGGGCCCGCGGCTGGTGAGCCGCCGCCGGCGCGGGTCGTGGACCCGCGCCGGCGCACCGTCCCCCCCGGACGGTCAGCTCGCCGACCCCACCCCGGTCAGCGCGCGCAGCGGGCGCCGCGCGCCGTAGAGCAACGCCCCGGCGAGCAGCAGCCCGACCAGCATGGTGAGCAGCGTCGGGCTGGGCGCGCCGGGCAGCAGCGCCGCCACCGCCCGGGCCGCGGTGCCGAGCCCCACGTAGAGGCCCGCCCAGAGGGTCGCCCCGGCCGCGGCCGCGGCCAGGAACCTCGGGTACGACATCCGCAGCCCGCCGGCGGCCAGCGGCAGCAGCGCGTTGAACACCGGCAGGAACGGCGCGACCAGCACCATCCGGCCGCCGCCGCGGCGCAGCACCGCCTCCGCCGCGGCCCACCGGGACTCGCCGATCCAGCCGCCCAGCCGGCTGCCCCGCAGCGCCGCCCCCCAGCGCCGCCCGGCCAGGAAGCTCAGCGACCAGCCGGCCAGGCAGCCCAGCACCACCGTCACCACGGTGGCCACCGCGGTCGACGGCCGGCCCGCCCCCACCGCGGCGAGGACCGCCGCGTCACCGGGCACCAGCACCCCGACCAGCGGTACGGCGTCGGCGAGCATGACCAGGCCGAGAGCCGCCATCAGCGACTCGACGGGCAACTCTCCGAGGTGGGCCAGTAGATCGATCACGGGTGGAACGCTACGGCCGCGACGCACCCGGCACATCCGGCCCGATCCCCCACCCGACCCTGACTCCACCCTCGGGGTCGACCCCCGGTCCACTCAGTGCGGTCGCAGCACCTGGACCCGGCGGACCGGGGAGTCGACCGCGGGTTCGGTGGTGGGCACCCGGTAGCTGGCCACCACCTCCAGCCCGTCCGCCGGCAGGTGTCCCCGGTCCGGATCGCCGACCAGCACCTGCGCGCCGCGCGCGGCGGAGCGCTGGAGGAACGGCAGCACCCGGGCGGCCAGCGCCGCGTCGTAGAACACGTCACCGGCCACCACCAGGTCGACGTCGGCGGTGCCGTCCAGCAGGTCGCCGCCGGTGGCGGCGACGCTCACCCGGTTGGCCCGCGCGTTGACGGTCACGGCCGCCACCGCGTACGGGTCGACGTCGTTGGCGACCACCAGCTCGGCGCCGGCGAGCGCGGCGGCGATGGCGACCAGCCCGGATCCGGCGGCCAGGTCGAGCACCCGCCGCCCGGTGACCAGCTGGGGGTGGTCGAGCAGGTGCCGGGCGATCGCCTGCCCGCCGGCCCAGACGGACGCCCAGTACGGCGGCGGCAGCGACCGGCCGGCCGCCGCTTCCATCCGGGCCCACCAGAGGATGGCGTCCTCGGCCAGGTGCAGCCGCACCTCCGGCACGAACGGGGTGTCGACCAGCCGGAGACCGTCCAGGCCGCCACCATCGCCCGCGATCTCCCGTTCCAGGTCGGCCAGCGCCGTCCGTGTGCTCATCGGGGCAAGCATGCCCCGCACCGGCCCCGGGCGGAGGGATTTCCCGCCGACGACGTATTCGTGGGCGCGCCCGGGCACTTCCGGCAGCGGATCCCCGTCCGGGCGGTTACTGTCGGGACAGCACAGGGCGATCACCGGCAGCGACCGGTGCTCCCCCGCATTGAACAGGGAGAGACGCATGGCAACCGGCACGGTCAAGTGGTTCAACTCGGAAAAGGGCTTCGGCTTCATCGAGCAGGACGGCGGAGGTCCGGACGTGTTCGTCCACTACTCGGCCATTCAATCCAGCGGCTACCGCGAGCTGAACGAGGGCCAGAAGGTCGAGTTCGAGGTGACCCAGGGCCAGAAGGGCCCGCAGGCGGACAACGTCCGTCCGATGTAGCTACGTGCCGGTGGCGGCGGTCGGATGCCGACCGCCGCCGCAGCGCATCCTCACGCCGGGGCAGCCGGCAGGTCACGACGTCGCCGCAGCGGCCCGGCCAGCAGGATCAGCGGGGTCAGCGCCAGCCAGGCGGTCATCATCCGGATCGCCCCGGCCGGCCCCCACACCGCGCCCAGCGCGCCGGCCAGCACGGCCGCGGCCGGGATCGTGCCGTAGTTGAGCAGCTGCATGCTCACCGTCACCCGGCCGAGCAGCCGGTGCGGGGTGTACGTCTGCCGGAAGCTGCCCTTGATCACGTTGCCCACCGCGACGCCCAGGCTCACCAGCACGCCGCCGAGCACCAGCCACGCCGTGCGTGCGCCGGGTCCGGCCAGCGGGATGAACAGCGCGGGCGGGCCGGTGAGGGCACCGGCGAGCAGCAGCGTACGGGCGCTGCCGAGCCGGTGGGCCAGGCGTGCGGCGAGCGCGGCGCCGATCACGCCGCCGAGGCTGGCGAGACCGATCAGGAGGCCGACCAGGCCCGCCGGGAGGTCGGCCGAGCGGACCAGGAACACCACGAGCACCGCCTGGTAGCCGGTGAGCCCGATGTTGCTCGCCGCCCCGAAGACCGTCAGCACCCGCAGGTACGGGTCGCGGACGACGAACCGCAGCCCGGCGGCGACCTCGCGGCGCAGCGACGTCGTCCCGCCGGGACGGTCCGGCCGAGGCTCGACGGCGCGGATGCGACGCACGCACAACGCGGACAGCAGGAAGCTGAGCGCGTCCAGCGCGACAGCGGTCACCGCGCCGACGAGCTGGGCGATCAGGCCGGCGAGTCCGGGCCCGACGAGGTAGCTCGCCGTCTGCGTGGCGTGCAGCCGGGCGTTGGCCTCGGGCACCTGCTCGGGACGCAGCAGCGTGGGCAGGTAGACCTGGTCGGCGGTTTCGAAGAAGACCCGGGCCAGGCCGGCGCCGAGCGCCACGATCAGCAGGTGCGCGACGGTGAGCAGCCCGGCCAGGGCGGCCACCGGCACGCTGGCGAACAGCGCCGCGGCGGCGAGGTCGGCGGCGATCATCACCGGGCGACGGCGGACCCGGTCGACCCACGCCCCGACCGGCAGACCGGCCAGCAGCCAGGGCAACCAGGCCGCGGCGGTGAGCACCGCCACCTGGAAGGTGGTGGCATCGAGCACCGCGACCGCGACCAGCGGCAGCGCCACTGTGGTCATGTTGCTGCCCACGGCGCTCACCGTGTGACCGGTCCAGAGCAGCCGGAAGTCGCGGTGCCGGAACAGCCCGCCGCGCGTCGCCGACGCGGACCCGCGGGCCGGCGCGGTGGTCACGGCCGGCCCGGGACGCCGTGGGCGAACAGGAAGACCGGCTCGCGGCGCTGCCCGTCGTCGGGCACCGGCCGGTCGGCCCACCGGGCGAACAGCGCGATCACCTCGCGGCTGAGTTCGGCCAGCTCGTCCGGCGTCAGACGCAACCACTTGTCGGTGCTGAACGGCCCTTCGCCCCACTCGGCGTGGGCCTCGTCGGGGGCCGCGTGCCAGGCGCGGACCAGTTCGGCGTGCCGTTCCAGGTTGAGCGAGCTGGCGGCGTCGACCACCACCCGGGCCGCCGGGTCGTCGGCGAAGTCGCTGCTGGACCAGCGCACCCCGCGGTCACGCAGCCGCCACCAGCGTTCCCGCCGGTCGCGGGCCAGCTCGGGCGCCTCGAGCAGCAGGTCGGCGGCGGCGAGCACCTTGAGGTGGTGGCTCACGTTCGCCGGCGCCTGGTCGGTGCGCTCGGCGAGCATGCCGACGGTGCACGGGCCGTACACCTTGAGGACGTCCATGAGCCGGCGGCGCAGCGGATGGGCGAGCGCGGCGAGCACTCGCGAGTCGGTGACCTGTCGGACGTCGTTCCGTTCCATGCCGCGACCCTGCCATGTGCAAGAGTTATTGCGCAATAGCTCTTGCGTTTATCTCGCCCGCGACCGGTGCGGTGGGGGCCGTGCCACCGCACCGGCGGCGGATCAGGCCACCATCCGCCGGGCCAACTCGTCGGCCACGTCCTTGGCCATCTGCGGCGGGATGGCAGCGGCGATCTTCTCCGGCGGCAGGCCGGCCAGCACCCCGTTGACGATCGCCTGCTCGTCGGTGAAGTCCTTGCCGGACAGCGCGGTCACCTGCGCGGCGAGGGCGTCCACCCGGAGCATCAGGTAGTCGATCTTGGCGACCAGGCTGTTGCTGCTGGTACGGGGGCCGGAGCCGTCCGGGTCGACGCTGCGACCCATGCTCGACCCGCCATAGAACATGCCGGTGTAGATGTTCTTGATCTGCTCCTCGGCCTTTGCGCTCATGTCGTCGTCCTCCAGTAGCCCGATGGTGGTGAGGTAGCGGCGGAACAGCGGGGTCTGGTCCCGGCCCGCCTTGGTGGAGTCGCGGAAGAAGCTGAAGTGGGTGTGGAAGAGATGGCTGGAGTCGCCGGTGCTGCGCTTGCCCAGCCGGTCCCACCGCCGCACGGTCCGGCCGTCCGGCGAGTAGATGATCTCCCTGAGGTCCCCGGTGCCGGCCGCGCCGGCCACGCACTGGGCGACGCACCAGGTGGAGAACGTACGCAGGTTGTGGGTGGCACCGCCGGACTTCACGGTGAACTCGCCGACGTCCAGCGCGGACGCGTACAGGGTGAGCCCGGAGGAGTCCCGGGTGGACTCCACGACGGAGTAGTCCCGGGCCACCACCCGGTCGGAGCCACAGTGGTAACCACCGCGGTGACCGGCGTCGCCGACGATGCCGACCTCGGCGGGTTCGAGGTCCACGGCGCGCACGGCGCCCTTGTCGATGTTGAGGTGGGTGAGTAGCAGGTTGCGGACGGCCAGGAGATTCGGTGGGGCTGTGGTCATACGGAACCGCCTTCCGGATCGTTCACCGACCGGACACGGCAATCACTGCCCGTGAGGCAACCGACGCGGGGACACGTCCGGTCGGGAGGATGCACAGCGCCGGGCACTTGCACCGAGAATATCCGCGCCGACGGCTAAATGCCCAGGTCAGAGGCACTATCTGGAACTATGGGGCGGCTGTGGACGGTGCCTCGACGCGCGGCGGGACCAGCCACGAAGGACACTCGCGATTCGGTGGCACCTCGGGCGGGTCCAGCACACAGAGTTACGACACCGTCCGGCGGCCCGCCGGCACCGCCGGGTGGATCCCCCGGCGACGGTCAGTCCGCCGCCCCGGCGTCCGCGGCGCGCTTGGGCGGTTCGCCCCGGGCGGCGCGCATCGCGTTCCGGTGCTCGCGCATCGAGGTCACCATCTCGGCCATGAACCGGTGCACGGTCTCCAGTTCCTCGTCGCTGAACCGGGCCATCACCTGGTCGTTGCGGCGCCCGAGCGGGGCGAAGAAGCTGCGAGCCAGTTCCGCGCCCTGGTCGGCGTAGCGCAGGAACACCTTGCGTCGGTCGGCGGTGTCCCGGTCCCGGCGGATGTGCCCGGCCCGCTCGAGGCGGTCGATCAGCGCGGTCACCGAGCCGGAGGAGAGGTTCAACCGCTCACCGAGCCGGCCGGGGGTGATCGGGTCGCCGACCAGTTCGGCGTCCATCACGGCGATGAGGGCCTGCAGGTCGGTGGCGTTGAGCCCGTGCAGGCCGGCGAACGCGTGCCCGACGTGCTGGGCGTCCGCCGCGTAGCGCCGCAGGTCGTTGGTGATGTCCGCGATCATCCGGGCGCGCCGGTCGTCCCGCCGCCGATACATGCTCTGCGCTGCCACGTCTCGCTGCCGCCCCCTGTCCGACCGGTCCGGTTGCAGCATAGAACCCCGGCGGATAATCTCGGTTGTCAAGATACTAGGTCACCGAGTAACCCGGCACACGATCACGTGAGGGCACCCCGATGTCTCTGTTCACCCGCGTCGCCCGGGGCCGGCTGGCCGCCTGGCTCACCGTGGCCGCCGCGCTCGTCGTCAGCGCGCTCGTCTTCGGCCTGCCCAGGCCCGACAACCCCGCCCCGGTCTCCGCCACCGGCCTCTCCGTGCAGTGGCAGTCGACCCAGGTCGAGCGCCTCCAGGAGCAGCTGCCGGCGAGCGACGTCCAGCCGGCGATCGTGGTGGTCTCCCGGGCCGACCGGGCGCCGCTGTCGGAGTCCGACCGGGCCGCGCTCGACGGCGCGTCGGCCGCCCTGGGCGGGCTCGCCGCCGGGGGCCGGGTCGCGCCCGCCCAGTTCTCCCCCGACGGCACCGTGGCGCTGGTGGCCGTACCCCTGTCCGCCGTCGGCGGCCGGGACGCCCTGGTCGACGAGGTGACCTCGGTGCGCGAGGCGCTGGCCGACCTGCCCGACGCGCTGACCGTCGAGGTGACCGGGGCGCCCGCCTTCACCACCGACCTCGCCCAGGTCTTCGACGGTGCGGACATCACCCTGCTCGCGGTCACCGCCGCCGTCGTGGCGGTGCTGCTGCTGCTCACCTACCGCAGCCCGTTCCTCTGGATCGTGCCGCTGCTGGTGGTCGCCGCCACCGAACAGGTCACCCTGCGCGCGGTCGACAGCCTCGTGCCGGCGCTCGGCATCCACCTGCAGGACGGCCAGGTCACCGGCATCGCCAGCGTCCTGGTCTTCGGCGCCGCCACCGACTACGCCCTGCTGCTGATCGCCCGTTACCGGGAGGAACTGCGCCGCGAGGAGAACCGGTTCACCGCCATGCGGGCCGCGCTGCGCCGGACCGCCGAGCCGATCCTGGCCAGCGGCGGCACCGTCGTGCTCGGCGTGCTCACCCTGCTGCTGTCCGAGCAGGAGACGAACCGGGCGCTCGCGCTGGCCTGCGCCACCGGCGTGGTGTTCGCCATGCTCTCCGCGCTGTTCGTCCTCCCGGCCGCGCTGGTGCTCTTCGGCCGGGGGCTGTTCTGGCCCTTCGTACCCCGGGTCGGCAGCCCGGCCCGCGAGGGCCGGCTCTGGGGCCGGCTGGGCGCGGCGGTGATCCGCCGGCCGGCGCCGGTCGCGGTGGTGGCCACGCTGGTCCTCGCCGGCCTGGCCCTCGGCGGTCTCGGCATCCGCACCGGCCTGTCCGAGACCGAGCAGTTCCGGGTGAAGCCGGAGGCGGTCGCCGGTGCGGAGACCCTCGCCCGGGCCTTCCCGGCCGGCGCCACCCAGCCGCTGGCCGTGCTCACCAACCCGGGCGCGGCCCCGGCCGTGCTGGCCGCCGCCGGCGCGGTCGACGGGGTCGCCTCCGCCCGGCCGGGCGCCACCGGGGACCGGGTCGCCCAGATCGACGTGGTGCTGACCGCCGAGCCGGGCACGGCCGCCGCCGACCGGTCCGTGACGGCGCTGCGGGACGCGGTCGCCGCGGTGCCGGACTCGGCGCCGCCGGCGGTGGCCGGCGCGGACCGCCCGGACGGCGCGTTGGTCGGCGGTACGGTCGCCGCCAGCTACGACTCGGAGCGGGCGAACACCAACGATCTGCGGCTCATCCTGCCGATCATCCTGCTGCTGGTCGGGGCGGTGCTGGTGCTGCTGCTCCGCGGCCTGGTCGCCCCGGTCCTGCTGGTGCTCACCGTGATCGCCTCGTTCTTCGCCAGCCTGGGCGCCGCGTGGCTGATCTTCGACCACGTGCTCGGCTTCCCGGCGCTGGACAGCGGGGTGCTGCTGCTCGCCTTCGTCTTCCTGGTGGCGCTCGGGGTGGACTACAACATCTTCCTGGTCACCCGGGCCCGGGAGGACGCCCGCCGGACCGGCACCCGGGACGGGATGCTCTCCGCGCTGCGGGTCACCGGCGGGGTGATCACCAGCGCCGGGGTGCTGCTCGCGGCGGTCTTCGCCGTGCTCGGCGTGCTGCCGTTGCTCACCCTCACCCAGATCGGGATCATCGTCTGCGTCGGCGTGCTGCTGGACACCCTGCTGGTCCGCACGGTGCTGGTCCCGGCGCTGGCCTTCCTGCTCGGCGACCGGTTCTGGTGGCCGGGCCGGATCGCCCGCGAGCCCGACGCCCCGGCCGGCACGCCCCCGGCGCCCGCCGAGCCGGTCGGTGCCCGGGACTGACCAGACGGCGGGGGCCGGGTGGACGACCACCGGGCCCCCGCCTCGGGCCAGCCGGCCCGAGGTCTGCCAGCGCACCCGAGTTGCCGCGAAGCGGCCCCTCAACGGGCCGGGAAACACCGACATGCCGCAACTCGGGGTCGGTCCGGCCGGCGGGCGTCACCCAGGGCCAGCGGGCGTCACCCAGGGCCGGCGGGCGTCACCCGGGGTCGACGCCGCCCCGCCGGGCGCGGGAGGCCGGTCGGGAGCGGCGCGGACGCGGCGGGTGGCCCCCCTGGCCCGGGGTGGACGACGGTGCGGCGTCGTCGAGCGCCCGGTCCCGGGTGGCCCAGGCCACCACGAACACGGTCACCCAGGCCGCCCCGAGCAGCACCGAGGTGGCCGTACCGCTGGCCGTGCTCAGGCCCAGATAGAGCCGGGCGCCGCCGACCGCGACGACGCCGGCCAGGGCGGCCGTCCACACCGCCACCGCCACCGGCCAGCGGGCGCCCCGGGACAGCAGCCAGGCCAGCGTGCCGAAGCTCGCGGTCACCACCGCGTTCTGCCCGGGGAGGTACTCCGCGGTCGCCGCCGGGCCGCCGGGACCGGTCAGGTCGGCGACCACGGCCAGCACCACCAGCGGCACGAACGCCCCCGCCGTGCCGACCACGCTGAGCGGGTCGGCCCGCCAGGGCCGGTGCCGCCAGGCCAGCACCGCGGCGACCAGAGCCACCGCGAGGATCAGGAACGACCCGCGCAGCACCGACACCACGGCCAGCGCCGCGTCGGCCACCCCGGGGGTACGCCGGGCGGCGAACCACTCGGCCAGCAGGCCGTCCAGCACGCCGAGCCCGCTGTGCCGGACCACCGCCTCCAGCACCGCGGCGATGGCCAGCCCCGCGGCGAAGAGCAGCAGCAGCCCGGCGGCGAGGCTCAGCAGCAGCGTCCAGGCCGGCCCGACCCGCATGACGACCAGGAAGAACAGCACCCCGTAGCGGGCTCGCAGCCAGCGCAGCGGCGGCAGGGCGGCGGCCCGGGCGGCCAGCGCGCGCGCCGGGTCCGGATTGCGGCCCAGCCAGCGCCCGGCCAGCACCACGGCGGTCAGGCAGAGCAGCAGCACCAGCACCGCGCCGGTGGCCCGACCCAGCAGCCGGGAGACCTGCTCGTAGGACTCCCCGGCGGCGTAGCCGACCAGCACCGAGGCGCCGACCCAGCTCACCACCCCGGCCAGGTTCCACGGCGCGAACCGCCGGTACGGCAGCCCGGCCGCCCCGGCCAGCCGCGGCGCGAGCGTCCGGGCGAAGGCCACCCACCGGGCGGCCAGCACGCCCCGCCCGCCGAGCCGCTCGAGCAGCGAGTCGGCCCGCCGCCAGCGGTGCGGGCCCACCCGGGCGCCCAGCCCCGAGGCGCGCAGCCGCGGCCCGTACCGCCGGCCGGCCCGGAAGGCGAGTGTGTCTCCGATCACGGCCGCCGCCGTCATGGCCAGCAGCGCCGGAATAATCCGCAGCGTCCCCGCGTAGGCTAGGAAGCCGACCAGCAGCAGGGTCGCCTCGCCCGGCACCAGCAGTCCGAAGATCACCGCGGTCTCCCCCGCGACGATCGTCGCGGCGACCAGGTAGATCAGCAGGGCCGGCAGGCCTTGTAGCCAGCTCAGCAGGTCAGGCATCCGGTCCCCCGCACGGGAGCCAGCATGCCAGTCGCTGCAACGGTCGGGACAGCAGTTTCGCCAGAGATCCGGGCCATCTCGGGGTCACCCCGAGGCGTGCCCCGGCAACCGCAGACAGGAGTATGGAGGGTATGCAGCTACGCACCGACCTCCGCAACGTCGCCATCATCGCCCACGTCGACCACGGCAAGACGACCCTGGTCGACGCCATGTTGCGGCAGGCCGGCGCCTACGGCGCCCGCGGTGAGGACACCGAACGGGTCATGGACTCGATGGACCTCGAGCGGGAAAAGGGCATCACCATCCTGGCCAAGAACACCGGCGTGCGGTACCTGCCGGCGGACGGCTCCGACCCGGTCACCATCAACATCATCGACACCCCCGGCCACGCCGACTTCGGTGGTGAGGTCGAGCGCGGCCTGACCATGGTCGACGGGGTGGTGCTGCTGGTCGACGCCAGCGAGGGACCGCTGCCGCAGACCCGCTTCGTGCTCCGCAAGGCCCTCAAGGCCCGGATGCCGATCATCCTGGTGATCAACAAGGTGGACCGGCCGGACGCCCGGATCAAGGAGGTCGTGGACGACACCTACGAGCTCTTCCTCGACCTGGACGCCGACGAGGAGCAGATCGACTTCCCGATCGTCTACGCCTGCGCCCGCGACGGCATCGCCTCGCTGACCCAGCCCGCCGACGGCTCGGTGCCCGACGACAGCCACAGCCTGGAGCCGCTGTTCCGCACCCTGCTGGACACCATCCCGCCGCCCGCGTTCGAGGAGGACGCGCCGCTGCAGGCGCACGTCACCAACCTCGACGCCTCGCCGTTCCTGGGCCGGCTGGCGCTGTGCCGGGTCCGCCAGGGCACGATCAGCAAGGGCCAGACCGTGGCCTGGTGCCGCACCGACGGCAACACCCAGCGGGTCCGCATCTCCGAGCTGCTGATGACCGAGGGCCTGGAGCGCAAGCCGGCCGACAGCGCCGGCCCGGGCGACATCATCGCCGTCGCCGGCATCCCGGAGATCATGATCGGTGAGACGCTGGCCGACGCCGAGAACCCGATCCCGCTGCCGCTGATCACCGTCGACGAGCCGGCCATCTCGATGACCATCGGCACCAACACCTCGCCGCTGGTCGGCCGGGTCAAGGGCGCCAAGGTCACCGCCCGGATGGTCAAGGACCGGCTCGACAAGGAGTTGGTCGGCAACGTGTCGCTGCGGGTCCTGCCGACCGAGCGGCCGGACGCCTGGGAGGTGCAGGGCCGCGGCGAGCTGGCGCTGGCCATCCTGGTCGAGCAGATGCGCCGCGAGTCCTACGAGCTGACCGTCGGCAAGCCGCAGGTGGTCACCAAGGAGATCGACGGGAAGACCTGCGAGCCGGTCGAGCGGCTGACCATCGACGCGCCCGAGGAGTACCTGGGCGCGATCACCCAGCTCCTGGCGACCCGCAAGGGCCGGATGGAGCAGCTGGTCAACCACGGCACCGGCTGGATCCGGATGGAGTGGCTGGTCCCGGCGCGCGGCCTGATCGGCTTCCGCACCGAGTTCCTCACCGACACCCGCGGCACCGGCATCCTGCACCACGTCTTCGAGTCGTACGAGCCGTGGTTCGGCGAGCTGCGCACCCGCCAGAACGGCTCCCTGGTCGCCGACCGGGCCGGCGCGGTGACCTCGTTCGCCATGATCAATCTGCAGGAGCGCGGCCAGCTCTTCGTCGAGCCGACCACCGAGGTGTACGAGGGCATGATCGTCGGGGAGAACTCCCGCTCCGACGACATGGACGTCAACATCACCAAGGAGAAGAAGCTCACCAACATGCGCGCGTCGACCTCGGACGAGACCGAGAAGCTGATCCCGCCGCGCAAGCTGTCGCTGGAGCAGGCCCTCGAGTTCTGCCGCGAGGACGAGTGCGTCGAGGTGACCCCGGCCGCGGTGCGGATCCGCAAGGTGGTGCTGGACCAGACCCAGCGCGGCCGGATGGCGGCCCGCCGCAAGCACGCCGGCTGATCCACAGCCCGACGGGAGCCCGGTCCGCTCAGGCGGACCGGGCTCCCGCCTTTTCCCGGGCCCGCCCCCCACGAGGGGGTGGGTCAGGCGGGTTTGCCGGCTTGGAGGGCCAGAATGTCGGGGAGCGGGCCGGCGCCCGATTCCCGGACAGCGGTCAGCGCCAGCCCGGCGTCGGTGACCGCGTTGAGCAGGTCGGCCAGCGGCAGGTGCCAGGCGCCGACCCGGGCGCGCACCCCGGTGCTGTTCCAGGACCGGAAGCTGCGGTCCCGCTCGGCGTACCCGCCGTCGATCACGGCCCGCCCCGGCTCGGAACGGTCGGCGAACGCACCGACGAAACACGGGTGCACGCCGACGTGGACCAGCCGCCCGCCGGGCGCCAGCACCCGGGCCGCCTCGCGGACCATCGCCGGGTAGTCCGGCATGTCGGTGTGGGCCAGCACGCAGACCACCGCCGGCAGCGAACCGTCCGCCAGGGGCAGCGAGGTGCCGTCGCCCCGGGCCACCGGCAGCCGCGCCCGGGCATGCCGCAACTGGCCGGCCGACAGATCCACCCCGACCGGCCGCCAGCCCAGCCGGCGCAGCTCGGCGGCGTGCGCCCCGGTACCGCAGCACAGGTCGAGGCAGCGCCCGGCACCCGGCCCCAGCAGCTCGGCCAGCGCCGCCCGGACCCGGTCGCCGTAGTCGGCGGCGGCGGTCGTGACGTAGTCGTCGTACCAGTCGGCGATGGCGTCGTACGCAGCGGTCGTCATCTGCGCACGCTAGACCGCGCCCGCCGGGGACCGCAGCCCCGCGCGCCCCGAAGATCCGCTACGGTCACCGGCATGACCTGGGATGATCTCGACGCGCACCTGGACAGCGTGCCCGGCACCGTCTCCGCGTACGTGGGGCGGCTGGACGCGGCACCCACCTGGACCCGGCTGCCCGACGCCACCCACTACGCGGCGAGCACCATGAAGGTCGCCGTGCTGGTGGCGCTGCACCGCGCCGCCGAGGCCGGCCGGCTCGACCTGGACCAGCCGATCCCGGTGCGCAACGCGTTCGACTCCGCGCTGCCCGGCGCGCCCCGGTACGCCAACGCCCAGCACTACGACAACGACGACGCGGTCTGGGCGCGGGTCGGCGGCACGGCGTCCACCCGCTGGCTCGCCGAACGCATGATCATCCGGTCCAGCAACCTGGCCACGAACATCTGCCTGGCCCAGGTCGGGCTGCCCGCGGTGGCCGAGGCGTGGGCGCTGGCCGGCGCCCGGCACAGCCTGACCGGCCGCGGCATCGAGGACTTCGCCGCCCGGGACGCCGGGATCGACAACCTGGTCACCGCCGCCGACCTGGCCGCGCTCCTCGGCGAGCTGGCCCTCGGGGCGCACCGGCCGGGCCCGCTCGCCTCCCCGGCCGGCTGCGCGTCCATGCTGGACGTCCTCTTCGCCCAGGAGCACCGCGAGGACCTCGCCGCCGGCCTGCCCGAGGGCACCCGGATCGCGCACAAGAACGGCTGGGTGCGCGGGGTCCGGCACGGGGCCGGGGTGGTCTTCCCCGACGACGCCCCGCCGTACGCGATCGTCGTCTGCACCACCACCGAACTGGCCGACGGCGGGCCCACCGGCGAGGAGGCCGAGGACGACGCCTGCCGGCTCATCGCCGGCATCTCCGCCCGGGTGTGGCAGTCCCGGCACGAACTCTGACCGCCGGACCGGCCGGCGACGGCGCTCAGTCGAGCAGGTTCGCCCGCAGCGCCGCGAGCACGTCGTCGGTCAGGCCCAACCCGTCACGCAGGTACGCCCCGAACGACCCGTGCGCCCGCCGCACCTCGTCGTATGCGGCGTCCAGGTATTCCGGCCGCACCTCCAGCAGCGGGCGCGCCGCGGCCGGATCCAGCTCCGGCCGCCGCCGGCTCATCGCGGCCAGCAGCACCTCGCGCAGGCTCTCGGTCAGCTCGTTGTGCCGCAGGTAGTCGGCCCGGATCACCGCCTCGTCCAACCCGAGCGCGGTGAGCAGCACCACCGCCAGCCACCCGGTGCGGTCCTTGCCGGCCGAGCAGTGGAACAACAGCGGCAGGTTCTCCGCCTCGGCGGCCAGCCGGACCGCCGCCCCGAACCCGGCCCGCGCCGACTCCCCGGTGACGAACCACCGGTAGATCGCCGCCATCGCCGCCGGCATGCCCTCCCGGGCCAACTCCTCGTACGCGTCCACG
The DNA here is from genome assembly GCF_044465125.1 of Micromonospora sp. NPDC049836. NCBI lineage: Bacteria > Bacillati > Actinomycetota > Actinomycetes > Micromonosporales > Micromonosporaceae > Micromonospora > Micromonospora sp. NPDC049836. The sequence continues at coordinate 132,141 of NZ_JBITLH010000003.1, forward strand.
TCGTGTCCGAGCAGCACCGCCGAGACGTAGGTGAAGACCGGGTGCGCCGGGTCGTACACCGGCAGGTGCACCACCCGGGGCTCGCCGACCAGCCGGTCCGGCGGGGCGAGCCGCTGCTCGCCGGCGTGCCGCAGGTCGACCACGCACGCCGGGGCCAGCTTGCCCAGCACCGGCAGGTCCTCGTCGGTGAGCCGGCCCAGCGCGGCGCTGCGCAGCAGCCGCCCGGCGCGCACCCGCCGGCCGTCCGCCGCGGGCAGCCCACCCAGGTCACGGGCGTTCGGCGCGCCCACCAGCTCCCAGTCCCGTACCGCCATCGGCCCTCCCCTGTCGCCGGCTCTCTGCGTATAGGGTGCCGCACATGACGATCGCCGCGGTACGCACCCACCGGCTCTCCGCCCCCTTACACACCCCGTTCGTCACCGCGCTGCGCCGCACCACCACGGTGGACACCCTGGTCGTCGAGGTGCTGGACAGCGACGGGCGGTCCGGGTTCGGCGAGGCCCCGCAGGTGTGGCAGGTGACCGGGGCGTCGATCGCCGGCGCCGAGGCGTGCGTGCGGGAGCTGCTGGGGCCCGCGCTGACCGGCCGGGACGCCGACGACCTGCAGGCCCGTTGCGCCGAGGTGCGCCGCGCGGTGGCCGGCAACGAGTCCGCCAAGGCGGCTGTCGACGTCGCCCTGCACGACCTGGCGGCGCGACGGCTCGGCGTACCCCTGGTGCGCCTGCTCGGCGGCACCGCGCTGCGCGTGCCGACCGACGTCACGCTCGCCGCCGGCGACGCGGTGGACCTGGCCGCGGCGGCGAAGCAGCGCCGCGCGGAGGGCTTCACCGTGCTGAAACTGAAGGTCGGCACGGACGCCCGGGGCGACCTGGACCGGGTGCGGGCGGTCCGCGCCGCGGTCGGCCCGGACGTGCGGATCCGGCTCGACGCCAACCAGGGCTGGACGCCCCGCGAGGCGGTCCGGGTGATCCGCGGCATCGAGGACGCCGGGCTCGACGTGGAGCTGGTCGAGCAGCCGGTGCACCGCCGCGACCTGGACGGGCTGGCCTGGGTCAGCGACCGGGTCGACCTGCCGATCCTCGCCGACGAGTCGGTCTTCGACCTGCGTGACCTGGTGGAGGTGATCCGCCGCCGGGCCGCCGACATGGTCAACGTCAAGCTGGCCAAGAGCGGCGGCCTGCACACCGCCCGGGCGCTGCTCGACCTGGCCACCGCGCACGGCATGGGCACCATCGTCGGGTCGATGATGGAGAGCCAGGTCGGGGTGGGCGCCGCGGCGAGCCTGGTCGCCGCGTACGGCACCAGCGCCGTCTCGGACCTCGACGCCGCCTGGTGGCTGGCCTGGTCGCCGGTCACCGGCGGCATCCGGTACGACGGCTCGACCGTGGTGCTCCCGGACGCGCCCGGGCTGGGCATCGCGAACGTGAGTGAAGTAAAAGTTCAGCGCCATGGTTGAGTGGCGTTGGAATTTTTCATAGGGTCGCGGGGCGGGAAGCACGAGCTGGGGGTGGACGTGGAGCTGCAGCCGGGCCACGAGGCCGTCGTCCGGGTCCCGGTGGCGACCCTCTGGGCCGCACCCGAGGCGGTCCGGTCGGTCGACGGGCCCGCCCTGACCGACACGCCGGACATCGCCGCCTGGGTCGCCGGGATGGACCGCGACCAGCAGGTCGGCGACTGCGTGCTCAGCCAGCTGCTGCTCGGCGAGCGGGTGCTCGTCACCGAGCTGCGCGCCGACGGCTGGGCACACGTGGTCGCCGCCGAGCAGCCCGCCGCCAAGCTCGACCGTCGCGGCTACCCCGGCTGGCTGCCCGTCGGGCAGCTGAGCGCGCCGGCTCCGGCGGCGCCCTCGGGCGTACCGCTGGTGGTCGACGCCACCCGCACCGCGCTGCGCGCCGCCCCCGAGGGCGCGGTGGTGCTGCGCGACGTCGTGCTCGGCACCCGCCTCGCCCCGGCCGGACGGCCGGCGGACGGCTGGCGTCCGGTCCACGTGCCCGGTCGTCCCGAGCCGCTCTGGGCGCCCGAGGGGGACCTGGTCCCGCTGCCCACCGAGCGGCCGGAGGCCAAGGAGGTCCTGGCCGTCGCGGAGCGGCTGCGCGACCTCCGCTACGTCTGGGGCGGGCTCTCCCCGGACGGCATCGACTGCTCCGGCCTGGTCAACCTCGCCTGGCGGCGGTACGGGGTGACGCTGCCCCGCGACGCCGACGACCAGGCCGAGGCGACCACGCCGCTGGCGCTGGACGAGGAGCGCCCCGGCGACCTCTACTTCTTCGCCCGGCCCGGCCGGCGGATCCACCACGTCGGGATCGTCACCGCCGAGCCGCACGGCGACCGCCGGCGCATGCTGCACGCCTGCTACCGGCAGCGCCGGGTCCTCGAGGAGCAACTCCCCGAGGACCGGCTCGCCACCCTGGTCGGCGCGCACCGGGTCTGACCCCCTGGCCGCACGCTCCCCGTCCCGTCACGGCCCTGCCGGCCGGTCCGCCCTTCCGGTCGACCGGCGCTGAGGGCCGACCCACCCGACCGGCGCTGCCCGCCCGACCCGCGCCACCCGGCAGACCGGTGCCGCCCGCCCGACCCGCGCCGCCCGGCAGACCGGCGCTGCCCGCCCGACCCGCGCCACCCGGCAGACCGGTGCCGCCCGCCCGGCGCCGCGCGCCCGACCGGCCCGTCAGCGCCGGGTGCCGGCCAACTCGCGGCGCCGGTCCCGGGAGGACTTGACCAGGCTCGCCGCGGTGGCGACGGCCAGGGTGCCCAGGATGACCGTGAGCGACAGCCAGATCGGGATGTGCGGGGCCCAGGCCACGTGCCGGCCGCCGTTGACGAACGGCAGGTTGTTGTCGGCGAGCGCCTCCAGGACCAGCTTGACCCCGATGAAGCCGAGCACCACGGCCAGGCCGTAGCTGAGGTAGATCAGCCGGTCCAGTAGGCCGCCGAGCAGGAAGTAGAGCTGCCGGAGCCCCATCAGCGCGAAGACGTTCGCGGTGAAGACCAGGTACGGCTCCTGGGTGATGCCGAAGATCGCCGGGATCGAGTCCAGCGCGAAGATCAGGTCGGTGGTGCCGATCGCGATCATCACGATCAGCATCGGGGTGAACAGCCGGCGGCCGTTCTCGTGGGTGGTCATCCGTGCCCCGTCGAAGTCCCGGGACAGCGGCAGCGCCTTGCGGCTCCACCGGATCAGCAGGTTCTCGCTGAACTCGTCCTCGTCCGGCTCCCCCTGCCGGGCCAGGTTGACCGCGGTGTAGATGAGGAAGGCGCCGAAGATGTAGAAGACCCAGGAGAACTGGGAGATCAGCGCCGCGCCCGCGGCGATGAAGCCGCCCCGCATCACCAACGCCAGCAGGATGCCGATGAGGAGCACCTTCTGCTGGTACTGCCGGGGCACCCCGAAGCGGCCCATGATGATCACGAAGACGAAGAGGTTGTCCACCGAGAGGCTGTACTCGGTGAGCCACCCGGTGTAGAACTGGCCGGCGATGCTCGGTCCCGAGGTGAGCCAGAGCCCGGCGCCGAAGAGCAGGGCCAGGGCCACGTAGAAGCCGACCCAGAGGCTCGACTCACGGACGCTGGGCTCGTGCGGGCGCCGACCGATGATGAGCAGGTCAGCGAGCAGGACCGCGGTCATCACGACCAGGGTTCCGGCCCACACCAGTGCGGACACGTTCAATCCATCCTCCGGCAGACACACAGCGTCGGGCACACCGTACGCCGGGTGGGTGGCCGGGGTGCGTCGACGCTGACTCTGGTGACTGTCGGAGGTCTCTTCCGCCATCGCCCCGAGGTGCCGGGCCGCTGACCGACGGAGCCGGGTCGGGCTGCCGAGGATCCGGCGCTCTTCCGTGCTGACGACTCCGTCGCGAGGGAATACTCCCCTCCTCGGGCGCCATTGTTCACCATCGGCCCCAGGCACCGCATCTCCAGGGGTCGGTATTGGCGAGGAGGTCGGGTTCCGGCGTGGGAAACGCCACGTCGCGTACGGTGTCCTAGGAGGCTAGGTGTTACGGGTGACCGGTCGGCCCGGCGGTGGGGACGGCCTGCTCAGGCGGCAGCAGCGGGTCGGCGAAGGACCAGCCGGCGGCGAGCAGGGCGTCGCAGGCGGCGACCGCGGTGGCCAGCCGCGCCTCGTGCGGCCCGTGCAGCTCCACCACCGGCACCCCGCAGCCGGCCAGCTCCGCCCGGAACCGCCCGGTCATCCAGGCCCGCAGGTGCTCCCCGTCGCGCAGTCCGTCGTCGTCGAACGGCACGCCCACGTGATCGGTCAGCAGGTAGAGCGCGGGCCGGCGGGCGGCCGCCCGGACCGGCGCCGAGGACGAGCCGAGGTAGCGCTCCTCCCAGATCGCGGTGGCCCGGGCGTCGGTGTCGCAGAACAGCAGCGGGCCGCTCACCCGGGCCGCGGCGTCCTCGGCCGCCTGCTGCTCGCGGACCACCTCGGCGAAGTCCGCCCGGTCCCAGACCACGTCGAACACGGTCGCCCCCGGCCGGCCGCGGCGCAGCTCGGCGAGCTTGCGGGCGGTCAGCTCGCGGCCGTACTCGGGGACCCAACTGGTGCCGTAGTGGGCGGCGAGCGCCGCGGCCATCGTCGTGGTGCCGGTGGACTCCGCGCCCACCACCACGACCCGGCGGACCAGCCACGCGCGCACCGCCGGGCTCAGCCAGCGCCAGTGCGCCGCCGGGTCCGCCCGCACCGCGGTTCCGGAAACCGGCACGGTACGCCGCTCCGGGTCCACGCAGACCGGCACCGCGCCGAAGCGGCGGGCCAGTTCGGCGCCGTACGCCTCGGAGGAGAAGACCGCGTCCACCGGCGCCCCGCCGAGCGCGTCGGCGAAGACCGCGCAGTGCAGATCCCACACGGCCGGATCGGCGTAGTCGACGGGGTGGTCGTCGTACCGGCCGACGACCCGGACCCACGGGGTGCCGGCGTGCGCCTCGCGCAGCCACTCGACGCGCTCGGCCAACGGAATCGACTCCCGGCGGGACGGGGCCACCACCACGGTGACGGTCGCGCACCGGGCGGCGGCCGCCTCGATCAGCGCGTGGTGCCCGGCGTGCGGCGGGTAGAACTTGCCGACCACCAGCCCGTGCCGGAACTCCGGCCGGCGTCGGTCCGGCCCGCTCACGCCGCCACCGGGGCGGGACCGGGCGGCAGCAGGGTCGCCGCCGACCGCCGGCGCAGGTCCGCCCGCCAGGCCCGCAGCCCGAGCACGCAGAGCGCCAGGAAGATCAGGTACAGCCCGCCGGTCAGCCAGAGTCCCTTGTACGCGTAGAGCGGGATGTAGATCAGGTCCGCGGCGATCCACAGCCACCAGCTCTCCACCAGCTTGCGGGTCTGGCCGTAGGTGGCCAGCAGCGACAGCGCGGTGGTGAGCGCGTCGGCCAGCGGCACGGTCGAGTCGGTGGCCCGGTCCAGCAGCACCCAGAGCCCGCCGGTGAGCAGCACACCGGCGACGGCCAGCGCCCACCACTCGCGCCGCCCGGTGCGTGCCACGACCAGTCGACTGCGCCGCTGGCCGCCGAAGAGCCAGTGCCACCAGCCGTAGAGGCCGAGCAGGACGTAGACGATCTGCAGGCCGGCGTCGGCGTACAGGCCGGCGGTCCAGAAGAGCACCATCAGCAGCAGCACGTTGGCGATGCCGATCGGCCAGTTGGCGATGTGCTGCCGCGCCACCAGCCAGACGTTGACCACGCCGGTGCCGAAGCCGAGCAGCTCCGCCCAGGTGGTGCCGGTTCCCGCCACGGTGAACGCCGTGGCGGTGAGCCAGTCGAGCATCTGTCCCTCCCCCTGTCCCGCGCGCCCACCCTAGAGGGACGCGGTGGGACGGACCAGCCCCGCGTGGCACCGCCCGGAGGGTGCCGTGCGAGGCTGCCGGACATGGTTCTTGAGGTCGCGCTGATCGATGTGATTCCCGGACACGAGGACGCCTTCGCCGCCGCGTACGCGCAGGCGCGTCCGATCCTCAGCGGCACCGAGGGGTGCCGCTCGGTGCGGATGACCCGCGGCGTGGAGTCGCCGTCCCGGTTCGTGCTGCTGGTGGAGTGGGACGCGGTGGCGGCGCATGAGATCAACTTCCGGCAGACCGAGCGGTTCACCCGGTGGCGGGAACTGATCGGACCGCACTTCGCCAACCCGCCGCTGGTCGAGCACTTCACCGACGTACCGGCCTGAAGTGTCGTACCGCTGACCTAGCGTGTCCCCCGACGCGCCAGCCGCCGGCCCCGACGGGCATCGGGGCTGCCGGGCCCGGCGGCGGCGCGCAGCCGACGTGCCGGCCGCCCGCCCGCCGGGTGGCTGCGGGTGATCTCCGCGCTCCGGCGGCTGGTTGCGGTCCAGCAGCCGATTGCGGCACCGGCCGGCGACGGCCAGGCCAGCGGGCGATTGCCGGCCGCCGGATGGTTGCCCCGCCGCCGGGCGATTGCCGGCCGCCGGATGGTTGCCCCGCCGCCGGGCGATTGCCGGCCGCCGGATGGTTGCCCCGCCGGCGGGCGATTGCCGGCCGGCGGGCGATTGCGGGGCCCGGGCGACTGCGGGCCGGGGCGCCGGTGGGACCGCCGGACGGTTGCGGGCCGGGGCGCTAGCTGGGTTGCGGGAGCGGCGCGTCGGCGGCCTCTCGCGGGCGCGGCACGGGTGCCGCGCCGAGCCGCCCGGCCAGCAGTTCGGCCGACTTGTCGGCCGGCAGCGCCGCCGCCGACAGCCAGTCGATGAGCCGCTCGTACCGGGCGATGTCGATCTCGTCGACCAGGCGCAGGTCGGCGGTGAGCGTCTCCACCAGGACGGTGCGGGGATCGGCCGGATCCGGGTGCGCGAAGTAGGAGAAGGCGGCCAGCGGGTGCACCCCGCCGTGCGGGGCGGCGTCGCGGGGCAGCAGCCGGATCTCGACGTTCGGCAGCTCGGCGGCGGCCAACAGGTGACTCAGCTGCTCCCGCCAGACCTCGTCGGGCAGGCCGCCGGGATCGCAGACCCGCTCGTCGAGCAGGGCCGTGTAGTGCGGCGCGTCCGTCCGGCGCAGCACCTGCTGGCGCACCGCCCGGGCCCGGACGTCGGCCTCCACGTCCACCCCGTCGGCGAGCAGCGACCCGGCGGTGACCCGCAACCGGGCGTACCCGGGCGCCTGGAGCAGGCCGGGCACGACCGCCGGCTGGTACTCGACGATCCGGGCCGCGCTCGCCTCCAGCTCCGCGTACGCCCGCTGCCGCTCCCCCATCTCGCCGAGGGCCTTGGACCAGCCGCGCCCGGTGGCGGCGTCGCGGGCGATGACGATGAGCGCGTCCCGCCGGTCGGGCGGCACCGCGTAGACGTCGAGCAGGTCGAGCACGTCGGCCAGGTCGGGCCGGCTCTGCCCCAGCTCGATGCGGGACAGCTTGGACGTGGACGCCCAACCGAGCCGGCCACAGACCTGCTCCAGGGTGAGCGACTCCCGGTGCCGCAGCCGGCGCAGCTCCACGCCGAGCCGCACCCGCCGCACCACAGGACTTGCTGACGATGGCATGCGCGCCTCCCCACCGAGGGAGCGTACGCAGTACCGTCACGCAGGGCAATACCTTGCTCGCTCACTGCTATCACGGTGTGTGCTCCCCTGCCGGCGGCGGCCCGGCAACGCGCGGTCAGCTCACCCGGCGCACCTGGTCCGACTCAGGGGCGGTACGTGCCGAAGGACCAGATTAGCCCCGCCGGATCCCGGGCCACGTAGTCCCGGGAGCCGTAGTCCGTGTCGAACGGTGGCCGGACGATCTCCGCGCCCGCCGACCGGGCCCGCTCGTGGTGGCCGTCGACGTCGTCCACGGCCACGTAGACGCGGTAGTCGTCGTCGGCGGGCCGGGGGGCCGGGGCGGGCCCGGTGCCGAGCATGACGAGGTCGTCGCCGTACCCGAGCTGGGCGTGCCGCACCTCGCCGTCCGGACCCGCGTGCACCTCGTGCACGGTGAAGCCGAACGCGGAGCGGAGGAACTCGATGGCGGCGGAGGCGTCGGGGTACCGGAGAACCGGGTAGATGCTTCGCATGCCGCCAGTCTGCCGCCCCGGCGGTCAGCCGGGATTGGACGAATGTGACCTCGGGCGGACCAGCGCCGTCGGGGTCCGCCCGGCGAACTGCCGGAAGTCACGGATCAGGTGCGACTGGTCGTAGTAGCCGCAGCGGGCGGCCAGCTCCGCCCACCCGGGCCCGGCACCGGCGACGGTCGCGCCGGCCGCCCCGCCGTCGTCGAGCGGCGCGCTGACCAGTTCCCGGCCGAGCGTCGCGTACGCCCGCTGGAAGCGGACCAGCCGGGCGACCGTCTTCGGCGGCTGGCCGAACTCCCGCCGGAACGCCGCGGCCAGGTGCCGCCGGCTCCAGCCCAGCTCGTGGGCGACCGCTCCCACGCCGACCCCGCCGGCCGCCAGCGACCGCCAGGCGCCCAGCAGCCGCGGGTCGACCGGCCCGTTCCCGGCCAGCCGGGTGGTCAGCGCCGCGTCGAGCCGGGCGAACCGGCCCGGCCAGTCGGGTGCCTCGGCCAGTTCGTCGCGGAGCCGGACCAGCCAGCCACCGATCCGGTCCACCGGCAGGACCCGGTTGGCCAGCTCGCCGAGCGGCAGCCCGAGCAGCCGCCGGGCGGCGGGCGGGGTCAGCAGCACCTGCACCCCGACGCCCTCCCCCTCGGTGCGGGTCGTGCAGCAGCCGTCGAACGGACCGGCCACGAAGGCGTTCACGCCGGACGCGCCCCGCCCGGCCGCCCGCGGATCGGTGACGTCCAGCGCGGCGCCCCAGCCGAGGATCAGCACCACGAAGGCACCGGCCACCTCCTGGCGTACCAGGGGTGCGGGGGTGTGCTCCCGGTAGCCGAGGTAACGGTCCACGTACGGGCGCAGCCGCGGATCCGGCCGACCGACGACCGCCTCGGTCAGCACGCCGGCCTCCGCCGGCATCACTTCACCCCGGCGGCGTCCATTCCGCGCAGCTCCTTCTTGAGGTCGGCGACCTCGTCGCGGATCCGGGCGGCCAACTCGAACTGCAGCTCCCGCGCGGCGGCGAGCATCTGGTCGCTGAGCTCCTGGATGAGGTTGGCCAGGTCGGCCCGGGCCATCCCCTCCCGGGACGGGGTGGCCGCGCCGCCCCGCCCACCGCGGCTGCGGGTCTCCTTGACCGGCGCCTTGCCGCGGGACAGCTGCCGGACGGCCCCGCCGACCCGGTTGGCCTCGGTGTCCTCCGCCTCGCGGTAGATGTCGTCGAGGATGTCGTGGATCTTCTTGCGCAGCGGCTCGGGGCTGATCCCGTTGGCCTCGTTGTGCGCGATCTGCTTGGCCCGCCGCCGGTTGGTCTCGTCGATCGCGGCGGCCATCGACGGGGTGATCTTGTCGGCGTACATGTGGACCTGGCCGGAGACGTTACGGGCGGCCCGGCCGATGGTCTGGATCAGCGACCGGCCGCTGCGCAGGAAGCCCTCCTTGTCGGCGTCGAGGATCGCCACCAGGGACACCTCGGGCAGGTCGAGACCCTCGCGGAGCAGGTTGATGCCGACCAGTACGTCGTAGTCGCCCTTGCGCAGCTCGCGCAGCAGCTCCACCCGGCGCAGCGTGTCGACCTCGGAGTGCAGGTAGCGCACCCGGATGCCGTTCTCCAGCAGGTAGTCCGACAGGTCCTCGGCCATCTTCTTGGTCAGCGTGGTGACCAGCACCCGCTCGTCACGCTCGGTGCGCAGCTTGATCTCGTGCATCAGGTCGTCGATCTGGCCCTTGGTGGGCTTGACGACCACCTCCGGGTCGATCAGGCCGGTCGGGCGGATCACCTGCTCGACGAACTCGCCCTGGGCCTGCTCCAGCTCCCACGGGCCGGGCGTGGCGGAGAGGAAGACCATCTGGCCGACCCGCTCCAGGAACTCGTCGAAGCGCAGCGGCCGGTTGTCCGCCGCGCTGGGCAGCCGGAACCCGTGGTCGATCAGCATCCGCTTGCGGGACGCGTCGCCCTCGTACATGCCGCCGATCTGCGGGATCGTCACGTGCGACTCGTCGACGACGGTGAGGAAGTCGTCGGGGAAGTAGTCGAGCAGACAGTGCGGCGGGCTGCCGGGCAGCCGGCCGTCGATGTGCATGGAGTAGTTCTCGATGCCGGAGCAGAAGCCGACCTGGCGCATCATCTCGATGTCGTAGGTGGTGCGCATCCGCAGCCGCTGCGCCTCCAGCAGCTTGCCCTGCCGCTCCAGCTCGGCCAGGCGCTCGCCCAGCTCGGCCTCGATGTCGCGGATCGCCCGCTCCATCCGCTCCGGGCCGGCGGCGTAGTGCGTGGCCGGGAAGATCATCAGCTGGTCGACCTCACGGACCACGTCCCCGGTCAGCGGGTTGAGGTAGTAGAGCTTCTCGATCTCGTCACCGAAGAGCTCGATCCGGACGGCCAGCTCCTCGTACGCCGGGATGATCTCCAGCGTGTCGCCCCGGACCCGGAAGGTGCCGCGCTGGAACGCCATGTCGTTGCGGGTGTACTGGATGTCGACCAGGCGCCGCAGCAGTTGGTCGCGGTCGAGCTCCTGGCCGACGGCGACCCGGACCGCGCGGTCGAGGTATTCCTCCGGGGTGCCCAGGCCGTAGATCGCCGAGACGGTCGCCACCACGATCACGTCGCGGCGGGTGAGCAGCGACATGGTCGCCGAGTGCCGCAGCCGCTCGACCTCCTCGTTGACCGACGAGTCCTTCTCGATGTAGGTGTCGGTCTGCGGGATGTACGCCTCGGGCTGGTAGTAGTCGTAGTAGGAGACGAAGTATTCCACCGCGTTGTGCGGCAGCAGCTCGCCGAACTCCTTGGCGAGCTGGGCGGCGAGGGTCTTGTTGGGCGCGAGCACCAGGGTGGGCCGTTGCAGCCGCTCGACCAGCCACGCCGTGGTGGCGCTCTTGCCGGTGCCGGTCGCGCCGAGCAGCACCGTGTTGCGGTCGCCGCGCCGCACCCGACGCTCAAGATCGTCGATGGCTGCCGGCTGGTCGCCGGCCGGCTGGAACTCGCTGACCACCTGGAAACGGCCGTCGAGCCGGGGAATGTCGAGCGCCATACCCACAACGGTACGCCGGAGGTCCGACAGTTCCGGGCCAGCACGGAGGGTCCGTGATCGGCTTCGATATTCCCATTGTGTGCCCCATCTCACGCCGCTACGCTCGTACCGTAGGCCGCTCGCGGCGGCCGACCGGGCCGGGTGGCCGCCCTCCGGGGCCAGGCCGCCCCCGGCACCGACGGTCGCAGCACCCGGGACGACCGGCGTGCGCACCCTCGGTGGTCGCGCCGACGGCGCAGACCGGCCGCCGCGAGCGCCCCTGCCCACCCGGGGCATCCCGAGGGCCTCCGTTCCCACCGCGCCACACCGCCGTTTCCGGCCCGCGGCACCCCGGCCGCGCCGCCGTCCCGGCACACCACCCCGGCCGCCGCCGTCCCGGCGCGGCATTCCCGCCGCGCCGCCGTCCCGGCACGTCACCGCAGCCGCGTCGGGGCGTTCTCCACTCGTGGAGACCTCCCCCGGACCCCGCCCCACCCCGCCGCCCGATCCCGCTCCGCACGCCGCCCTCGACGCCCCCACGGACCCGCTGTTCCCCGCCACCACCGGGCACCGCTCCCCCGCCCCGGCCGGCCCCCGGGACCGGCCGCCGGTCCCCGGCCGCGGCCGGCGCCGGGCCCGGCCGGCGACCGATCCGGCCAGCCGGCGACGGACCGGTCCGGCACCGGCCGGACGGGCCGATCCGGCGGGTTCCGCCGCCACCGCACCGGCCCCACCCGCCTCGGACGGCGCCGCTGACCCGGCCGAGCGGTCCCACCGGCGCCGGGCGCTCCTGATCGCCCTCGGGGTCACCGCGGCCGGCTCGGCGGCCGCCCTGGTCGCCGGGCTGCTGAGCTGGTCGCCCCAGCCGGCCGACCCGGCCCGCCCGCTCACTCCCGCCGAGGCCGACCGACTCGCCGCGATGCGGGTCACCAACCACCGCGACGTCCGGGCCGGGGTCCGGGTCACGATCGGTACCGGCGCGGACCGCACCGAACTGGTCGGCTGGGTGGACTGGGCCCGGCCACTGGTCTACCTGGACGTGAGCGGCCCGGGCGCGGGCGCCGAGCGGGGCCTGGTGCAGGCCACCTCGACGGTGGTGGTGCAGCGCCCGCAGCCGGCCACCGGGCCCGTCCCGACGCCACCGCCGCTGGTGCCGCCGGCCGACGGCTGGCGGCTGCGCGAGCCGCCGGCGCGGGGTGGCATCGCGGCCGTACGGGACCTGCTGCTCGGCCTCGGCGCGGCACAGCCCGACCCGGTCCCCGCCGAGGCCCGCTGGCTGACCCGGGAGACCAGGAACGGCACAGCGATGGACGTCCTCCGCGCGCCCCTGCCGGCCGACCCGGACCCGGCCCGGCAGCCACGCCTGTGGCTCGACCGGGACGCCCGGCTGCACCGGATCGACGGGCGGCTGCCGGACCGCCGGCCGGTCACCGTCGAGCTGGCCCGGACCGACCGGCCCACCCTGCGCCCGGTGGACGCGCTGGGCGGACGGCCCGGCCTGCCCCGGGCGCTCACCGACGAGGAGACGGACCGGCTGGCCCGGCTGCCCGGCCGGCTGCGCGCCACCGGCGGGGCGGCGCTGACCCTCGGCGCCCCGCTCGGCCCGGCCGCCAACCTGACCGGCGCGGGCTGGTTGAGCTGGACCGGCGCCGGCGCGTACCTGGGGATCGGCGACGCCGACAACGCCGGACGCCGCACCCTCCGGCGGACGCTGGACGGGCGGGTGGCCCGTGCGGAGCTGCCCGCCGCCGACGCGGCCGACGCGCCGCCACCCCTGCCGCCGCCGGCCGGGATCCGCTGGTCGGCCCCCGGGCCGCCCGGCGACGACGTGGACCGGCTGCTGGCCGCCGCGCTGCGGGCCGGCGCCGGGCCCGTGCCGGGCGGCGCGGCTGTCCGGATCCGCGACGACCGGCTGGCCGACCGCCCGGTGGACGTGATCGAGGTACCGGCCGGACGGGCGACGCTGCGCTACTGGATCGACCGTGGCGGCCTGCTGCGCCGGCTGGAGCTGCGCACCGGGCGGGGCGTCTGGTCCCGGCTGGACCTCCGCCCCGGGCCGGTGCCACGACTGCCCGCGCCGGAGCGCCGCTAGTCACCGCCCGACGTCGAGCGCGCGCCGGCCGCACCGGTTCGCGCCGGGGTGGGGCGGGCGGCCGGCCGGGGTCAGGGCCGCCAACCGGTCCGCGCGGCCCATTCCTCGGCGCGCAGGTGCTCCTCGTCGAACCACGGGTCCGTCAACGTCCCGTACGTGGCGCTGTCCGGTGCGGCGGCCGCCAGCTCCCGCTTCACCTGCAGGTACGCGGCCCGCTGCGCCGGGTCGGCCCGCAGGTGGTCGCGCATGAGCAGCGCGTACCGCCAGCCGGGCGAGCCGTCCACCCGCAGGTGCAGGTGGACCGGGCGGCCGGGGTCGGCGCTGCCGTGCAGTCGCTTCGCCCAGCGGGCGCTGCCGGGCGGCCGCGGGTTGTCCCACCAGTCGCCGGGCAGGCGGGGGAAGCCGGCGTCGGCGAGCCGGTCGGCGAGCGCCCCGTCCGCCTCGGCCAGCGAGGAGACGGTCAGCTGGATGTCGATGACGTCCTTGGCGGCCAGCCCCGGCACGGCGGTCGAGCCGATGTGGTCCACCCGCAGGTCCGCGCCCGCGGCGTGCCGGATCCGGGCGGCCAGCCGCGCGTACTGCTGGGGCCAGGTCGGGTCCGGCTCGGTGAGCACCAGCTCCGCACTGCGCACCGCGCGCCGCTCGCGGACGTTGCGCTCGTAGGGCAGCAGGCGGTCGTGCCAGAGCGCGTCCACCGCCCCGGACAGGTCGTCGAGGGTGCCGTCGTTGTCGAGCAGCACGTCGGCCGCCGCCTCCCGGCGGGCGTCGTCGGCCTGCGCGGCGATCCGCCGCTCGGCCTCCGCGCGCTCCATGCCCCGGTGCCGCGCGAGCCGCTCCAGCCGGGTCGCGACCGCCGCCCGCACCACGACCACCAGGTGGTACGTCGGAGCGAGCCCCACCTCGACCAGCAGCGGCACGTCGTTCACCACCACGGCGTCCGGCGGCGCCCCGGCGATCAGCTCGGCGCTGCGCGCCCGGACCCGGGGATGGGTGATCGCCTCCAGCCTGCGGCGGGCGGCCTCGTCGCCGAAGACCAGCGCGCCCAGCGCCGCCCGGTCCAGGGCACCCCGCTCGTCGAGGACCCGCTCGGAGAAGGCCGCGACGATCTCGGCCAGCCCTTCGGAGCCCGGCGCGACCACCTCGCGGGCGATCCGGTCGGAGTCGACGATCACCGCGCCGAGCGCGGCCAACCGGTCCGCCACGGCGCTCTTGCCCGACCCGATCCCGCCGGTCAACCCCACGATCAGCACCCGACCAGTCAACCCGATCAGCGCACCGCCCGCCAAACCGGTCGCCGGGGGCTGGCACCAGCCGCACCACCCGTCGCGCGGCGCTGTCCACGTGAGTGTTGATCAACACAAGGTGCGGCAAACCGGCCCCTCCCCCAGCCCGGACACCACGACATGCCGCAACCGGAGTCGATCACGGGACGGGACATGGCAGTGGCCGTCCGCCGACGGCCGGGACGGGCCTCCAGGGCCGCCGGGCCGCAGGGCCGCAGGGCCGCCGGGCCGCAGAGCCGCCAGGCCGCAGGACCGCAGGGCCGTCGGGCCGCAGGACCGGCACGGTTCGGTCGGGGTGGGGCGGGGCGGAGACCGGCGGCGGATTCGGGTGGGCGGAGACAGGCGTGGGCCCCGCCTCCGGCGACCCGGTGGAACCGGATCGGCGGGGACGGGGCCCACGGTGGTCGACGACGGCCCTGCGCGGCGTCAGGGACGCCGGGCGGAGGTCGTCACGGGATCACTTGCCGCCGGCGAGCTTCTCCCGCAGGGCGGCGAGCGCCTCGTCGGTGGCCAGGGTGCCGGCCGGCTCCTCGGCCTGCCGGCTCGGGGCCGAGGTCGAGGTGGTGGTGCTGGACGGGGCCGGAGCCGGGTTGGCAGCGGCCTCGGCGTCGGCGGCCCGGGAGGACTGCACCTGCTTGGTGTGCGCCTCCCAGCGCTGACGGGCCTCGGCGTACTGGTTCTCCCAGGTCTCGCGCTGCTTGTCGTAGCCCTCGAGCCACTCGCCCGTCTCCGGGTCGAAGCCCTCCGGGTAGATGTAGTTGCCCTGCTCGTCGTAGGTCGCGGCCATGCCGTAGAGGGTCGGGTCGAAGTGCTCCTCGCCCTCGACGAAGCCCTCGTTGGCCTGCTTGAGCGACAGCGAGATCCGGCGACGCTCGAGGTCGATGTCGATGACCTTGACCATGACCTCGGAGCCGACCTGGACGACCTGCTCCGGGATCTCCACGTGGCGCTCGGCCAGCTCGGAGATGTGGACCAGGCCCTCGATGCCGTCGTCCACCCGGACGAAGGCGCCGAACGGCACGAGCTTGGTGACCTTACCCGGCACGATCTGCTGGATCGCGTGGGTGCGGGCGAACTGACGCCACGGGTCCTCCTGGGTCGCCTTCAGCGACAGCGAGACCCGCTCGCGGTCCAGGTCGACGTCCAGGACCTCGACCTCGACCTCCTGGCCGACCTCGACGACCTCGGACGGGTGGTCGATGTGCTTCCAGGAGAGCTCGGAGACGTGCACCAGGCCGTCCACGCCGCCCAGGTCGACGAACGCGCCGAAGTTGACGATCGAGGAGACGACGCCCTTGCGGACCTGGCCCTTCTGCAGCTTGTTGAGGAACTCGGTACGCACCTCGGACTGCGTCTGCTCCAGCCAGGCCCGGCGGGACAGAACCACGTTGTTGCGGTTCTTGTCCAGCTCGATGATCTTGGCCTCGAGCTCGCGGCCGACGTACGGCTGCAGGTCACGCACCCGCCGCATCTCGACGAGCGACGCGGGCAGGAAGCCGCGCAGGCCGATGTCGAGGATGAGACCACCCTTGACGACCTCGATGACCGAGCCGCGGACGACCCCGTCCTCGTCCTTGATCTTCTCGATGGTGCCCCAGGCCCGCTCGTACTGCGCCCGCTTCTTCGAGAGGATCAGCCGCCCCTCCTTGTCCTCCTTCTGGAGGACGAGGGCCTCGATGTGGTCACCGACGGAAACCACCTCGGCCGGGTCCACGTCGTGCTTGATCGACAACTCCCGAGAGGGGATCACACCCTCGGTCTTGTAGCCGATGTCGAGCAGGACCTCGTCCCGATCGACCTTGACGACGGTGCCTTCGACAATGTCGCCGTCGTTGAAGTACTTGATGGTCTCGTCGATCGCGGCGAGGAAAGCTTCCTCAGAGCCGAGGTCGTCGTGGGTGACCTTGTTGGCGCTCGAGGTGGCCTCGATGCTGCTCGTCATGTGGGCGGTTGCTCCGGTCGGATGGGTTGTCACAGGACGCATGGGTGTCGCGGTGACTCAGTCCGCGCCAGCGGATCCGTCACCGGGCACACCGAACGATCGCCATCAGAAGATCATTAGTGGCTCCGGTGACCGCACACCTGCTCCCTGCCGAGGCACACGATCCGCGAGCGCATCCTCTAGCCTACCCGCTGCATTACCACAGCGTGCAAGCCCTCCCGGGTCCTCGTGACCGCGTAACTTGCGAAAGCGGAGATTTCGCGCGGTAAGGTGCCACAGCTGTCTCGTCCGTCACATCCGTCACGCCGGCCCCACGGCCGTCCCACGGCCGGCCGGTGGCCGCCGGCGGGTCGCGGGCGGCGGGGGCCTAGCGTGAGCGGGTGGACGACGACAGGGTGATCCGGCGCCGGGCAGGCGCGGCCGAGATCCGCCGGGCCAATCGCGGCTGGTGGGACGCCGACGCCGACGGCTACCAGGCCGAACACGGCGCGTTCCTCGGCGACGTGGACTTCGTCTGGTGCCCCGAAGGGCTGCGCGAGGCCGACGCCCGCCTGCTCGGCGACGTCGCCGGCCGCCGGATCCTCGAACTCGGCGGCGGCGCCGCCGCCGCGTCCCGCTGGCTGGCCGCCCAGGGCGCCCGGCCGGTCGCGCTGGATCTCTCCGCGGGCATGCTGCGGCACGCCGCGCAGGCGGCCGAGCGCACCGGGGTACGGGTGCCGCTGGTGCAGGCCGACGCGCTCGCCCTGCCCTTCGGCGACGCGACGTTCGACACGGTCTGCACCGCGTTCGGGGCGATCCCGTTCGTGGACGACTCGGCGGCGGTGATGCGGGAGGTGGCCCGGGTGCTGCGCGCCGGCGGCCGGTGGGTCTTCTCGGTCACCCACCCGATGCGCTGGATCTTCCTGGACGACCCCGGCGAGGGCGGGCTGACCGCCGTGCACTCGTACTTCGACCGCTCCCCCTACGTGGAGCAGGACGAGCACGGGACGGCGACCTACGTCGAACAGCACCGCACCCTCGGCGACCGGGTCCGCGAACTGGTCGGCGCCGGGTTCCGGCTGCTGGACCTGGTGGAGCCGGAGTGGCCGGCGGGGCACGAGGGGATCTGGGGGCAGTGGAGTCCGCTGCGCGGCCGGCTCTTCCCCGGCACCGCGATCTTCGTGACCGAGAAGCCGGCCGGCTGAGCGCCCGGCGCGCCGGGTGGCGGGCGTCGTTTCCGCCGCCCGGCCCCGGGTAACCGGACGCCATGGCCGAGAAGGAGTTCCGCACCGGCGACCACGTCTCCTGGGCCAGCCACAGCGGCCGGGCGTACGGGGTCGTCAAGGAGAAGCTCGTCGACCGCACCCACGTACGCGGGCACACGGTGAACGCCTCGCCGGAGCAGCCGCAGTACCGGATCCGCAACGACGACTCGGGACGGGACGTCGCCCACCGCCCGGAGGTGCTGCGCCATGAGCCCCAGTGACGATCCGCAGCAGACCTACCGCGAGTTCACCGAGGCGGTGAACATGAAGCCGGGTGAGCTGCGCAGCTGGCTGGAGACCGACGAGTCCAAGCACGTCGGCTGGCGGAAGCAGGGCACCAAGGGCGGCGAGTCGGTCGGCCACGAGTCCGGCCGGAAGATCATCGAGTTGTTGCGGCGCAAGCGCGACCAGCTCTCCGAGGCCGACTACAAACACATGCGCAAGGTCGTCGGGTACGTCCGGCGGCACATGGCCCAGCGGCCCAGCGGCGACGTCAGCCGGACCCGGTGGCGGTACTCCTTGATGAACTGGGGCCACGACCCGGTCAAGGGCCCGCTGCCACCGCCGGGTGGCCCGTCCCGCAAGGCCCTGCAACGGCACGGCGCCCCGCCGAAGGAACGCCGGGGGCCGGGCCGCTGACCCGCCCGCTTGACCCTGCCGCTGACGGCAGGGTCGGACCATCGGCGGCATGAACGACGCACAGCAGCGGGTCGTGGTGGTCACCGGCGCGGGAACCGGCATCGGCCGGGCCACCGCCCGCGCCTTCGGGGCCACCGGAGCCCAGGTCCTCGCGGTCGGCCGGCGCGCCGCGCCGCTTGCCGCGACCGCCGCGAACCACCCTCTGATCACCCCGCTCACCGCCGACGTGACCGAGGCCGACGCGCCCGCCCGGGTGGTCGGCGCCGCCCTCGACCGGTACGGCCGGCTCGACGTGCTGGTCAACAACGCCGGGGTCGCCGGCGGCGGCCGCCTGGCCCACCTGGACGAGGCGGCGGCCCGGCGCCAGCTGGAGACGAACCTGATGGCGCCGATCCGGCTGGCGCACGCCGCGCTCGAACCGCTGGCCGCGACCGGCGGTGTGATCGTCAACGTGACCACCGCCGTGGGCCAACGGGCCTGGCCGGGCAGCGCGGTGTACGCGGCCGGCAAGGCCGCCGTCGACTCGCTGACCCGCAGCTGGGCGGTGGAGCTGGCGCCACGCGGCGTCCGGGTGGTGGCGGTCGCTCCCGGAGCCATCGACACGCCCATCGGCGAACACCAGGGGCTCTCCCCCGAGCAGCGCGCCGCGGTACGCCGCTGGCAGCTCGACCACACGCCCCTGGGGCGGATCGGCCGGCCCGAGGACGTAGCCTGGGCGATCCTGCGGCTCTGCGACCCGGCGGCGGCCTTCGTCACCGGCGTGGTGCTGCCGGTGGACGGCGGCGCACTGGTCGCCTGACCGGCCGGGTGTCGCCGGACCGGCGACGTCGGCCACGGCTCGAGCCACGGTCCCGGCTCAAGCTACGGCCGCGGCTCAAGCTACGGCCGCGGCTACGGCTACGGCCGCGGGTCAGGCTACGGCTACGGCTACAGCGCGGCTGCGAACGGAGGGTGGTCGGATGCGGATCGGCGAGTTGGCGAGGACGACCGGCTGCACGCCGCGGGCCCTCAGGCACTACGAGGAGCAGGGTCTGATCACCGCGGCGCGGGCGGCGAACGGCTACCGCGAGTACGACGACGCCACCGTCACCCGGGTCCGCAACATCCGGCACCTGCTCGGCGCCGGGCTGACCCTGGAGGACGTCCAGGTCTTCCTGCCCTGCCTGGACGGGGACGTGGCCGCCGCGCCGCCGTCCCCGGCCGGCCTCCGGGTGGGACTCGAGCGGCTGGCCGTGCTGGACGCCCGGATCGCCGCCCAGGTGGTGGTCCGGGACCGCCTCGCCGCCGCCCTCCACGGTGCCCGGGCCGAGGCCAGCCCGTAGGGCTGGTGGCCGGACTCAGTGGTCGGCGCTGTTCCAGTCCCGCCCTTCGCCCACCGAGACCTCCAGCGGCACCGACAGCGGGTACGCGTCTCCCATCTGCTGGCGGACCAGGGTCTCCAGGGCTTCCCGCTCCCCGGCGGCGACCTCGAAGACCAGTTCGTCGTGCACCTGCAGCAGCATCCGGGAGCGCAGCCCGCCCTCGCGCAGCGCCGTGTCGACGTGCAGCATGGCGACCTTGATGATGTCGGCCGCGGAGCCCTGGATCGGGGCGTTGAGGGCCATCCGCTCGGCGATCTCCCGCCGCTGCCGGTTGTCGCTGACCAGGTCGGGCAGGTAGCGGCGGCGGCCCAGGATGGTGGAGGTGTAGCCGTCCTGGCGGGCCCGGGCGACCACCTCGTGCAGGTAGTCGCGCACCCCGCCGAAGCCGGCGAAGTAGTTCTCCATCAGCCCGCGCGCCTCCTCGGTGCTGATCCCGAGCTGCTGGGACAGGCCGAACGCGCTCAGCCCGTACGCCAGGCCGTAGTTCATCGCCTTGATCTTGCGGCGCTGGTCGGCGGTGACCTGGTCGACCGGGACCCCGAAGACCGACGAGGCGGTGGCGGCGTGGAAGTCGTGCCCGGAGTTGAACGCCTCGATCAGCGCGTCGTCCGAGGACAGGTGCGCCATGATCCGCATCTCGATCTGGCTGTAGTCGGCGGTGAGCAGGCAGTCGTAGCCCGCGCCGACGATGAAGGCGCGGCGGATCCGCCGGCCCTCCTCGGTGCGGATCGGGATGTTCTGCAGGTTGGGCTCGGTCGAGGAGAGCCGGCCGGTGGCCGCGACCGTCTGGTTGAACGTGGTGTGGATCCGGCCGTCGTCGGAGACCGACTTGAGCAGCCCGTCGACGGTCGACTTGAGCTTGGCCACATCGCGGTGGCGCAGCAGGTGGGCCAGCACCGGGTGCGGCTGCTGGGCGTAGAGCCACTGCAGGGCGTCCGCGTCGGTGGTGTAACCGGTCTTGATCTTCTTGGTCTTGGGCAGGCCCAGCTCGCCGAAGAGGATCTCCTGGAGCTGCTTGGGCGAGCCGAGGTTGAACTCCCGCCCGATCTCCGCGTACGCGCCCTGGGCGGCGGCCTTCACCTCGGCGGCGAAGTGCGCCTCCAGCTCGGAGAGGTATTCGGTGTCGGCGGCGATGCCGGTGCGCTCCATGGCGGCCAGCACCCGCATCAGCGGCAGCTCCACGCCGGCCATCAGCCGGGCGGACTGCTCGCCGTCGCGGGACAGCTCGGCGTCGATCGCGTCGGCCAGGTCGAGGGTGGCCCGGGCCTGGAGCATCAGGTTCTGCTCGGCCTCGCCCTCGTCGCCGAGGCCGTCCAGGGTGAGCTGGCCGGTCTCCGGCGCGTCGACCCGCAGCTCCCGGTGCAGGTAGCGCAGCGCCAGGTCGGTCAGGTCGTAGGAGCGCTGGTCGGGGCGGGCCAGGTAGGCGGCGATCTGGGTGTCGCGGGAGATGCCCCGCAGGTCCCAGCCGTGCGCGGCGAAGGCCAGCACGGCCGGCTTGCTGTCGTGCAGCACCTTGGGCCGCGTGTCGTCGGCCAGCCAGCCGGCCAGCGCCGAATCGTCGGCCGGGTCGAGGGTGGCCGGATCGCACCAGGCCGCCGCGCCGCCCGCCGTGGCCAGCGCCAGCCCGGTCACCGAGGCGGTGTGCCGGCGGTTCGGGCCGGTGTCGAGCTTGACCGCCAGCCCGACCGGGGTGCCGGCCGGGGCGTGCGTGCCCAGCCAGCCGGCGAGCGCGCCCGGCTCGGTCAGCTTCTGGCCGGCCAGGTCGAAGCCGGCCTCGGCCTCCGGCTCGACCGCCTCGAGGTACTGGTAGAGCCGGTCGCGCAGGATCCGGAACTGGAGGGTGTCGAAGACCTGGTGCACGGCCTCCCGGTCCCAGCCCTGCCAGCGGGCGTCCTCGGGGCGCAGCGGCAGCTCCAGGTCGGTGACCAGGCAGTTGATCTCGTAGTTGCGGATCACGTCGGCGAGCCGCTCACGCAGGCTGTCGCCGGCCTTGCCCTTGATCTCGTCGGCGTGGGCCACCACGCCCTCGACCCCGCCGTACAGGTTGATCCACTTGGCCGCGGTCTTCGGGCCGACGCCCGGCACGCCCGGCAGGTTGTCGCTGGTCTCGCCGACCAGGGCGGCCAGGTCCCGGTAGCGCTCGGGACCGACGCCGTACTTCGCGTCGACCGCGGCCGGATCCATCCGGGCCAGGTCGGAGACGCCCTTGCGCGGGTAGAGCACGGTCACCCGGTCGCCGATCAGCTGGAACGCGTCCCGGTCGCCGGTGGTGATCAGCACGTCCATGCCCTGGTCGCGGGCCTGGCAGGCGAGGGTGGCGATGACGTCGTCGGCCTCGTAGCCCTCCTTCTCCACCACCGGTACGCGCAGCGCGGCGAGGACCTCCTTGACCAGGCTGACCTGGCCCTTGAAGTCGGTCGGGGTCTCGCTGCGGCCGGCCTTGTACTCCGCGTAACGGTCGGTGCGGAAGGAGCGCCGGGAGACGTCGAAGGCCACCACGAGGTGGGTGGGCTGCTCGTCACGGAGCACGTTGATCAGCATCGAGGTGAAGCCGTAGACGGCGTTGGTCGGCTGCCCCGTGGTGGTGGAGAAGTTCTCCACCGGCAGGGCGAAGAAGGCCCGGTATGCCAGGGAGTGTCCGTCGACGAGGAGCAGGCGCGGCGTCGTAGCTGTCACGGCAGCGACTCTAGCCCGTACGCCCGACAACCCGGCGGACGGCGGCGCCGGGAACGGCGGCGGCCGGCCGCCCCGCGAAGGGACGGCCGGCCGCCGCCGGTACGACCTCAGGCCACGCCGAGGTACGCCTCCTTGACCGCCGGGTCGTGCAGCAGGTCCCGGCCGGTGCCCTCCTTGACGATCCGGCCGGTCTCCAGCACGTAGCCCCGGTGGGCGCGGGAGAGCGCCTGCTGGGCGTTCTGCTCCACCAGCAGGATCGTGGTGCCCTGCTCGTTGATCCGGGTGATGATCTCGAAGATCTGCTGGATCAGCATCGGCGCGAGCCCCATCGAGGGCTCGTCGAGCAGCAGCAGCCGCGGGCGGGCCATCAGCGCCCGGCCCACCGCCAGCATCTGCTGCTCACCGCCGGAGAGCGTGCCGCCGGGCTGCTTGCGCCGCTCGGCCAGCCGGGGGAAGAGGTCCATGACCATCTTCATGTCCTCGGCGATGCCCGAGCGGTCCCGCCGGGTGTACGCCCCCATCTCGAGGTTCTCCAGCACGCTCATGCCGGGGAAGACGCCCCGGCCCTCGGGCGCCTGCCCGATGCCCCGGACCACCCGCAGGTCGGCCCGCATCCGGGTGACGTCGGTGCCGTCGAAGATGATCGAGCCGGACGCCACCGGGCGCAGCCCGGAGATGGCCCGCATGGTGGTGGTCTTGCCGGCGCCGTTCGCGCCGATCAGGGCCACCACCTCACCCTCGTTGACCGTCAGGCTGATCCCGTGCAGGGCCTGGATCCGCCCGTACAGCAGGGTCACGTCCTTGATCTCAAGCAGCATCGGTCGGCACCCCCAGGTACGCGGCGATCACCTTCGGGTCGTCCCGGACCTCGGCCGGCAGGCCCTCGGCGATCTTCTTGCCGAACTCCAGCACCACGATCCGGTCGGTGACGCCCATGACCAGTCGCATGTCGTGCTCGATGAGCAGCACGGTCGTGCCGTTGTCCCGGATCTTACGGATCAGCCCGAGCAGTTCCTCCTTCTCCGCCGGGGTGAAGCCGGCGGCCGGCTCGTCCAGGCAGAGCAGGGTGGGGTCGGTGGCCAGGGCCCGGGCGATCTCCAGCCGGCGCTGCTCGCCGTACGAGAGGTTGCGGGCCAGGTCCCCGGCGCGGCGCTCGATGCCGACGAAGCGCAGCAGCTCGTACGCCTTGTCGCGGCCCTGCCGCTCCTCCCGCCAGTGCCGCGGCAGCCGCAGCATCGCGGAGATCACGCTGGTCTTGTGGTGGGCGTCCGCGCCCACCATCACGTTCTCCAGCGCGGTCATCTCCGGGAAGAGCCGGATGTTCTGGAACGTCCGGGCGATGCCCGCCTTGGTGATCCAGGACCGGCGCTTGCCGTTGGTCCGCTGCCCCTTGAACCGGATCTCGCCCTCGGTGGGCCGGTAGACCCCCGTCATCGCGTTGAAGCAGGTGGTCTTGCCGGCGCCGTTCGGGCCGATCAGGCCGAGGATCTCCCCCTGGTAGAGGGTGAACGCGACGTCGTTCAGGGCGACCACGCCGCCGAAGCGGAGGGTGACGTGGTCGACCTCCAGCAGCGGCTCCCGCCCGGCCGGCGCGGTCGCGCCGGGGGTGGGCTCCACCGGCGTGTCCGCGCCGGACTCCGGCGGGGTGCCGACGGTGCTGCGACCGTCGTCGGCGATGTCCCGCTCGCTGGTCTCGTCCCGCTCGCTGTGCATCTGCGGCTCACTCATTGGGCACCGTCTCCTGGGGAACCACTTCCTTGCGCCGGTCGGCGAACTCCGCCGCGCGGCGCCGGTTGGGCACCAGACCCTGCGGCCGGAAGATCATCATCACGATGACCACCAGGCCGAAGACCAGGATCCGGTATTCCGCCGCGTCGAACTCGACACCGATCAGGTCGCCCACGCCACGCAGCCACTCCGGCAGGTACCAGGTGATCGCGCCACCGGCGATCGCGCCCTTGATGTTGCCCGCGCCGCCGAGGATGACCGCGGCGAGCACCAGGATCGAGTTCTCCAGCAGGAAGCTGTCCGAGTTGATGAACGTCTGCTTGCCGGCGAAGATCGCGCCGGTCAGACCGCCGACCGCCGCGCCGATGGCGAACGCCCACAGCTTGTACTTGAACGTCGGCACGCCCATGATCTCGGCGGCGTCCTCGTCCTCGCGGATCGCCACCCAGGCCCGGCCGACCCGGCTGTTGACCAGGTTCCGCATCGCGAAGATGATCACGATGATCACCGTGAGGATCAGCCAGTAGTAGGGCTTCGAGCTCTCCACGCCGAACAGCGGGTGACCGTCCGAGCCGGTGCCCGGCGGGTGCGGGATCTGCGGGATGCCCCGCTGCCCCTGCGCGATGCCCTCGTTGCGGGCCGCGTAGAGGCGGATCATCTCGGCGAAGCCGAGGGTCACGATGGCCAGGTAGTCACCGCGCAGCCGCAGCGTCGGACCACCGAGGATCACCCCGGAGACCATGGCCACCAGGATCGCCACCGGCACCGCCGCCAGCCACGGCCAGTTGGTGCCGAACCGGCTCTCCGGCGAGGTCAGCAGCGCCACCGTGTACGCGCCGACCGCGTAGAAGCCGAAGTAGCCCAGGTCGAGCAGGCCGGCGAAGCCGACCACGACGTTCAGGCCCACCGCCAGCAGCACGAAGACCGAGGTGTCGAAGAGCACCGTCGCGAAGTCGGAGCGGGTGGTGTAGAAGGCGAAGTAGTCGCTGCCGATCGGGAAGCCGAGGTACTCGTAGAACCACCGGTTGGGCAGGACGTAGAGGAAGACCACCAGGGCGGCCAGGCCGACCCAGCGGACCTGCCTCGGCATCGCGCCCCAGCGGGTACGGAACGCCGCCAGACGCCCCTTCTTGTCCGAGGTGGCGGTCATGCGCGCGCCCTCCCGAGAGATTCGCCGAGCAGGCCGGTCGGCCGGAACATCAGCAGCACGATCAACAGCACGAACCCGGTGAAGTCCTTCCAGTCTCCACCGAAGAGCCCGGCGGCGTAGTTCTCCACCACGCCGAGCAGCAGGCCGCCGAGCAGCGCGCCGCGCAGGTTGCCGATGCCGCCGAGCACCGCGGCCGAGAAGGCCTTGAGCCCGATCAGGAAGCCGACGTTGAACTTGGTGAAGCCGAACCGGATGTCCCACAGCAGCGCGGCCACGCCGGCCATCAGGCCGCCGAGGATGAACACCAGCAGGATGACCCGGTTCTTGTTGACGCCCATCAGCGCGGCGGTGTCCGCGTCCTGGGCCACGGCGCGGATGCCCCGGCCGAGCCGGCTGCGGCTCACGAACTGGTCCAGGCTGATCATCATGATCAACGTGACGCCGAGGATCAGCAGCTGGAGGTTGGTCACCTCGGCCCCGAAGAGGGTGAAGACCGTCTTCTGCGGGATCAGGTCCGGCATGCCGAACGGCGCCCGCTCGGTGCCGATGCCGAAGGACTCGGAGAGCACGAACGAGGCGCCGATCGCCGTGATGAGGAAGGCCAGCGGCGGCGCGTTGCGGCGCCGCAGTGGCCGGTAGGCGACCAGCTCCACCACCACGGCGGTGGACGCCGAGGCGACCATCGCGACGGCGAGGCCGGCGAGGACCGCCAGGATCAGCGGGCCGAACGCGGGGGCAGGGGTGTTCTGGTTGTGACCCAGCGCCTCCCAGGTCCACAGGGCGGTGAAGGTACCGACCATGAAGACCTCGGAGTGGGCAAAGTTGATCAGACGCAGGACGCCGTACACCAGGGTGTAGCCGAGCGCGACGAGCGCGTAGATCGCGCCCTGTTCCAGCCCGGTGATGGTCAGCGCCGGGAAGTTCCCGAAGAGCTCATCGAAGTTCAAGTGGGGGCTCCAACTGTGCGGCCAAGCGGTGCGGCCGGGAGGAAACTCCCGGCCGCACGCCTGGCGTCCCGTGGCGGGACCGGACGAACCCGGTCAGGCCTTGGGGATCTCGATCTCGGGGACGACCTGGCCCGCGTTCACCTTGAACGCCCAGACGATGACCTGGGCCGGGTCCAGCTCGCCGTTGGACTCGAACTTGTAGGTCACACCGGTGGCGCCACCGGTGCCGCTGTAGCTGTTGATGAAGGCGTTCAGGTCGGCCCGGCTGGACTTGCCGGCCTTGATGCCCTCGAGCATGATCTTGGTGATGTCGAAGGACACGTCGGCGTAGGTGCCCGGGTCCACGTTGAACTTCGTCTTGTAGTCGGTCGGGAAGGTGCCCTTGGCCTTGGTGGCCGGGGCGCACGGGCAGGTCAGGATGGTGCCCTCGGCGACCTGCTGACCGGCGACCTTGATGAAGTTGGCGTCGTTCACGCCGTCACCGGCGATCATGGTGCCCTTCCAGCCCGCGCCCTTGAGCTGCTTGAGCAGCAGGCCGGCCTCGGTGTAGTAGCCACCGAAGAAGAGGGCGGTCGCGCCGCTGCTGGTGATCTTGGTGACCACGGCGGAGAAGTTGGTCTGCTTGACCTGGATCTTGTCGTAGCCGGCCGGGGTGCCGATGACCTTCTTGACCTCGTCGGCCAGGCCGGCGCCGTACGCCGACTGGTCGTCGACGACGTACACCTTCTCGGCCTTCAGCACGTCCTTGATGTAGCGACCGGCGGCCGGGCCCTGGGAGGTGTCGTTACCCACGCCGCGGTGGAAGACCTTCCAGCCCTTGCTGCTCAGGCTCGGGCGGGTCGCCGACGGGGTGATGGTCGGCAGGCCGGCCGCGTCGAAGATCGGGTCCGCCACCTCGGACTCGCCGGAGAAGCCGGGGCCGATGATGCCGACGATCTTGCTGTCGCCGACCGCCTGCTGGGCCAGGGCCGGGGCCTTGGCCGGGTCGCCCTGGGAGTCGTACTGCTCCAGCTTGACCTGGCAGTCCTTGTTCTCGTTGTTGTACTGCTCGATGGCCAGCTGGGTGCCGTTGCGCATGTGGATACCGAGACCCGCGGCGTCGCCCGTCAGCGCGCCGAAGAAGCCGATCTTCAGATCGCAGGCGGCCTTCCCGCCGCCGCCGGCCTCACTGTCGCCGCTGTCGGCCTTACAGGCCGCGCCACTGAAAACGAGCGCGCCGATGGCCACGCCACCGAGCACCCGAGCGAGCTTCTGCCTCACGGCTCGTACCCTCCTCCGTCCGATGCCCGGACCACCCACCGCGAATTGGACCTTGCGAGGCTGGCCGGACCGACCGCGATCCCGGTCTGGGGCGGGACGTTATCCCACTTCCCGGGCACGCCGGAATAGCTAGGAGGAGGGGTTGACCTAACCGTTACGTTGAGTGGCCGATTTCATGGATGTGCTGTAACACACGCTGGCCCGTCACAGGACAAATCGTACAGTTAATGACGGCCAAGCACTTGTCGGAAAGCAATCAGTTCGGCTGCCACGGCCCCCGCGCCGACCACAGCCGCGCTCGCGTGCCGTCATCCACCACCAGCAGAGCAACGTCGCTCGATCCCGTCACCGCCACCGCCCGCTCGGCCCCGCCCGGCACGGCCACCGGCAGGCCGACCGGTGACCAAGAGTCACCATCGCGGGAGAGCCAGCCGGTCGGACCGGCGGCCGGCAGCACCAGCACCCCGCCGGCGACCGCCGCCAGCCCCGAGACCGCGCCGCCCCCCGCGCCGAACGCGCCACCGGACCGCCAGCGCCCGCCCTCCTCCACCCAGGCGCCCAGCCGGTCGCCCCGGCGACCCACGGCCACCGTCCGCTCCCCCGCCCCGGCCACCCGTTGCAGATCCGCGCCGCCGTCCGCGGCCGGCAGCACCGCGCGCCGCCAGCTCCGCCCGTCCGTCGAGGTCCACGCCACCGGCTGAGTGCCGGTACGCCCCGGCGGCAGCACCGAGCCCACCAGCAGCCACCCCGACGGGGTGCCGATGCCGTCCGCCACCCACGGCCGCCCCGCCGCGTCGGCGGCCAGCCCCGGCACCGCGCTGACCAGCGCGAAGTCCGTCCCGTCCGGGGACACCCAGGCCGCCGCCCCGGTGGCCCGGTTGCCCGAGATCAACCACCCGCGCGGCCCGCCCGCGATCCGCCCCACGTTGACCGCGTCCGGCCCGCCGAAGACCTCGAACTCGGCCGGCACCTCCACCAGGGAGCCGTCGTCGGCCGCCCGCCAGGTGCTGATCCGGGGATTGCCGTGCACCCCGCCGCTCTTGCCCCCCACCGCGGCCAGCCGACCGTCCCGGCAGCCCGCCGCCGTCAGCAGGTTCTCCTCGCCGTACGGGCTGCGCGGCACCGGGCGCAGCGCCGTCCAGGTGACCGCGTCGGGGCTGCTCCAGGCGGCCGGCCGGGTGCCACCGGCGGCGTCCACCACCGCACCGACCACGAACCAGCGGCCGGCACACGCCGTGGCGTCGCGCAGCGCCAGCCGGCCCGGGGCACCGGGCGGGACCGGAAGGGTGACCGGCTGCCAGCCCGGCCGGACCGGTGCGGGCGTGGGCACGGGCGCGGCCCGGCCCATCGGGCGACAGGCGGCGAGCAGCAGCACGAGCAGGCCGAACACCGCCACGCCGCGCCGCATGGCCGCGATCGTATCGACCTCCACCGACCCAGGGAACCCGCCGCTCGCCCGGTCCGCCGCCGCCGCGGGCGCCCCGCCCGCGCGGCCGCGGACCCGCCCATCCCGCGATCATGGATTTGTGGCACCGGATAAAGCCGTCAAAGGCGCAAGCTGGGCACCACAAGTCCATGATCGACGCCGGCGGGGGTGGGGGGCGGCGGGGGTGGGCCGGGCCGCCTCGCGGGCGCCACTACGCAACCCGGCCCGCCGCGCGGGCCGGGGGGGGTTAGGAGGCGGGGTGGGTGAGTTCGCCGCCGGCGGTTTCCGCGAGGATCCGCTCGGCGACCTCCTTCATGGTCATCCGGTGGTCCATCGCGGTGCGCTGGATCCACTTGAACGCCTGCGGCTCGGTCATCCCGTACGTGGTCATCAGCGCGCCCTTGGCCCGCTCGACGGTCTTGCGGATCTCCAGCCGGTCGGTCAGGCCGGCCACCTCCGACTCCAGCGCGGCGATCTCGGAGTAGCGCGACAGCGCGATCTCCACGGCCGGCACCAGGTCGCTCTTCTGGAACGGCTTGACCAGGTACGCCATCGCACCGGCCGCCCGCGCCCGCTCCACCAGGTCGCGCTGGCTGAACGCGGTCAGGATGATCACCGGGGCGATGCGCGCGCCGGCGATCCGCTCGGCGGCGGCCAGCCCGTCCATGATCGGCATCTTGATGTCGAGGATGACCAGATCCGGCTTGAGCTCCTCGGCGAGCTTGACGGCGGTCTCACCGTCACCGGCCTCGCCGACCACCTCGTAGCCCTCTTCGACCAGCATCTCGGCCAGGTCCAGCCGGATGAGCGCCTCGTCCTCGGCGATCAGAACGCGCTTGCGCTCGGCGTCCGCCTGCATCTCGCCCACGAGCCACTCCCACCGGTTCGAACTCGACACCCGCCGTGCCGGGTGTCGCCGCCCCTAGCGTAGTAGGTAACCTATGGCACGACGCGAGAGCGTCGCGCGAGCCTGTCCCCGTATTCCAACCGGTAGAGAAGCGGAGCTCAAACCTCCGACAGTGTGGGTTCGAATCCCACCGGGGACACCGGGAATGTCGTACGGGCGTTCGAAGATGTCCTCGTGCACCCACCCGAGATACGCGCCCGAGCACGTCAGGCCTTTCTGTCCGGGGCCACGGTCGCGGAGGCGGCCCGCGCTGTCGGCCTCAACTACCGCACCGTGTGGCACTGGTGCAAAGACCGCCCGACCCCTGCGGTTCTAGGCACCGCACTGCGGTGTTTCCGCTGCCGTGAGGGTGTCCGCGTGCCGACAGATCCGGCCGCCTACGCCTATCTCCTCGGCCTCTATCTGGGCGACGGGCATCTCGTGACCAACGCGCGGGTGCCGGTGCTCCGGATCTCTTGCAGCGACAGTTGGCCGGGACTGATCGAGGCATGCGACGAGGCCATGCGCAGGGTCCTGGCGGAAAAGGTCCAGCGCGTCCAGCATCCAGGCTGCGTCGCCGTGCAGAGCTACGGCAAGCACTGGCCGTGCCTGTTCCCGCAGCACGGGCCGGGCAAGAAGCACCAGCGTCCGATCGTCCTGGCGGACTGGCAGCGCACCCTCGTCGAGGCGCACCCGGGCGACTTCCTGCGCGGTCTCTTCCACTCCGACGGGTGCCGCTTCGCCAACCAGGTCGTCGTCCGAGGGAAGAAGTACGTCTATCCCCGTTACATGTTCCACAACGAGTCGACCGACATCATGGGTCTCTGCCAGTGGGCGCTCGACCTGCTCGGTATCGCCTGGCGGATGAACCGCCGCAACTCGCTGTCCGTGGCCCGCCGGGCGGCGGTCGCCGCGCTGGACCGGCACGTCGGCCCGAAGTCCTGACCGGACCCGCACCCACCGGCCGGCAGGCCGCGCGTCAGATCCGCGACAGCGCCCGCGCCAGATCCGCCCGCAGGTCCTCCGGGTCCTCCAGCCCGACGGAGATCCGCAGCAGTCCGCCGCCGGGCTTCGCGTCGCCCTCGACCGGCCGGTGGGTGAGCGAGGCCGGGTGCTGGATCAGCGTGTCCACGCCGCCGAGCGACACCGCGTGGGTGATCAGCTCGCAGGCGCCGGCGACCTCGGCCGCGGCGGGCGCGCCGCCGCGTACCTCGAAGGCGAGCAGGCTGCCGGTGCCGGCCAGCTGGCGGCCGACCAGGCCGGCCGGGTCGTGCAGCGACGGGTGGTGGACCCGCTCGACGGCCGGGTGGCCGGCGAGCCAGCCGGCGAGCTTCTCGGCGCCGGCCTGCTGGGCGCGGACCCGCAGCGGCAGGGTCTGCAGGCCGCGGTGCAGCAGGTAGGCGCCGAGCGGGTGCAGGATGGCGCCGGTGACCGCGCGGACCTGGCGCAGCCGGGTGGCCCAGCTGGGGTCGCAGGCGACGACGCCGGCGAGGACGTCGCCGTGTCCGCCGATGCTCTTGGTGGCGCTGTGCAGGATGAGTGCGGCGCCGTGCCGGGCGGGCTGCTGGAGCACCGGGGTGGCGACGGTGTTGTCGACCAGCAGCGGGACGTCGCCGGCGGCGGTGGCCAGGGCGGCGATGTCGACCAGGTCGAGGGTGGGGTTGGCCGGGGTCTCGACCACGACCAGCGCGGTGTCCGGTCGGATCGCGGCGGCCACCTCGCCGGGTCGGGCCCAGCTGACCTCGGTGCCGAGCAGGCCGGTGGCGAGGACGTGGTCGGTGCCGCCGTAGAGGGGGCGGACGGCGACGACGTGCCGCTTCCCGTCGCGGGTGGCGGCGAGCAGGGTGGCGGTGAGGGCGGCCATGCCGCTGGCGAAGGCGACGGCCTCGGCGGTGCCCTCGAGTTCGGCGAGGGCGGTCTCGAAGCGGGCCACGGTGGGGTTCCAGAGCCGCTGGTAGACGGCGCTGGCGTCGGCCGGGAGGAGGCCACCGGTGGCGAGCGCCTCGTACGCGTCGCCGCCGCCCTCGACCGAGGGCAGCGGGTTGGTGGTGGAGAGGTCGATCGGCGGCACGTGGACGCCGAGGCCGGCGAGATCCTCGCGCCCGGCGTGCACGGCTCTGGTGTCCACGGCGGTCATGGCCGGAAGCGTCGAACATCAGCAGCGCCGAGAGCAAGAGCGGCGAAGAAGATTCTGCGAAATGCTCTTCCGATGCGGCGAAGTTCGACGGATGATCCTCGCATGCCCCTCGCACCGAATGATGTACGGCCGCCGTTCGCGGCCCTGGACGACGTGGACCGCGCGATCCTGACCGAGTTGGCGGCGGACGGCCGGCTGCCGAACAACGCCCTGGCCGAGCGGGTCGGGGTGGCCCCGTCGACGTGCCTGACCCGGACCCGGGCGCTGCGCGAGTGCGGGGCGATCCGCGGGTTCCACGCGGAGGTCGACCCGGCCGCGGTGGGCCTGCCGTTGCAGGCGCTGGTGTCGGTGCGGCTGACCGCGCACGAACGGGCGGCGGTGGACGCGTTCCGGGCCCGCTCGGTACGCCTGCCGGGCGTGGTGTCGGTGTTCCACGTGGCCGGCGCGGAGGACTACGTGCTGCACGTGCGGGCGGCCTCGGGGGACGCGCTGCGGGACTTCGTGCTGGACCACCTGGCGGTGGATCCCGCCGTGCAGCACACCCAGACGAGTTTGATCTTCGAGCAGGCGCGCGGCATGGGTTAGGCCACCGGCCGGAACAAATCCGGCGGCCC
Source organism: Micromonospora sp. NPDC049836 (assembly GCF_044465125.1). Lineage (NCBI taxonomy): Bacteria > Bacillati > Actinomycetota > Actinomycetes > Micromonosporales > Micromonosporaceae > Micromonospora > Micromonospora sp. NPDC049836. Next base: position 164,512 of record NZ_JBITLH010000003.1, read on the forward strand.
GGGCGTTGACCCGAGCCGTGATCGACGTACCCCTGTCTGTTCTTGATCTTGCCCCGGTGGCCGCGAGCGGCAGCGCCGGCGAGGCCCTGCGGCACACCACCGAGCTGGCCCGCCGCACCGAGGAGCTGGGCTACCGCCGGTTCTGGGTGGCCGAGCACCACAACATGCCGGCGATCGCCAGCTCCGCCCCGGCGGTGCTGCTCGCCCACCTCGCGGCGCACACCTCGACGATCCGGCTCGGTTCCGGCGGGGTGATGCTGCCCAACCACGCGCCGCTGGTGGTGGCGGAGCAGTTCGGCACCCTGGAGGCGCTGCATCCGGGCCGGATCGACCTGGGCATCGGTCGGGCGCCCGGCACCGACCAGGTGACCGCGCTGGCGCTGCGCCGCACCATGGAGGGCCTGTCCGCCGAGCACTTCCCGCGCGAGCTGGCCGACCTGATGAACTACTTCAGCGGCGCGGAGCCCGGCCCGATCACCGCCACTCCCGGAAAGGGGCAGTCACCGCAGGTCTGGCTGCTCGGCTCCAGCGGGTTCAGCGCGCAGCTCGCCGGCCTGCTCGGGCTGCCGTTCTCGTTCGCGCACCACTTCAGCGCGCAGAACACCATCCCCGCGCTGCAGCTCTACCGGCAGCACTTCCGGCCGTCGCAGTGGCTCGATCGGCCGTACGCCATGGTGGCCGTCAACGCGGTCTGCGCGGACACCGACGAGCGGGCCGAGTGGCTGGCCGGGCCGGCCGGGCTGTCGTTCCTGAAGCTGCGCTCGGGGCGCCCGGAGCCGCTCGTCTCGCCCGAGGAGGCGGCGGCCTACCCGTACTCGGAGTTCGAGCGGGAGTTCGTCGCGCAGCGGCGGGAGGGGCAGGCGACCGGCTCGCCGGAGACGGTGGCCCGGCAGCTCGGGGCACTGCTGGAGCGCACCGGCGCGGACGAGTTGATGCTCACCACGATGGTGTACGACGTCGCCGACCGGGTCCGCTCGTTCGAGCTGATCGCCGAGCAGGTCGCCGGTGGCCTGCGCCAGGGCCGCTGAAACACGCTCTTCATAGCCACGTCACCCCAGCGTCGCGGAGCCGGCCTAACGTGGTGTCCGGTGGTGGTACGGCATTCCCGGTCGGGACGGGTCGGGAATGCCGCGGTGTGGTGCACCGGGCCGCCGGTCGCGGATTCCGCGGCTGGCGGCCCGGTGCCTGCCGTTGTGGCCCGGCGCCGCCGAGGTGGGCCGGGCCGTCAGGCCGGTTGCGGCCCGGCGCCGTCAATCCGGGCCGGGCCGTCGAGCCGGACGCTCAGCGCAGGTAGATGTTCGGCGCGGGCGGGGTGGCCATGCCGTCGCCGAGGTGGAACCCGGGGTGCGGCGGCTGGTTGTAGGCGGTGTTCTGCCAGGCGATGGCGACCCGGTACTGCGGGTCGTGCATGAGGGTGGGCAGCCGTACGCCGGTCGGGGTGGGCGTGCTGTAGATGCGGAGCGCGCTGCTGTCGCTGGTGCGCCAGATGACCTCCTCGCGCCAGTCGCCGAGGATGTCGCCGGAGAGCGCCGGGGTGGACTTGGTGCCGTTGTTGGACGCCACCCCGCTGCCGGTGAGCAGCCGGGTCTCGCCGCCGGTGCCGTACTTGTCGATCTTGGTGGCGTCGAGCAGTTCGCGGACCGGGTCGCCGTCCCACCAGACCAGGAAGTTGGCCGAGGAGGGCTTGCGGGCGACGTTCTGACCCCGGGTGTTGAGCAGGCCGTCGACGGCGGAGGACCAGGACTCGGCCCCCGGGCTGCCGGCCCAGACGTCGTCGGAGACGCCCCGGCCGTTGTCGCCGTTCGGCGCGGTCTGCCAGAGGATCTGGCCGGTACGCGCGTCGGCCATCCACGAGCTGGGCTTGCTGCCGTCCTCGTCGACCTTGAAGACCTCCAGCCCGGCGCGGGCCGGGTCGAGGTCGCCGACGTGCATGGCGTCGCCGTGGCCGTTGCCGGTCGACCAGAGGATCCGGCCGGTGTCGTCGATGGTGACCGCCCCGTACACGATCTCCTGCCGGCCGTCGTTGTCGACGTCGGCGACGGACAGGTTGTGGTTGCCCTGGCCGGCGGCGGCGCCGTTGCCGCTGGCGTTGGAGTCGAACGTCCACCGCTTGCGCAGCGTGCCGTCGCGGAAGTCCCAGGCGGCGATGACCGCGCGGGTGTAGTAGCCGCGCGCCATGATCAGCGAGGGGCGCTGCCCGTCCAGGTACGCGGTGGCGGCCAGGAACCGGTCGACCCGGTTGCCGTACGAGTCGCCCCAGGACGAGACGGTGCCGCGCGGCGGGTCGTAGTCGACGGTGGAGAGGGCCGCGCCGGTGCGGCCGTCGAACATGGTCAGGTACTCCGGGCCGGCGAGCACGTAGCCGCTGGAGTTGCGGTAGTCGGCGGAGGAGGAGCCGATCACCTGGCCGGTGCCGGAGCGGGTGCCGTCGGCGGTCTTCATGGCCACCTCGGCGTCGCCGTCGCCGTCGTAGTCGTACACCTGGAACTGGGTGTAGTGGGCGCCGGCGCGGATGTTGCGGCCGAGGTCGATCCGCCACAGCCGGGCGCCGGTGAGGGTGTACGCGTCGACGTAGACGTTGCCGGTGTAGCCGGACTGGGAGTTGTCCTTGGCGTTGGACGGGTCCCACTTGAGCACGATCTCGTAGCGCCCGTCGCCGTCGAGGTCGCCGACGCTGGCGTCGTTCGCCGAGTAGCTGTAACCCTCCCCGGCCGGTGTGGTGCCCCCGGGCGGGGCCTGGATCGGCACGTCCAGGTAGCCGTTGGTGAACTGCAACGCCGGCGCGGACGCCGCCTGCTCGGCGCCGTCGACCACCGGCCGGACGGTGTACGCCGTGCCGGCGGCGGCGCCGCTGTCGAGGTAGCTGGTGGCGCCGGTGATCGGGCTGCTGTTGACCTTCGTGGCGCCGCGGTAGAGGTTGAACGACACCCCGGCGGTCTCCGTGCCGAGCAGCCGCCAGGAGACCAGGTTGCCGCTGCCGGAGCGGACGCTGATCAGCCCCCGGTCGAGCTTCTCCATCTGCTTGGCGCCCGCCGGCGGGGTGGTCGGCGGCGGCGTGGTGGGTGGCGGGGTGGTCGGTGGCGGGGTGGTGGGTGGCGGGGTGGTCGGCGGGGCGGAGGTGGGCGGCGCGCTGGTCGGTGTGGTCCCGCCGGTGCAGGTGGTGCCGTTGAGCGCGAAGCTCGCCGGGGCCGGGTTGCTGGCGTCGTTCCAGGAGGCGTTGAAGCCGAAGTTCGCGGTGCCGCCGGTGCCGATCGTGGCGTTGTAGCCGGCGTCGCGGGCCGAGACCTGGCCGCCGGACTGGCTGACGGTGGCGTTCCAGGCCTGGCCGATCTGCTGGCCGGCGGTGAAGGACCAGGTGAGCGTCCAGCCGTTCACCGGGTCGCCGAGGTTGGTGATGGTGACGTCGGCGCCGAAGCCGCCGCCCCACTGGTTGGTGACCCGGTAGTCGACCCGGCAACCGGCGGCGGCGGCCGAGGCGGCCACCGTGGTGAGAGCGCCGGTGACGAGGGCGGTCGCCGCGGCCGCGGCGAGCAGCGCGGTCCGGCGACGGGGTGTGATGGGGTGCACGGGGATGCCTTTCGCGGAGATCGAGCCCGCGACGCAGCGCGCCGGCCTGCCCGGGCCGGCGGGAGCGGTGCGTCGCGCTGACGGGACGCCACTGATCGACGTCGGTGATTCGACTCCGCGCGGGGACAGCCTAGGACAACGCTTTCCGGCCGCACAACCGGCCCGGCCCGGTCCCCGCGACCGAGCGGGGCCCGGATGCGGCGCATGATCGCCGGCGGATCAGGGTAGAAGGACATCACTACGTACGGGGCCGCCGGGGCGACGTCGCCCCCCGACCGGCCGGGACGCGAACGCCGCGCCGCCGCCGGCGCGGACCCGCCAGCCGAGCCGGAGGGAGGCCGGTCATGCTGTTCCGGAATGGAGTCGATCGTCGACGGGCGGCCGGCCCTGAGCCCGGCGTCCGGGCCCGCGCCGCGGTTCGGGTCGGGTGATCGCCATGCCTGTGCTCCCGGCACCCCGCACCGCGCCCGCCGACCCGCCGCCGCTCCCCCGCGAGTACGTGCGCTACCTGCGCAACCGGCTGCTGGAGGCGGAGGCCGGCCTGACCGCGATGACCGACCGGTACGAGCGGACCAAGGCGAGGTTCGACCGCTGCTACGCGCGGCAGGGCATCACCCCGGACACCGACATCGTCAACTACCTCAACGCCAAGGCGATGAACCCGGAGCTGAGGTTCTGGTACGCCAAGGTGGAGCACTTCCAGCGCGAGCTCAGCGCCTACGGCGCCGCGCTGACCGGGCTGGAGGCGGCGCACCGGATGCTCGCCCCGGACGGCCGCCCGACGCCGGTGGAGCCGCAGCGGGTCCGCACCGCCCGGCGCGGCCTGAACCGCGCCGGCTGACCGCGCACCGCGCCGGTCAGCCCTCGACGGCGGCGGCCAGTGACCGCGACCCGACGCCCCCCGCCGCCGGATCGTCGACGGCCGGCTCGCGCGCGGCGCTCACTGCGGCCGGGCCGGCGCCGGTCGAGTCGGCGGGAGCCGGCGCGGCGTCCGGATCCGCGGACGCGGGCGCGGCGGCGACGACGGCTCGGGCCCGGCGGGTCCGGCGCAGTGCCCGGACCGCCAGCGCCAGCGCGGTCAGCCAGCCGGCGCCGAGCACCGCGTAGACCAGCGCCGGCACGGGACCGCCCAGCTCGCCGGCGCGCAGCAGGGTCCGGGCGTTGGTCAGCACGATCACCCCGCCGATGGTGGCGCCGAGCAGCTGGGCGGGGACGATGCGGACCAGCCAGGCGGCGATCGGGGCGGCGATCAGGCCGCCGATCAGCAGCGCCGCCACGGTGGGCAGCAGGAAGCCCTCGGCGCCGAGACCGATGAGGAACCCGGCGCTGGCCGCACCGGCGACCACGAACTCCGCGGTGTCCACCGAGCCGATCACCGTGCGCGGGGCCAGCCGGCCGGAGACCAGCAACGCCGGGGTGGCGACCGGACCCCAGCCCCCGCCGCCGGTGGCGTCGACGAAGCCGGCGACCAGCCCGAGCGGGGCGAGGAAGCGGCCCCGCAGCCGGCCGGCGGCCCGGTGCGGCCGTAGCGGCCGGGCGAAGCGGATCAGCAGGTAGCCGCCGAGCGTGCACAGGACGGCGGCCATCCAGGGCGCGGCGGCCTCGGTCGAGACGGAGCTGAGCACGGTGGCGCCGGCGAACGCGCCGGCCGCTCCGGGCAGCGCGATCCGGGCGACCACCCGCCAGTCGACGTTGCCGAACCGCCAGTGCGCGATTCCGGCCGCGAGGGTGGTGCCGATCTCGGCCAGGTGCACCGAGGCGGACGCGGCTGCCGGCGCGACCCCGGCGAAGAGCAGCAGCGTCGAGGAGGTCAGCCCGTACGCCATGCCGAGCGCGCCGTCGACCAGCTGCGCGGCGAGCCCGACCAGGGCGAGGATCAGCAGCTTACGCACCGGTGTCCCCCGAACTTTTCGGTATCTCCTATCGACTTGGTCGACAATGCGGCACGGGGGCGCTCCGGTCAAGTACCCGATCGGTGGGTGGGACGGGCCGGTCAGCTCCAGGCGGCCGGGTCGGCGGCCAGCTCGGTCACCCGGGCCGGCAGCGTGCCGGCGGCCACGTCAGCGAGGGTGACCAGCTCCAGGATCTCCCGCTCGCTGGCCCGCAGCGCGATCCACACGTCCTGCAGCGAACGGGCCGCGCCGTGATAGCCGAGCTGCTCCGGGCGCTGGCCGCGGATGTGCGCGAGCGGGCCGTCGATCACCCGGATCACCTCGGCCAGGGAGATCTCCGCCGCCGGCCGGGCCAGCCAGTAGCCGCCCTCGGGGCCGCGCTGCGCGTGCACGATCCCGCCGCGGCGCAGCTGCAACAGGATGCTCTCGAGGAACTTCGGGGGGATGTCCTGGGCGCGGGCGATCTGCTCGGCCGTCACGGGTCGGCGTCGTCCGGTCGCCGCCCCCTCGGCCGTCGAGGCCAGCTCGGCAGCCGCGCGGAGGGCGTAGTCGACCCGAGCGGAGAGACGCATGCCGGACAGGTTAGTCGGCTGATCGTCCGGCCGGTGCCGCGGCCCTCGACCGAACGGCCACGGCCCGACCGGGCCGGCCGGTCAGGCGCCCACCCGGCGCAGCAGCCCTTCCTGCACGGCGCTGGCGATGTGCCGGCCGTCGGTGGTGAACATCCGGCCGGTGGCCAGGCCACGCGCGCCGGAGGCGGACGGGCTCCAGCAGTCGTAGAGGAACCACTCGTCGGCGCGGAAGGGCCGGTGGAACCAGAGCGCGTGGTCCAGGCTCGCGCCGACCACCCCGCCGGGGCCCCAGACCTCGCCGTGCACCGACAGCACCGAGTCGAGCAGGGTGAGGTCGGAGGCGTACGCCAGGGCGCAGGCGTGCAGCAGCGGATCGTCGGGCAGCTTGCCGTCGAGGCGCATCCAGACCCGCTGGTGCGGCTCGGCGGGCCGGTCGCCGGGACGTACCCAGCCGGGCTCGCCGACGTAGCGCACGTCGATCGGGCGCGGGATCTGGCCCCAGATGCCGAGCCGCTCCGGATAGCGGGCCAGCCGGTCGGCCATGGTGGGGACCTCGTCCGGGGCCGGCACGTCCGGCGGCACCGGCGCGTGGTGGTCCAGCCCTTCCTCCTGCCGCTGGAACGAGGCCGACATGAAGAAGATCGGCTTGTCGTGCTGGAGGGCGACCGAGCGGCGCACCGAGAAGGAGCGGCCGTCCCGGACGTTCTCCACCTGGTACTCGATCGGCTCGGCGGGGTCGCCGGGGCGGACGAAGTAGCCGTGCAGGGAGTGCACGAAGCGCTCCGGCTCGACGGTCCGCCCGGCGGCGACCAGGGCCTGGCCGGCGACCTGACCGCCGTACACCCGCTGCGGACCGACCGGGGGGCTCATCCCCCGGAAGGTCATCTCACCGGTGTTCGCGAGGTCCAGCACCTCCAGCAGCTGGTCGACCGCGGCCTGGCCGGTCGCCACCCGGCGTTCGCTCACCGCGCCACCCCGGGTCGCGGGCGCGCGACCCGCCCGGCCGGCCGGCCGCCCGCGCTCACTGCAGCGCCCGCGCGGAGGCGGCGTCGACCAGCGAGCCGAGCTGGTGCACGCGCAGCGTGTTGGTGGAGCCGGGAGTGCCGGGCGGGCTGCCCGCCACGATCACCACGTAGTCACCGGGGTTGGCCCGGTTGAGCCCGAGCAGCGCCTGGTCGACCTGGCGGAACATGTCGTCGGTGTGCTCGACGAACGGCATCAGGAACGTCTCGACGCCCCAGGAGAGAGCGAGCTGGCTACGCACCTCGGGCACCGGGGTGAAGGCCAGCAGCGGCAGGTCGCAGTGCAGCCGGGCGAGCCGCTTGACGGTGTCACCGGTCTGCGAGAAGGCGACCATGGCCTTCGCGCCGATGGCCCGGGCGATCGAGGAGGCGGCGACGGTGAGCGCGCCGCCGTGCGTACGCGGGTCGTGCTGCAGCCGGGGCACGCCGATCGAACCGGACTCGGTGGTCTGGATGATCTTCGCCATGGTGCTGACGGTGAGCACCGGGTACTTGCCGACGCTGGTCTCGCCGGAGAGCATCAGGGCGTCGGCGCCGTCGAGCACCGCGTTGGCCACGTCGGAGGCCTCGGCGCGGGTCGGCCGCGAGTTCTCGATCATCGAGTCGAGCATCTGGGTGGCCACGATGACCGGCTTGGCGTTCTCCCGGCACAGCTGCACGGCGCGCTTCTGCACCAGCGGCACCTGGTCCAGCGGCAGCTCGACGCCGAGGTCGCCGCGGGCGACCATGACCCCGTCGAAGGCGAGCACGATCGCCTCCAGGTGGTCGACCGCCTCGGGCTTCTCGACCTTGGCCAGCACCGGGCGCTGCACGCCCTCCTCGGCCATGATCGAGTGCACCAGCTTGATGTCTTCGGCCGAGCGGACGAAGGACAGGGCGATCAGGTCCACTCCCAGGCCGAGGGCGAAGCGCAGGTCCTCGGCGTCCTTGTCCGACATCGCCGGGACGCTGACCGCCACGTTCGGCAGCGAGACGCCCTTGTTGTTGGAGACCGGGCCGCCCTCGGTGACCAGGACCCGGATGTCGTTGCCGGTGACGTCGCTGACCTCGACGGCCACCCGGCCGTCGTCGATCAGCAGCCGGTCACCCGGCTTCACCTCCTGCGGCAGCTTCCGGTAGGTGCAGGAGACCCGCTCCTTGCTGCCCAGGATGTCGTCGCCGGTGATCACCACGGAGTCGCCGGTACGCCACTCGTGCGGGCCGTCGGCGAACCGGCCGAGACGGATCTTGGGGCCCTGCAGGTCGGCGAGCACCGCCACCGGCTGCCCGGCGGCGTCGGCCGCCTCGCGCACCAGCCGGTACACCGCCTCGTGGTCGGCGTGACTGCCGTGGCTGAAGTTGAGCCTCGCTACGTTCATGCCCGCCTCGACCAGGCCCCGGATGCGCTCCGGGGACGAGGTGGCGGGACCGAGGGTGCAGACGATCTTCGCGCGGCGTGTCACGCCCATCAGGCTAGTCTCTCCTCCGGATCGACCCGGCGGCCGACCCCTTTCGGACTGCGGAACAGTTGTCCGACGACGCGCGAATCGCGCGCGGTGGGCGGTGAACAACCGCACCGGAACGTCGAGTGGGTGGCGGGCATCGGCGACCGCGCGGCGGAAATCGTACCGCCCGCCGTCAGGTCCCCGGCCGGGTGCTCCCGCTGATCGCCCCGCGGCCGGGAGGCTGGGTCCGGGCTGGCGGCGCGGACGGGCCGGCCGGCTGTCGAGCCAGCTGGTCGGGCGGGCCGGGCCGAGCCGGCGGGTTGAGCCGAGCCCAGCGGGCCGAGCGGGTCGGGCGGGCCGGGCCGAGCCGGCGGGTTGAGCCGAGCCCAGCGAGCCGAGCCGGCCGGGCGAGCGGGCCGTGGGCGGGCCGGCGCCCGGCGCTCAGCGTTGCTTCGCCGCCAGCGGGAACTCCAGCGAGCCGGCCGGGCAGAGGAAGGTCAGCACGTCCACCCGGTAGAGCCCGGCCTGCACGGCCGGGTCGGCCTCCATCACGCTGCGGACGTCGTCCACCGAGCCGGTGCGGGCCAGGCCGAAGCCGATCGGCGGGTCCGGCTCGCGGGCCGGCCCGTCGACTGAGCCGTCGACCAGGATGAAGCCGCGCCGTTGCAGCGCCTGCATGTGGTGCAGGTGCTCGGCCTGCAGCCGCTGCACGGTCTCCTCGGGCAGCGCCCGCCCGGACGGCCCCGGATAGAGCACGATGCACTCGTAGGTGTCGAGCGCGAAGTCGACCTGCGGCGTCGCGGCCATGGCGCACCTCCTTCACGTCCGTCCCGCCTCCGGCACAGCGTCGCACGGCACGCGCCGCCCCCGGGGTCGCTCGGCCCAACTGCCCCGCCGCCGGCCCGACCGGCCGGACCGCCGACCCGCCGGCACGCCGGACCGCCGGCACGCCGGACCGCCGGCACGCCGGACCGCCGACCCGCCGGACCGCCGGCGCGCGGACCGGCGGGCGTACGCGGGCCGCCCGCCGGTCCGGGATCGATCAGAGGGCGAAGCAGTTGGGGCGGATCGCGGCGCCGGCGAGCGCCTGCCGGACGATCGAGTACGTGGTGCCGTCGAGGACCAGGCCGAGGTGGCCGACGACCCGCAGCGGGCACCAGCCCTGCACCAGCACGTTGGTCGCGCCGTCGACGAGGGTGGCGTTGTTGATCGGCACCACCAGTTCGTCCTGCCAGGTCCGCACGGTGGTCCAGCGGACCGCGCCCGGGGTGTCGTCACCGGCGTTCAGCTCGGCCAGGAACGACGACCCGGCGCTCATCTGCTGGCAGGCGACGATGCCGACGCAGCTGCCCAGGCCGAGGAAGTTGATGATGTTGGCGACGTAGGTGCCCCGCTGCGGGCTGCCCAGGCTGATGTAGCGGTCGACCTTGTCGGCGCCGCCGAGGAACCTGATGTACCAGCGGCTGACCAGGCCGCCCTCCGAGTGGGTCACCAGGTCCACCTTGGCCGCCCCGGTGGCGGCCCGGACCTGGTCCAGGTAGGACGACAGGGCGCGGGCGGACTCGCGGATGTCGCCGAAGCCGAGGTTCGGCAACTGGTAGATCGACACCCGGTAGCCGTCGGCGCGCAGCCGGGCGGCGATCGGCTCGTACGCGATGGAGACCCCGATCAGGCCGCCGACCACGACAACCGGATTGGCGCCGGCCGCGGCGACCGGATTGGCGCCGGCCGCGGCGAGCGGCAGGTCGGCGGGATCGGCCGCGGCGGCGGCGGTCGTGGCGGCGGCGGTGCGCTGGGGTGCCGCGGCGGCCTGGGCGGCGGCGGCCGGGACCAGCAGGGCGGTGACGGCGGTGGTGGCGGCGAGGATCGTTCGGAGCAGCATGGCTGCACCTCCGGTGGGAGGCACCCGGGTTGGCCGGGAGGGGACGGGTGGGATCCGATCGATCGTGGGAACGATGATGCGTGTCCGATTTCACACACGTCAATGAAAAGTTACGCGCTGGTAACCCGTTGTCGCACGGGAGGCACAAACCGGCGAATCGGCACGGCGCCCGGCGTGCCCCAGCACCGCGGCACCGCGGGCCCGCCGGTCCCGGCGGGTGGTCAGGCGGGCGGGTCGTCCCCGTCCTGGCCGGCCCGGGGCAGCGCGCGGGTCGCCTGCTCCAGCAGCTTCCCGGCATCGGTGCGGCCGTTGACCTGCAGCTCCACCTCGGCGTCGCCCACCCGCAGGCGCACGCTGACCTCGGTGCGCTGCTGGTCGACCCAGGACTGGAGCAGGTTGAACAGCCCCGGCAGCAGGCCCTGGGCCACCACCGCGATGATCACCGCATCGCTGAACCCGGGGCGGCCGCCCCGGCCCGCCCCCGCGTCCCGTACCGCCGCGCGGAACTCCGGGCGGCGGTGCAGCCAGGCCAGCAGCGGCACCGTCGGCGGGCGGCCGGCGCGGGGCGCCAGCAGCAGGCGGACCGGCTCTCCGGGGCGGGGCGACGATCCGGTCACCGGTCTCCTCTCCTCGGTCATCCGGCGTCCGGACGGAACGTCGGTTTTCCGTCCACCAGGGTCAGCACGCCCCGGACCCGGAAGGTCACCGTCTCGGCGAAGGGGCGGTTGCTGGTGAAGTAGTCCTCCTCCACCCCGGTCGCCCGGGCCGAGCCCTGCCCGCCGTCCACCGTGGATACCACGGCCACCGGCGCACCGCTCTCGTCGGAGAGCTCGATCTGGAGCTCCGGCACCTTCTCGATCTTCCAGGCGATCCGCTTCACGGTGCTGCCGCTGTAGTACGTGAAGGGGCAGCCGGTCGGGTTGGCCACCCGCTGCGCGGCGCAGCCGTCCAGCCAGGTCCGCACGCCCTCCTCGGCGGCCGCCTGCGCGCCCGGCGCGAGGGTCGGCCGCAGCAGGTCCGCGCCGGCCACCTGCTCCGTACCGGGCAGCGCCAGGACGACCTGCGGCGGGATCTCGGTCAGCGGGTTACGCGGGCCGGCGACCGAGTAGCTCCCGGGCAGCAGCGCCACTCCGCCGTCCTCCGGGCCGCCGGCCGCCGGCACCCCGCCGACGGTCAGCCCGGCCGGTCCGCCCGGCACCGAGAGCCGGGCCGGTGCGGCGGCGACCCGCCAGCGGTGGAACAGCCCGAGGGTGGCCCGGTCGTCGCGGCGCAGCGGCAGTTCCGCGGTCGCCCGCGTGCCGGCCAGGACATAGGAGACCGTGGCGGTCGCCTCGTCGCCGTCGCGCTCGACCGCGGTCACCCGGACGTCGGTCGGTGGCTGGTAGTCCTTCGCCCCGACCATCCGGGCCAGCTGCTCCTCGTCGCCGACCCCCGCGCGGGCGTCCTCGGTCAGCAACCCCAGGGCGTCCCGGGCATCGCGGTCGCCGAGCGCGTCGAAGTAGCCGTCGACCGCCGCTTCCGGCCGGTAGAACATCCACTGGGCGGCCGTGAGCGCGCCACCGCCGAGGCAGCTCACCACCACCAGCGCCGCCGCCACCAGCCAGGCCCGCCGCGGTCCCGGCGACGCCGGCGCCCCGAACAGCTCGCGGCGTCGGGCCGCGGCGTCGTCGGCCGCCGCCTCGCCGGCCGCGTCCGGGCCGGTGAGCTGCTCCAGCCGGTCCAGGCGCAGCTCTGCCGGGGGGTGGGTGGCACAGACCGCCTCGTCCCAGCCGCTGCGTCCGGTCTCGAAGGAGCGGCGCCGCTCCAGCAGGGCCCGCATGCCGGTGGCGTGGCCGGCGAGCACGGCGCCCTCGTCGGCGCGGTACTCGGCCGCCCGGACGTCGCGCCGGTGGGCGGGCAGCACCAGGAACCGCATGGTCACCAGGACCGGCCAGAAGACCAGGAAGACCACGAAGTCGGTGGCCGGGTGCGGGAACCGCCGCATCAACCAACTGGGGATCGCGTGCACCAGCACCAGCGGCAGCCCGACTCCCCGGATGAACGCGCCGGTCACCTCGTCTCCGGTCCGCCAGTGCACCAGTTCGTGGCTGAGCAGCGCCGCGATGTTCTCGTCCGGTTCGTCGAGCAGGGCGGTGCTCACCACCACGTGCCGGGCGTACGCCCGGGCGTTGGTCAGCACCGGGTCGTCCTCGATCAGCAGGCGGGGCACGTTGGGCAGGTCGAGCCGGCGGGCGCAGTCCGCGAGGAGGGGCCGCAGCCGGTCGGCCTCCCGCCGGCTGAGCCGGCGGGCGCCGGAAACGGCCAGGAACCGCGGCTCGAGGACCACCCGGGCCAGGGTGTAGAGGAGGCCGACCAGCGCGGCGGCCAGCACCACCCCGGCCAGCCCGGTCAGCAGGTTGGCCGGCTCGTCGAACGCGCCGCGCCAGGGCAGCACCAGCACGGCCAGGAAACCGACCAGGAAGCCCAGCAGGAAGCAGAGGAAACCGCCGGTCAGCCCGCCCGAGCGGGTGAGGAAGGCGTCGAGCAGCGGACCGACCAGCGGCGCGTCGCGCAGCACGGCCGGCACCTGGTCGCCGGCCTGACCGCCGCCGACGAAGAGCCCCGCCAGGCCGCCCGCGATGCCGAGCCAGACGGCGGCGAGCAGGGCCAGCGGCACGTAGAACCAGGTGGCCACGAACGCGCCGAGCACCCCGCGCCAGTCCCGCAGCATGCCGGCGCGCAGCCAGACCAGCGCGTTGGGATAGCCGAGCGGACGGTCGGCGAACCGCCTCTCCCACCCGGGGGTCTCCGGTTCGCCGGCGTCCGGCACATCCGGCGGCCGGTTCTGCGGCGCGTCCTCTGTGGACACTGCGGCTCCTCTCGTACCGCTGGCGCGGTGCGGCGGGCGTGGTGCGGGAAGGGTGGATCCGACAGACGGCGGGCCGCCCCGTCGGGAGGATGCGATCGCGACAGCGGCGCCGAACAGCGAACGGCGGTTTCGACGACGCAGCACATTACCGTCCGCGAATGTGTGCCGCCACCACGTTCCCCTCCGGGTGGCGCGTCGCGGCAGGTCCGACCGGACGGGTGTCGGATTGTTGTCAGCCGGTCACCGGGCGCGTCGCCGGCGCCCGGCGACGTCAGCTGCCCAGCGCGCGCACCCGGGCGATGGTCTCCTGGAGATGCTGGCGGGCCGGCTCGCCGCCCTGCGCGGCCTGCGCGAGCGCCTGCCGGTAGGCGTCGATGACGCCGATCAGCGGCCCGGCCGCCACCCCTTCCAGGGCCCCGGCGACCAGCGCCCGCGCCTCGGCGGCGTCCTGCGCCGCCGCGGCGGCCTTGGCCTTCGCCTCGTCCAGCTTCTGGGCGGCCGCCGCCAGCCGGGTGATGATCTGCGCCGCGCTCACGGGCCCTCCCCTGCTCGCCTGCCCCGCAGCCTACGCGAGCCGGCCGGCGGCCCCTCGACCCGAGCGGACCGGCACGGGTCAGCCCAACACGCGGAAGGCCACCAGGTAGAGGCAGAACAGGCCGGAGGAGAGCAGGGCACAGAGGACGAAACCGAGCGGCACGTACCGCGCCGGCGGGGAGTCACCGCCGAGCACCGGCCGGCCCCACCGGGCCAGCACGAGCTGTCCGACCAGGAAGGACAGCAGCGGCACCCCGGCGCACGCGCCGGCGGCCACCAGGTCCAGCCCGCTCACCGGCAGCGGCGAGCCGACCAGGGTGGCGAGCATCAGCACCGAGCCGGTCAGCGCGCAGGCGACGTACACCCCGACGGCCCGGCCGAGCGGCGACCAGGTGGGCAGCAGCACGGGCCGGTGCGCCAGGGCCTCGGCCTGCTGGCCGTACCGGTCGGCCTCGTCGGCGAGCTGCCGGGCCGCCGCCAGCTCCGTCGCCGCGTCACCCGCCCGGGGCCCGGGCACCGACCCCTGGGGGTACGCCCCGACCCCCGGCCGCCCCGGCGCGGCGGCTGCGCCGCCGGTCGCCCCCGCCCCGGTCGCGGGCGGTTCGGCGGGGAGCCCGGGCGCGCCGGCCGGCCCCGCGGGCGGGGCGGCCACCGGGGCGGGCCGGTCCACCGGCTCCGGCGCGCCGGCCGGCGGCGGAGCCGCCCCGATGGCCCGGCCGAGCTGGTCGAGGCGCTGGCCCTGGGCGGCGAGCCGGTGGCCGAGCTGGTCGAGGCCGGCCCGCAGGGTGCGCCGCTGCTCCGCCTCGGCGGCGATCGCCTGTTCCCCGCCGCGCTGCCGGGCTGCCAGCTCCCGGGCCAGGGCCGCGTACTCCGGGTAGCTCACCGCTCGTCCCCGTCCCCGTCCCCGGTGAACGGCACGATCAGGGCGGTGCGCTGGTCGTGCCGGTCGACCAGCAGCGCCCGCCCGTCCCGGTGCGCGTACGCGAGATCGTGCACGCCGAGGTGGAGTCCGAGGTCGGCGCCGGGCACGTTCAGCGCGACCAGGCAGGCCACGTCGTCGCGGTGCTGGCTGCCGCCCAGGTCCTCGCCGAGCCGGCGCAGCCCGCGCCACCAGCCGAGCAGGTGCACGCCGTGCGCCGGCCCGTCGCGCAGCACGGCCCGCAGGTCGTCGTGCCCGGTCCGGAAGGTCGCCGGGTCACCGGCGGTCAGCACACCCGCGGCGGCGTCCACTCCGAACACCACCAGGTAGGTCCGGATCCCGGCCGGCGCGCCCGGGTCACCACCGGCCGCCGCGCCCTTGTCCCCGGCCGTCGCGCCCGGGGGGCCAGCCGTCGCGCCCGGGTCGCCGGCCGCCGCTGCCGAGGGGCCGGCCGCCGCGGCCGGGTCGCCGGCCGCCGCTCCCGGGGGGCCGGACAGCTCGGCGAGCTGGGCGCGGAGCGCCGCGGCGTCCAGCCGGCGGACCGGGTGACCGGCCGCGGCCAGGGTCATCGCCAGGTCGTCGGCGGTGTCGGCGGTGCCCGGCGCCAGCGGTGCGAACAGGAAGCGCGCCGTGTTCGGGGCGTGCTGGCGGGCCAGGCTGAGGGTGGCCGAGCGGAGCACCTGCGCGCCGGTCGCGGCGGTGCCCACCACGGCGAGGTGCCGGCCGGGGGTGGCGTCCAGCCGGAACCCGGCGGGGCTGCCGGCCACGTCCACGGTCCGGCCCACCAGGGCCAGCGGCGCCCCGGCGTCCGGGCGCAGCGCCGCCCAGGCAGGGTCGTCGGCGAGCCGCGGCGACTCGTACCCCCGGAAGACCGTGGGTGGCGCCGAGCCGGCCGGGCGGGCCTGGAACAGCTCGTGCCGCAGCGCGGCGAGGTCGGCCGCGGCGGCGTGCGCGTCGGGGAACCGGACCTGGGTGTTCGCGCCGGCCGCGCCACCGGCGGTGTTGACCACGGCGGTGCCGATCGGGAGCGCCCCGGCCGGGTCGCCCGTCCGGTCCAGCACGGCCGCCCCGCCGGGCAGCGCCACCCGCAGCGGGAACTGGCCGAAGATCGCCTCGGCGCGGCCGTAGAGCGCCTCGATGCCGGTGATGCTCTGGCTCGCCAGCACCAGGTGCAGGCCGTACGAGCGGCCCTTGCGGGCCACCTCCTCGAGCAGGTCGACGGCCTGCCGGGCGAGCGCGTCGTGGCCGGCGACGAGCACCTGGAACTCGTCGATCACGGTGACGATCCGGGGTGGCCGGTGCGCGGCGGGCAGGTCGGCGAGCTTGCTGACACCGAGCCGCTTCAGCAGGTCGGCCCGCCGGGTCAGCTCGTCGCCCAGCTCGCGCAGCACGGCCACGCCGTACTCGCGGTCGGACTCGATGCCGACCGCCCGGGCGTGCGGCAGCCAGGACGGGTCGTGCCCGGTCGGCACGAACTCGGCGAAGCTGACCCCCTCCTTGAAGTCGAGCAGGAACAGTTGCAGCTCGGTGGGGGCGTAGCGGGCGGCCAGCCCGTAGAGCACGTCGAGCAGCAGCACCGTCTTGCCCGCGCCGGTACGCCCGCCGACCAGCCAGTGCGGGGTGGCGTCGTCGAAGGCCACGACGACCGGTTCCCCGCCGGCCCCCGGTGCCGCCACCGCCGGGCCGGCGGGCCCGGGCAGCCGCACCGCCCGGCCGAGCACGGTACGCAGCCCCGGGCCGGACGACTCGGCCCAGCGCCGCGCCGGCAGCAGGTCGGCGAAGGTGACCGCCTCGGCCGCCCGGGTGGCCGCCGCGAGCCGGCGGGCCAGCGCCGTGACGGTGGCGTGCGACGGGTCGCCGTCGATCACCACCGGGGCGGCCAGGCCGGTGCCGTCCACACTGAACGGCGCGCCGGGCGGGTCGCCGACCCGCGCGTACCGCTCGCCCAGCCGCAGCTGGGTGGTGGCGCCCAGCGGCGGCGGCGCGTCGGCCGCTCCGGCGGCCGGGTACCCGGCGAGCAGCACGCAGACGGCGGCGGCCGGCCCGGCGTGGGTGAGCGCGGCGAGCCGGGCCAGCTCGCGCGGCGGCGGCACCGACGCGGCGACCACGAGCAGCAGTTCCTGGTCGTCCCGGACGGCCTGCTGGGCGGCGCGGGCGTGCCGCTCCGCCTCGTCGAGCAGGGCGGCCATCTCGGTGACGGTGGTGGCGGTGGGGGCGAGCGCACCGGCGTCCAGCAGCGGGCGCAGCGGCAGGAAGGCGGCGCCGAACGCGGCCGGGTCGATGCCGGCGACCCGGACCGTGCCGGGCGGCGTGGCGGCGAGCAGCCGGGTCACCACGGCCCGCAGCAGCTCGCCGACGCGCGGGTCGCGGGCGTCGGCGTCGACCGCCAGGTGGGTGCCGCCGCCCAGCGGGACCAGCACCGGGAAGCCACCGTCGAAGGTGGTCGCCTCGCCGACCCGTACCGGCACCGGGATGGCGGCGGGCCGGGCGGTGGCGGGCTCGGCGGCGGCCAGGTCGGCGCCGAGCCGGGCCAGCCGGGCCACCAGCTCGGGGCTGCCGGGCGCCACCGGCGCGGCGCCGGTGACCAGCCGTCGGGCGGCCTCCCAGCGGCGCACGGCCTGCCGGTGCAGGGCCAGCGCCTGCCCGTACGCCGTCGCGAGCCTGCCCACGCCTCCGCCCTCCGACGCCGTCGCGCTTGTCGATCGAGGGGAACCCTAACGGACGCCCGCCGGCCCGGCACAGTACGCGCCCGCACGCAGCGTTGGCCCACTGTTCACCCAACGGCGGCCGTTCCCGCCGACCGCCGTTCCCCCGGCCCGGCTTGCCTGCTCAACACAGGCAAGCGAACAGGAAGGCAAGGACGTGACCTCCTCCCCCATCTCCCGCCGCGCGGTGCTGCGCGGGGGTGCCGCCGGTGGCCTCGGCATCATGGTGGCCGGCAGCCTGGACGCGATCGCGGGGCCGGCTGCGGCGCGCGCCGCGGTCCGCCCGGCGGTCGGCTACGGCGACCTCGTACCGGACCCGGCCGGCCTGCTGGCCCTGCCGCCCGGCTTCTCGTACACCATCGTGGCCCAGGCGGGCGTGACCCTGCTCGAGTCCGGGCAGGCGACCCCGAGCGACGCCGACGGCACCGGCTGCTTCCGCGGCCCGCACGGCTCGGTGCTGGTGAACAACCACGAGATCGGCGGCAGCGAGCCGTACCCGGTGCCGGCGCTGGCCGGGCTGACCTACGACCCGGGTGCCCGGGGCGGCACCACCACCATCGAGGTGGACGGGCAGGGCCGGCGGCTGCGCGAGTACGTCAGCGTGGCCGGCACGCACAACAACTGCGCGGGCGGCATCACCCCGTGGGGCACCTGGCTGACCTGCGAGGAGACCGAGCAGCGGGCCGGCGGCAGCTACCTGAAGGACCACGGGTACGTCTTCGAGGTGGACCCGCACGACCGGTCCGCCAACCAGAACCCGGTGCCGCTGACGTTCCTCGGCCGCTACTCGCACGAGGCGGTGGCGGTCGACCCGTACACCCACGCGATCTATCTGACCGAGGACGCCGGCGGCCCGAACGGCCTCTACTTCCGGTGGACCCCGCCGGCCGGTTTCCGGGGCGGCAAGGGCGCGCTGCGCGCCCTGGCCGAGCGGCCCGACGGCGACACCGCGGGCAGCCTCCAGGCGATGCGCTGCCGGCGCGGCAGCCAGCACGTCGCGGACCTGTCCGAGGCCACCACCCCGGGCACCCGGTACCAGGTGGAGTGGGTGGACGTGCCCGACCGGGACGCGCGCACCGTCTCGGTACGCAAGCAGTTCACCGACGCGCAGGTGACCCGCAGCCGCAAGCTGGAGGGCGCCTGGTGGGCCGACGGCGGGGCCTACTTCGTGGCCAGCTTCGCCCGGCACGACGACGGCAGCGTCCACGAGCACGACGGCCAGGTCTGGTTCTACGACCCGCGCACCGAGACGGTGACGCTGAAGACCATCTTCGGGGTGAACGCCGACCCGGACGCCGACCACGGCAACTTCGACGGCCCGGACAACATCACCGTGTCGCCGTACGGCGGGGTGATCCTGGCCGAGGACGGCGAGGGCGTGTCGCACCTGGTCGGCGTGACCGAGCAGGGCAAGGCGTACCCGCTGGCCCGCAACGAACTCAACGACAGCGAGTTCACCGGCCCGACGTTCAGCGCGGACGGGAAGATCCTGTTCGCCAACATCCAGTCGCCGGGCTACGTGTTCGCGATCACCGGCCCGTGGGGCCGTCCCAGCAACGCGCACAGCTGATCAGACGGCGAGCGGCCGGCGGTTCCCGCACGGGGAGCCGCCGGCCGCCGCGCGACGCCCGCGGTCCCGCCCCCAGCCCTGCGTCTGGAGCACGAGGATGGCCTGGCGCTCGGCGAAACGCGGCGTGGGTGACCCGAGCGCCGGGACCGTCGGTTGGCTCAGGCCAGGGCCGAACCGCCGCCACGGATCTGCTGGTGGCAGCACTCGGCCCGGCGACTGAGCTGACCCGCTGCGCGGCCGTCAGCCGGGACGGCGGCAGCCGGGGTCGGGGCCGCCGTCGGCCACCCCGCAGTGGAAGACCTCGACCGGCGCGGCCGCGACGTCGGGCACCCGGGCCACGGTGAGCAGGGCGATCCGCTTGGCCAGCGGCTCGCCGGAGTCCGGGGCGTACCGGATCAGGCCGGCCACCCCCGGGTAGCCGCCGGCGGCGTTCTGCCGCAGCACCTCGGCGTGCACCCCGGCCGGATTGACCGAGCGGGGTTGCCAGCGGCGGCCGGTGTCGGCGTGCCGGAGCCGGGCGGCGAGGCTCTCCAGCGCCCGCACCAGCATCATCGACGCGTCGTAGGCGAGGCTCACCCGCTCGCCCACCGCCGGGCCGGCGCCGTCCCGGCAGCGCGGCGGGTCGAGCAGGTCCTCGGCGCCGATCCAGGTGAGGAAGCTGCCCCGGGCGTCGTCGCGGCGGGCCTGCGCGGCCCGCAGCGCGGCGCAGGTGGCCAGGGACGCCTTCGACACGTACGTGACCGGCAGGTTGCCGGGCGCGCTGGCCCGCAGCCCCGGATTGGCCAGGTAGCGGTTGAACGAGTCGTCGGCGAGCAGGTGCCGGGGCGGATCGGCACCGCACTCGCGCAGCGCGCGCAGGAAGCCGTCGACCTCCGACCAGCGGCCGGCGAAGATGAGCACGCCCCGGTAGCCGCACTCCTGGACCAGGCGGCGGCCGGTACGCCACTCCTCGAGCCGGGTCAGCCGGGCGCCGAATCGCTCCCGCAACCGGTCGACCAGGGTGGACACGTAGAGGTCCTCGGCCAGCGAACTGCCCTCGCCGGTGGTCCAGTAGACGTGCGCCTCGGTCACCCGCAACACCTGCCGGGCGTACGCCTCGAGCATCCGGGCCTGGTCCCGGTTGGGCGCGGAGATCTGCAGGTAGAGGCTGGAGTTGGTGTCCATCCGGTCGGCCGACAGGGTGGGCGCGAGCACCGGCAGACCGACCCGGTTGAGCTCGCGCAGCGCCGCCGCGGTGCTGGTCCGGCTGTCCACCATCCCGACCACGCCGAGCAGGGTCGGGTCGTCACGGGCCAACCCTTCGAGCATCCGGACCGCCTCGCCGGCGTGCCGCATCTGCCGGCCGGCGTTGGCCACCACGATGTGCAGCAGCGCCGCGCCGTCCGCCGCGGCGGACTCCTGGAGCAGGGCGTACTGGGCGGTCGCCATGCCCTCCAGCTCCTCGCGCTCGGAGACGTACGACTCCTCGTCGGCGCGGGTCCGGTTGCCGGTGAGGCTGCCCAGGTAGACCAGGGTCAGGTAGGGGCGGCGCCGATCGCTGCGCCGCCACACCTCCTGCGCGGCCCGGTTCTGCGCGAAGATCCGCCGCTGCACGGCGCGCAGCCGCTGCTGACCGGGTTCGCTGTTGAACACCTGGCCCGCGGTGTCGCTGTAGCCGACGCACTCCCCCGCGACCACCCGCACCCGCACCTGGTCGGTGGGCCAGGGACGGCAGTCCGCCGCCCAGCGCCCGTGCGCCCACAGGCCGAGCCCGGCGAGCAGGAGCAGCGCCACCGCCGCCGGCAGGAACCGCCGGGACCACCACGGCGGGTCCGGCGCCACCAGCGCCGGCGGGGCGATGCCCGGCGGGGACGCGACGTCCTCGCCGTCGCTGCGCAGCACGACGAGCCAGGCGCCGGCCCGGCGCAGCCGGCGGATCTCCGGCAGCGCCTCGGCCCAGTCGTCGTACGCCTCCTCGGCCTCGCGCACCGGGTGCACGGCCGCCGGTTCCGGCGGCGGGACGGCGGCCACCGCCACCACCAGCAGCGGGTCGTTGCGGCCGGTCTCGTTGCGTACCTCGTCGAGCAGCCGGACCAGGGTGTGCCCGACGCCGTCGCCGGTCACCCCGTCCAGCAGCAGCACCGGGTAGGCGGTCCGCCGCCAGTCGCCGGGCCGCCAGAACCGGCGCCGGTACGCCACCCGCAGGTCCTCCAGGAAGGCGTGCAGCAGCAGCTTCTCCACCTGCGCCGGATGCTCGCCGTCGCGCCAGCCGGCGGTGAGCCGCTCGGCGAAGCCGAGGAAGGTCACCGACTGCCGGGGGGCGAGATACTGCTGCCGCATGAACCAGCGGTACTGCCGGCCGACCAGCGGCACCCGGCCGGAGACCGCGATCCGGAACACCACGCTCGGCATCGCCCGGCGCAGCAGCCAGAGCAGCACCTGCAGCGCGGTGCCCAGCCCGGAGTCGCCACCCACCTGCGGGTCCTCGGTGACGCCCCGACCCCGCCAGTCGCGCAGCCGGCGGACCAGCGCGGCCCGGCCGCTCTGCTGCGCGTCCAGCCCGACCGCCAGGCTCTGGTGCATCAGCCAGTCCGCCAGCGGATAGTGCCGGAACCGCAGGCGGGCCGCGCCGAAGGCCTCCACGGAGAGCTGCCGGTGCAGCTCGCGCAGCGCCGCCGGCACGTCGTCGTTGGCGGGGCGGGTGCTCAGGTCGAGCACGGCGTGCGGCACCCGCCGCCCGGCGCCCCGGCCGACGAAGCGGCGCAGCAGGGCACCCAGCGCGCCGCTGCCGTCCGGGTGGACCAGCCAGAGCAGGGGCAGCCGGCGGTCGCCGCGGCGGGGCCGCCGCAGCAGCCGGGCCAGCAGGGCGAGCAGGTCGAGGCTGCCGGCCGGCAGCCGCTCGCCCGCCGGCCGGGGCCGGGACCGGGCAGCTGGTTCGCGCATGGTCACCTCCTCGTCACGCCGCGTACCGCTCCATTGTCCGCGCCGCCGCAACGGCCGGCCGGCCCGCGACGATCCAGGCTGGATGGCGGGCACCCTCCGCGGCGGCCGCGGGCCGGCGGTGGGGCCGCACGGGGACCGGCGGAGTGCCGCCGCATCCGGGCCGGCGGGGTTGCGACCGCACATGGCCGGCGAGGGTACGGCTGCGGGCCGGCGGCGCACGGCCGCGAAGCGGCCGGGATCGGCGGGGCACAGCCGTCAAGCGGCTGGGATCAGCGGGGGCACGGCCGGGATCAGGGCACGGCCGGGATCAGCGGGGCACGGCCGGGATCAGCGGGGCACGGCCGGGATCAGCGGGGCACGGCCGGGGTCTGGCGGCGCACGGCCGGGACGCGGCCGGGGGCCGAGCCGGCCCGCTGGTAGATCACCCGGGTCGGGTTGTCAGCGGGGGGCGGCGGGGTGGCGCAGCCCGTCCAGGGCGATGGCCAGCACCCGATCGCGCTGGGCCGGCTCCGGGAATTGATACGCCATGATTCCGCTGACCAGCCGGACCACGTCGTCGAAGCTGGCGTCCGGCCGGGCCGCCCCGGCCTGCTGGGCGCGGCGCAGCAGCGGCTCGCCCGCGGCGTAGATCTCGGTGCGGCAGCTGCGGAACACCTCGGAGTCGTGGACCAACTCCTCGGCGAGGGCCCGCTTGGTGCCGACGTAGGCGACGAAGCGGTGCAGCCAGCCGACCAGGGCGTCCCACGGGGACAGGTCGGCCAGGTCGGCGGCGGAGGCGCTGAGCGCGCGGACCTCCTCGACGTAGACCGCCTCGAACAGGTCCCGCCGGGTCGGGAAGTTGCGGTAGAGGGTGCCGATGCCGACCCCGGCACGCCGGGCGATCTCCTCCAGCGACGCGCCGGCGCCGCAGTCGCCGAAGACCTGCCGGGCGGCGGCGATCAGGGCGTCGTAGTTGCGCCGGGCGTCGGCCCGCTTCGGGCGGCGCGCGAAGACCTCTCCGAGCTGGTCGGCGCTGGCCATGACGGGCGTCACCCCTCTCCCCTTGCAAGCGGAGGCGCCCCTCCGCTACGTTAGTGGAGGCACCCCTCCGGAACTGACCGGAGCCCTGCCTCCGGATAGCGTACCCCGGATTCCGGCCGGTCCCACCCGACGGATCGGCGCACCAGACACCGGACCCAGGAGGTCCCACCATGCCCGTCATTCGCTGATCACCGGCGATTCCGGGCCGCCACCGTCGCCAGTTCGTCCACCGCGCCACGCACGGCGCGGCGGATCCGCGCGAGCGGCCCCGGCGTCCCGCTCCGGCCGCACCCCGACGGGTGCCCGCCACCGCGCTCGCCGCGTCCTCCGCCAACCGGGTCGCACACGCCGCCCGCCAGGCACCTTTCCTCGTACCCGAACGGGAGCTTCTCCGTGTCCGAAACCGCCCGGCGCGACTCGCGCCGGTTGACCTTCCTCGTCCTCGCCGCCGGCGCCGGCTTCTTCGCCATGCTCCAGTCGCTGATCACGCCGGTGCTGCCCACCATCCAGCACGACCTGCACACCTCCCAGAACACCGTGACCTGGGTGCTGACCGCGTACCTGCTCTCCGCCTCGATCTTCACCCCGGTCCTCGGCCGGGTCGGCGACATGGTCGGCAAGGAGCGGACCCTGGTCGTCTCCCTCGCCGCGCTGGCGGTGGGCTGCCTGCTGGCCGCCGTGGCGCCGAGCATCGGCGTGCTCATCGCGGCCCGGGTCGTGCAGGGCATCGGCGGCGCCGTCTTCCCGCTCTCCTTCGGGATCATCCGCGACGAGTTCCCCGCCGCGCGGGTCAGCTCGGCGGTCGCCGCGATCTCGGCGATCGTCGCCGCCGGCGGCGGCCTCGGGGTCGTCCTGGCCGGTCCGATCGTCGCCACCCTCGGGTACCGCTGGCTGTTCTGGATCCCGATGGTCGTCGTCGGCCTCACCGCGCTCGCGGCCCACCGTTTCGTGCCGGAGTCGCCGGTCCGTACGCCCGGCCGGATCAACTGGCTCGGCACCCTGCTGCTCTCCGGCTGGCTGGTGGCGCTGCTGCTGCCGATCAGCAAGGGCGCGGCGTGGGGCTGGACGTCGGGCCGGGTCACCGGCCTGCTGCTGCTCGCCGCCGTCATCCTGGTCGGCTGGCTGGTCACCGAGACCCGCTCGGCGAACCCGCTGATCGACATGCGGATGATGCGCCTGCCCGCCGTCTGGACGACCAACCTGGTCGCCCTGCTCTACGGCGCCTCGATGTTCTCCGTCTACGCCTTCCTGCCGCAGTTCGTGCAGATCCCGCCCACCGCCGGGTACGGCTTCGGCGCCAGCGTCACCCAGGCCGGGCTGCTGATGCTGCCCATGCTGGTCGGCATGTTCGTCGCCGGGCTCGTCGCCGGCCGGCTGGCCAGCCGGTTCAGCGCCAAGGCGCAGCTGGCCACCGGGGCGGTGTTCAACGTGCTCGCCGCGGCCATGCTGACCGTCGCGCACGACACCCGCTGGGAGATCGGCGTGGCCGGCGGCCTGGTGGGACTCGGCATCGGGCTGGCGTTCGCCTCGATGGCCAACCTGATCGTGGCCAACGTGCCGGCCGGCCAGACCGGCGTGGCGACCGGCATG
This sequence comes from Micromonospora sp. NPDC049836, assembly GCF_044465125.1. NCBI lineage: Bacteria > Bacillati > Actinomycetota > Actinomycetes > Micromonosporales > Micromonosporaceae > Micromonospora > Micromonospora sp. NPDC049836. The sequence goes on from NZ_JBITLH010000003.1 coordinate 188,979, forward strand.
AACGCCAACATCCGCACCATCGGCGGCGCGCTCGGCGCGGCGGTGGCCAGCAGCGTGATCACGGCGCACCCGCAGGCCGGCGGCCTGCCCCGGGAGGCCGGCTTCACCACGGGCTTCCTGCTGCTCACCGGCATCTCGCTGGCCGCCGCTTTGGCCGCCCTGGCGGTCCCCGCCAAGTCGACCCCGACCCGGGACGCCGAACCAACCGCCCCACCCACCGAGCCCACCCGCCCCCGCAACCTCGCCCCCGCCACCCCCTAACCCCCACCCAGCGACCCCCGCCCCGCCCTCGCCCGCGCCCGCGCCCGCGCCCCCGCCCGCGTCGATCATGGAGTTGTGGCGCCCAACTTGTGGCATTGACGGCTGTTGTCCGGTGCCACAACTCCATGATCGGCAAGGCGGGGGGTGGGGGGTGGGGTGGGCGCGGGGTGGGGTTAGCCGAGGGTGGCGGTTAGGGCGGGGAGGTAGCCGTAGCGGTAGCCGTCGGCGTCCGGGTGGTAGGCCTCGATGACGCCGCTGATGTCGTGGATCCACGGGTCGGCCGCGCAGACGCCGTGCCCGGCGAAGAACGGCCGGGCGTCGACGAAGGTGGCGCCCGCCGCGCGGGCCCGGTCGGCGATGACCCCGTTGAGCACGTCGGCCGCCTCGTTGAGGATGGTCCGCTTGTAGGTGCTCATGGCCAGCAGGCCGCAGTAGCCGGTCTCGAACAGCCGCGGGTAGCCGAGCACCACGAGCCGGGCGGCCGGGGCCCGGTTGCGGATCGCCGCGTACGTGCTGTCGAGCCGGCCGGGCAGCGTCGCGGTGGCGAACGACCGGGAGTCGTTGACCGCGCTCTCGCAACCGCTGGTGCTGCCGAAGCGGCAACTGGTCATGACGTCGGCGAAGCCGGCGTCGTTGCCACCGATGGTGATGGTGACCAGGGTCGTGCTGCTGCTCAACGAGCCGACCTGATTGTTGATCACGTCGGCGGTGACCGCGCCGCCGCAGGCCGGGAAGCGGAAGCTGGTGACCTGGTGGGCCGCGGCCCAGAGCGGGGCGTACGACTTCTGGCTGCGCAGGCAGGTGGAGAGGTCGTACGGGCCGGCGCCGACGCCGGAGGAGTACGAGTCGCCGAGGGCGACGTAGTTGACGGTGGCCGCCTGGGCGACCCCCGGGACGACGACGGCGCCGAGGACGGCCGCGGTCAGGGCGGCCAGGGCGGTACGGACGCGACGGGACATCACAGGACCTCCACGGGACAGGTGTGGTGGAGCCCGTTGACCGCGCGCGTGGCCAGAGGGTCGAGGCTTGTTACTAGTCGGTAATGCTATCGAAACATTCGCACGAATTGAATAGCCCGGCCCGTGTCGGGAGACCAGCATGTTCACAACCATCGATTAGGTTTACCGGTGCGTACACCCCGATGGAGGGAGTCCACCTCGTGCGACGCGTACTCGCGGCGGCCATCGCCGCCCTGACCGTCACCACCGCCGGCACGGTCGCGACCGGCGCCCCCGGCCAGGCCGCCCTACCGGGCTGGGGCCGGCCCACGCGCCCGACGGCCGCCCCGACCCCGGGCAGCGCCGGGCTCGGCGACAGCTACTACCCCGACTACGGCAACGGCGGCTACGACGTCGGCCACTACGACCTGCGACTGCGCTACGAGCCGGCCACCGACCGGCTCAGCGGGACCACCACGATCCTGGCCACCGCCACCCAGGACCTGTCCCGGTTCAACCTGGACTTCGCCCTCGACGTCGAGTCGGTACGGGTCAACGGCTGGTCGGCCGGCTTCGCCCGGGCCGGCGCGCACGAACTCGTGATCACCGCCCCCCGGCCGATCACCCGCGGCCAGCAGCTCACCGTCGTGGTCAGGTACGCCGGCGTACCGTCGGAGACGCTGGTGAGCGGCTACACCGGCTGGACCCGTACCGCCGACGGCGCGCTCGCGGTCAACGAGCCGGAGTCGGCGTGGTGGTGGTTCCCCAGCAACGACCACCCGCTCGACAAGGCCACCTTCGACATCTCCGTCTCGGTGCCCACCGGCGTCGAGGTGATCAGCAACGGCGTGCAGCCGCGGGCCCCGCTGCCCGAGGCCGGCGACCGTACCCGGTGGAGCTGGCGCAGCGCCAAGCCGGGCGCCACCTATCAGGCGTTCCTCGCCATCGGGCAGTACGACATCGTCACCGACACCGCGCCCAACGGCCAGCCGGTGGTCAACGCGTACAGCACCACGCTCGGGGACCGGGACGGCGCCGCGCGGGCCAGCATCGAACGCACCGCCGAGGTGATCGACTGGGAGAGCGGGGTGTTCGGGCCGTACCCGTTCGAGGCGCAGGGCGGCGTGGCCGGCCCGATCGACGGCATCACCTTCGCCCTGGAGACCCAGACCCGCCCGGTCTACGGTCCGGGCTTCTGGCGACGCGGCTCGAACCCGTACGTCGTCGTGCACGAGAACGCGCACCAGTGGTTCGGCGACTCGGTCTCGGTGGCGGACTGGAGCGCGATCTGGCTCAACGAGGGCTTCGCCTCGTACGCCGAGTGGCTCTGGTCGGAGGAGCAGGGCGAGGGCACCGCCCAGGAGCTCTTCGACTTCACCTATGCGGCCTACCCGGCCGACGCGGAGTTCTGGCAGGTCCTCCCCGGTGACCCGGGCGCCGACCGGGTCTTCGACGACGCGGTCTACGACCGGGGCGCGATGGCGCTGCACCAGATCCGGCTGGCCGTCGGCGACGAGGCGTTCTTCCGGATCCTGCCGGCCTGGACCGCCCGGCACGCGTACGGCAACGGCACCATCGCCCAGTTCCAGGCCCTCGCCGAGCAGCTCTCCGGCCGGGACCTGGACGACGTCTTCAGTACCTGGCTGTTCACCGCCGGGCGGCCCGAGGTGGCCGCCGCGGCCCGCACCTCGCTCGCGCCGGCGCAGCCCCGGTCCTGGGCGAAGATCCAGGCGGCGCACCGGTTGCTGGACCGCTGATCCTCCCGGCCGGGTCCGCTCCTGCCCGGGCGGACCCGGCCGGTCAGGCGGTCGACGGGGCCGGGAACGGCCGCACCGCGCCGGCCCACAGCCCCGCCGCGGCGTGCCTCGACGGCCACGTCCGCGGCCTGCCGATGGTCTTCGTGCCGCCGGATCCCGGACGTGCCCGCACCGGGCTGACCTCGCTCACCCCGCGGGGAGCCTCAGGCGTGCGGACAGCCTTCGTGGTGCGCGGCCCGCCGGGCGGCGCCGGTCAGCCGGGACCGGCGCGGAGCCCGATGGGGCGCGCAGGCCGCGCAGTCCTGGGCCGCCCGGACGGCCCGGCTCGACCGGAACCGGCCGCTGCCGGGACGGGCCACCGGGGACGGACCGAATCCGGCCAGCGGCGACGGACCGGCCAGCGGCGCGGTGGCAGCCGCCGGCCCCACGCCGGACAGCCCTGCGGGCCGGAGCACGGACGCACGGCGCGGCGGCGCGGCCCACGCCCGCCGGCCACACCACCCGGGCGGCCGTCGAGGCGACCCGGCGTACCGGGCGGCGCACCGCGGGGGCGGCCAGCACCAGGGCGAGCCGGTGGCCCAGCCGGCGCTCCCGCAGCCGGTCCAGCGCGATCCCGGCCACCGCGGTGGCCACCGCCGTGATCGTGCCGGCCAGGACGAGGGTCTGCCGGGGCCCGGCGTGTTCGGAGAGCCAGCCGAGCAGGGGCGCGCCGACGGCGGCGGAGATGGAGCCGGTGACCGCGACGGCGGCCAGCACGCGGCCCCGCATGACGTAGTCGGTGTCGAGCTGGGCGCGGGTACCGACCGTGGTGTCGATGATCACGGCGGCGGCCGCCACCGGCAGGATCACGACGGCGAAACCGACCGTGCCGGGTGCCAGACCGGCCACGATCTGCAGGGTGCTGGCCAGCAGGCCGGCCCCGACCAGGATGCCGTAGCCCAGCTCGCGGCGACGGGCGGCGAGCAGCGCGCCGACCACCGTGCCGACGGCGAAGACCGTGGACAGGAGGCCGTAGCCGGAGGCGCCGGCGCGCAGCGGGCCCTCGCTCATCGCCGCCATGGTCACCTGGTAGTTGCGGCCCAGGCTGCCGAGCACGAACGACAGCCCCAGCGCGACCAGCACCACCGGCTGGCCGAGCAGGTAGCGGAAGCCGGCCCGGATGCCGCCGTCCGCCCGGGCCGAACCGGCCGCCGCCGGCTCGCCGGTGTGCCGCTCCCCCTCGCGTACGGCGAACAGGGCGACGACGACCGCGACGAAGCTGGCGGCGTTGCTCGCGAAGAGCAGCGCCGGCCCGACGGCGGCCACCACGACGGCGCCCAGGCTCATGCCGAGGATCCGGCCGGCGGAGTTGGTGAGCGAGCCGAGCGCCAGGGCGTTGCCGAGGCTCTCCCGGTCCACCAGGGTCGAGGACCAGCGGCCCGCCACCGGCCCCTCGATCGCCGAGACCGCCCCGGTGACCAGGGAGATCACGTAGATCGCCGGTAGCCCGCCGGCGCCGGTCACGGCGACCACGGCCAGCCCGGCCGCGAGGGCCGCGTGGGTCGCCTGGGCGGCGATCAGCAGCGGCTTGGCCGGCACCCGGTCGGCCAGCGCGCCGCCCCAGACGGAGAGCACCAGGGTGGGCAGCGCCTGGAGCAGGACGGTGAGCCCCATGGAGGTCGCCGACCCGGTGGCCGACATGACGTACCAGTTGACGCCCAGCACCTGCATCCAGGTCCCGATGACCGACACGAAGCCGGCACCGGCCCAGATCCGGTAGTTGCGGTGGCGCAGCGCGGCGAACGTGGCGCCGAGGGCCATGAGGATTTCCCCGTCCAGAGATGACACGACGAAGCCGGACCCGCACGGGTCCGGCCAGCGCACAAGTCTGGCGAGGGTCAAACCTCCTGACGACAGTTGGTGAGCGGGTTCACCGGCAGGGCCGGGCGCCGGGGACGGGTCGGCACGAACCGGACCCGGCCGGGCTCACGGTCCGCATCCGAGCACGGTCGACCAGGACGCCCACCGACGCGCCAAGGGCACCCCCGGCGGCCATCGTTCGCCTCCGATGGGTGCCGATATAGTCGCCGAATGGCAACCGAGGCTCTGACCACGTGGCTGCTCGACTCCGACGCGGCGCTCCGGTGGCAGGTGGAGCGCGACCTCCTCGGCGAACCGGCGGAGGTCTGGGAGGCGACCCGCGCGAAGGTCGCCACCGACGGCTTCGGCGCGCGCCTGCTCGCTGTGCAGGACCCGGACGGCCAGTGGGCCGGCGGCTCGTTCTTTCCCGCCGACTTCGACTTCGCGGGCGCGGAGGCGGCCGAGGAGGGCGCCCAGCCCTGGACGCCGACGACCTGGACGCTCAACTCGTTGCGGGAGTGGGGCCTCGACCCGGCCGTGCTGCGCGAGCGCCGCACCGTCGAACTGCTCGCGGAGAACAGCCGCTGGGACTACGAGGGCCGGCCGTACTGGGCCGGCGAGGTCGACTGCTGCATCAACGCTTGGACGCTCGCGAACGGCGTCTGGCTCGGCGCCGACGTCGACGCCATCGTGGATTGGTTCCTGGCGCACCAGATGGTCGACGGCGGTTGGAACTGCGAGTGGGTCGCGGGCTCGACCCGGTCATCGTTCCACTCGACGCTCAACTCGCTGAAGGGGTTGCTCGCCTACGAGAAGGCGACCGGCGGCACCGGCGCCACCCGCGCTGCGCGCCGCCGCGGTGAGGAGTACCTGCTCGAGCGCCGCCTGCTGCGCCGGCTGTCGACGGGCGAGCCGGTCGGGCCCTGGGTCAGCTTCTTCGAGTATCCGATCCGCTGGCGCTACACCGCGCTCAACGCCGCCGACTACTTCCGCCAGGCCGCGCAGGTCGACGGCCGCGCGCCCGACCCGCGCACCGCCGAGGCGATCGAGCTCATCCGCGCTGCCCGGCAGCCCGACGGCCGCTGGCTGCAGGGCGGTCGCCAACCGGGACGCGTCTGGTTCGAGGTCGACGTGCCGGCCGGGCAGCCGTCCAAGTGGCTGACCCTCTACGGACAGCGTGTGCTCGAGTGGTGGGATGCGGGGGCGCGGTAGCTCCCGCACCGGTTGACCGGACATCCGGCACGGCGACGGGTCGGCCGGTCGTCACGGTGCGGCTGCGCCGACACGCCGCACCCCTGCCTGGGTCAACGCGGCCCAGCCGGACGAGGGCGCAGCGACGGCCCGGACCCGTACCCCGGGTCCGGGCCGTCGCTGCTGCTCGTCAGCGGGCCGCGAGCGGCTGCCGCGCCGGGTCGACCGGGGCGGGCAGGCTCCCCACCCCACCCAGGTAGCCGTGGATGGCCGCCGCGGCGGCCCGCCCCTCGGCGATCGCCCAGACGATCAGCGACGCGCCGCGGTGCATGTCACCGGCGACGAAGACCCCGTCGGTGGCGGTCTGCCAGTCCGGCCGGGCGTCGATCGCGCCCCGGCCGTTGCGGGCCACCCCGAGCTGGGCCAGCAGCGGCTGCTCCTCGGTGCCCTCGAAGCCGATGGCCAGCAGCACCAGGTCGGCCGGCAGCTCACGTTCGGAGCCGGGCAGCACGGTGACGACCCGCCGGCCGTCGATCTTCTCCACGGTCACCTCGGCGATCCGGACCGCCCGGACCTGACCGGTGCCGTCGTCGACGAACTCCTGCACCGCCACCGCGAAGACCCGCTCGCCGCCCTCCTCGTGGGCCGGGTAGGAGCGCAGCACCCACGGCCAGGTCGGCCACGGATCGCGGGCGGCGTCCCGCTCGGCCGGCGGCTCCGGGTAGAGGTCCAGCTGGTGGACGCCGGCCGCGCCCTGCCGGTGCGCCACGCCGAGGCAGTCCGCCGCCGTGTCGCCGCCCCCGATGATCACCACGTGCTTGCCGGCCGCGTCGATCGGGGTGCCGTCCGGCAGGGTGGCCAGCGCCGGCCGGCCCGCCCCGGCCGCCGCGACCACCCGGTTGGCCGCGACCAGGTGCGCCATGGCCTGGTGTACGCCGCGCAGCGCCCGGCCCGGGGTCGCCGGGGTGTCCCGGCCCTGCAGCGCGCCGCAGGCGAGCAGCACCGCGTCGTGCTCGGCGCGCAGCTGATCGGCGGTCACGTCCACGCCGACGTTCACCCCGGTCCGGAAGCGCACCCCCTCGGCGGCGAGCTGCGCCAGCCGCCGATCGACGTGCTGCTTCTCCAGCTTGAAGTCGGGGATGCCGTACCGGAGCAGGCCGCCGAGGGCGTCGTCGCGCTCGTACACGGTGACGGTGTGCCCGGCGCGGGCCAGCTGCTGCGCGGCGGCCAGCCCGGCCGGGCCGGAGCCGACCACGGCCACGGAGCGCCCGGTGGGGACCGGCGCCGGCCGGGGCCGCAGCCCGCCGCCGGCCACCGCCGCGTCGGCGATCTCCACCTCGACCTGCTTGATGGTGACCGGCTGCTGCCCGCCGAGGCCGAGCACGCACGCCGCCTCGCAGGGCGCCGGACAGAGCCGGCCGGTGAACTCGGGGAAGTTGTTGGTGGCGTGCAGCGACTCCACCGCCGCGTCCCAGTTGCCCGTACGGACCAGGTCGTTCCAGTCCGGGATGCGGTTGCCCAGCGGGCAGCCGTCGTGGCAGAACGGGACGCCGCAGTCCATGCAGCGGGTGGCCTGCTCGCGGATCAGCTCCTCGCCGGCCGGCGGGTACACCTCCCGCCAGTCGGAGATCCGCACCGGCACCGGCCGGCGGGCGGGCAGCCGCCGGTCGTAGCGCAGGAAACCGTTCGGGTCAGGCACGAGCCACCTCCTGGGCGGCCGCCCGCGGGGCGGGCGGCACCGGCAGCGCCGGTTGGGCCGGCTCAGCCGGCGCCGTCAGTTCCTTCATGACCGCGTCGTCGACGTCGTGGCCGGCGGCTTCGGCGGCCCGCATGATCTCCAGCACCCGGCGGTAGTCCCGGGGCACCACCGCGGTGAACTCCTCCACCGCCTCCGGCCAGCGCTTGAGCAGCGCCTCGGCGACCGCCGAGTCGGTCTCGGCGAAGTGCCGCTGGACCAGCTCGTGCAGGCGGTCCCGCTCCTCCTCGCGCAGCGGCGACAGGTCGACCAGCTCGGTGTTGACCAGCCGGCGGTCCAGGTCGTGCACGAAGGCGGTCCCCCCGGACATGCCGGCGGCGAAGTTACGGCCGGTCGGGCCGAGCACCACCACCGTGCCGCCGGTCATGTACTCGCAGCCGTGGTCGCCGACGCCCTCGACGACGGCCACCGCGCCGGAGTTGCGCACCGCGAACCGCTCGCCGACCCGGCCCCGCAGGAACACCTCGCCGCCGGTCGCCCCGTACAGGATGGTGTTGCCCGCGATGATCTGGTCCTCGGCCCGCTCCCCCGGCCCGGCCGCGTCGTCGACGAACGGCGCGGCGGCGTGCGGGCGCACCACGAGCCGGCCGCCGGAGAGGCCCTTGCCCACGTAGTCGTTGGCGTCGCCGTGCAGGCGCAGGGTCACCCCGCGCGGCAGGAACGCGCCGAACGACTGGCCGGCGGTGCCGCGCAGCCGGAACTCGATGGTGTCGTCGGGCAGGCCCGTCCCGCCGAACCGGCGGGTCACCTCACCGCCGAGCATCGCGCCGACGCTGCGGTGCTCGTTGCGGACCGCCACCTCCAGCCGGACCGGGGTGCCGTCGCGCAGCGCCGGCTTGGCCAGGGCGATGAGCTGGTTGTCCAGGGCGGCCTCCAGGCCGTGGTCCTGGGCGCGGATGCCGCGCCGGGCCGCCCCCTCGGGCAGCTCGGGCAGGTGCAGCACCCGGCTGAGGTCCAGGCCGTGGCCCTTCCAGTGGTCGATCGCCTCGGTGACGTCGAGCAGCTCGGTGTGCCCGATCGCCTCCTCGATGCTGCGGAAGCCCAGCTCGGCCAGGTAGCCCCGGACCTCCTCGGCGAGGAAGAGGAAGAAGTTCTCCACGAACTCCGGCTTGCCGGTGAAGCGCTCGCGCAGCACCGGGTTCTGGGTGGCGATGCCGACCGGGCAGGTGTCCAGGTGGCAGACCCGCATCATCACGCAGCCCTCGACGATCAGTGGGGCGGTGGCGAAGCCGAACTCCTCGGCGCCGAGCAGCGCCGCGATCAGCACGTCCCGGCCGGTCTTGAGCTGGCCGTCGACCTGCACGGTGACCCGGTCGCGCAGCTTGTTCAGCAGCAGCGTCTGCTGCGCCTCGGCCAGGCCCAGCTCCCACGGGGTGCCGGCGTGCTTGAGCGAGTTGAGCGGGGACGCGCCGGTGCCGCCGTCGTGCCCGGAGATCAGGATGACGTCGGCCTTGAGCTTGGCCACCCCGGCCGCGACGGTGCCGACGCCGACCTCGCTGACCAGCTTGACGTGCACCCGGGCGGCCGGGTTGACGCACTTCAGGTCGTGGACGAGCTGGGCCAGGTCCTCGATCGAGTAGATGTCGTGGTGCGGCGGCGGGGAGATCAGGCCGACGCCCGGGGTGGCGTGCCGGGTCCGGGCGATCCACGGCCAGACCTTGTTGCCGGGCAGCTGGCCGCCCTCGCCGGGCTTGGCGCCCTGGGCCATCTTGATCTGGAGGTCGTCGGCGTTGACCAGGTATTCGCTGGTCACGCCGAACCGGCCGCTGGCGATCTGCTTGACCGCCGAGCGGCGCCGCGGGTCGTACAGCCGGTCGACGTCCTCGCCGCCCTCGCCGGTGTTGGACTTGCCGCCGAGGCGGTTCATCGCGATGGCCAGGGTCTCGTGCGCCTCCGCCGAGATCGACCCGTACGACATGGCGCCGGTGGCGAACCGCTTGACGATCTCGGTGGCCGGCTCCACCTCGTCCAGCGGCACCGGCGGGCGTACGCCGGTGCGCAGGGTGAACAGGCCGCGCAGCGAGCCGGCCCGGGCGGCCAGCTCGTCGACCTTGGCGGTGTACCGCCGGAACACGTCGTACTGCCGGCTGCGGGTTGCGTGCTGGAGCAGGAAGACCGTCTCCGGGTTGAACAGGTGCAGTTCGCCCTCGCGGCGCCACTGGTACTCGCCGCCGACGTCCAGCCGGTCGGTGACCTGCCCGCCGGGGGCCGGCCAGGCCAGCGCGTGCCGGGCGGCCACCTCGGCGTGGATCTCGGCCAGCCCGATCCCGCCGATCGTGCTCGGGGTGCCCCGGAAGTAGCGCTCGACCAGCCGGGTGTCCAGGCCGACCGCCTCGAAGACCTGCGCGCCGCAGTACGACGAGACCGTCGAGATGCCCATCTTGGACATGATCTTCAGGACGCCCTTGCCGAGCGCCTTGACGTAGTTGCGGACCGCCTTCAGCCGGTCGACGCCGGCCAGCACGCCGGTGGAGATCATGTCCTCGACCGACTCGAAGGCCAGGTACGGGTTGACCGCCGCCGCGCCGTAACCGATCAGCACGGCCGCGTGGTGCACCTCGCGGCAGTCGCCGGACTCGACGATCAGCGCCGCCTGGGTGCGCGTCTGTTCCCGGACGAGGTGCTGGTGGACCGCGGCGGTGAGCAGCAGCGACGGGATCGGGGCGAGGTCGGCGTTGGAGTCCCGGTCGGAGAGGACCAGGATGCGTACGCCGTCCTCGATCGCCTCCGAGACGTGCCGGCAGATCTCGGTGAGCCGGGCCTTGATCCCGGCGCCGCCGTCGCGGATCCGGTAGAGCCCGGAGACCCGGACCGCCTTGAAGCCGGGCAGGTCGCCGTCCTCGTCGATGGAGAGGATCTTCGCCAGCTCGTCGTTGTCGATCACCGGGTAGGGCAGCACGATCTGCCGGCAGCTCGCCGGGCCCGGGTCGAGCAGGTTGCCCTCCGGCCCGATGGTGGACGCCAGGCTGGTCACCAGCTCCTCCCGGATGGCGTCCAGCGGCGGGTTGGTGACCTGCGCGAAGAGCTGATGGAAGTAGTCGTAGAGCAGCCTCGGCCGGGTGGACAGCGGGGCGATCGGGGTGTCGGTGCCCATCGAGCCGATCGGCTCCGCGCCGTTGCGGGCCATCGGGCCGAGCAGGATCTTCAGCTCCTCCTCGGTGTAGCCGAAGGTCTGCTGCCGGCGGCGCACCGAGTCGTGGGTGTAGACGATGTGCTCGCGCGGCGGCAGCTCGTCCAGTTCGATCAGGCCGGCGTGCAGCCACTCGTCGTACGGCCGGGCGGCGGCCAGCTCGGCCTTGATCTCGTCGTCGGAGACGATCCGGCCGTTGACCGTGTCGACCAGGAACATCTTGCCCGGCTGGAGGCGGCCCTTGGCCACCACGGCGGCCGGGTCGAGGTCGAGCACGCCCGCCTCGCTGCCGAGCACCACCAGGCCGTCGGCGGTACGCCACCAGCGGCCCGGGCGCAGCCCGTTGCGGTCCAGCACCGCGCCGACGATCTCGCCGTCGGTGAAGGCGACCGAGGCGGGGCCGTCCCACGGCTCCATGAGGCTGGCGTGGAACCGGTAGAAGGCGCGCTTGTCGGCGCGCATGTCCGGGTCGTTCTCCCACGCCTCGGGGATCATCATGAGCACCGCGTGCGGCAGGCTCCGGCCGGCCAGGTGCAGCAGCTCGAGGACCTCGTCGAAGTTGGCCGAGTCGGACGCCGCCGGGGTGCACACCGGGAAGACCCGGCGGATGTTGCCGGGGATGCTCGGGCTGCGCAACAGCGCCTCCCGGGCCTGCATCCAGTTGCGGTTGCCGCGGATCGTGTTGATCTCGCCGTTGTGCGCGATGAACCGGTACGGGTGGGCCAGCGGCCAGGACGGGAAGGTGTTGGTGGAGAACCGCGAGTGCACCAGGGCGATGGCGCTTTCCACCCGCTCGTCGGTCAGCTCCGGGTAGAACTCGGGGAGCTGGTCGGGGGTGAGCATGCCCTTCCAGACCATGGTCCGCCCGGACAGCGACGGGAAGTACGCCGGCACGCCCCGCTCGGCGGTCTCCCGCTCGACCTGCTTGCGCAGGCAGAACGCCACCCGGTCCAGGTCGAGCCCGGTCAGCGGCGAGCCGGCCGGGCCGGCCGGCGAGTCGGTGAGCCGGTGCGCGGCCAGGAACAGCTGCCGGACCCGGGGCAGCACCGCGAGGGCGGTCTCGCCGAGCCCGGCCGGGTTGGTGGGCACCTCCCGCCAGCCGAGGATGTCGGCCCCCTCGACCAGCGCATACTTCTCCACCACCCGGCGGGCGCGCGCCTCGGCGGCGTCGTCGTCGGGGAGGAAGACCAGGCCGGTGGCGTACTGCCCGGCGGGCGGCAGGGGGAAGTCGACGACCGCGCGGAGGAAGCCGTCCGGCACCTGGATCATGATCCCGGCGCCGTCACCGGTGTTGTGCTCCGCGCCGCGGGCGCCCCGGTGGTCCAGCCGGCAGAGCGCCCCGAGGCCGTTCGCGACGACCTCGTGCGACCGGCGTCCGTGCAGGTCGGCCACGAAGGCGACACCGCAGGCGTCGTGCTCGTACGCGGGGTCGTAGAGCCCGGCCTGTGGGGCCGACTGCGGGCTGTGAGGGTACGGAAAGGCCACCGGGCCTCCTGTCGTCACTCAGGTTGGATCATGATCGGGACGACGTCGGCCCTCTGGGGTTTTATTGAGTCTACGTTAGGGCGTTGGGCGCAAGGCCAGTTCAGATTGATCACACTTCCAGAATCTGGGACATGTAGTCTCGCGCGGTGGATGTCGTACGCGCTGACGTGCTCGACCGGTTGGAGCGGTTCTACGACGCGGTGCCCCGGGATGCGGCCCGTGCGGAGGAATACGGCCCGCTGGTGCTCTTCGTCCGGGACGGCGACGGTTGGCCGTTCTATGCCCGACCCCGGCTGGACGCCACCGAGCCGCCGTCGCTCGCGGACGTGACCGCGGTCCGGGCCCGGCAGCGGGAGCTGGGCCTGCCGGAGGCGTTCGAGTGGGTGCACGAGGTCACCCCGGACCTGCTCACGGTGGCCCGCTCGGCCGGGCTGTCGGTGCTGGAGGCGCCGCTGATGGTGCTCGACCCGGCGAACCTGCCCGATCCGGCCACGCTCAGCGACGTACCGGTGCGGGTCCTCGATCCGGCGGCGCCCGGTTTCGCGGCCGACGTGGCGGTCCGTCGGGCCGTCGCGGCGGTGGGTTTCGCCAACGGCGGCACCACGCGCGGTGACGCCGGGCCGGCCGACCGCGACGCCGCGATCGCCCACCTCGACGTGGCCGCGCTGGAGGAGGAGGCCGTCCGGATCGGCGACGGCCGGCGGATCTCGGTGCTCGCCGATGCCCCGGAGCAGGGAGCGCTGGCCAGCGGGATGGCGATGCGGGTCGACGACGTCGCGGAGATCGCCGGGGTGGCCACCCTGCCGGCCGCCCGCCGGCGCGGCCTGGGCGCGGCGGTCACCGCCACCCTCGCCCACCGGCTCCGCGCGGCCGGCACCGACCTGGTCTTCCTCTCCGCGGGCAGCGAGGAGATCGCCCGGGTCTATCTGCGGGTCGGTTTCCGCCGGGTGGGCACCGCCTGCATCGCCGAGCCGGCCGCCGTGCTCGGCTGAGCCGGCCGGGTCAGGCCCCGCCCGGTCAAGCGCCCCGGGTCAGGCCCTGCCGGGTCAAGCGCCCCGGGTCAGGTCGGCCGGGTCAGGTCGGTGGCTGCCAGGAGGCCGCGGCGGAGGCGGCGGTGCTGCGCAGCCGGGGACTGATCGTGCCGAGCGCGGCGTCGCGGGCCCGCAGCGCCAGCCGGCCGCGGGTCTGCAGCACCGCCGACATCCGGCGGGTCTGCCGGACCATGGTCGCCGCGCGGGGCCGGCGCAGCCGGTCGTACGCGGTGACCGCGTCGGGGAGTCGGGATTCGCGCAGCAGCGAGGCGAGGGTGGCCGCGTCCTCGAAGGCGAGGCAGGCGCCCTGCCCGAGGTGCGGTGGCATGGCGTGCGCGGCGTCGCCGAGCAGCACCACCCCGCCCGGCCCGGCCGGGAAGCCGTACGCCCGGGGCAGCGGGCGCAGCTCGCGGATCTCCTGCTGCACCAGGTCCGCCGGGTCGGTGGCGTCGAGCAGTTCGGCGATGGGCGCCGGCCAGTCCGCGTACCAGCGCTTGAGCAGGGCCAACTGGGTCTCCGGCGGCTCCGGGCGAGGCGCTCCCGCGGCGGTGGCCACCCAGTAGACGCCGCCGCGGCTGGAGCCGCCGGCCGCGCCGCGCTCGCCGAGGGAGGCGGCCACGAACCGGTAGCCGGCGCCGAGCACCTCCCCACCGACCTGTTGCTCGGCGGCCAGCCGGGGCACCCGGTACCAGGGGATCACCGCCCGCCACGCGGCGCAGCCGGAGCTGACCACCTGCGCCTCGGGCGCGAGCCGGCGGCGGATCTCGCTGTCCGTGCCGTCGGCGGCGACGACCAGGTCGGCCTCGAGGGTGTGCCGCCCGTCACCGACCGCGGGGCGCTCGCCGGGGGTCGCGCGGACGGTCCGCACCGTCACCCCGGTCCGCAGCTCCACCTGGTCGCCGAGCCCGGCGATGAGCGCGTCGTGCAGGTCCTCGCGGTGCACCACGACCGGCATCCGCTCGGCCGGGGCGGGGCGGGGCTGGACCAGCCAGTGCCCGTCGGGGCGGCGTACCCCGCCGTCGGGCAGCGGGGTGGCGATCGCGTCCAGCCCGGCGCCGAGCCCGAGGGCGCGCAGCGCGCGTACCCCGTTGGGCCAGAGCACCACGGCGGTCGGTTCCGGGCGGACCCGGTCGGCGCGTTCGAGGAGGGTGACCCGCCACCCGGAGCGGGCCAGCACGCCGGCGACCGCCAGCCCGCCGAGGCCGGCGCCGACTACCACCGCGGTACGCATCGTCGCCCCGCTCAGCTGTCCCGGTCGGTGGGGCGGGCGCCGCCGGCGCCGGCCCGGTCACCGTCGCCCGGCGTCGCCGGGCCGTCTCCGTCGCCGTCCCGTTCGCCGGCGGTCGTCCCGTCCGTCGCGCCCGCCGTCCCGTCCGTCGCGTCCGCCGTGCCGGCCGCGGCGTCCGCCGACCCGCCGGCCGCGTCGGCGGCCGCCGGCTCCTCGTCGGGCAGGGCCCCGGTCTCCCGGTACGCGTCGAACTGCTCCTCGCTCACCACCCGGTAGCCCTCGGGCACGGCCGGGCGCGAGCCGGCCTCCGCGGCGGCGAGGTCGAGCTGCGACACGTCGCCGCCGGCGGGCGGGACCGGAGCGGCGGGGCCACCGATCGGGATCAGGTACTCGCGGGGCCCACGGACCCGCACGAAGTAGACCAGGGCGCCGAGGAAGACCAGCACCGCGGTCCACACGTTGAGCCGCAGGCCGAGGATGTGGTTGGCCTCGTCGGTGCGCATCAGCTCGATCCAGAACCGGCCGGCGGTGTAGCCCATCACGTACAGGGCGAACGCCCGGCCCCGGCCGAGCCGCAGCTTCCGGTCGAGGGCGAAGACCAGGACGGCGACGCCGACGTTCCAGAGCGCCTCGTAGAGGAACGTGGGGTGGTAGAGCCCCGGCTGGAGGACCGGGCTGCCGGCCTGGTCGCGCAGCGCGTGCCCGGGGTTGTCCGGGTCCATCACGTGCACCTCGAGCCCCCAGGGCAGGCTGGTCCGGCCGCCGTAGAGCTCGTTGTTGAACCAGTTGCCGAGCCGGCCGACCGCCTGCGCCAGCGGCATGCCGGGGGCCAGCGCGTCGGCCACCACCGACAGCGGGATGCCGAGCTGCCGGGCCGCGATCCAGGCGCCGATCGCGCCGCCGGCGACCGCGCCCCAGATGCCCAGGCCGCCCTCCCAGATGGCGAAGGCCTTCAGTGGCTCCCCGTGCGCGCCGAAGTACTTCTCCGGCGAGGTGATCACGTGGTAGATGCGTGCCCCGATGATGCCGGCCGGCACCGCCCAGACCGCGATGTCCAGCACCGCGCCGGGGGCGACCCCGCGGCGGCGCAGCCGGTACTCGGTCACCACGCAGGCCACCACGATGCCGAGGATGATGCAGAGCGCGTACGCCCGGACCGGAACGGGTCCGAGCTGCCAGACGGCGGTGCTGGGGCTGGGCAGGGCCGCCAGTGGGGTCATCGGGGCGAGGGTCACGGGTGCACACGCTACCGCTGCGAGGGCCCTTGGCGGCACCCCGGTCCGGCCGGCTCCGCGAGCCGGATGACTCGGGGTTTGCACCGCCGTACGCTCTTTGTCCATGAGCGCGCTCCGCTGGGCGGTCGCCGCGGTCGTCGTCGACCAGGGCGGTCGGGTGCTGCTCTGCCGCCGGTCCGGCGCCGGCCGACGGTGGGCGCTGCCCGGCGGCCGGCCGCGCCGCGACGAGAGCCCGCTCGCCGCCGCCGTCCGGGAGATCCGGGCGGAGACCGGCTGGGAGGTCGACCTGGTCGACCTCGTCGGCCTCTACCGACTCGGCGCCGCGGCACCCCCGCCCCCGGCCGGCCACTGCGGCGCCCCCGCGGAGGTGCTGGTCCACGTGTTCCGGGCCCGGGTCCGCACCGACCACCCGCCGGCCGCCCCGCCCGGCGGCTGCCACCTGGCCTGGCACCCGCCCGACGCGCTCCCGGCGGCGCTGACCCCGACCACCCGGGCCGCCCTCGCCGACGCCCTCGCCGGCCGCTCCGGCGTGCTCCGCGAGCCACCCCCGGAGACCGACCGCACCGCCGAGCCGGAGCCCACCGCCGGGACGGGGCCGAGCGGCGAGGCGGTTCCGCCTGGTCAGCGGGTCGCCGGCGACCTGCCGACCAGCAACCGCTGACACCCCCGAGGCTGGTCACGGCGGGGAGCCAGGTGCCCCCTTCAGCGCCTGTCGAGCTGATGTCGTGAACGACTCACACCCCCGCCCGCTTCGCCGCTCGACGTCGCCGTCCCCTGCCCGGCCAGCCCAGCACACGTCCGTTGAGCTGCGGATCGACGGCACGGACCAGCGCGGGCGCGCCGGCCCGCGCCCACCGAGCAACGGCCCGCACGCGGATCAACGTGCGCGCGGACCACCCACCTGCAGGTCAACCAACAGCCCACACACACCGAACGATCGTGCGGGCGGGTCGGGGGGCTGCGCGGACAGGGCTGCGCGCGGGCCGACGGCTCGTGCGGAGCAGCGGCCCGGGCGCGGGACGGCCAGGGTGGGGCGTCAGCGGACCGGGGTGCGGACGCCGTCGGCGAGTTCGGCGCTCAGGGTGCGCAGGGCGGCCAGGCCGGCGGACTGGTCGGGAGCGTCCAGCACGCAACGGACCAGGGCACTGCCCACGATCACGCCGTCGGCGTAGCCGGCGACGGTGCCGGCCTGCGTGCCGGTGCCCACGCCGAGGCCGACACCGACCGGCAGGTCGGTGACCTCGCGGAGCCGGGACACCAGGATCGGGGCGGCCTGGGAGGTCTGCGCCCGGGCACCGGTCACCCCCATCACGGCGGTGGCGTAGACGAAGCCGCGGCAGTGCTCGACGGTCATCCTGAGCCGGGCGTCGGTGGAGGACGGCGAGACCAGGAAGGTGCGGTCCAGGCCGTACGCGTCGGAGGCGGCCAGCCACTCGTCGGCCTCGTCGGGGATCAGGTCCGGGGTGATCAGGCCGGTGCCCCCGGCCGCGGCCAGGTCGCGGGCGAACGCGTCCACGCCGTACTGCTCGATCGGGTTCCAGTAGGTCATGGTGACCACCTGGGCGCCGGTCGCGGCGACCGCCTCGATGATGCGCAGCGTGTCGGCGGTGCGTACGCCGCCGGCGAGCGCGATGTCGCTGGCCCGCTGGATGACCGGGCCGTCCATCACCGGGTCGGAGTAGGGGATCTCCACCTCGATGACGTCCACGCCCGCCTCGACCATCGCCTTCATGGCGGCGATGCTGCCCTCGACGGTGGGGAACCCGGCCGGCATGCAGCCGACCAGGACGGCCCGCCCGTCGGCGCGGGCCTTGTCGAAGGCGACCCCGATCCGGCTCACGCCACCGCCTCGTTTCGCCCCGCGGCGGCGCGAGCCGCCAGGCCGCCGAGCTGAAGGGTTCGCTCGCTCACGCCTCACTGCTCCTTGTCGAGGATGCCGAAGTACTCGCCGGCGGTGTGCACGTCCTTGTCGCCCCGGCCGGAGAGGTTGACCACGATGACCGGCTCCCGGCCCAGCTCGGCCGCGAGCTGCGGGGCGATCCGGCGGGCGCCCGCCAGGGCGTGCGCGCTCTCGATCGCCGGGATGATCCCCTCGGTGCGGCAGAGCAGCTCGAACGCGGCCATCGCCTCGTCGTCGGTGACCGGCTGGTAGGTCGCCCGGCCGCTGTCGTGCAGCCAGGCGTGCTCGGGACCCACGCCCGGGTAGTCCAGGCCGGCCGAGATCGAGTGCGACTCGATGGTCTGGCCGTCCTCGTCCTGCAACACGTACGTCCGGGTGCCGTGCAGCACCCCGGAGGAGCCGCCGGTGATGCTGGCCGCGTGCCGGCCGGTCTCGACGCCCTCGCCGCCGGCCTCGAAGCCGTACAGCCGCACCCCGGCATCGGGGACGAAGGCGTGGAAGATGCCCAGCGCGTTGGAGCCGCCGCCCACGCAGGCCGCGACCGCGTCGGGCAGGCCGCCGGCGAGGTCGAGGCACTGCTGGCGCGCCTCCACGCCGATGCCGCGTACGAAGTCCCGGACCATCTCCGGGAACGGGTGCGGGCCGGCGGCGGTGCCGATCAGGTAGTGGGTGTCGTCGACGTTGGCGACCCAGTCCCGCATCGCCTCGTTCATCGCGTCCTTCAGCGTCCGCGAGCCGGTGGTGACCGGGACGACGGTCGCGCCCAGCATCCGCATCCGGGCCACGTTGAGCGCCTGCCGCCGGGTGTCGACCTCGCCCATGTAGACCACGCACTCGAGGTCGAACAGGGCGGCCGCGGTGGCGGTGGCGACGCCGTGCTGGCCGGCGCCCGTCTCCGCGATCACCCGGGTCTTGCCCATCCGCCTGGTGAGCAGCGCCTGACCGAGCACGTTGCGCACCTTGTGCGCGCCGGTGTGGTTGAGGTCCTCCCGCTTGAGCAGGACGCGCGCCCCGACCTCGGCGGAGAAGCGGCGGGCCTCGTAGAGCATCGAGGGGGTGCCGGCGTAGTCGCGCAGCAGGGCCTCGAACTCCGCGAGGAACTCCTCGTCGGTCATCGCCTTGCGGTACGCCGCGTCCAGTTCGTCGAGCGCGGCGACCAGCGCCTCGGGGACGAACCGGCCGCCGAACCGGCCGAAGTGACCGGCGGCGTCGGGAAGCTGGCCGGCCGGGGCGTCAGCGCTCATGGCGTGGTCCTCTCGCTGCGTGTCGGGCCGGAGCGTCAGCGCACCGGGCGGGGGGTGGCCGGGTGGTTACCGGCGTTGACCAGCTCGGCGACCGCCTCGCGCGGGCTCTTCTGGGTGACCAGGCCCTCCCCGACCAGGACCGCGTCGGCACCGGCCGAGGCGTACCGGATGAGGTCGTGCGGGCCGCGCACGCCGGACTCGGCGATCTTGACGACGCTGCTCGGCAGGCCGGGCGCGATCCGCTCGAACACCGAACGGTCGACCTCCAGGGTACGCAGGTTGCGGGCGTTGACCCCGATCACCTGCGCGCCGGCCTCCATCGCCCGGTCCGCCTCCTCCTCGGTGTGCACCTCGACGAGCGCGCACATGCCGAGCGACTCGATCCGCTCCAGCAGCCCCATCAGGACGTTCTGTTCCAGCGCGGCGACGATCAGCAGCACCAGGTCGGCGCCGTGCGCGCGGGCCTCGTGCACCTGGTAGCTGGAGACCACGAAGTCCTTGCGCAGCACCGGGATCTGCACGGCCGCGCGCACGGCGGCCAGGTCGTCCAGCGAGCCGCCGAACCAGCGTCCCTCGGTCAGGACGCTGATCGCCCGGGCACCGCCGGCCGCGTACTCGCCGGCCAGGTCGGCCGGGTCGGCGATCTCGGCGAGCCGCCCCTTCGACGGCGAGGAACGCTTCACCTCGGCGATCACCGCCACGCCGGGTCGGCGCAGGGCCGCGTACGCGTCCAGCGGCGGCGGCGCGGCGGCGGCCAACTCGCGGATCCGCTCCAGCGGAACCTCGGCCTGTCGCCGGGCCACGTCCTCGCGGACGCCGGCCAGGATCTCGTCGAGCACGCTTGCGGACGCCGCCGACCCGGCGTCGTCCCCCTCCGCGTGCGCATGCTCAGCAGTCACCAACGGACTCCCCTCTCCGGGCGTCATGGGCCGATGCTAGGTAACGCCGCCTGACGGCAAGTCCCGGGGGTATGGCGCTCCTCACGAAATGGGCTGTGGCATGATGACCGACTTCTGGTGAACGGGCTGTCACGCAGCGCCACGCTGTGCATCGAACACCCCCCATGCCCTATCTCAGCACGGCCACCCGGCATCCGCAGAACCGACGTCCGTCGATGCTGTGACCAAGCTCAAGGACCATCGACCCTGCCCAGCTCGGACCGGCCGGCAGAGTGTTGACCCGGACGTGACGACGCCGAAACGCGAGCCCGGAAGCATCCTCCTCGGGCAGACTCGACGAGGCGTCCGCCAGCGTCGCCGTACTTCGCCATCGATCACGTGCGGGGTGACCAATGACCAGCAACGGGCCGTACCAGACTCCCGGCATCACCACCATCTCCCGGACCGTCGCCTCGCTCGCGGTGGGCGTGGTGCACACCCTCGAACGCGCCGTGGTCGGCGACGGCCGGGTCCGCACCGCGCGGGGCAACGCGTGGGAGGCGGTCTGCGCCGACCGGGCCCGGGCCGCCCAGCGCCGCGAGCTGGACCGGCTGGTGGCCGAGCTGGCCGCCGCCCGCGCCGCGGCGCGGGAGCGCCGGGACGCGCGGGACGGCCAGCCGGTCAGCTGACCGTCGGGTCCTCGCCACGGTCGAGCGCCTCCCAGGCGTCCCGGGTGCCCCGCTCGACCGCGGGCCGGTCCGCGCCGGCCGGGGTCGCCGCCCGGGTCGGTCGCTCGTAGCGGGCGCCCATCGCCGGCCAGCCGGCGCCGCGCAGCGCGGTGAGCGCCCCGCCGGCCGCCGCGAGCAGCCCACCGGCGAGCACCAGGGCCGGCCACTGCCGGCTCACCCCGGCCGCACCGAGGCCGTAGCCGCCGCCGGCCGCCACGGCCAGCCCGACCAGGGTCAGCAGCGCGCCCAGCAGCCGCCGGAGCCAGCCCCGGGTGGCCAGCACCGCGCCGCCGCCGGCCAGCCCGACCAGCGCCAGCGCGGAGACCCACGGCAGCAGGTCCGCGCCGGTGCGGGCGTGCCGCGCCGCCGGCAGCGATCCCCGGGCGGTCAGCTCGACCGACCAGGTCCGGGTCACCGCCCAGAACGCCAGGCCCGCGCCGGCCAGGCTCAGCAGCACGGCGTACGTCAACTCGCGCCGGCCCCGCGCGGCGGGGGACCGGGTCGGGGTGGTCCCGACGGCGGGCCCGGTCATCGGGCCGGCCTGAGCGTCTCGGCGGCGGCGATGGCCGCGAGCACGGCGGCGGCCTTGTTCCGGGTCTCCTGGTCCTCGGCGGCCGGATCGGAATCGGCCACCACCCCCGCCCCGGCCTGGACGTACGCCCGGCCCTCGCGGATCAGCGCGGTCCGGATGGCGATGGCCATGTCGAGGTCGCCGCCGAAGCCGAAGTAGCCGACGGTGCCGCCGTAGACGCCGCGCCGGACCGGCTCCAGCTCCTCGATGATCTCCATGGCCCGCACCTTGGGCGCGCCGGAGAGGGTGCCGGCCGGGAAGGTGGCGGCGAGCGCGTCGAACGCGGTCCGGTCCGCGCGCAGCTCGCCGACCACGGTGGAGACGATGTGCATGACGTGGCTGTACCGCTCGATGGTGGCGAACTCGGGCACCTCGACCGTGCCCGGCCGGCAGACCCGGCCCAGGTCGTTGCGGCCCAGGTCGACCAGCATGACGTGCTCGGAGCGCTCCTTCGGGTCCGCGAGCAGCTCGGCGGCGAGCCGGGCGTCGGCCTCCGGGGTGCCGCCGCGCGGGCGGGTGCCGGCGATCGGGTGCAGCAGCGCCCGGCGCCGGCCGTCGGTCCCGGTGCTCACCTTCAGGTGCGCCTCCGGGGAGGAGCCGACGATGTCGAACCCGTCGAACCGCAGCAGGTACATGTAGGGGCTCGGGTTGGTGGTGCGCAGCACCCGGTAGACGTCGAGCGGGTCGGCGTGGGTCGGCCGTTCGAAGCGCTGGCTGAGCACGATCTGGAAGCACTCGCCGGCCCGGATCGCCTCCTTCGCCGCCTCCACCGCCTTCGGGTACCCACCGTCGGGGGTCCGGCTCACCACGTCGCCGACGCCCGGCCGGGCGACCGTCGAGATCATGGGCGGAATCGGTCGGGACAGCGCCGTGGTCATCGCGTCCAGCCGCCCCACCGCGTGGTGGTACGCCGCGGCCACCAGCGGCTCGCGGCCGGGCGCGTCGAGCGGGGGCAGCACCGCGTTGGCGACCAGGATCGCCGATCCGTCGTAGTGGTCGAGCACCACCAGGTCGGTGGCGAGCATCATGCCCAGTTCGGGCACGTCCAGCTCGTCCTCGGTCAGCTCGGGCAGCCGCTCGAAGCGGCGGACCAGGTCGTAGCCGAGGTAGCCGACCATGCCGCCGGTGAGCGGCGGCATCCCGCTGGCCGGGTCCCAGGCCGGGCCGGCCAGGGCGGCGACGGTCTCCCGGAGCACCGTGACCGGGTCACCGGCGGCCGGTACGCCGGCCGGCGGCGCCCCGGTCCAGAGCGCCGTGCCGTCCCGCTCGGTCAGCGTGGCCGCGCTGCGCACCCCGATGAACGAGTAGCGGGACCAGGCCATGCCGGCCGAGCCGACGCCCTGCTCGGCGGACTCCAGCAGGAAGGTGCCGGGGCCGCCGGCGAGCTTGCGGTAGACGCCGACCGGGGTCTCCGCGTCGGCGAGCAGCCGGCGGGTGACCGGCACGACCCGCCAGCGGGCCGCCAGCTCGGCGAAGGTGTCCGGGTCGGGGCTGACGCGGCCGTCGGTCATGCCCTCGCCTCCGGGGAGCTGACCGGCAGCTCGGTGAAGAAGCAGGTGCGGTGCCCGGTGTGGCAGGCGGGGCCGACCTGGTCGACGCTGATCAGCAGGGCGTCGCCGTCGCAGTCCAGGGCGACCGAGCGGACGTACTGGTGGTGGCCGGAGGTGGCCCCCTTGACCCAGTACTCCTGCCGGCTGCGCGACCAATAGGTGGCCCGGCCGGTGGTCAGGGTGCGGTGCAGCGCCTCGTCGTCCATCCAGGCCACCATCAGCACCTCGCCCGAGTCGTGCTGGCGCACCACCGCGGCCACCAGGCCGTCCGGGGTGCGGCGCAGCCGGGCCGCGATGGCCGGGTCGAGCCGGGTCGGGCGGGCCGGGCCGGGGGGCGCGGCGGGGCCGGGGTTGGCGGGAGCGCCGGTCACCGGCGCGTCAGAGGCGGGCACAGTGAACCATTGTCCCGCACGCGGCCCGGGCACCGGCGACGCGTCCCGGGTGGCGGGCGCCGGGCGGCCCAGCGCCCGGGTCAGTTGCTCCAGGTAGCGGTCCAGCCGGCCGTCGGCCAGGGCGGCGGCCAGGTCCGCGCCGGCCACCGCGGCGATCTCCTCGGCGTACGGGCGGACCAGCGGGACGATCCCGGTGACCAGTCGCCCGGCGGCGGCGGCCAGCTCGGCGGTGCCGCCGGGGCGCAGCCCGAGGCAGAGCAGCATGTCGTCGCGGAAGCCGGGCGGGGCGACCGGGAGGTCCAGCACGGCGGCCAGGGCGGCCCGGCGGGAAGCGACCCGGACCGACGGGTTGGCCAACCGCAGCACGGACGGGCAGAGCCGGGCCAGGTCCGCGGCGGCGAGCCGGACGCCGACCGGGTCGTCGGCCCAGCGGGCGCCGGCCACCTTGCCCAGGGTGCCGATCAGCTCCTCCAGCCGGGGCTCGTCGGCGGGCTGGCAGAGCACCGGCAGGTCGATCCGGCGGCGCCACTCCGGGTCCGCCCAGAGCAGCTGGGCCGGCGCGGTGACCGGCAGCCCGAACGCCCAGTCCGCCGGCTGGCCGAGCCGGTGCACCCAGGACCGCACGTCGCGGGCGGCCACCGAGACGTGCACCAGCCGCCCGTCGAACTCGGCGAGGTAGGCCAGCCGGGCCGCGTACGCGGCGGCGCCGGCCGGCGCGGGCGGCAGCTCCGGCCGGCCGACGCGCCCCGGGACCGGCTCGGCCCGGGACGGGTCGGCGGCCGGCTGAGCCCGGGGCGGGTCGGCGGCCGGCGCGCCGCCGGCGTGGACGGGCTCGTCGTCCAGGACGACCAGCACGTCCACGTCCACGTCGCTGTGCTCGGTGGCGGCCCGGCGGGCATGGCTGCCACGCAGCATGATCCCGACGACGGGACGGTCCGCGGCCTGCCGGAGACGGGCGGCCCAGTCGTCGAGGAATCCGGTCTCGGGCAACGGAGCGGGACCCACCGCGTCATCGTGCCGGACGTCCGATCTTCACCGCAATGACGGATGCCGGACGCGGTGTCCGGTGCGAACCTAGTGCCCGACCGTTCGCATTCCTGCCGGGGTGTACCTTTCCCCGGCGACCGAGTCGGCCGGGACCGCCGCGCCGAGCCGGTCCCGCTGCTGCGGGGTGAGCCGGATGCCGGTCGCGGCGGCGTTCTCCTCGAGGTGGCGGACCCGCTTGGTGCCGGGGATCGGCAGGATGTCCTCACCCTGGGCGAGCAGCCAGGCCAGCGCGGCCTGGGCGGGGGTGCAGCCGAGCTCGGCGGCCACCTCGCGTACCGCCTCGACCAGCTTCACGTTGGCGTCGAGGTTGCCCTCGGCGAAGCGCGGCACGGTCCGCCGCCAGTCGTCGGCGGCGAGCTGCTCGCGGCTGGTGATCGCCCCGGTGAGCAGGCCCCGGCCGACCGGCGAGTAGGCCACCAGGGACACTCCGAGCTCCCGGCAGGTGTCCAGCATCTCGGCCTCGACGTCCCGGGTGAACAGCGAGTACTCGATCTGCACGGCGGCGATCGGGTGCACGGCGTGCGCGGCACGCAGCGTCGCGGGACTGACCTCGGAGAGGCCGAGGAGGCGTACCTTGCCGGCCCGGACCAGGTCGGCCATCGCGCCGACGGTCTCCTCGATCGGCGTGTCCGGGTTGCGCCGGTGCAGGTAGTAGAGGTCGATGGTGTCCACGTCGAGTCGGCTCAGCGAGGCGTCACAGGCCTGCCTGGCCCAGGCCGCGCTGCTGTCCACGTACGCGCCGGGGGTGCCGGTGCCGGCGAAGCTGTCCCCGCTGGTCCGGTTGCCGAACTTGGTGGCCAGGAAGACCTCGTCCCGCCGCGCCCGCAGCACCGGGGCGAGCAGCCGCTCGTTGGCGCCCAAGCCGTACATGTCGGCGGTGTCGAGGTGGTCGATCCCCAGGTCGAGGGCCCGGTGCAGGGTACGCGTCGACTCGGCGTCGTCGGCGGTGCCGTAGGCGTAGCTCATGCCCATGCAGCCCAACCCGATCGCCGAGACCTCCGGCCCGGTCGCCCCCATCCGTCGCTTGATCAAGACAGCTCCTCCTCCGCCCGTCGGTACGCGTCGATCTTGTAATCGAGCACCTTGAGGTCCTCCGTCAGCTCGGCCATCCGGGCCAGCACCCGCCCCCGGTGCGCCTCGAAGAGCGCGCGCCGGGCGCCGAGTGTCCGGTCGCCCTGCCGGGCCAGTTCGGCGTAGCGGCGCATGTCCCGCACCGGCATCCCGGTGCGGCGCAGCCGGGTGAGCAGGAACAGCCAGTTGACGTCGGACTCGGTGTAGCGCCGCCGGCCCGCCGAGTCCCGCCCCACCGGTGCGACCAGGCCCTCCTGCTCGTACCAGCGCAGCGTGTAGGTGGTCAGGCCGACCCGTTCCGCCGCCTCACCGACGGTGAGGCTCATCTCCCGCGTGCTGATGTCCACCCGCCCAGGCTTCCAGTTCGAGGGCACTCGAAGTCAACCTTGTGCGGCGGGACACAATTCAACTACCGTTGAGTTCATCACCTGATGAGTTTCGGAGGCGGCCATGGACGACGCGGTGTCGGTCCGTGACCTGGTGGTCGACCGAGGGCGGCGGCGGGTGCTCCAGGGCATCTCGTGCGCGGTGCCCCGCGGCACGGTCACCGGGTTGCTCGGGCCCAGCGGCAGCGGCAAGACCACCCTGATGCGCGCGATCGTCGGGGTGCAGCGGGTCTCCGCGGGCACGGTCACCGTGCTCGGACGGCCCGCCGGCGCGGCCGACCTGCGCCGCCGGGTCGGCTACCTGACCCAGGCCCCCAGCGTGTACGCCGACCTCACGGTCCGGGAGAACGCCCGCTACTTCGCCGCCCTGCACGGGCGGGACCACGCCCACGCCGACCGGACGGTCGCCGACGTCGGGCTGGCCGGCGCCGCCGGTCAACTGGTCGGCAACCTCTCCGGCGGCCAGCGCAGCCGCGCCTCGCTGGCCTGCGCCCTGGTCGGCGACCCCGAGCTGGTCATCCTCGACGAGCCCACCGTGGGCCAGGACCCGGTGCTCCGGGCCGACCTGTGGGCCCGGTTCCACGCCATGGCGGCCGGGGGCACCACGCTGCTGGTCTCCAGCCACGTGATGGACGAGGCGGGCCGCTGCGACCGCCTGCTGCTCATCCGGGACGGCCGGCTGGTCGCCGACGACACCCCGGCCGCGGTCCGCGCCAGCACCGGCGTGGCCGACCTGGAGGAGGCGTTCCTCCGCCTGATCAAGGCGAGCGAGCAGGAGGCCAGCTCATGAACCCGGGCATCCTCGCCGCCACCACCGGGCGGATCCTGCGCCAGCTCCGGCACGACAAGCGGACCGTGGCGCTGCTCGTCGTGGTCCCCACCGTGCTGCTCACGCTGGTCTACTTCATGTACGTCGACCAGCCCACCCCGCCGGGGCAACCCACGCTCTTCGACCGGGTGGCGCTGGTCATGCTGGGCTTCTTCCCGTTCATCATCATGTTCCTGGTGACCAGCATCGCCATGCTGCGCGAGCGCACCACCGGCACCCTGGAACGGCTGCTCACCACCCCGCTGGGCAAGCTCGACCTGCTCTTCGGCTACGGCATCGCGTTCGGCCTGGCCGGTGTGGTCCAGGCCGGCGTCGCCTCGGCCGTGGCGTACTGGGTGTTCGACCTGACCACCGCCGGCAGCATCGGGCTCGTCATCATGATCGCCGCCGTCAACGCGGTGCTCGCCGTCGCGCTCGGGCTGTTCTGCAGCGCCTTCGCCCGCACCGAGTTCCAGGCCGTGCAGTTCATGCCGGTGGTGGTGCTGCCACAGCTGCTGCTCTGCGGGCTCTTCGTGCCCCGCGGCGAGATGGCCGGCTGGCTCCAGGCGATCAGCGACGTGCTGCCCCTGTCGTACGCCGTCGAGGCGCTCCAGGAGGTCGGCGCGCACGCCGATCCGACCGCCACGATGTGGCGCGACGTGGCGATCGTCGCCGCGGCCGCGGTGGCCGCCCTGGTGCTCGCCGCCGCGACGTTGCGCCGGCGCAGCGGGTGATGGCCCGGCGCACCGGCCGGCGGCCCGGCAACCCGGACACCCGGGAGGCCATCCTCGCGGCGGCCCGGACGGCGTTCGCCGAGCGCGGCTTCGACGCCGCCTCGATCCGGACGATCGCCACCGCCGCCGGGGTGGACCCCGCGCTCGTGCACCACTACTTCGGCACCAAGGAGGAGCTGTTCCGGGCCACCGTGGCGATCCCGGTGGACCCGGCCGAGCTGGTGCCCCGGGTGTTGGCCGGGGGCCGGGACGAGGTCGGCGAACGGCTGGTCCGCACCTTCCTGTCGGTGTGGGACTCCCCGGTCGGCCCCGCCGCGGTGGCGCTGCTCCGCTCGGCGATGAGCAACCAGTGGACGGCCCGCCTGCTGCGCGAGTTCCTGGTCACCCAGATCCTGCGCCGGGTCGTCGACCAGCTCGACCTGGACCCGGCCGAGGTGCCGCTGCGCGGCGCGCTGGTCGCCACCCAGGTCGCCGGCCTGGCCATGATGCGGTACGTGCTCCGCCTCGAACCGGTCGCCTCCGCGCCGGTGGACACCCTGGCCGCCACCATCGGCCCCACCCTCCAGCGCTACCTCACCGGCCCGCTCGACGCCTGAGGGGTGGCGACGGTCGGCGACGCCACGCGGCGCTAGCGGGTCTGTTCGAGCCAGGAGGCGTAGAGCAGGGCGTAGACGGAGTCCGGATCCCGGAGCAGCACGTCGTGCGGGCCGCGCTGCACGATCCGGCCCCGGTCCACCACGATCACCTCGTCCGCCGCCTGGGCGGTGGAGAGCCGGTGGGCGATGGCCAGCGTGGTCCGGCCCCGGGTGACCGCGTCCAGGGTGCGCTGCAGGCGTACCTCGGTGGCCGGGTCGACGGCGCTGGTCGCCTCGTCGAGCACCAGCAGGTCCGGGTCGGCCACGTACGCCCGGGCCAGCGCGACGAGCTGCCGCTCGCCGACGCTCAGCGCCTCGCCGCGCTCCCCCACCTGGGTGTCCAGGCCGGCCGGCAGCCCGTCCAGCCAGTCGGCCAGGCCCAGCTCGGTGAAGGCCGCGGTGAGCTGGGCGTCGGTCAGCTCCGGCCGGGCGAAGCGGACGTTCTCCCCCACCGTGGTGTCGAAGAGGAAGCCGTCCTGCGGCACCATCACCACCCGGGAACGCAGCGAGTCGAAGCGCAGGTCGCGCAGCGGGACGCCGGAGAGCAGCACGTCGCCCTCGGTGGGATCCATCAGCCGGGTGAGCAGCTTGGCGAAGGTGGTCTTGCCGCTGCCGGTCTCGCCGACCACGGCCACCCGGCTCTTCGCCGGGATCTCCAGGGCCACCTCGTGCAGCACCGGCGGCCCGCCGGGGTAGGCGAAGGTGACCCCGGCGAACCGGATGTCCAGCGGCCCGGGCGGCAGCTCCCGACCCTGCTTTCCCGGGTCCGCCACGTCCGGGGCGACGTCCAGCACGTCCAGCACCCGGCGCCAGCCGGCGATCGCGTTCTGCGCCTCGTTGAGCACCTCGGTGGCGATCTGCACCGGCTGGATGAAGAGCGTCACCAGGAACAGGAACGCGGTGAGCTGGCCGATCGACAGGGTGCGGTCCACGCCCAGGTTGACCCCCACCACCACCACGCCGGCCAGCGCCAGCCCGGCGGCCAGTTCCCCGACCGAGCTGCCCAGGATGCTGATCCGGATCGCCTTCTGCTGGGCCTGCCGCTGCCCCTCGATCGCCGTGTCGAGCCGTCGCGCGGTCCGCCCGGCGATGCCGTACGCCCGGATCACCGGGGCGCCCACCACGCTCTCGCCGATCGTCCCGAGCAGCGTACCCATCCGCTGCCGGACCAGGCCGTACGCGCCGGCGAGCCGGCGCTGCAGCAGCCGGATCACCAGCACCGCCGGGGCGAACGCGACGAGCACCACGAGGGTCAGCTGCCAGGAGTACGCGAGCATCACGGCGGTGGTGACCACGAGCTGGCCCAGGTTGACGATGAGGATCACGCCGCCCCACTGGAGGAACTGGGTGATCTGGTCGACGTCGCTGGTGACCCGGGAGACCAGCGAGCCGCGCCGCTCGGACTGCTGGTGCAGCATGGACAGGTCGTGCACGTGCCGGAACGCCCGGGTACGCACCGCGGCGAGGGCGGTCTCGCTGACCGTGAACAGCCGCCGCATCATCAGGTATCCGCAGGTGGTGGTGACCACCAGCACCGCGGCGGTGGCGATCACGGTCAGCGACACCACGTTCAGGTCGAGCCCGCCCACGATGCCGTGGTCGATGCCGCGCTGCACGGCCACCGGCACGGCGACCCGGCCGACCATGTAGATCAGCGCCAGCACCAGCGTGCCGGCCAGGCCGGTCCGCAGCTCCGGGGAGAGGGCCAGGCCGCGGCGCAGGGTCCGCCAGGTCGACTCGGTCGCCTCGGCCGGCCGGTCCGCCTCCGCACTCGCGCTCACCGTGTTGGTCTCCGTTCGCGACTGCGGGGCTCGCAGGCCCGGCTCACTCCTCGCGCTCACCGGGTCGGTCTCCGTTCGCGACTGCGGGGCTCGCAGACCCGGCTCCCTCCTCGCGCTCACCGGTCAACCTCGATTTCCAGGCCGGAGGTCAGCGGGGTGACCTCGTCGTAGGTGTGCTGCTGCTCGCGTTCCTGCTCGGCCTGCTCGTACGCGGTCACCAGGTCGGCGTAGCCGGGCACGGTGGCCAGCAGTTCGGTGTGGGTGCCGCGGGCGAGCACCCGCCCGTGCTCCATGTAGATCACCTCGTCGGCGAGGGCGATGGTGGCCCGCCGGTAGGCGACCACCAGGATCGAGGCGGGCGCGCCGCCGCCGCCGTGACCCGGCGTCGGCGACCGGTGCTCCGGATCGACCGACGTCCGCCCGGCCGGGGCGCGCAGCCCGGCCAGGATGGCCGCCTCGACCCGCGGGTCGACGGCGCTGGTGGCGTCGTCGAGCACCAGCAGCCGGGGGCGGCCGGCGAGCGCCCGGGCCAGGGTGAGCCGCTGCCGCTGCCCGCCGGAGAGCGAGGTGCCCCGCTCGCCGACCATGGTGTCCAGCCCGTCGGGCAGGGCGGCCACGAACCCGTCCGCCTCGGCCAGCCGCAGCGCCGCCCAGACCTCGTCGTCGCCGATGCCGGGACGGTCCAGGCTGATGTTGGCCCGGACGGTGTCGTCGAAGACGAACGGCACCTGGGCCACCAGGGCCACGGTCGAGGCGAGCGACGCGGCGGTCAGCTCCCGCACGTCGACCCCGTCCACGGTGACCGTGCCGGCGCGCGGGTCGACCAGGCGTACCGCCAGCGAGGCGATGGTGGACTTCCCGGCCCCGGTCGGCCCCACCAGGGCGACGGTCCGGCCGGCCGGCACGGTGAAGCTGACCTCGCCGAGCACCTCGGTGCCGGGCAGGTGCGCCTCGGCCGGCTCGTAGCCGAAGTGCACGTCGTGGAAGGCCAGCGTGGCCGGCGTCGGGGTGCCCGGGTCGAGGGTCCGGGTGCCGTACGGCATCTCGCCGGTGGCGTCGAGCACCCGGCGGACCCGGTCCCAGCCGGCGACGCTGCGCGGCAGCTCGGCCAGCACCCAGCCGATGGCGCGGACCGGGAAGGCCAGCACGGTGAAGAGGAAGGCGACGCTGACCAGTTCGGTGACGTCGATCGCGCCCTGCCGCAGGCGCACCGCGCCGACCACGAGCACGGCGAGGGTGCCGAGGCTGGGCAGGGTCTCCAGCATCGGGTCGAAGACGCCGCGCAGCTTGCCGACCGCGATCAGCGCGTCGCGCAGCTCGCCGGCGCGGGCGGCGAACCGGTCGGTCTCCTGGGCCTCGCGGCCCATCGTCTTGACCACCAGGGCGCCGTCGAAGCTCTCGTGCGCGATGCCACTGACCTCGGCACGCAGCCGCTGCGCGCGGGCCTGGCGCGGGGCCATCCGGCGCGAGTAGACCACGTTGAGCGCGAACAGCGCCGGGAAGACCGCGAGGCCGACCAGGGCGAGCGCCCAGTCGGTGAGGAAGAGCGAGACCACCGCGCCGACCAGCATCACCAGGGTGCCGACCGCGAACGGCAGCGGCGCGATCGGGTACCAGGCCGCCTCCACGTCGGAGTTGGCGTTGGAGAGCAGGGTCCCGGTGGCGTTGCGGTGGTGCCAGGCCAGCGGCAGCTCGAGGTAGCGGCGGGTGACCCGGCGCCGGTACGCGGCCTGGAGCCGGTACTGCATGTAGCCGGCGCCGAGCCGGCGGCCGAAGATGCCGACCACCCGCAGCAGGCTGATCCCGAACAGCGCGGCGGCGGCCAGCGCGAGGGTGCCGCCGGCCACCGAGCCGCGGGCGATGGCCGGCACCACGACCTTGCCGACCACGGTGCCGACGACGTACGCGCTGGCGATGACCATGAGGCCGAAGAGCACGCTGCCGGTCACCGCGACCGCGAAGATCCGCGGTTGTTCCCGGATCGCCCGGCCGAGCACCCGAAACCCGCTGCCGAGGACGTCCCGACTTGTCCCGCTCGCCAACGTTCTCCCCCGCCGTAAGCCGCAATTTTGCCCCCTCATCCTTACCGGTCGAGGCGACATCCGCCGACCCGGCAGGGATATGTCCACCGTCACGTCCCGCCGCGGACCCGCGGCGAGCAGGGCCGCGGGTGCGCCGCCGGGCGCCTGCCCCGATCCGGCGGTGCGGGTGCCGCCGCGCCGGGCGAGCCGCCGGCCCGGTCCGGCCGTACGATCGGTGGATGCCGCGGTACGCCCGATCGGAGCGCGAGGCGCTGGCCGATCTGCTGCTGGACCTGGGACCGGAAGCGCCGACGATCAACGACGGGTGGACCACCCGCGACCTGGCCGCGCACCTGGTGGTGCGGGAGCGCCGGCCGGACGCCGCCGGGGGGATCGTGCTGCCGCCGCTGCGCCGCTACGGCGAGGCGGTCCGCCGGCGGCTGGCCGCCGGGCCGTATCCGGAGCTGGTGGCGCGGGTCCGGCGGCCACCCCGGTGGAGCCCGGTGAGCAACCCGCTCACCGACGAACTGGTGAACACCCTGGAGTTCTTCATCCACCACGAGGACGTGCGGCGGGCGCAGTCCGGTTGGCACCCTCGGGACCTGCCGGCCGGGCTGGACGCGGCGCTCTGGCGGCGGGGGGCGCTGCTGGCCCGTACGGCGCTGCGCCGCTTCCCGGCGGACCTGCTGGTGCAGGCGCCCGGCTTCGGCGAGCGCAAGGTCGGCCGGGGCGGCGAGCGGCTGCGGCTGGTGGGCGCCCCGGGCGAGCTGGTGCTCTTCCTCTCCGGTCGGCAGCGGGTGGCCCGGGTACAGGTGGACGGGCCGGCGGCGCCGGCCGAGCGGCTGCGGAGTGCCCCGCTGGGCTTCTGACCAGGGCGCTCGGGGATCGGCCGGCCGCCGTGGTCGCCGGGTCGGGGGCCGCCGCCCCGCGGCGGAATGTGAAACCACCTCGCCCCCATCGACTGTGCCGAATACCGGTGCCGTACGCTCCTGCCCGGCCGCCCACCGCCGGGCGGCGGGACGAGGGAGCACGGATGCGGAGCTTCGCGGTCTCGGCCCTGCGCGAGCCGCCCTTCCCGGCCCGCCGGCACGCCGCCGTCGAGCTGGTCGCCGGGGCGAGCCTCGGGTGGGCGCGCGACCTGGGCCTGGTCGGCACTCCGGACGCCCTGCGCCGCCTCGGCGGGGCCAGCCCCGCGGAGTTGGCCGCGCGGGCCTGCCCGGACGCGCCGGTGGATCGGCTGTGCCTGCTCAGCGACCTGATCACTTGGCTGTTCGTGCTGGACGACGCCTGCGACGAGGACGGCCTGGCGGCCAGTCCGACCCGGCTCGCGCCGGTGGTGGCGGGACTGCTCACGGTGCTCGACCGGCACGGTGACCCGGACGTGCCGCGGCCGACCGGGTCCGGCCCGCTCGGGCTGGCCCTGGACGACCTCTGCCGGCGGGCCCGCGCCCGGCAGCGGCCCACCCTGCTGCTGCGCCTGGTCAGCGAGCTCCGCCAGTACCTGCTCGCGCTGCTCTGGGAGGCGGCCAACCGGGAGCGCCAGCGGGTGCCCGGGGTGGCCGAGTACGTCCAGATGCGCCGGCACACCGGCGGGGTGGCACCCAGCTTCACCCTCACCGACCTGGCCCACGACGCGCTGCCGGGCGCCGGGCGCCGGGCCGATCCCGCCCTGACCGCCCTGGACGCCCTCGCCGCCGACCTGGTCTGCTGGTGCAACGACCTCTTCTCGTACGGCAAGGAGCGCACCGGGGAGTGGGACGGGCACAACCTGGTCGCCACGATCATCGCCGAGGGCGGGCAGGACGAGCAGGACGCGCTGCACGCCGCGGCCGCCCGGTTCAACGAGGCGCTGGCCGGATACGCCGAGCGCGAGGCCGTGCTGGCCGCCGAGGGTGACGAGGGGGTCCGGGCCTTCCTCGCCACCCGCCGCAACTGGATCCGGGCCACCTACGACTGGTCGCTGGCCGCCACCCGGTACGCCTGATCTGCGCTCCCCGCCGGTGGCGGGCGGTCGACGCAGGCCAGGAGGGCTAGCCGCTGCGCGGGTCGAGGCAATACTCTTCGGTAACCGCAGAACGGCGTGACCCCCGTCACGTCCCTCCACCCTGAAGGCGGCTACAGCGATGGCTCTCGATGTACCGTACCGTTCCGTACCCGATATGTTTCTCAAGCGCGTGGCGGACTCCCCCGACCGGCACGCCTTCGCCCATCCCGCCCCGGACGACTCGGGGCCGGTCTGGCTGACGTGGGAGCAGGTCGGGCAGCGCGCCAAGGCCATCGCGGCCGGGCTGCACGGGCTCGGTGTCGGCCTGGAGGATCCGGTGGCGATCCTGGCGAACACCCGGCTCGACTGGGTGCTCGCCGACTTCGGCATCATGTGCGCCGGCGGCGCCACCACCACCGTCTACCCGACCACCGAGCCGGAGGACGCGGCGTACATCATCGCCGACTCCGGCTCGAAGGTGGTCTTCGCCGAGAACCCGGCCCAGGCGGCCAAGCTCGCCGGCGCGGCCCTGCCGGCGCTGACCCACGTGGTGCTCTTCGACGGCGAGCCGGACCCGGCCGCCGCCGTCGCGCAGCTCACCCTGGCCCAGCTCGAGGAGCGGGGGGCGCAGGCCCTGGCCAACGAGCCCGACCTGATCGACATGCTGGTGGCCGGGATCGGCCCGGACCACCTGGCCACCCTGATCTACACCTCGGGCACCACCGGCCGGCCCAAGGGCGTCGAGCTGCTGCACGGCGGCTGGTGCTGGGAGGGGGTGGCGCAGGCCGAGCTGGGCCTGCTGCACGTCGACGACCTGCAGTACCTCTGGCTGCCGCTGTCCCACTCGTTCGGCAAGACGCTGCTCTGCGGCGCCACCCACGTCGGCCTGCCCACCTACGTCGACGGCCGGGTGGACAAGCTGGTCGAGCTGCTCGGGGTGATCCGCCCGACGCTGATGTGCGGCGCGCCCCGGGTCTTCGAGAAGGTCTACAACAAGGCGGTGACCACCGCGCAGAGCGCCGGCGGCGCGAAGGCCAAGATCTTCGCCTGGGGCGTCCGGGTGGGCAAGGAGAAGGTCGCGCTGGAGCAGGCCGGCAAGCCGGTGCCCGGCGGCCTCAAGCTCAAGTACGCGCTGGCCGAGAAGCTGGTCTTCAGCAAGCTCCAGGCCCGGCTCGGCGGCCGGATGCGGGTGCTGGTCTCCGGCGCGGCGCCGCTGAGCCAGGAGATCGCCACCTTCTTCGCGGCCGCGAACCTGCCCATCTCCGAGGGGTACGGCCTCACCGAGACCAGCGCCGGCGCGTTCGTCAACCCGCCCGACGGGCTGAAGATCGGCAGCGTGGGCCGGGCCATGGGCGACCTGGAGTGCCGGATCGACACCGACGGCGAGATCCTGGTCCGCGGCAAGCCGGTCATGCGCGGCTACCACAACCTCCCCGAGGAGACCGCCGCGGCCTTCACCGAGGACGGCTTCTTCCGTACCGGGGACATCGGCAGCCTCGACGACGACGGCTACCTGCGTATCACCGACCGGAAGAAGGACCTGGTCAAGACCTCCGGCGGCAAGTACGTCGCGCCGTCGCACATCGAGGGCATGTTCAAGGCCGTCTGCCCGTACACCTCGCAGGCGGTGGTGATCGGCCAGGCCCGCAACTACTGCACCATGCTGGTCACCCTCGACCCGGACGCGATCAAGGGGTGGGCCGCCGGCACCCCGTTGGAGGGGCGCGACTACGCCGACATCGTCACCTCGCCGGAGGCGCAGGCGATGGTCGAGGGGTACGTGGCCGAGCTGAACGCCAGGCTCAACCGCTGGGAGACGATCAAGAAGGTGACCATCCTCCCCCGGGATCTCACCATCGAGGACGGCGAGGTCACCCCGTCGCTGAAGATCAAGCGCCGGAGCGTGGAGACCAACTTCGCCGGCGAGATCGACAAGATGTACGCCGGCAGCCTGGCCGAACTGTAGGAAGCGCCACGGCGGCCGTGCCCCTCCGTCCCGGGGTACGGCCGCCGTGGCCTTCCTCGGGCCCGGTCACAGGTTGCGTCGGCGCCAACGGCTCTCCTCCGCCTCCACGGCGAGCCGCTCCTCCAGCGCGAGGTGCCGGACCTGGCGCCGCCAGCCGTCCTCGCGGAACGTCTCGACGATCACCCCGGCGGTGGTGATCAGCGCGAGCAGCGCGAGCGCGATCAGCTCGGGGATCGGGGCGACGATCGGGGCGGTGACGACCAGCACCGCCACGGTGATGACCAGCGGCCAGCGCACCTCGCGCAGCGCCACCAGCGCGCACAGGACCAGGCTGAGCAGGTAGAGGATCACCCCGCCGAAGAAGATGGCGACCCAGAAGCCGCCCAGTGGCGGTCCCCAGGTGGGGGTGGCCGGGTCGGCCGCGTCGGCGAGCAGGTCCTTGAGGCCGAGCGCGAAGAGGATCTCGCCGCTGATCAGCAGCAGGTGCAGCAGCGTGTAGACGTCGCGGGCCAGCCGGCGCCGGACGGCCGGGTCCCGGGCCCGGTGCAGCGCCTGTTCCAGGGCGTCGGCCAGGCTGTCGAAGTAGGCCCACCAGAGCACCACCACGATCGTGATGCCGAGCAGCGCGGCGATCGCCACCGGGCCGGTGAGCGGCAGGCCGGTCTTCGGGCCGAGCCCGAGCGCGATGATCGACTCGCCGAACGCCACGAGCACCATGAGGGCGTGCCGCTCCGCCCAGTGCCCGGCCGACGTCACCACCCACCACCGCCGGGCCAGGACCAGCCCGCCGGTGTATTCCACGGCGAGCGCCACGGTCCACAGGGACAGTTGCAACGGCACGGCGAAACGCTGGTCGGCGAGCCGGGGAGGCACGGTGCCGGCGACCACCAGCAGCGCGCTGGCCGTCGTCGGCACCATGATGCGCAGGGGCAGCCTCCGGAGCTGGACCGGGTCGGCCCGCTCCACCCAGGAGAGGATCGCGATCTGGGTCAGCCGGATCAGGAGGTAGCAGGAGGCGAAGACCAGCGGGCCGTGCAGCCCGCCGGGGCGGTCGACGAACGCCGACGGCACGCTCAGCGCGAGCAGGAAGGTGGCGCCGATCGTGAGGAAGCCGGCCACCGGCAGCACGCCCTCGTCGGCGCGGATCGCGTTGCCGACCCGCACGGAGCTGCTCCACGTCCACCAGAGCAGGGCCAGCACCAGCAGGCAGCGGTAGAGGTTGGCCGGCGAGAGCAGAGTGGCGGTCAGGCTGGTGACGTTGAGGAACGCGAAGACGAAGACCAGGTCGTAGAAGAGCTCCACCCGACTGGTCCGGGCACCCGGCCCGGCGAGCCGCACGACCCGCGACCACCGGCCACCCCCGCCGTTCCCCACCCCGGCAGTCTGCACATCGTCGGCCCCGCCCCGGCGCCGGTGCGGGGAACCGTACCGGAAGGGGGTTCACCGACCGGGCGGAGCGCCGGGTCGGGTCAGGCGATGACCGAGGGTTCCCGCCACTGGGGGCGGCCGGTGCGGTCCAGGTCGTAGCGGACCGCCGCGAGCCGGCCGACCGCCTCCACCAGGTCCCCGGCGGGCAGGGTGAAGGGCAGCCGCAGGAACCGTTCCAGGGTGCCGTCCAGGCCGAACCGGGGTCCGGGCGCCAGGCGTACGCCGACCTCCTCGGCGGCCCGGGCCAGCGCGCTGGAGATCGGGCCGTCCAGCTCGGCCCAGAGCGTGACCCCGCCGCGCGGGCTGCTGACCCGCCAGTCCGGCAGCCGCTCGCCCAGCGCCCCGACCAGGGCGTCGCGCTGGGCGGCGAGCTGGGCCCGCCGGGCGGCCACGATGGCCGGCGCGTCGCCGAGCAGGTGCACCGCGACGAGCTGGTCGAGCACCGGGCTGGCCATGTCGACGCCGACCCGGGCGGCGGCCAGCCGTTGCACCTGCGGCGCGGAGGCCCGCACCCAGCCGATCCGCAGCCCGCCCCAGTACGGCTTGCTCATCCCGCCGATGCTGATCACCCGGCTGTGCCGGTCGTAGGTGGCCACCGGCGGGGGCAGCTCGGTGCCGTCCAGCGGCAGGTCCACGAAGGACTCGTCGATGACCAGGTCGGTACCGGCCGCGTGGGCCGCGCCGACCAGCCGCTCGCGCAGCTCGGCGCCCATCAGGTGGCCGGTGGGGTTCTGGAACTCCGGAATCAGGTAGGCCAGCTTCGGCCGGCCCTGCCGGATGCTGCCCAGCAGCAGGTCGGTGTCCCAGCCGTCGCCGTCGGTGGCCAGCCCGTGGGTGGTGATCCGGGCCCGGCGGGCGGCGAGCGCGGCGAGCGCGTTGGGATAGGTCGGCGACTCCACCAGCACCCCGCCACCGGGCGCCAGGGCCAGCCGCAGCACCAGGTCCAGCGCGTGCTGGGTGCCGTTGGTGACCATGATCTGCTCCGGGCTGGTCGGCAGCCCTCGGGCGGTGTACGACCGGGCCACCGCCTCGCGCAGCTCGACGATCCCGGTCGGGTGGTAGCCCGCGCCACCGAGGTAGCGGGGCAGGTCCTCGGCGGCGGCGCGGGCCGCCGGCACCAGCTGCGGTGGGGCGGCGAGCGCGGCCACCCCGAGGTCGATCATGTCCCGGTCGTCGAGCGGGGTCCACAGCCCGGTGCTGGCCACCCGGTGGGTGCCGGGCAGCATGGTCCAGCTCCCAGCGCCCCGGCGGCTGGCCAGGTGCCCGCTCTCGCGCAGCTCCCGGTAGGCGGCGGTGACCGTGGTCCGGCTGATCCGCAGCGCCTCGGCCAGCTCCCGTTCGGCCGGCAGGCGTACCCCGAGCGGGAGCCGGCCGTCGGCGAGCAGGCCCCGGACGGCGGCGGCGAGCGCCGCGTAGTCGGGGCTGCGCCGGCGGCCCGGGAGCGCATGCCACTGACCCAGGAGCCGCGCCAATTGGCTGCCGCGCACCTGACTGGTCATGGCCACCCCTCCCAAATTGGCTATGTCTCGACCGAGATTGGCACCTAGGGTGGCATGCATGGCAGCGATTGGCAATCAGCGGTACCGGCCGGCCCGGCGGCTCACCCAGCTCTACGCCGGGCTCATCCTGTACGGCGTCAGCATGGCGCTGATGGTCCGGTCCGGTCTCGGCCTCGACCCGTGGGACGTCTTCCACCAGGGGCTGGCCCGCCAGACCGGCCTCACCATCGGCACCGTCACCATCGCGGTCGGCGCCCTGGTCCTGCTGCTCTGGATCCCGCTGCGGCAACGCCCCGGGCTCGGCACGGTCAGCAACGTGGTGGTGATCGGCCTCGTGGTGGACGCCACCCTGGCCCTGCTGCCCGCCGGCGGTGGACTGCCGGTCCGGATCGGCCTGCTGGTCGTGGGGATCGTCGCCAACGGCGCGGCCACCGGGCTCTACCTGGGCGCGGCGCTCGGGCCCGGCCCGCGCGACGGCCTGATGACCGGGTACGTGGCCCGCCGCCCCGGCCGCTCGATCCGGCTGGTCCGCACCGCCATCGAGGTCACCGTGCTCGCGCTCGGCTGGCTGCTCGGCGGCACCGTCGGCGTCGGCACGGTGGCGTACGCGCTGGCCATCGGGCCGCTCGCCCAGCGGTTCATCCCGCTCTTCGCGGTGCCGCCGGAGCCGGCCGGCCCCACCGCCGGGCAGCCCGTGCTGGGCCGGGCCACCCGGCCGGCCGGCGAGGCGGCCTGACCGTCGCGGGCCCGCCGCCGTTTCCGGCGATCGCCACGCTGGGTGACCGCCGGCGGGCCGAACGCCACCGGATGGGACGGCACACACCCCCGGTGAGCTGCGGTGACGTCCCGGGGTGAAACCGGGTGTTTTCTCCGCCGTCAACGCCGGGCATCATTCGTTCATGACGGAGAACGGATGGCGCTGGACCGACGCCTGGATCTTCGTCTCGCTGGTGATCGCGAGCGGAGCCGGACGGCACCGACGCTCGGCCACCACCCGGCGGCCCGAGGGGGTCCGGTTGGCCGACGTCCTCTCCACGGCCGACCATCTCAACCGGGCCATCCCCGAGCGGCACGAGGTGGAGAGCGCGGTCCGCCGGCTGGTCGGGGCCGGCCTGGTCAGCGTCTCGGACGGCTGGTTCCGGATCACGCCGGACGGCGAGCAGCTCTGGCGCAGCCGGCCCAGCGCCGGCTACGGGACGATGGTGGACACGGTGCAGGGTGTGCTCACCCGGCGGCACAGCCCCGGTGAGGCCGACTGGTGCCTCGACGAGGACGACCACGCCGCCGCCGTGCAGGAGTACGCGGTCCGCTCGATCCCGATGCCGCGCCGCTCCCCCGAGGGGCACTCCGGCCGGCCCTGACCCACCCGGGTCCGACACCGCCCCGGCCGCGCCGGCTGTTCACCAGGCCGCGGTACGCGGTCAGCGGACCGGGTGGCCGGCGCCGCGCAGCGCGTCCTTGACCTCGCCGACGGTGAGCTCGCCGAAGTGGAAGACGCTGGCCGCGAGCACCGCGTCGGCGCCCGCGCCGATGGCCGGCGGGAAGTGCGCGACCCGGCCGGCGCCACCGCTGGCGATCACCGGCACGTCCACCACGGCCCGCACGGCCTGGATCAGCGGCAGGTCGAAGCCGGCCTTGGTGCCGTCGGCGTCCATCGAGTTGAGCAGGATCTCCCCGGCGCCCAGCTCGGCCCCCCGCCGGGCCCACTCCACCGCGTCGAGGCCGGTGCCGCGCCGGCCGCCGTGGGTGGTCACCTCGAAGCCGCTGGGCGTGCCGCCGGCCGGGGCGCGGCGCACGTCGAGGGAGAGCACCAGCACCTGGCGGCCGAACCGCTCGGCGATCTCGGCGATCAGCTCGGGGCGGGCGATCGCGGCGGTGTTCACCCCGACCTTGTCGGCCCCGGCGCGCAGCAGCGTGTCGACGTCGGCGACCTGACGGACGCCGCCGCCGACGGTGAGCGGGATGAAGACCGACTCGGCGGTACGCCGGACCACGTCGAGCATCGTCCCGCGGTCGCTGGCGGAGGCGGTGACGTCGAGGAAGGTGAGCTCGTCCGCGCCGGCCCGGTCGTACGCCGCGGCCAGTTCCACCGGGTCGCCGGCGTCGCGCAGGTCGAGGAAGTTGACGCCCTTGACCACCCGCCCGGCATCCACGTCCAGGCAGGGGATCACGCGTACCGCCACGGTCATGCCGGGAAGCCTATCCAATCGGAGCGGGGCGGCGGCCGGCATGGGTGGCCGGCCACCGCCCCGACGGGCGCGCCAGGTGCCTACGGCGGGGCCCCGGCGCCGCCGCGGACGACGAGGCGCGGGGGCCCTTTCCTCACACCCGGACGAGCATCTTGCCCAGGTTCTCGCCGCGCAGCATGCCGAGGAACGCCTCCGGGGCGTGCTCGATGCCGTCGACCACGGTCTCGTCGTAGCTGAGCTTCCCGTCGCGCAGCCAGCCCGCCGTCTCCCGGACGAACTGCTCGCGCAGGTGGTTGTGGTCGCCGACCAGGAAGCCGCGCAGGGTCAGCCGCTTGCCGATCAGCAGGGCCAGGTTGCGCGGGGCGGCGGGCGGCTCGGTGGCGTTGTACTGCGCGATCATGCCGCAGATCGCGGCCCGGCCGTGCAGGTTCATCGCCCCGATGGCGGCCTCCAGGTGCTCGCCGCCGACGTTGTCGAAGTACACGTCGATCCCGTCCGGGGCGGCGGCCTTGAGCTGCCGGTACACCGGGCCGTCGTGGTAGTCGAAGGCGGCGTCGAAGCCGAGCGCCCGCAGCCGCTCGACCTTGGCCGGCGAGCCGGCGCTGCCGATGACCCGGCCCGCGCCGCGCAGCTTGGCGATCTGGCCCACCATGCTGCCCACCGCGCCGGCCGCGCCGGAGACGAAGACGGTCTCGCCGGGCCGCATGGCGGCCACGTCGAGCAGCCCGGCGTACGCGGTGAGCCCGGTCATCCCGAGCACGCTCAGGTACGCGCTGACCGGCGCGAGGTCCGGGTCGATCTTCCGGGCGGCCCTGGCGTCGAGCAGCGCGTACTCGCGCCAGCCGAGACCGTGCAGCACGGTGTCGCCGGGGGCGAAGCCCTCGGCCTCGCTGGCCAGCACCTCGCCGACCGCGGCGCCGTCGAGCGGGGCGTCGAGCGCGAACGGCGGCACGTACGACTTGACGTCGTTCATCCGGCCGCGCATGTAGGGGTCGACGGAGATGAA
The DNA here is from genome assembly GCF_044465125.1 of Micromonospora sp. NPDC049836. Taxonomy (NCBI): domain Bacteria; kingdom Bacillati; phylum Actinomycetota; class Actinomycetes; order Micromonosporales; family Micromonosporaceae; genus Micromonospora; species Micromonospora sp. NPDC049836. The sequence goes on from NZ_JBITLH010000003.1 coordinate 230,648, forward strand.
CCGGTTGCGGACCACGAGCTGGCCGGGGCCGGGGGTCGGCACCTCGGTGGTGACCAGCCGGAAGTTCTCCGCGGTCGGCCAGCCCTGCGGGCGGGAGGCCAGGTGGATCTCCCGGTTGCCACTCATCGGGTCTCCCGCAGCGTCAGGGCGACGTCGAGGTTGCCCCGGGTCGCGTTCGAGTACGGGCAGACCTGGTGGGCCGCCTCGACCAGCCGCTCGGCGGCGTCGCGCTCGACGGCGGGCAGGTCCACCACGAGGGTGACGGCCAGGCCGAAGCCGCCGGCGCCGTTCGGGCCGATGCCCACCTCGGCCTCGACGACCGAGCCGGCGACGTCCGCCTTGGCCCGGCGGGCGACCAATCGCAGGGCCGAGTGGAAGCAGGCCGCGTAGCCGGCGGCGAAGAGCTGCTCGGGGTTGGCCGCGCCGCCGGCGCCGCCCATCTCCTTCGGCACCGCCAGGTCGAGGTCGAGCGTGTCGTCGGAGGTGCGGACGTGGCCGTCGCGGCCGTCGCCGGTGGCCCGGGCGGACGCGGTGTAGAGCACCTGCATGGTGGTCACTGCTCCTTCTGTCGGTGGATCGTCTCGGTGACCCGGGTGAGGGTGTCGCGCAGGGCGACCAGCTCGGCCTCGGTGAGGCCGGTGGCGCGGGCCACCCGTCGGGGCACCTCGTCCATCCGCTCGCGCAGCGCCCGACCCGCCCCGGTGAGGTGCACCTCGACCCGGCGCTCGTCCCGGGCGGCGCGGACCCGCGCCACCAGGCCGGCCGCCTCCAACCGCTTGAGCAGCGGGGAGAGCGTGCCGGAGTCCAACCGGAGCCGGTTGCCCAGCTCGGAGACGGTGGGCGGGTCGTCGCCGCACTCCCAGAGCACGAGCAGCACCAGGTACTGCGGGTAGGTCAGGCCGTGCGCGTCGAGGATGGGCCGGTAGACGTCGGTGAGGGCGCGCGACGCCGCGTAGAGGGCGAAGCACACCTGCCGGCGCAGCACCAGGTCATCGATCACCCGACGAACAGTAGTGCACAATCGAGTTGTGCACAACTGATCTGGGCGCGGAGTGACCTCCCCCACCCCGGCGCCGCCCGGCTCAGCGACCGTCCGGCAGGTACGCCTCCAGTTCGACCTCCACCAGGTGATCGGGGTCGATCAGGCCGGCCACCACCACCATGGTCGCCACCGGGCGGACCGCGCCGAAGACCGCGTTGTGCGCCAGCCCCACCTCGTCGGCATAGAGCCGGTCGGTCACGTACATCCGGGTCCGGATCACGTCGCCCGGCTCCGCGCCCACCTCGGCCAGCGCGTCCAGGCCGATCCGCAGCGCCTGGGCGGTCTGCGCCGCCGCGTCCCCGACGTGCGCCACCCGGCCGTCCACCGTGGCCGTGCAGCCCGCGGTGATCGCCAGGTTCCCGACCCGCACCACCCGCGCGTAGCCGTACCGCGCCTCCCACGGGCCGCCAGAGCCGAGCCGGGTCACGATCGCGTCCGCCGGCCCGGCGGCGCCGCCCGCGACGGCGGTCACGCCCCGGCCCGCAGGGTCGCCAGCGCCTCGGCGACGGTGAACGCGCCCGCGTAGAGCGCCTTGCCGGCGATGACCCCCTCCACCCCGATCGACTCCAGGGTGGCCAGCGCGCGCAGGTCGTCCAGGGTGGACACCCCACCGGAGGCGATCACCGGGGCGTCGGTGCGGGAACAGACCTCACGCAGCAGGTCCAGGTTGGGCCCGCGCATGGTGCCGTCCTTGGTGATGTCGGTGACCACGTAACGCGCGGCGCCGGCCTTCTCCAGCCGCTCCAGCACCTCGTACAGGTCACCGCCGTCGCGGGTCCAGCCGCGCGCGGAGAGGGTACGGCCCCGCACGTCCAGCCCGATCGCCACCCGGTCGCCGTACTCGCCGCAGACCCGGTCACACCACTGCGGGTCCTCCAGCGCGGCGGTGCCGATGTTGACCCGGGCCGCCCCGGTGCCCAGCGCGGCCTGCAACGACTCGTCGTCCCGGATGCCCCCGGAGAGCTCGACCTTCACGTCGAGCTGCCGGACCACCTCGGCGAGCAGGTGCGCGTTGCTGCCCCGGCCGAACGCGGCGTCCAGGTCGACCAGGTGGATCCACTCGGCCCCGTCCGCCTGCCAGGCGAGGGCGGCCTCCAGCGGGTCGCCGTACGCGGTCTCACTGCCGGCGGCGCCCTGCACGAGCCGGACGGCCTGGCCGTCGGCGACGTCCACGGCGGGTAACAGGGTCAAGCTCAACGTTCTCTCCTCGCATCAGGTACGACGGTCCAGCGCGATCACCACGATCGCCGGCAGGACCAGCAGCAACAGCACGACCAGCGCCAGACGCAGCGCCAGGTCGTCGACGAAACTCCAGATGCCGGCCAGCGCCGCCGCGGTGAGCAGCACGATGGCGGCCCGTTCCCCCCGGCTGTGCCGGCGCAGCCGCCCCGTCCGGCCACGCCGCAGCGCCGGCGTCAACCGGCGGGCCAGCGCCCGGCGGCGCGCCCGCCGGGCCTCCCGGCGGGCGCGAGCGGCCCGCTCGGCCGCCAACCGGGCCTCGCGGGCCTCCCGGCGGCGGGCCCGCTCCCTGCTCACCGCGCGCTCACAGCGCGGCGAGCCAGTTGCGCAACAAAACGGCCCCGGTGTCGGCCGACTTCTCCGGGTGGAACTGGGCCGCCGAGAGCGCGCCCCGCTCCACCCCGGCGACAAAATCGGCGCCGTGATGCGCCGTGGTGACGGTGGCGCCGGCCGCGGCCAGCCCGGCCGGGTCGGTCACCCCGTAGGAGTGCACGAAGTAGAACCGGGCGTCGGCCGGCAGGCCGGCGAAGAGCACCGAGCCCGCTGGGGCGTCGACGGTGTTCCAACCCATGTGCGGCAGCCGGGCGGCCGGCAGCTTCGTCACGCCACCCGGCAGCAGCCCGAGCCCCTTGGTCACCACGCCGTGCTCGTCGCCGTGCTCGAAGAGCACCTGCATGCCGACGCAGATGCCCAGGACCGGGCGGCCGGCGGCCACCCGCTCGGCGATGACCGGGCCGGCACCCAGCGTCTCGATCCCGGCCATACACGCGGCGAACGCGCCGACGCCCGGCACCACCAGGCCGTCCGCCCGGGCCGCCGCGGCCAGGTCGTCGGTCACGGTGACCTCCGCGCCGGCGCGCGCCAGGGCCCGCTCGGCCGAACGCAGGTTGCCCGAGCCGTAGTCGAGCACCACCACCCGCCGGCTCATCCGGTCACCCCGCTCCGCCCGCCGGCCGCCCCGGCGGTCCGGCCACCACGCCCGCTCATCAGCCCTCCCCGGGCAGCAGCCGGAGCAGCCCGCCGACCGTGGCCAGCACGGCCAGCAGGCCGGTGATCACCACGGCCGCCCGCGGCGCGCCCTGCCGGTACAGCGACCACGTGCCACCCACCAGCACCCCGGCCAGGATCAGCAGCAACGTGGTCAGCAGCGGCGCCATCAGCGCTCACCTCCGTCAGCGACCGCGGGGCTCCGCTGCGCTGCACTCCTCGCGCTCATCAGAGCGCGCCCTTCGTGCTGGGGATCGCGCCGGCGTTGCGCGGGTCGATCCCGGTCGCCTCGCGCAGCGCCCGGGAGACCGCCTTGAACTGCGCCTCGACCACGTGGTGGGCGTCCGGGTGGCCGCCCGGCCGGGCCGCCCGCAACACATCCACGTGCAGGGTGATCCGGGCCGCCTGGCCGAACGACTCCCAGATGTGCCGGGTCATGCTGGTCGGGTAGACCGGCCCGATGTACGGCGCGAGCACCGGCTCGTCGTGCAGCACGTACGGCCGGCCGGAGAGGTCGACCGCGGCCCGGACCAGCACCTCGTCCATCGGGACGGTGGCCGAGCCGTACCGCCGGATGCCGGCCTTGTCCCCCAGCGCCTGGTCGAACGCGGCGCCCAGGGCCAGCGCCGTGTCCTCCATCGTGTGGTGGGCGTCGATCTCCAGGTCGCCGAGGGTGTGCACGGTCAGGTCGAAGCCGCCGTGCCGGGCGATCTGGTGCAGCATGTGATCGTAGAAACCGACGCCGGTCTCGATGTCGGCCTTGCCGGTGCCGTCGAGGTCGATCTCGACGAGGACCTTGGTCTCCTTGGTGATCCGCTCCACCCGGGCGGTCCGGCTCATTGCTCGCCTTTCGGTCGCGACTGCGGGGCTCGCAAGCTCACTCCTCGCGCTCCCACTACAGCTCCTCCATTGCGGACAAGAAGGCATCGGTCTCGGCGGGGGTGCCGGCGGTGACCCGCAGCCAGCCGGGCAGGCCGACGTCGCGAACCAGCACACCGGCGTCGAGCAGGGTACGCCAGGCGGCAGCCTGGTCGCTGCCGACCTCGAAGAGGACGAAGTTGGCGTCGCTGTCGGCGACCCGGTGCCCGCGGGCGCGCAGCTCGGCCACGATCCGGTCCCGCTGCCGCATGATCGCGGTGACGGTGCCGAGCAGGGCTTCCCGGTGCGCCAGCGCCGCCCGCGCGGCGGCCTGGGTGAGCGCGGAGAGGTGGTACGGCAACCGGACCAGCTGCACCGCGGCCACCACCGCCGGGTCGGCGGCCAGGTAGCCCAGCCGGCCGCCGGCGAACCCGAACGCCTTGCTCATGGTGCGGGTGACCACCAGCCGCGGATGGCCGGGCAGCACGGCGAGCGCGCTGACCGTGCCCGGCCGGGCGAACTCGGCGTACGCCTCGTCCACGATCACCATGCCGGGCGCCTCGGCCAGCACGGCGGCGACCACCGTGGGGTCGAGCGCGGTGCCCGTCGGGTTGTTCGGCGAGCAGAGGAAGACCACGTCGGGCCGGTGCGCCCGGACCTGGGCCACCGCCTCGTCGGCGGTCAGCCCGAAGTCGGCGTCGCGGGCGGCCGGGATCCAGCCGGTGCCGGTGCCGAGCGCCAGCAGCGGATGCATCGAGTACGCCGGGGTGAAGCCGAGCGCGGTGCGGCCCGGCCCGCCGAACGCCTGGAGCAGCTGCTGCTGGATCTCGTTGGAGCCGTTGGCCGCCCAGACCTGGTCGACGGTGAGCCCGTGGCCGAGGTATTCCGCCAGGTCGGCGCGGAGCGCCACGGCGTCGCGGTCCGGGTAGCGGTTGAGGTCGCGCAGTTCGGCGGAGAGGGCCTTGCCGATCGCCTCCACCACCGGCTCCGGCACCGGGTAGGAGTTCTCGTTGGTGTTCAGCCGGACCGGCACGTCCAGCTGCGGCGCCCCGTACGGCGTCAGGCCCCGCAGGTCGTCCCGGATCGGCAGGTCGTCCAGGGCGGTCATGCCGCCACCTCGCTCCGGTCGAGGACGCCCGGCGGCGGGCCGGGCCGGCGGGTACGCCCGGTCACGAGCCGGCCCCCGGGAAGCGCGCGCTGACCGCCTGGCCGTGCGCCGGCAGGTCCTCGACCCCGGCCAGGGTGACCACGTGCGGGGCCACCTCACGCAGCGCCTCCTGGCTGTATTCCACCAGGTGGATGCCGCGCAGGAAGGACTGCACCGACAGCCCCGAGGAGTGTCGGGCGCAGCCGCCGGTGGGCAGCACGTGGTTGGAGCCGGCGCAGTAGTCACCGAGCGACACCGGCGACCACGCGCCCACGAAGATCGCCCCGGCGTTGCGGACCCGCAGCGCCCACTCGCGGGCGTCCACGGTCTGGATCTCCAGGTGCTCGGCCGCGTACGCGTCGACCACCCGCAGCCCCGCCTCGAGGTCGTCGACGAGGACCACGCCGCTCTGCTCGCCGCCCAGTGCGGTGCCGATCCGCTCGGCGTGCTTGGCGGCCGGCACCTGCCGGGCCAGCTCGACGTCGACCGCGTCGGCGAGCGCCACCGACGGGGTGACCAGCACGCTGGCGGCGAGCGGGTCGTGCTCGGCCTGGCTGATCAGGTCGGCGGCCACGTGCACCGGGTCGGCGGTGTCGTCGGCCAGGATGGCGATCTCGGTGGGGCCGGCCTCGGCGTCGATGCCGACCACGCCGCGCAGCAGCCGCTTGGCGGCGGTGACCCAGATGTTGCCCGGACCGGTGATCATGTCGACCGGCTCGCAGCGCTCCGCGCCGTCCGGGTCGACGTCGGCGCCGTACGCCAGCATGGCCACCGCCTGGGCGCCGCCGACGGCGTACACCTCGTCGACGCCGAGCAGCGCGCAGGCGGCGAGGACCCGCTGGTCGGGCAGCCCGCCGTTCTCCTTCTGCGGCGGGCTGACCACCACCAGCGAGCGCACCCCGGCCGCCTGGGCGGGGACCACGTTCATCACCACGGTCGACGGGTACATGGCCAGGCCGCCCGGGACGTAGAGACCGACCCGGTCGACCGGCACCCAGCGCTCGGTCACCGTGCCGCCCGGCACCACCTGGGTGGTGTGGTCGGTGCGCCGCTGGTCGGCGTGCACCCGGCGGGCCCGGGTGATCGACTCCAGTAGCGCGGCCCGGACCTGCGGATCGAGGCTGCCCTCGGCGGCGCGGATCGTCTCGGCCGGCACCCGCAGGCGCTCCGGGGAGACGCCGTCGAACCGTTCGCTCGCCTCGCGGATCGCCGGGTACCCATGCTCCCGGACCGCCTCCACGAGCGGGCGGATCCGCTCGACGGCCACGGAGACGTCGAGCTGGGCACGGGGCAGCAGGTGGCGCGGGTCACGGAACCCGCCGCGCAGGTCGATCCGGTTCAGCACCCTTGCGAGTCTAGGCGGCCCGCCGCCGGCGCCGCCCACGCCGCCCGCACGGCGGGACGGTGAGCCGGGACACGCCCGCGCGGCGCGTGCGGGATACCCTCGATCACGTGACCGCACGGCTGCCGGTGTTCCCGCTGGGGACGGTCCTGTTCCCCGGGTTGGTCCTCCCGCTGCACATCTTCGAGGAGCGCTACCGGGCGTTGGTGCGCCACCTGGTCGGCCTGCCGGAGGGGGCCACCCGGGAGTTCGGGGTGGTGGCCATCCGGGCCGGCTGGGAGGTCGCCCCGGCCGGGTCGCCGGACCGGCCGGCGCCCGACGGCGAGGTGACCCTGCACGAGGTAGGCTGCACCGCCGAGCTGCGGCAGGTCACCGAGCTGGCCGACGGCGGGTTCGACATCGTGACCGTGGGGCGGCGGCGGTTCCGGATCGCCGACGTGGACTCCGACGCCGCGCCCTACCTGACCGCCGCGGTGGAATGGCTGCCCGAGCCGGCCGGCCCGGACGAGGGCGCCGGCCTGCTGGCCGCCCGGGTGATCTCGGTGTTCCGGCAGTACCTCGGCCTGGTCCGGCCCGACCCGCAGGAGATCTCCGAGCAGCTGCCGGAGGACCCGACCGTGCTCTCGCACCTGGTCGCCGCGACCGCGGCGCTGACCGTCGACGACCGGCAGCGGCTGCTCGCCATCGACGACACCGCCGCCCGGCTCCGCGCCGAGCTGCGGCTGCTGCACCGGGAGACGGCGCTGCTGCGCCACGTGCGGGCGGTGCCGGTACCGCTCAGTGAGCTGGCCGGTCCTCCGGCCCCGAACTGATCCCGGGCCACCCCGCGGCCGGTTCCGGGCCGGGCGGCGGCCAGCCGGCCGCCGGCTCCGGGCCGGGAGGCGGCCAGGCGGCCGCCGGCTCCGGCCGCAGCGACGGCCACCGCGACCAGCCGGCCAGCAGGGTGTACATCACGGCCGCGCCGAACGCGGCCAGCAGCAGGTCGCCGTGCGGCACGGGCAGCAGCCCGAGATACCAGTCCACGCCGCCGGCGCGCAGGTCGGCGGGCTTGGTGAAGTCCGTCCCGTCCGGCGCGCCGGCCAGCAGCCGCTGGTAGGTGCCGAGCCCGATCCGGCGGCCGACCTGCCAGGCCAGCACGGCCGCGCCGAGCCCGCCCAGCACCCCGGCGAACAGGCCGACCGGGCCGCGCCGGCGGCGCAGCAGGATCCAGAGCCCGATCGCGACGAGCACCCCGAAGCCGAGGCCGAGCAGGCTGAACCAGCCGTCGGCGGCGATCGGCTGCTCGGGCTGGCTGGTGGCGTAGACCGCGCCCTCGGCGGTCTTGCGTACCGGGGTGTCCGGCGCGACGGCCGCCCAGAGCAGCCCCAGCGGCGCGCCGAGCACGCTCACCAGCAGCGCGGCCACGACGGTGGTGGCGACCGCCCGCAGCCGGCCGGTCCGGCGCGCGGCGGTCGGCGCCCCGGGCACCAGGCCGGCGACCCCGGGATGGCCGGCGAGCGGGTCGGCCCCGGGCGCGGTCACCGGGGTGCCGGCGGCCACCGGCAGTCCGGCCGGCCAGCCGGGCAGCTCGGCCGACGCGGACCCGGGCCGCTCGGCCGCCGGGCCGTGCCCCGGCGACAGCTCGGGCCGCTCGCCGGCACCGGGCGCAGCGGCACGGTCGGTCTGGCCCGACGCGCCGACACGGTCAGCGGCGCCGACCTCGCCGGCACGGTCAGCGGCACCCGGCGCAGCGGCACCCGGCGCAGCGGGTCCCGGCGCGGCGGCACGGTCAGTCACGCCCGGCGCGCCGACACGGTCAGCGGTGCCCGGCAAGGCACGGTCGACGGCGTCGGCCCCGCCGGCACGGTCAGTCTCGCCCGGCGGGGCGGCACGGTCAGCGGCACCGGGTCCGCCGGTACGGTCGGCGGCCCGCTCGGGATCAGGGGTGTCCGGACTCACCCGGTGATCCTCTCAGGCGAGCGCCCGCCTCGGGGCCGCGGTGGCGGCGTCGGCGCGGACGGTGGCGTCCCGGGCTGGGCGCGGCGCGAGTTGCGGCAGGTCGTGGCTTCGGGCGGGACGGATACCCCGATCTGCCGCAAGCGGAGTCGATCACGCCAGCCCCGCCGGCAGGGGGACGGCGGGGCGGCAGGGCGGCGGGCGGCGGGGCGGCCACAGCGGGCGGCCACAGCGGTCAGCGGGGTCAGCGGCCACAGCGGGTCAGCGGGTCAGCGGGTCAGCGGGTCAGCGGGTGAAGGGTTCCAGCATCACGGCGGCCGCCTTCAGCCACGCCTCCCGGGTCTCCGCCTGGAGTTGGTGGTACTCGATCGAGGAGCCGGTCTCCAACGCCGGGTCGTACGGCACCACGGCGACTGCCCGGGTCCGGGTGGCGAAGTGCCGCTCCAGGTCGTCCTGGAGCGGGCTGCGCCCCGGCGTCGGGCAGGAGATCAGGGTGACCGCGTTGTCGGCCAGCTCGCCCATGCCCACCTCGTGCAGCAGGTCGAGCATCCAGTCCGCGCTGAACGCGGCGTCCTCGCGCGGCACGGTGGTCACCACGAGCTGGTCGGCGGCCTGCATGACGGTGCGCCAGTTGGCGCTCTCCACGTTGTTGCCGGTGTCCACGCAGACCACCTCGTGGGTACGCCGCAGCAACTCCAGCACCCGCTTGACGGTGAACTGGTCGAGCCGCTGGGCGAAGCGCGGGCTCTCCTCGCCGGCGAGCACGTCGTAGGAGCCGTCGGAGGCGTGCCGCAGGTAGTCGTCGAGGTGGGACAGCAGCGTGTTGCCCTCGAGGATCTCGATCTGGGCGAGATCCTGGACCAGGTGCCGGATGGTGCGGGCGTGCCGGGCGCTGCCGGCGCGCAGCCCGAGGGTGCCGCGCAGCTCGTTGTCGTCCCAGGCGAGCACGCCCCGCCCGCGCACGCTGCCGACGGTGGCCGCGCCGAGCACGGTGGCCGTGGTCTTGTGCACGCCGCCCTTGGGGTTGGCGAAGGCGAGCACCCGGGGGGCGCCCAGCTCGCGGCGGAGCACGCCGGTCGCCCGCTCCAGCTCGGCGTCCGGTTCGGGGGCGCGCCACTCGACCCGGGCCGCGGCAGGGTAGCCCGGGGCGGGGGCGGCCGGCTCCGGATAGGACGGTTCGACCGGCCGGTAGCGGCCGCGCTCCAGCAGCGCGTACCGGGACTCGACCGGGGGCGGCGGCTCGGGCCGGTAGCCGCCGTCGTCGAGCAGCGAGTAGCGGGACTCGACCGGGGCGGTGGCCCGACCGCGCGGTTCCGGCGGCGCCGGCTCGGCCCGGTACGCCGGCTCGGCCCGCCAGGTCGGCTCGGGGCGGTGGTCGGGCTCCGGGCGGTAGGCCGGCTCGGCCCGGTAGGCCGGTTCCCCGGCGTACCCGGGTTCGACCCGGTAGGCCGGCTCGACCCGGTAGCTGGCCTCGACCCGGTACGCCGGCTCGGCGTCGTACGGCAGCTCGCCGGGCGGGGCGGCCGACGCCCGGCCGGTCCAGCCGCTGCCGGCGGGGCGCCGGGGCAGCGGGGCGGCGGGTGGGCGTGCCGGGGCCTCGTCGGGGTGCCGCTCGGCGTCGCTGTGCTCCGCGCCGCGGCCGCCGAGCCGGGCCCGGTCCAACAGCGCCCGCCACCGCGGTGCCGGCTCAGTTTGCCGACCCCAGCCGGTCTCGCTGCCGTCCAAGGCTCCGTCCTCCCCCAGCCCATCGATCTACGCCTGACAGGCTACGAACGAAACCCTATTCGGACCACACCCCTATCCGCACATCCCCCGGGGGGTCTGCGCACCGCCGGCCCGGGTGGCCGGCCCCGAGCAGGCATGTCTCAGGAGGTGGGAGCCGGATTCGGCCGCTCGCGGCCGGTCGACGCCGCGCCGGGGGTGCGTGAGAATCCGCTCACCGTCGGTGCGGCTTCCGACGAATCGCCCACCTCCGGGGCGGCCAGCCCGGTGTCGACCGGGGGCCGGGCCACGTCCCGCTGCTCGGGCAGCGGCGGGGTGAACACCGCGCGGTCCAGCCGGGTCACCTCGGGCGCCGGGTCGACCGCCCGTACGCCGGGCCGGCCGGTGAGGGCCCGCAGCGCGTCCGGGGCGGCCCGCACCACGGCCGCGTACACGCAGGCGCAGCCGGCCCGGTAGGCGGCCGCCTCGCGGGCCGCGACCGCGGCGCCGGTCGCGTACACCCGGCCCGCCTCGGGATCGGCGGAGGCCGCCGGGGCGGCGGCGCGGGCCCGGTAGTCGGCGGCCTCCCGGTCCTTGCGGGTGGCCACCTCGGCCATCCCGGCGACCACGTCGTCGGGCAGCCGCAGGGCGGCGATCCGGACGATCTCGGTCTGCCGGCCGACCAGCGGCACCCGGGCCAGCACCGCGGCGACCGGGGTGTCGCCGAGCGCGGCGGCCGCCCGGGCGGGTGTCAGGTACGTACCGAACGAGACCAGGGCGTAGTCGCCCGGTCCGGGGGTGGCCGGGGCGGCGAGCCCGGTCAGCTCGGCCGCCGCGGCCCGCAGATAGTCCGGGACCGAGCCGCCGTCGGCCACGCCGACCCGGGTCACCTCGCCCACGGTGCGGTCGCCGGTCGGCGCGTCCCGCCGCTGCGCGACCGCGACCAGCAGCACGGCGAACGCGCAGGCCAGCGCGATCCAGGTGAGCGCGGCGGGGCGCCGGGGCGGGCGCGCCGGCGGCTCGGGGGGCAGCGGGTTGCGGGTCATCGGCCGGGCCGGTCAGTCGCGCAGGATCTCCAGCGCCCGGGCCAGGTCGTCCGGGTACTCGCTGACGAAGGTGACCTCCTCGCCGGTGCGCGGGTGCACGAAGCTCAGCGAGCGGGCGTGCAGCCACTGCCGGGCCAGCCCGAGCCGGGCCGAGAGGGTCGGGTCGGCGCCGTAGGTCAGGTCGCCCACGCAGGGGTGCCGCAGCGTGGAGAAGTGCACCCGGATCTGGTGGGTCCGGCCGGTCTCCAGCCGTACGTCGAGCAGGCTGGCCGACGGGAAGGCCTCGATGGTGTCGTAGTGGGTGATGCTCGGCTTGCCGCCGGAGACCACCGCCCAGCGGTAGTCGTGGTGCGGGTGCCGGTCGATCGGCGCGTCGATGGTGCCGCGCAGCGGGTCCGGGTGGCCCTGCACCACGGCGTGGTAGCGCTTCTCCACCTCGCGGTACTTGAAGGCGCGCTTCAACGCGGTGTACGCCTGCTCGCTCTTGGCCACCGCCATGATCCCGGTGGTGCCCACGTCGAGCCGGTGCACCACGCCCTGCCGTTCGGCGGCCCCGCTGGTGGAGATCCGGTGGCCGATCCCGGCCAGCCCGCCGATCACCGTGGGGCCGGTCCAGCCGGGGCTGGGGTGGGCGGCCACCCCGACCGGCTTGTCCACCACCACGATGTCGTCGTCGGCGTAGACCACGGTCAGCCCCGGCACGGCCTGCGGCACCACGGTCGGCGGGGCGGCCGGCGCGGGCAGCGTCACCTCCAGCCAGGAGCCCGCCTTGACCTTGTGCGAGTTGGGCCGGGCGACCCCGTCGACCAGCGCGTCCCCGGCGTCGATCAGGCCGGCCGCGGCGGTGCGGGAGAGCCCGAAGAGCCGGGACACGGCCTGGTCCAGGCGCAGCCCGTCGAGACCGTCGGGCACGGGCAGGGAGCGGTGGTCGCCGCCGGCGGCGAAGGCGGCGGTCACGCGGCCTCCCGCCGGTCGGCCGGGGTCTCGCCGGCCGGCTGCTCGGCGGCGGCCCGGGAGCCGTCCCGCTGCCGGCCGGTCAGCTCCAGGAAGATCGCCAGCAGCACGCCGCAGACCAGCGAGCTGTCGGCCAGGTTGAACACCGGCCAGACCTGCCCGTACGGGTCGAAGAGGCTGACCATGTCGACCACGTGGCCGACGAAGTGGCCGGGCGCGCGGAAGATCCGGTCGGTCAGGTTGCCCAGGGCGCCGCCGAGCACCAGCCCGAGCGAGACGGCCCACGGCAGCGACCGCAGGCGCAGCGCCATCCAGGCGATCCAGCCGACCACACCGATGGTGATCAGCGGGAACACCCAGGTGTGGTCGGAGCCGATGCTCCACGCCGCACCGCTGTTGCGGGTCAGGGTGAGATAGACCGCGCCGCCGAGCAGGGACAGCGGACCCCGGCCGCTGAGCGTGCTGAGGGCGAGCTGCTTGGTGGCCAGGTCGGCGAGGAGCGCGACCACGGCGACGCCGAGAAGGATCCCGACCGCCTTACGGCGGGGGGTACGGCCATCCGATTGCACGGTGCCGGTTCCGGCGGGTGGTGCTGCGGTCATCTGCTCCCCATCGACGCTCTCCGACGGTGGGCCTCACCGTCTGCCGTACGGCCGCCGGGGAGCGGACGTCAGCGCCGCTCCTCCAGCTGCTTGCAGGTCACGCAGAGGGTGGCCGACGGGAACGCGGCGAGCCGCTCCACCGGGATCGGGTTGCCGCACCGCTCGCACCAGCCGTACCCGCCCTCGTCGAGCCGCTCGAGGGCGCGCTCGACCTGCGTGATCCGCTCCTTGATGCTGTTCGCGAGAGAGATCTCCTGCTCCCGCTCGAACGTCTTGGTGCCGGTGTCGGCCTGGTCGTCCCCGGCCGAGTCGGTCAGCCGATCGCGCTGCAGCTCGGTGATCTCGCTCAGCGTCTGATCGTACTCGGCATTCAGCTCGTCCCGCCGTGCCGCCAGGGCGGCCCGGATCTTCTCGGTCTCCGCCGCGCTGCGGGTGGCCTTCGCCACCGGCTTTCGGCCGGCGGTCTTGGTGTCGGCTGGCTTCGCCATCGTCAGCTCCCTCGGCCGCTTGCCGCGGCGGTCGGCGGTGCCCGGGCAGGGGTCACCTGCCGGGGCGGTCCCCATGTACGGAACGGGCGCACGGCATGGACGGCCGTGCACTCCGGAGGGTGGCAAGAATACGGAACGTACAGGCGTCCGACAACGTGCCGCACCGTCGCACCGTTTTTCAGCCCCGAACAGCCACCAATTGGGGCAAAAGGAACGCTAGCAGATCAGGCGTCCTGATCCTCGCCGTACTCGCCAAACCAGCGGGCCAACCGGCCCCGGCGGCTCACCGCGCGCAACCGCCGCTCCGCCTCGTCGCGCACCTCGGCGGTGGCCACGATGAGCAGGCTGTCCCCCACCTTCAGCCGGGTGTCGAGGCCGGGCACGAAGCCGGTGCCGTCGCGCAGCACCAGGGTCACCGAGGCGCCCACCGGCAGCCGCAGCTCGTCCACGTGCACACCGCCCAGCCGGGAGCCCGGCGGCACCTCGACCTGGAGCAGGTCGGCGCGCATCCGCTCCAGCGGCGCGGTGTCGACCCGGATCTCGGCGGCCTCGGCGGGCGCGGTCACCCGGAGCCGGCGGGCCGCCGGGGCGAGCGTCCCGGCCTGCAGCAGCGTGAAGATCACCACCAGCACGAAGACCGCGTCGAAGAGCCGGTCCGCGCCCGGCACCCGCAACGAGAGCGGGATGGTGGCCAGCACGATCGGCACCGCCCCGCGCAGCCCCGCCCAGGAGAGGAAGAGCTGCTCGCGCAGCCCGAACCGGAACGGCAGCGCGGAGACCATGACCGACAGCGGGCGGGCCAGCAGCAGCAGGGCCAGCCCGGTCACCACGGCCGGCAGCAGGGCGGCGTCCAGCCGGCTCGGCGACACCAGCAGGCCCAGCAGCACGAAGAGCCCGATCTGGGCCAACCAGGCCAGCCCGTCGGCGAAGCCGAGGATGGCCTGCCGGTGCGGGAGCCGGGCGTTGCCGAGCAGCACCCCGGCGACGTAGACGGCGAGGAAGCCGGAGGCGTGCAGCACCGAGCCGGCCGCGTACGCCAGCACCGTGAAGCCGACCACCGCGATCGGGTAGAGCCCGGCCGAGGGCAGCGCGGCGCGGCGCAGCGCGTACCGGCCGGTGATGCCGGCGGCCACCCCGACGGCTGCCCCGACGCCAAGCTCGTAGCTGACCAGGGCGACCTCGTACCACCACGGGTGGGCGGTGACGTCCCGGGACAGCAGCAGCACCAGGATCACCACCGGGGCGTCGTTGATGCCCGACTCGGCCTCCAGGGTGGCCACCAGCCGCGGTGGCAGCCGCAGCCGGCGCAGGGTGGCGAAGACCGCCGCCGCGTCGGTGGAGGAGAGCACCGCGCCGTAGAGCAGCGCCAGCCGCCAGTCGAGGCCGAGCAGCAGGTGCACCACCACCCCGACCACCACGATGCTGACCACCACGCCGGCGGTGGAGAGCGCGGCCGCCATGCCGAGCACCGGGCGCAGCGTGCTCCACCGGGCGCTCAACCCGCCCTCGGCGATGATCACGATCAGCGCGCAGAAGCCGAGCACCCGGGTCAGTTCGACGTCGTCGAAGCGGATGCCCAGCCCGCCTTCGCCGATGGCCACCCCGAGCGCCAGGTAGACCAGGAGACTCGGCACGCCGAGCCGGGTGGAGAAGCGCACCGCGCCCACGGCGACGAGCAGCACGGCCGCGCCGACCAGCAGCGCGACGTCGAGCCCGGCCGTCATCGGTTACCGGCCCGCGCGGGCCTCACTCGGCCGATCCGTCGCGCAGCCGGCGCAGCGCCTCGGGCGCCCCGGGGGCCGCCGGCTCGACCAGGAAGAGTTTGTCGCGGCTGGCCGCGCCGGCGCGCAGCGAGACCGCCGCCGGCCGGACGCCCAGGGCGGCGGCCAGCGCCCGGCGGGCCGCCTCGGTGGCCCGCCCGTCCACCGCGGGCGCGTGCACGGCGATCACCAGGGCCGGCCCGTGTGGACCGTCGAAGCGGCCACCGACCCGGGCCCGGGAGGCGCCGGGCTTCACCCGGACGGCGACGGTGAGCGGCTCCCCGGTCACCAGGACCGGTCCCGCGGCGGGTCGGGCAGCAGCGCGGTGGCCGGCGCGCAGTCGGCACACGGGGTGAAGCCCAGCTGCACCGCCTCGCCGACCGGCAACGGCTCGTCGTCGCGGCCGATCAGGTGCGGGCAGTCGGGCAGGTGGAACCGCGGGTGGCCGTCGACCACCTGGACGTCGGCGAAGACCTCGGCCAGGCGTGCGGCCTGTGCCGGCGACAGCGGCTGCGCGGGTGGCTCGCCGTCGAACCCGCCCCCGGCGGCCGGCGAGGTGGGCGCCGGGGCGTCCGACGCCAGGCCGGCGTCGTCGAGGGCCGACTCACGCGGGGAGTACGCCGGCTCCGGCGCCTCGGGTGGTTGCCGCCACCCCGACGTGCCGGTGCCGACCGTCGACGGCGTGTGCTGGACCGGGATCTCCGGCTCCCCCGGCGGGGGGCCGTACCCGGAGTCGCCGGGACCGGTGCGTTCGTGCGGCCGGCCGGTCGTGGCCCGGGTGGCGGCCGCCTGGCGGGCACCCGCGACGAGGGCCACAGCGGCCAGCACGCTGGCCGCGATGGAGGTGATCAGCAGCGGACTGGAGCCACCGGCCAGCCCGGCCACCAGGAGCACGACCGCCACGACGATGAGCAGGATGCTGGCGACTATCACGGCCCACCCCTCGCCGCCTCGTGTCGGTCTGCGCCGTGCCGGCGGCCGCCCGGGGGCGGCCGCCGACGGGCGGGATCAGCGGCCGGACTCGAGCGAGCCGGCGCGACCGCCGCCGCCGTAGGAGCCGGCGAGGCCGGCGGCGGCGAGGCCGTTGCTGCCACCGGCGGCACGGTTGCCCTCGCGGTTCATCTCGACCTCGAGGCCCTGGCCGCGACCGTCGAGGTCACGCAGCTGGCTCTCCAGGTACGCCTTGAGCCGGGTGCGGTACTCGCGCTCGAACTGCTTGAGCTCCTCGATGTGCTTCTGCAGCGCGGTGCGCTTGGCGTCCAGGCCGCCCATCGCCTCCTGGTGCCGCTGGCGGGCGTCCCGCTCGAGGGCGTCGGCCTTGGCGCGCGCCTCCCGGGTGACCTCCTCGGCCTTGGAACGGGCCTCGGAGAGGAGCTGGTCGGCCTCGCGGCGGGCGTCGGACACGTGGTCGTCGGCGGTGCGCTGGGCCATCATGAGCACCCGCAGCGCCTGCTGCTCGCCGTCGGCGCCGGCGGCCGGAACGCCCTGGGTGCGGACCTGCTCCAGCTCGGCCTGCATCGCGCGGGCCGCCTGCTCGGCGGCCGCCTTGTCGCGCTGCACCCGGTCGAGCTGGGCCTTGACGTCGTTGAGCTCCGCCGCGAGCCGGGCGTCGCCGCCGGGGCCGGCGGGCGCGCCACCCCGACCGCCGCGCTCCACCTGGGCGCGCAGCTCGTTGTTCTCCTCGATGAGACGGGCGAGCTCGCGCTCGACCTCGTCCAGGAAAGCGTCGACCTCCTCCTCGTCATAGCCCCGCTTGCCGATCGGCGGCTTTTTGAAGGCGACGTTGTGGACGTCGGCCGGGGTCAGCGGCATCGAAACTCCTCGGGTCAGTTGCGGCCGCGAAAGCAGCCTGATCAGGCAAACGCCTGGATCAGCTGCCCTAACACGAACTCCATCAGCACGAACAGGATAACCAGGAGCACAAGAGAGGCCAGGTCGATGCTCACGCTACCAATTCGTAGTGGTGGAATCACACGCCTCAACGCGCGCAGGGGCGGATCAGTGACGCTCCACACGAGTTCCAATCCGGCCGATGCTCCGCGTCCGGGTTGCCAGCGCCGACCGTAGGCCAGGACGGCGCTGAGGACAAATCGGGCCAACAGCACAAGCAGGAACAGGTAGAGGACCAGGTAGAGCACCTGGAACAGGATCGACAACACGGCAGGCGACGCCCCTCGGTCGTGCGGGCTAGCTCAGGCTGAAAAAGCCGCCCTCAGCGATCTTGGCCTTGTCCTCCGCGGTGACCTGGACATTGGCCGGTGAGAGCAGGAACACCCGGTTGGTCACGCGCTCGATCGTACC
The DNA here is from genome assembly GCF_044465125.1 of Micromonospora sp. NPDC049836. Classification (NCBI taxonomy): domain Bacteria; kingdom Bacillati; phylum Actinomycetota; class Actinomycetes; order Micromonosporales; family Micromonosporaceae; genus Micromonospora; species Micromonospora sp. NPDC049836. Next base: position 248,050 of record NZ_JBITLH010000003.1, read on the forward strand.
GCGCAGCCCGAACGCGAGCCCGGCGGCGAAGTCCACCAGCCGGCGCGCGTCCGCCTCGTCCATCTCGGTGAGGTTGATGATCACCGGCACACCGTCCCGGAAGTGCTCACCGATGGTGCGCGCCTCCCGGTAGGTGGTCGGGTGCAGCGTGGTGATCTGGTAGCGCTGCTCGTCCTCCGGCGCGGCGACCCGCTCCCGCGGCTGCACCTGCGGTGCCAGGGCCAGGTTGTCCCGGGTGTGGTAGGTCAGCGCGCCGGACGACTCCCCACCACCCGATCGGGTGATCGACCGCACGCTGGAGCGCTCGGTCCGCTCCGGACGGTCGTGGTCGGCCCGCTCGGTGTCGACGGCGCGGCTCGAGGCGCGCTCGCTCAGCCGGCCCCGGTCACCCGCGCGGCCGCGGGTCGCCGGCGGCTCCTCGGACTCCTCGTCCTCGTCGTCGGCGAACTCCTCCGCGTACCGGCTGGACCGGTAGCGCGACTCGCGGTAGCCGCCCTTGTCGTAGGCAGCGTCGTCGTACGCCCGCTCGTCATCCTCCTCGACGAGTCCGAGCCATACCCCCGCCTTGCGCAGTGCACCCATCCCCGCGCCCTTCCGTCCGCCGTGCGGCACGCGCCCCCGTGCCGTGTCGCTTTGATCACGAGTGGACAACGCAATGCCCACCGGACCGGATCGGCAATCCCCTGACGGGCGGTTTCGCGGTCCGCCCGCCACGGCCCCCGGCTACGGGAAACGCCGTCCTGAACAACACTGATGTAATTTGCTTCTTTCGCGGTCAGGCTACCGCAGCGTGGGGCGCATTCCGAGCAACGCGCTGCCGACGCGGACATGTGTTGCGCCGTACCCGATCGCGCTTTCCAGATCCCCACTCATCCCGGCCGACAACACGGTCGCGCCCGGATGCCGGGCCCGGAACCGCTCCGCCACCTCGGCCAGCCGGGCGAAGGCCCGCTCCGGCTCCCAGCCCAACGGCGCCACCGCCATCAGGCCGGCCAGCCGCAGCCCGGCCGAGCCCGCCACCGCCTCAGCCACCGGATCCAGCCCGCGGTCCGGATCCCCGGCGCCGGGCAGTGCCCCGCCCCGCGCCGGGTCGCCGTCGATGCTCACCTGCACCAGCACGTCCAGCGGCCGGTCCCGGACGGCCGCCGCGGCGGCGTCCAGGGCGGCGGCCAGCCGGACGCTGTCCACCGACTGGACCACGTCGGCGTACCGGACCACCGAGCGGGCCTTGTTGCGCTGCAACTGCCCGATGAAGTGCCAGCGCGGCGTGGCCCCGGCCGCCGCCACCTCGGCCGCCTTCGCAGCGGCCTCCTGGTCCCGGTTCTCCCCCACGTCGGTCACCCCGAGCCCGCTGAGCGCCACCACGTCGCCGGCCGGATACGTCTTGGTCACCGCGATCAGGGTGACCTCGCCCCGGTCCCGGCCGGCGGCCGCGCAGGCGTCCGCGATCCTGGCCCGGACCTGAGCCAGCCCGGCCGCGAGCTCGGCGCGCCGGTCCGGTCGCACCGCGCCTGGTGTGTCGGTCATCGGCGCCGCTCAGGAACCGTTCTTGAGGAAGTCGGGCACGTCGACGTCGTCGAAGAGCACCCGCCGCGGCGACTGCTGCGGCGCCGGCACGGTGGTCGGCGGGCTGACCGGGGTGCTGGGCTGGGCCGGCTGGTTCTGGTTGGTCTTGCGGGCCGGCTCCACCGCCTTGTACGCGGGCGCGCCCCCGTCGAAACCGGCGGCGATCACGGTGACCCGCACCTCGTCGCCGAGCGCGTCGTCGATGACCGCGCCGAAGATGATGTTGGCGTCCGGGTGGGCCGCGTCGGTGACCAGCTGCGCGGCGTCGTTGATCTCGAACAGGCCCAGGTCGGAGCCGCCGGCGATGGAGAGCAGCACGCCGCGCGCGCCGTCCATGCTCTGCTCCAGCAGCGGGCTGGAGATGGCCGCCTGGGCCGCCTCCACCGCCCGGTTCTCGCCGCGGGCGCTGCCGATGCCCATGAGCGCGCTGCCCGCGCCGCTCATCACGCTCTTGACGTCGGCGAAGTCCAGGTTGATCAGACCCGGGGTGGTGATCAGGTCGGTGATGCCCTGGACACCGGAGAGGAGCACCTGGTCGGCGGTCCGGAAGGCGTCCATCATGGAGATGTTGCGGTCACCGAGGGCGAGCAGCCGGTCGTTGGGGATCACGATGAGCGTGTCGCACTGGTTGCGCAGCTCCTCGATGCCGGCCTCGGCCTGCACCTGGCGCCGCTTGCCCTCGAACGAGAACGGCCGGGTGACCACGCCGATGGTGAGCGCGCCGAGCTTACGGGCGATGTTCGCCACCACCGGCGCGCCGCCGGTGCCGGTGCCGCCGCCCTCGCCGCAGGTCACGAAGACCATGTCGGCGCCCTTGAGCACCTCCTCGATCTCGTCGCGGTGGTCCTCGGCGGCGTTCTTGCCGACGTCCGGGTTCGCGCCCGCGCCCAGCCCTCGGGTCAGCTCCCGGCCGACGTCGAGCTTGACGTCGGCGTCGCTCATCAGCAGCGCCTGCGCGTCGGTGTTGATCGCGATGAACTCGACGCCCTTGAGCCCAACCTCGATCATCCGGTTGACGGCGTTGACGCCGCCGCCCCCGATGCCGACGACCTTGATGACCGCCAGGTAGTTGTGCGGAGGTGTCATCTCCGGTCCTTTCCCTTCGAGATTGGCATGGGCCGACCCCACACGGCTTGGCCGGACCAGCGGCGGAGCACTTCCCTGCGGGTCCTGAAACCCTCACCCTCTACTAGAGGCTTAGAGTTATGTCAACCACTGATCTCTTCGGGGCAACGTATGCGCCACCGCCCGATGAGCCAAGGACCCTTCCGGCGTGTCGCCGGCCGGAGCGGGCCGGCTCACGTTCCGGACCGCCGGCTCACTGGTAGGTGACCACGTCCGGCGCGCTGACGTCGATCGTGTCGACCTTCCGACCGAGCAGGGCGGTGGCCACAGTGGACTTGTCCGCGCCCCGGGTCGCGTCGCCCCAGAACACCGTCCGGTCACCGCGCAGCCGCAGGGTGATCCGGGCCAGCCCGGCCACGTCCACCGAGACCAGCTCGGCGCGCAGCCGCGGGCTGAGCGCGGCGAGCACCGCCAGCCCGGCCCGGGTGCCCGGGTCGTCCGGCGCCGGCGCGCCGACCCGGATCTCCGGCAGCCCGGCGGGGGCCCGGGGCAGATCCTGGAAGACCACCCCGGTGCGGTCCAGCACGACGAACCGCTCACCCTTCGGCACCACCGCCACCGGGGTCCGCTCCACCACCCGGATGACCAGCGTCCCCGGCCAGTCCCGCCGCACCGTGACCCGCTCCACCGGGGCGAGGGCCCGGACCCGGCGGGCGGTCGCGGACAGGTCCACCCGGGCCAGCGGCGCGGCGTCGGGCACCGCCGCGGCGTCGCGTACCTCGACCGGGGTGACCAGGTGCGCGCCGACCACCCGCACCTCGCGGACCCCGAACAGGCCGGTGCCGAGGACGGTCCAGGCGACCAGCCCGGCCAGCGCGAGCACACCCGCGGCCACCGCCCAGGGCAGCGCCGCCCGCATCCGGCGGCGCCGGGCCCGGGCCATGAACCGCCGGGTCGACGGGGGTACGGCGTCCGCGCCGGCCCGGACCAGCTGCCACTGCCGGACCGGGTTGCGCCGGCCGCCCCCGCCCTCCTGGCCGGGGGTCCGGCCGCGGGCCGGGCCGGGGCTCATCCGGCCGTGGCGGCCGCGCCGTCCGGGTCGACGCCGGTGCCGAGCGCCGCGCCTCCCGCGGCGCCGGTGCGGGCCAGCAGGGCGTCGAGGAGCTGGTCGCCCATCAGCGAGATCGGCGGCGCGCCCATGGTGACCACCACGTCGCCGGTACGGGCCCGGCGGGCCACCTCGGCCGGCACGTCGTCCCACGCCTCGACGAAGACCTTCCGGTCGGCCGGCAGCGGCACCGCCTCGATCAGCGCGGCAGCGCCCTCCCCCGGCTGGCGCAGCTCGCCGGGGCCGAAGACCTCCAGCAGTACCAGCTCGTCGGCGATGGCCAGGGCCGCGGCGATCTCCGCCTGGAGGTCCCGGGTGCGGTAGAGCCGGTACGGCTGGAAGACCACGATCAGCCGGCCCTCGCCGGCCACCTCGCGCAGCGTCTGCAGCGCCAGGGTCATCGAGGTCGGGTGGTACGCGTACTCGTCGTAGACCAGCACGCCGTCGGCGACGCCCTTGCGCTCGAAGCGCCGGCGCACCCCGGGGAACGCGCCGAGCGCCGCCTCGGCCGCCTCGACCGGCAGCCCGAGCAGGTACGCGGTGAGCACCGCCGAGGCGCTGTTCAGTCCCATGTGCCGGCCGGGCACCGGCAGCCGGATCTCGCCCAGCGACCGACCCTCGATCTCGGCCAGGAAGCGCACCCCGCGGGCGGAGGAGGCCATCGCGCTCAGCCGCAGGTCGGCGTCGGGCGCCTCGCCGTACGTCCAGACCCGGCGCCCCTCGGCCCGCAGCGTCTCGGCCAGCCGCCGGCCGCCCGGGTCGTCGGCGCAGGTGACGATGAACCCCTCCGGGTCGGTCAGCCGGGCGAACTCGGCGAAGGTCGCCTCCAGGTTGGCCAGGTCGCCGTAGGTGTTGAGGTGGTCCGCCTCGATGTTGGTGATGACCGAGACGTACGGGCGGTAGATGAGGAAGGAACGGTCGCTCTCGTCGGCCTCGACCACGAAGTACTCGCCGGTGCCGTGGTGCGCGCCCGAGCCGACCTCGGAGATCTCGCCGCCGATCACGAAGGACGGGTCGGTGCCGGCCTGCTGGAGCACCATGGTGACCATCGAGGTGGTGGTGGTCTTGCCGTGCGTGCCGGCGACCGCCACGGTCCGCCGGCCGGTCATCGCGGCGGCGAGCGCCTCGGAGCGGTGCAGCACCCGCAGCCCGCGCCGGCGCGCCTCGACCAGCTCCAGGTGGTCCTGCGGGATCGCCGAGGAGTAGACCACGGTGTCCACCCCGTCGAGGTTCGACGCCTCGTGGCTGGAGTGGATGGTCCCGCCGAGCGCCCGCAGGCCGGCCAGGGACGGCCACTCCCGCAGCTCGCTGCCGGAGACCGGCAGGCCCCGGGTGAGGAAGAGCCGGGCCAGGCCGCTCATGCCGACCCCGCCCACCCCGATCAGGTGGATCCGGCCCAGGTCCTCCGCGGTCATCGTGCCGGCGGGGGTGAACTGCGCGGTGTTCATCAGCGGTACCTTCCCGTCGCGGCGCCCGGCGTCATCGGGCCACCGCCTGGTAGACGAAGTTCAGCAGGGCGACGTCGCCGTCGCGCCGGCCGTACCCGGCCGCGGCGGCGCCCATCGCGGCGAGCCGCCGCGGGTCCCGGATCAGCGGGATGACCGTGCGCTCCAACCAGTCCGGGGTCACCTCGGCGTCGTCGACGAGCAACCCGCCGCCGGCCTCCACCACGGGCAGCGCGTTGCGCTTCTGCTCCTGGTTGCTGTGCGGGTAGGGCACGTAGATGGTGGGCAGCCCGATGGCCGCCACCTCGGCGCAGGTCATCGCGCCGCCCCGGCCCAGCATCAGGTCGGCGGCCGCGTAGCCCAGCTCCATCTCGGACAGGTAGGGCAGGGTCACGTACGGCACCGGCAGGTCGGTGGGGACGGAGACCGGCTCGTTGCGGGCGCCGATGACGTGCAGCACCTGCACGCCGTTGCGGGCCAGTTCCTTGGCCGCCCCGGCCACCGCCAGGTTGATCGAGCGGGCGCCCTGCGAGCCGCCGGCGACGAAGAGCACCGGCAGGTCGGGCCGGAGGCCGAAGTGGGCCCGGGCGGCGTCCCGCATGGCGGCCCGGTCCAGCCCGGCGATGCCCCGGCGCAGCGGCACCCCGACCACCTGGGCGTCGCGCAGCGACTCGGCCTGCGCCGGCTGGTGCGGGAAGCCCACCGCGACGTGCTTGGTGAACTTCATCCCGAGCCGGTTGGCCACCCCCGGCGGCACGTTCACCTCGTGGATGACGATCGGCAGCTCGCGCCGCCACGCGGCCAGGTAGCCGGGCACCGAGACGTACCCGCCGAAGCCGACCACGACGTCGGCCTGCACCTCGTCGATCACCTTGCCCGCCGCGCGGGCCGCCTTCCACATCCGGTCCGGGGTGCGGACCAGGCTCATGTTGACCGACCGGGGCAGCTGGTAGGCGGGGATCTGGCGCAGCTCGTAGCCGGCCGGCGGGATCAGCTCGTTCTCCAGGCCCTTCGGGGTGCCCAGGCAGGTGATCCGCACGCTGGGGTCGTGTCGGCGCAGGCAGTCGGCGAAGGCCAGCAGCGGGTAGATGTGCCCACCCGTACCACCTCCGCAGAGCACCACCGAACGCAGCGGACCCATCAGCGTCTCCTCTCGCTCGCCGTGCCGGCGCGGGCCCGGCCCGGCCGGGCGCCGCGGACCGCGGCCTGGTCGTCGGACCGCCGCGTCCGGGACCGGGGTACGGACCCACGGTCCGGCGGTGGCGACGCCGGGCGGCGACGCCGGCCGGGTAGCGGCGGCAACGGGGCCCACACTAGTCGGACCCAGCGCGCCGGGGGACGGGCATGCAGGGCTCGGGCCGCGTCCGGCTCGGCGCGGGCGAAGGAGGCGAGCATGCCGACCGCGGCCAGGGTCACCACCAGGGCGCTGCCGCCGTCGGAGATGAACGGCAGCGGCACGCCGGTCAGCGGCAGCAGCCCGGTCACCCCGCCGATGTTGATCACGGCCTGGCCGACCAGCCAGGCGGTCACCCCGGCGGCGGCGAGCCGGCGGAACGGGTCCTCCACCCGCCGGGCGATCCGCAGCCCGGTGTACGCCAGCACGGCGAAGAGCACCAGCACCACGGCGCAGCCGACCACGCCCAACTCCTCGGCGATGATCGCGAAGATGAAGTCGTTGTGCGCCTCGGGCAGCCAGCCGAACTTGAAGCTGCTCTTGCCCAGCCCGACCCCGAACCAGCCGCCGTGCTCGACCGCGTACCGGGCCTGGACGAGCTGGTAGCAGCCCTCGAGCTGCTCCTCGAAGCAGGTCTTCGGGTCGGGCGGGTCGAGGAAGGAGGTGAGCCGGGTGAGCCGGTAGTTGGTGTCGTCGCGCGCGCCGGACCCGGCGCCGAGGGAGGCGGCGGCGACCAGCAGGCCGACGCCGGCCAGGCCGACCGCGGTGAGGGTGGCGAACACCCGCATCCGCACCCCGGCCGCCCAGAGCATCCCGACCACCAGCGCCAGCAGGCAGAGCATGCTGCCCAGGTCGTTGTAGCCGACCAGCACGAAGAGCAGGCCGACCACCGGGAACAGCGGGGTGGCCAGCTCCTTCCACCAGCCGAGCGCGGCGCCCTTGCGGGCCAGCACGTGCGCGCCCCAGAGCACCAGCGCGAACTTGGCCACCTCGACCGGCTGCACCGAGATCGGCCCGAGGTAGAGCCAGAGCAACTGGGCCTTGAGCGGGCCGATCGACTTCACCCGGAACAGCGACTCCAGCGCGACCAGCAGGTTGAGCACCAGCAGCAGCACCACGGCCACGCCCAGGAAGGGGCGGCTCACCGCCCGGAAGGTCCGGGCCGGCAGCCGCTGGCAGGCCCAGAACGCCACGATGCCGATCACCGCGAAGATCGTCTGCTTGACCAGCGAGGCGGACGCGTCGCCCTGGTCGGCGTAGTCCTTCACGCTGGTCGCCGAGAAGACCATGGTGAGGCCGATCAGCAGCAGCAGGCCGGCGCTGGAGAGCAGCAGGTAGTAGGAGGCCAGCGGCCGGGCCAGCAGACCCTGCAGCGCGGCCAGCCCGCCGGCCGCGTCGAAGCGTGCCGGCGGGGCCGGTGGCTCCGCCGGCCGGTCCTCCGCGGGTGGCCGCCGGGGCGGCGTGTCGGTCGTGCCGTCGGTGTCTCGTCCCTCCCCCACGTGCCCATCATGCTGGCTGCGCCGGCCCGCCCGTGGCGCAACCGCCCGCTCGGCGTGTCGGGCCCGCCGTGGCACCCGGCCGGCTCAGCTGACCGCGGCGAGGAACTCGCTGTAGAACAGGCCGAGCGCGATGGCCACCCCGATGCCCGCGATGATCCAGAACCGGACCACGATGTTGACCTCGCTCCAGCCGGCCAACTCGAAGTGGTGCTGCAACGGCGACATCCGGAACACCCGTTTGCCGGTGGTCCGGAACGAGATGATCTGGATCACCACCGACATCGTGATGATCACGAAGAGGCCGCCCAGGATGGGCAGCAGCAGGATGGTCCGGGTGGACATCGCCATGCCGGCGATCAGGCCGCCCAGGCCGAGCGCGCCGGTGTCGCCCATGAAGATCCGGGCCGGCGAGGTGTTCCACCAGAGGAAGCCGACACAGGCCCCGGCCGCGGCCCCGGCGATCAGCGCGATCTCCAGCGGGTCGCGCACGGTGTAGCAGTACTCCCCGGCCGGGTAGTTCGGGTCCGCGCACCAGTGCCGGTACTGCCAGAACGCGATCAGCGCGTACGCCGCGAGCACCATCACCGAGGCGCCGGTGGCCAGGCCGTCCAGCCCGTCGGTGAGGTTCACGCCGTTGGTCGCCGCCATCACCACCATGATGATCACGATCACCGAGCCGATCTTGCCGATCTCCAGGAACGGGATGTCCCGGATGAAGCTCAGCGTCGTGCTGCCGACGGTCTCGGTGTTGGTGGCCGCGCCGCTGGCGTCGGTCATGCTGCTCGGGAAGTAGAGCGCCACCACGCCGAAGATCGCGCCGACCAGGATCTGGCCGGCGAGCTTGCCGCGCTTGTTCAGGCCGCCGCTGTGCCGCTTGCGGACCTTCAGGAAGTCGTCGATGAAGCCGACCGCGCCGGAGAACACCATCAGCCCCAGCAGCACCAGCGCCGTGATGGTCGGCTCCACCTGGGCGATCTGCGCGTCCGGCAGGGTGGTCAGGGCCAGGTGGCCGGCGACGTACGCGATCACCGTGGCCAGGATGAAGACCACGCCGCCCATCGTCGGCGTGCCCTTCTTGCCCTGGTGCATGGCCGGGCCCTCGGCCCGGATCGGCTGGCCGGCCTTGAGCCGGGTGAACACCTTGATCGCGATCGGGGTGCCGAGCAGGGAGATGAGGAAGGCGACCCCGATGGCGACGATGACCGCCCTCACGCGGCGCCGCCCTCGGTCCCGGCCGGGCCCGACAGCGGGCTTCCCGCGCCGTCCGGGCTCTTCCCGGTGGCCCCGCGCAGCGCGTCGACCACCTCCCAGGTGCGGTACCGGGAGCCCTTCACCAGGACCACGTCACCCGGACGCAGGTCACCCCGCAGCACCTCGACGGCCGCCGCCTGATCGGTGAGCAGCACCGACTCTCCTCCCCAGTTACCTACCGCTGTGGCGCCCTCGTGGATCGGCGCCGCCGGCTCGCCCACCACGAGCAGCCGGTCGACTCCCAGCTCGGCCGCGAGCCGGCCCACCTGCTGGTGTCCCTCCGCCTCGAAGTCGCCCAACTCGGCCATGTAGCCGAGCACCGCGACGGTACGCCCCCGCCCCCGCATGCTCGCCAGCGCCCGCAGCGCGGCGCTCATCGATGCCGGGTTGGCGTTGTACGAGTCGTCGATCACGGTGACCCCGTCGGCGCGCTCGAAGACGTCCATCCGCCGGGTCGAGACCAGGCCCAGCTCGCCCAGCGCGACGGCCAGCTCGGCCAGCGGCATGCCCAGCTCCCGGGCGACCGCCGCGGCGGCCAGCGAGTTGGAGACCTGGTGCCGCCCGGTCAGCCCGAGCCGCACCGGCGCGCTCCCCTCGGGCGTGACCAGGGTGTACGACGGGCGGCCCCGCTCGTCCAGGGTCACCTCCGTGGCGCGCACCTGGGCCCGCTCCGACTCGCCGTACCGGACCACCCGGGCCACGGTGCGCGCGGCCATCGCGTCGACCAGCGGGTCGTCGGCGTTGAGCACGGCCAGCCCGTCGGCGGGCAGCGCCTCGACCAGCTCCCCCTTGGCCAGCGCGATGGTCTCCCGCGAGCCGAACTCGCCGAGGTGCGCCACGCCGACGTTGAGCACCACCGAGATCCGCGGCGGCACCACGTCGCACAGGTAGCGCACGTGCCCCACCCCGCGGGCGCCCTTCTCCATGACCAGGTACCGGGTCTCCGGGCCGGCCTGCAACGCCGTGTACGGGTGGCCCAGCTCGTTGTTGAACGAGCCGGGCGGCGCCACGGTGGGGCCGAGCCGCGTGGTGAGCTGGGCGATCAGGTCCTTGGTGGTGGTCTTGCCGGAGGAGCCGGTCAGCCCGATCACGGTGAGCCCGGGCAGCCGGTCGACCACCGCGCGGGCCAGCCGCCCCATCGCGGCGAGCGCGTCGGCGACCAGCACCATCGGCACGCCGGGCACCTCGCGGGTGCCGAGCACCGCCACGGCTCCCGCCGAGACGGCGGCGGCGGCGTAGTCGTGCCCGTCCACCTGCTCGCCGGGGAACGCCACGAAGAGTCCGCCCGGGGTGACCTTGCGGGAGTCGAACTCCACGGTGCCGGTGACCCGGGCCGCCGGGTCGGCGGCGACCAGCCGGCCGTCGACGGCGCCGGCCACCTCGGCCAGGCTCAGCGGGATCACCGCTGCCCCGCCCGGTCACCGAAGCGGGCCCGCAGCGCCTCCGCCAGCTCCACCCGGTCGTCGAACGGCAGCACCTCGCCGTTGACCTCCTGGCCGCGTTCCTGACCCTTGCCCAGCACCGCCACCACGTCCCCCGGTTCGGCCAACCGGACCGCCTCCTCGATCGCGGCCCGCCGGCCGGGCACCTCGATGATCCGCGCGCCGACGTTCGCGGCGTACGCCCCGGCCAGCACCTCGGCCCGGATCGCGGCCGGGTCCTCGGTGCGCGGGTTGTCGTCGGTCACCAGCACCACGTCCGCGCCGGTGACCGCGGCGGCGCCCATCACCGGCCGCTTGCCCCGGTCCCGGTCGCCGCCGGCGCCGAGCACGCAGACCAGCCGGCCGGCGCTCAGCCCGCGCAGCGCGGCCAGGACCGCCTCGATCGCGTTGGCCTTGTGCGCGTAGTCGACCACGCCGCGTACCGGGGCGTCCCCGCTGACCAGTTCCAGCCGGCCGGGCACCCCGCCGCAGGCGGCCACCCCGGCCGCCGCGGTGGCCGGGTCGACGCCGGCGGCCACCAGCACGGCGATCGCCAGCAACGCGTTGGCCACGTTGTGCCGGCCGGGCAGCGCCACGCCGGTGGGCAGGGTCAGCCCGTCCGGGCCGTGCACGGTGAAGCGCTGGGCGTAGCCCTCGCCGTCGATCCCGTCGGCCCACCAGGTGGCGGCCGGGTCGCCGGCCGCCGAGTAGGTGACGGTGGCCGGTTTCCGCAGCGGCCGCAGCGCCGGGTCGTCGTGGTTGAGCACCTCGACCGCGCAGCGCCCGTCGAAGAGCTTGGCCTTGGCCGCGAAGTAGTCCGCCTCGTCGGCGTGGAAGTCCAGGTGGTCGGAGCCGAAGTTGGTGTAGCCGCCGACGTCGAACCGCACCCCGCCGACCCGGCCCATGGCCAGGGCGTGGCTGGACACCTCCATGACCACGGTGTCGACCCCCCGCTCGCCGGCCACGGCCAGCATGGCGTGCAGGTCGGTGGCCTCCGGGGTGGTCCGGACGCTGTCGATCACCAGGTCGCCCAGCCGGGTCTCCACGGTGCCGATCAGCCCGGTGCTGCGCCCGGCGGCGCGCAGCCCGGACTCGATCAGGTAGCTGGTGGAGGTCTTGCCGGCGGTGCCGGTGACCCCGATCATGGTCAGCCCGGCGGTGGGGTCGCCGTAGACGGTGGCCGCGACGTCGCCGAGCACCGCCCGCGGGTCGTCCACCACCAGCACCGGCAGGCCCGCCGCGGCGGCCCGCTCGGCGCCGGCCGGGTCGGTCAGCACGGCCACCGCGCCGGCCTCGGCCGCGCCGGCGGCGAACTCCGCGCCGTGCCGGCGGGCGCCGGGCAGGGCCGCGTACAGGTCGCCGGGGCGGACCTCCTGGCTGGCGTGGGTCACCCCGGTGACCTCGACCGCCGCCGGGTCGCCCGCGAGGCCGCTCCGCGCGCTCGCCGGCAACCGGACGGCGAGGTCACCGAGCCGGACGGGATGCACGGTACGGGGACGTGGATTGCCGGACACGGCGTCAGACCCTACCCGGTCGTCCGGTTCCGGGCGCACAGCCCGCCCCGGTGGTTCGTCCCCACTCACCGATGATGTCCCGCCGTGCCCGCTCAGCGCGGAAAGACCTCGAACTTGGGCGACCGGTCGGTCGCGGACGGCGGCACCCGGTAGTGGCGCAGGGTGAAGCCCATCATGTCGCGGAAGGCCGGCGCGGCCAGCGCGCCGCCCTCGCCGCCCGGGCTCCAGACGAAGACCGCCACCACGTACCGGGGCTTCTCCGCCGGGGCCATGCCGATGAACGAGGCCACGTCGCCGGGCTGGCGCTTGCCGTTGTCGTACCGCAGGCCGGTGCCGGTCTTGCCGGCCACCCGGTAGCCGGGGACGGCGGCGGCCAGGCCGGTGGCCCGCCCGTCGGGGCCGTCGACCGTGGTGACCGCCTCCAGCATGGTGCGCAGCGCGGCGGCGTTGGCCGGGCTGAGCACCGAGCGGGTGACCGGCTTCGCCGGGGTCGTCTTCTTCCCGTCCGGGCTGATCACGTTCCGGATCAGGTGCGGCTGGACGTACGTGCCGTTGTTGGCGATCGCGTTGTACGCGGCGGCCATCTGCAGCGGGGTGGCGTCCACGCTGTGCCCGATCGGCACCGACCCGTACGACGACCCGCTCCACTGGTCGGCGGGGAGCAGCCGGCCGGGGGCCTCCCCCGGCATGCCCTCCCCGGTGGCCTGCCCGAGCCCGAACCGCTTCTGGTAGTCGATCAGCCGCTCCTTGCCCAGCTTCTCGGCGATCTTGATGGTGCCGATGTTGGAGGAGAAGGCCAGCATGCCGGGAATGCTCATCGTCCGCCCGTTCGCCGGGTGGGTGTCGCTGAACGGGACGCCACCGAGGGTGATCGTGTTGGCGACCGGGAACGCGGTGTCCGGGGTGATCACGCCCTCCTGCAGGGCGGCGCCGTAGGTGATCGCCTTGTGGATCGAGCCCGGGTCGACGATGAAGCTGGTGGCCGCGTCCTCCCGGTCCCGCGGCGAGGCGACCTTCTGCGGGGCGGCGGCGTTGTAGCCGGGGTAGCTGGCCTGGGCCAGCACCTCGCCGGTGGGCACGTCCATGATCACCGCGGCGCCGACGCTGCCCCGGGTCTGGGCCATCCGGCTGGACAGGATGCGCTGCGCCTGGAACTGGAGGTCCCGGTCGACGGTCAGCTGCAGCGAACCGCCCGGCTTGGCCGGGGTGGTCTCGCTGTAGCCGCCGGGGATCGGCGCGGCCAGGTCGCCCTGCCCGATCTCGTAGCGCTTCTTGCCGGGCTTGCCCTCCAGCAGGTCGTCGTACTTGGCCTCCAGGCCCTCCAGGCCGACCATGTCCTGGCTCACGAAGCCGATCAGGTTGGCGGCCAGGTCGCCGCCGGGCACCTCGCGCCGCTCGTCCCGGTGCACGTTGATGCCGACGAGGTCCAGCGCCATGATCTGCTTGGCCTTGTCGATGTCGACGCCGCGGGCCAGGTACTCGAACTGGGACGGGACGCCGGTGGGCAGCTTGCGCGGCTTCATCCGGTCGGCCAGTTCGCTGGCGGGCACGCCGAGCAGCGGGGAGAGCAGCTTCGCGGTGGTGAGGCGGTCCTTCACCCGGGTCGGGTCGGCGAAGACGTACCGGGCCTCGACGCTGTGCGCCAGCGGGGCGCCGGTGCGGTCGTAGATGGCCCCGCGCGGGGCGGGCAGCTCGACCACGGCCAGCCGGCTGTTCAGCCCACCGTCGGCGTACGCCGGGGTGTTGACGGTCTGCAGGGCGACCAGCCGGATGCCGATGGTGGTGAAGAGCGCCAGCGCGAGCAGGGTGCCCAGCCGCAGCCGGCGGCGCGGGTCGGCGAGCTTCGGCGGGCGTGGCGGCTTGCGGGACGGTCGCCGGGCGGCGGCCGGGCGCGCCGGGCGGCGCGGGCCGGGCCGGCGGCGCGGCGGCGGCGCGTCGTCGTCGTCGAAGGGCTCCCGGGCGGGCCGGGCGGAGACGGTCCGCACCACGCCGGCCCGGCCGCCCGCGGCGCTCTCCCGGCGGCCGGCGCGGGCGGCCCCGGCCCGGCCACCGTCGAGCACCTGCAACGCCGGCCGGAACGGGTCCCCGGAGCGGTTGCTGCGCGGGGTACGCCGCTGCTCGGCGCCGGCGCCGGTGCGGGCGGCCGCGCCGCCCTCGCGGATGGTCCGGCCCCGCGGGGTGTACGCCCGGGCGTCGGAGATGCCGCCGACGCCCGGTTCCCGCGGCTCGCCACCCCGCGACGATCCGCGCCGGGAGCCTGTGGCGTCCCGGCGCGGATCCTCCGATCTCGGCGGCATCGATCAGCCTCCGTTGCCCTGCTGGCTGGTGATGGCCGGCGCACCCTCCGCCGGGTGCGGGATGCCGATCGTTTTGCCGTCCGGCAGCCGGATGTACGCCGGGTCGTCCGACTCCACCAGGCCCAGCTTGCGGGCGTTGGCGGTCAGGTTGCCGGGCGCCTTCTGGTCGGCGATCTCCTTCTCCAGCTGCTGCTGGTCGACGTCGAGCTTGGCCTGCTGCTGCTGGAGCTTCTCCAGCTTGAAGGCGTTCTCGTTGATCTTGGTGTTGACCGCCAGGATGCCGAGCACCCCGCCGACCACGAGCACCAGGATCAGCCCGACGAACGGCGCCCGGGGCACCCGGACCGGCGGCGGCGGGGCGACCCGCAGCCGGGGCGCCGGGGCACCGGCGGCGCGGGTCCGCTCGGCCGGCCGCAGGGCGGCGCTGCCCTGGGTGGGGAACTCGCGCGCCCCCCGGGCGCGAGCCTCCCCCCGGCGGTCGAGCCGGTCGGCCCCCGTCGTCGTACGCGTGGTGCGCTGCGCCGTGGTCCGGCCCCCCGACCGCGGTGCGCGCTGCCCGACGGCGTCCCGGCCGTCGCGCTGGTCAACGTTCATGTCCCCTCCCCCTCTTCGTCCGTCCCGTCCCTCGGGGCCGCCCCCGGGTCCCGCTCGGACCCCGGTGACCCCGTCCCCGGTTGGTGCATCGCCTTGACCCGGCGGCGGTACCGTTCGCGGTCGGTACGCCCCTGCCGGGCCGCCTCCGGGTCGAGCCGTTCCGCGGCCCGCAGCCGCACCGAGGCGGCTCGCGGGTTCGCCGCGACCTCGGCCTCCCCGGGCAGCTCCGCGCCCCGGCTGAGCAGCCGGAACGTCGGACCCGACCCGGGCAGTTCGACCGGGAGGTCGATCGGGCCCTTACTGCGGACCCGATCGGCGAGCGCCTGCTTGGTGAGCCGGTCCTCCAGCGAGTGGTAGGACAGGACCACCATGCGGCCGCCCACGGTGAGCTTGTCCAGAGCGGCCGGCAGCGCCGTCTCCAGCGCTGCCAGTTCTCTGTTTACCTCGATCCGTAAAGCCTGAAACGTTCTCTTTGCCGGGTGTCCCCCGGTTCGTCGGGCTGGTGCCGGAATGCTCTCCCGGACCAGCTCGGCCAGTCGCGCCGACGACGTGATCGGCGCGCGCTCGCGCTCGCGGATGATCGCCGAGGCGATCCGCCCGGCGAACTTCTCCTCGCCGTACACCCGCAGCACCCGGGCCAGGTCCGGGTGGGCGTAGGTGTTGACCACCTCCTCGGCGGTCACCCCCCGGGTCTGGTCCATCCGCATGTCCAGCGGCGCGTCCTGCGCGTACGCGAACCCGCGGTCGGGCGCGTCCAGTTGCAGGGACGACACGCCGAGGTCGAACAGCACCCCGTCGACCGCCGGATAGCCCAACCGGTCGAGCACCTCGGGCAACTCGTCGTAGACCGCGTGCTCGAGGTGGATCCGGTCGGCGAACCGGGCCAGCCGGACCCGCGCGTGGGCCAGGGCCTCGGTGTCCCGGTCCAGACCCACCAGGACCGTCTGCGGATGCGCGGCGAGCACCGCCTCGGCGTGCCCGGCCAGGCCGAGCGTGGCGTCGACGTGGACGGTGCGGCCGTTCCGACCCAGCGCGGGGGCCAGCAACTCGAGACACCGCTCGAGCAGCACCGGCACGTGCGTGCCGCGTAGCTCCCCCATCTCGACCCCCACTGGTTGAAACCCGCTTCCGTCCATCTCGCGTCCGTACTCGTCACGGCGCCTCGTCATACCGCCAGATCCCCATCCGCTCCCGCCCGCCGGAGGCCGCGGCCCTCCGTTACGGATCGTGCGCCTGGCACCGGGGAAGGGGTGCCAGGAACTCGAAAGCGGGTGGAGATCTCGCAGTACGTCGGGCGCCGTCACGCCCTACAGACCGCCGGGCAGCACCCCCTCCTCGATGTCGGCGAAGTCGTCTTCGCTGTCGGTGAGGTAGGCCTCCCAGGCCGCCTTGTCCCAGATCTCCACCCGGGTGCTCGCGCCGATCACGACCAACTCCCGGTCGAGCGCGGCGTAGGACCTCAGGTGCGCGGGGATGGTCACCCGGCCCTGCTTGTCCGGCACCTCGTCGTGCGCGCCCGCGAAGAAGACCCGGCTGTAGGCGCGGGCCGCCTTGCTCGTCATCGGCTGCGCGCGCAACTGCTCGGCGATCCGCTGGAACTCGGGCATCGGGAAGACGTAGAGGCAGCGCTCCTGCCCTTTGGTGATCACGACACCCCCCGCCAGCTCGTCCCGGAACTTGGCCGGCAGGATCAACCGGCCTTTGTCGTCCAGGCGCGGAGTGTGGGTGCCGAGGAACATCGGCCCAACCCCCTCGCCCTGAGCGGCGTTCGCGGCGCCGCTGACCCCCCGGGCCGGTGTGGCCCTCCCGGCCTCACCATCGCGCCCCACTCTACTCCACTTCCCTCCACCCGCAACCAGAAACGCCCGCGTGGCGCGGCGTTTCCGCGCGCAAAAGAGCACGTCAGAAGGGGTGGAGCGGAGTGGAGGGCCGCAGCGGCGCGGCGCGCCGGTCCGCTACCCGACATTGATCGACTCCATCCGGCGGACCGCCCGCTGGCCGTCCGCCGGGCCGTCCCGGCCGAACGGTTCGCCGTCGGCGGCGGTCTGGTGGGCCCCGGGGTCCGGTAACCTCGCTCGCGTGACGGACGCGAAGATGCCCATGCGGGCAAAGGTGGCCAGCTCCGTGTCGCGGACCGCCGCGGCGCTGTCGCGGGCCGCGGGCCGTGGCGACGGCTCGGTGATCGGCGGGTGGATCGGCCTCAAGATCGACCCGGACCTGCTCGCCCATCTCTCGTCGGGCCGGGCCATCGCCCTGGTGTCCGGCACCAACGGCAAGACCACCACCACCCGGCTCACCACCGCCGCGGTCGGCGTGCTCGGCCGGGTCGCCACCAACTCCTTCGGCGCGAACATGCCCACCGGCCACACCTCGGCCCTGGCCAAGGCCGGCAGCACCCCGTACGCGGTGCTGGAGGTCGACGAGCACTACCTGGCCCAGGTCCTCGAGGCCACCGAGCCACACGTGGTGGCGCTGCTCAACCTCTCCCGCGACCAGCTCGACCGGGCCAAGGAGGTCGCCATGATGGCGCAGCTCTGGCGCGCCGCGCTGGTCCGGCACCCCGACGTGCGGGTGGTCGCCAACGCCGACGACCCGATGGTGGTCTGGGCGGCCAGCCCGCCGGCCGACCCGGCGCACGGCCACGTCCCGCCGCACGTCACCTGGTTCAGCGCCGGCCAGCGCTGGCACGACGACTCGTGGGTCTGCCCCGAGTGCGGCTCCACCATCGAACGCTCCGGCGAGCAGTGGTGGTGCACCGGCTGCCCGCTACGCCGCCCCGAGCCGCAGTGGACCGTCGAGGACGACGGCGTGCTCGACCCCACCGGCGCCTGGCACAAGGTGCAGCTCCAGCTCCCCGGCAAGGTCAACCTCGGCAACGCGGCCACCGCGCTCGCGGTGGCCGCCGAGTTCGGCGTACGCCCGGTGGACGCGGTCTCCCGGCTCGGCGCGGTCAGCTCGGTCGCCGGCCGCTACGCGCAGGTCGACCGGGACGGGCGCAACATCCGGCTGCTGCTGGCCAAGAACCCGGCGAGCTGGCTGGAGGCGTTCGACATGGCCGACGAGGCGCCGACACTGCTCTCCATCAACGCCCGCGACCCCGACGGGCTGGACACCTCCTGGCTCTTCGACGTCGACTTCTCGCCGCTGCGCGGCCGGCAGGTGCTGATCACCGGCGACCGGGCCTACGACCTGGCCGTCCGGCTGGACGTCAACGCCGTCCCGTTCCAGCACGTGCGGAGCTTCGACGAGGCGGTCCGCGCGGTGCCGCCGGGCCGGCTGGAAGTCATCGCCAACTACACCGCCTTCCAGGACATCCGAGCGGAGCTGGACCGTGTCAACTGAGAGCCTGCGCATCGTCTGGATCTACCCCGACCTGCTCTCCACCTACGGCGATCGCGGCAACGCGCTGATCCTGGCCCGCCGGGCCCAGCTGCGCGGCATGCCGGTCGAGGTGCTGGAGGTCCGCTCCGACCAGCGGCTGCCGGCCACCGCCGACATCTACCTGCTCGGCGGCGGCGAGGACGGCCCGCAGGCGCTCGGCGCCCAGCGGCTGATCGCCGACGGCGGCCTGCACCGGGCGGTGGCCCAGGGCTCGGTGGTCTTCGGCGTCTGCGCCGGCTACCAGCTCCTCGGCACCTCCTTCTTCGCCAAGGGCACCCAGTACGCGGGGCTGGAGCTGCTGGACATCTCCTCCGACCGGGGCCCCACCCGGGCCGTCGGCGAACTGGCCGGCGAGGTCGACCCGCGGCTGGGCATCCCGCACCTGACCGGGTTCGAGAACCACGGCGGGCGGACCCGGCTCGGCGCCGGCGTGTCGCCGCTGGCCCGGGTGACCGCCGGGGTGGGCAACGACGGGGCCACCGAGGGGGCGTGGCGGGGCAAGCTGCTCGGCACCTACTCGCACGGACCGGCGCTGGCCCGCAACCCGGCCCTGGCCGACCTGCTGCTGCGCTGGGCGACCGGCATCCACCAGCTCCCCGCGCTCGACGACACCTGGGCCGACCGGCTCCGGTCGGAGCGCCGCACCGCGGTGGCCGCGGCCGCGAGGGCATGACCGGCGCCGCCCGACTGCGGCGGCGACCACCGGGCCTGCGCCGGTGCGTCCGGTTGCTCCGGCAGCCGTCCGCGCGCCGGTTCGCGCTGCTGCTCGTGCTGCTCGCCGGGTTCGGCGTCGCGCTGCTGCTGGTTCCCCGCCCGGACCTGGGCGAGCTGCCCCGGCTGGCCGACTCGCTCGGCGGGTACGCGCCGGTGGCTGCCGTGGTGGGCGGCGCGCTGCTGCTCGTGGCGCTGGTCCCGCGTACCTTCGTCACGCTGGCCGCCGGGGCGATCTTCGGGCCGGTGCAGGGCGCCGCGTACGCCCTCGGCGCGGCGCTGCTCGCGGCGGCCCTCGGCTTCGCGGTCGGCCGGCTGCTCGGCCGGCAGTTCGTCGCCGAGCGGGTTCGCGGCCGGCTGGCCCGGCTGGACGGCTGGTTCGCCCGGCAGAGCGTGTTCGGCGTGCTGACCGTCCGGCTGCTGCCCATCGCCGGGTTCGGCCTGGTCAGCTACGGCTACGGCACCACCGGGGCGCGGCTGCTGCCGTTCCTGGCCGGCAGCGTGATCGCGGCCGCCCCCACCGCCATCGGCTACGCGGCGATCGGCGCGGCGGTCAGCTCCCCCGACTCGATCAACTGGTACGCCGCGGCCCCGGCCAGCCTCGGCCTGATCGCCAGCGCGATCATCATCCACCGCTGGTGGCGGGCCGAGCGCCAGCGGCGGGCCGGGGCGAGCTGAGGCGACCGGCGCCGGGCAGCGGCCGGCCGGCGGCGTCCCGGCCGGCGCGCCACCCACGCGGGACCGGCCCGGGCCACCAGGCACCGGACCGGTCGCGCGTTCCGAGCGGGTGCTACTTCTTCGCCGGCGAGGCGTAGCCGACGACGCTCGACTCCCAGTTGCGGTGCAGGACGTGCGTCACCGCGTTCGACTGGTTACCACCGACCACGTAGTAGTCGCCGTCCGTGGTGGTGTCGTAGTAGGAGGTCACGATCGCCACGTGGTCCATGGTCCCGTTGCCGTCCCAGTCGAAGACCGCCGCGTCCCCCTTGCGCGGGATGTAACCGCTGCCGCGACCGTGCCAGGTGCCGTTGTTGATGCCGTAGGTGCGGAAGCTGGCGGCGGCGGCGTTGAGCCCGGTGTACTTCGCGCCGCCCCAGTAGAAGGCGAACTTCGCGAAGTCGGCGCACCACGCCCGGGCGCGCCACTTCACGTCGTCCCAGGTCTTCGACCCGTTCCGGTACATGTAGCCCGGGCTCACCGGCCCGCAGGTGCCGGTCCCGCTGTTGTCGTACCGGTCGTTGTTCGGGTCGGCCCAGAAACCGGTGTAGAAGTTGCAGTCCCCGCCGCTGCGCTCCTGCAGCCGGTAGACCACGTCGGAGTTGGTGGAGGTGTACTGCTCCCAGGCGATGTTCCCGACGTCGATGCCGAGCTGGGTGTCGGCGGCCTGCGCGACGCCGGGGACGGCGACGAGGCCGGCGGCGGCGACGACCAGGGCCGTCAGCGCCGTACGGATGGTCTTCATAGGGGTTCGAATCTCCAGTCCGCGGTTCACAACCAGGAACCGCAACGTCGGTTGGTGTTGGCGTCACTCGTGCAGACCTTGAGGTAGACGCCGGAGCTGAACGGGCCGTACCACTCGTCCTCGGCCCAGTCGCCGACACCGCCGGTCGCCTCGTCGAGCTTGACGCCGCTGGACGAGGTGCTCGGCGTGCGGATCCACACCTCGGCACGGCGGCCGTCCTTGGCGGTGTCCTCCAGGAAGTAGCTGAGTCCCGTGGTGTACGCCTCGGGACAGATCTGATACTGCAGGCGCGCGCCGGAGATGCTGTCCGTGCCGCCGCGGCAGGCCGCCGCCGAGGCCGCCGTCGGCGACAGGACCACCGCGGCGGATCCGACGAGTCCGGTGGCGACGGCGATCCGCAGGCCGCGGTGCCAGGTACTGCTCACACTGGTCCTCCCGTGGGAATGTGGCGACCCTCTGCCGCCCCCCGTGCAACCACCGTCCCGGCAACCGGTGGAACCGGCGTGGAAGACGGGTGCAGACCGGGTTCCACGGCGATCGGCCCGGATCGATAAACTGGGTGGCCGGAGCGACGCTCAGCGGCACGGAGGGCTCTCGGATGGCGCAGTTGCGGATCGCCGTACTCGGTCCGCTCGAGGTCGAACGCGACGGTGCCGCCCTGCCGCTCGGGCCCCGGCAGGCGGAACTCCTCTCGGTGCTGGTCCTCACGCTGGGCCGACCCGTGCTGGCCAGCCGCCTGGTCGACCTGCTCTGGGGCGCCCGGGCCGGCGACGGCGCCGCGGCGACCCTGCGCAGCCACGTCTCGCACCTGCGCCGCACGCTGGCCGGCGGTCGGTGCGCGGACGACCGGGACCCGGTCGTGGCCACCGTCGGTGCCGGCGCCGGCCTGGCGTACCGGCTGGACCTCCCGCCCGACGGGCTCGACGCCCACCACTTCGAGCGGGAGATCACCCAGGGGCGGCGGCTGCTCGACGACGGTGATCCGGCGGGCTTCGCGCGCGCCGCGGAGCTGTTCGCCGCCGCGCTGGCCCGCTGGCGGGGCCCGGCCTTCGCCAACGTCGCCGACCGGCCGTACGCCCTGTCCGAAGTGGCCCGGCTGGAGGCGCTCTGCCGCACCGCCCGGCGGGGCTCCGCCGAGGCGCTGATCGCGCTGGGGCGGCACGACGCGGCGATCGGCGACCTGACCGGCGCGGTCGCCCAGTTCCCGTACGACGAGAGCCTGCGCCGCCTGCTCGCCCTGGCCCTCTACGCCGAGCAGCGGGTGGACGAGGCCGCCGAGGTGTGCCGCCAGGGCACCGCCCTGCTGCGGGAACGGGGCATGGACGCGCCCCAGTTGCAGCGGCTGCACGCCGCGATCCTGCGTCGCGAGGAACTGCCCGGCGCGGTGCGCGCGCCGGCAGCCGGCCCGGTGCCGGCGGCGCCGGTGAACCTGCTGCCGCCGGACCCGCCGCACTTCGTCGGCCGGGCCGCCGAGCTGGACGACGCCCGGCGGCACTGCGTGGCCCCGGACCGGCGCCGGATCCTGCTGGTCAGTGGACCGGCCGGGGTCGGCAAGACCAGCTTCGCCGTCCGGCTGGCGCACCTGCTGGCCCGCGACCTGCCGGACGGCTGCCTGTACGTCAACCTCCGCGGTTTCGACCCCGGTGGCGCGGCGCTCTCGGGCGACGAGGCGGTGCGCCTCTTCCTGGACGCGTTGCACGTGTCACCCGGCCGGATCCCCGCGAGCGAAGAGGGCCGGGCCGGTCGCTTCCGCTCCCTGGTGTCGACGCGACGGATGCTGATCGTGCTGGACAACGCCCGGGACGCCGAGCAGGTGCGCCCGCTGCTGCCCGACGCGTCGGGTTGCGCGGTGGTGGTGACCAGCCGCTCGCAGCTACCCGGCCTGGTGGCCGCCGAAGGCGCGCATCCGGTCACGCTCGGCCTGCTCACCATGACCGAGGCCCGCGAACTGCTGCGGACGCGACTGCGCGACGGCCGGGTGGCGGCCGAGCCGGGCCCGGCCGACGACATCATCGAGCGGTGCGCCCGGCTGCCCTTGGCGCTGGCCGTCGTCGCGGCCCGTGCGGCCGCCCACCCCGGCTTCTGCCTCACCGCGCTCGCCCGGGAACTCGTGGCGTCGCAGGGCAGCCTCGACGGCTTCGCGGCCGGGGATCCCGTCACCGACCTCCGCTCCGTCTTCTCCTGGTCCTACCAGGCCCTCGGCGAGCCCGCGGCCCGGATGTTCCGCCTGCTCGGGCTGCACCCCGGCCCGGACCTGTCGGTGCCGGCCGCGGCCAGCCTCGTCGCCCGGCCCGAACGGCAGGCGCGAGCCGCGCTGGCCGAGCTGGCCCGCGCGCAACTGGTGACGGAACGGGAGCCCGGCCGGTACACCTGCCACGACCTGCTGCGCGCGTACGCGACCGAGCTGGTGGAGTCGGAGCCCGCGGAGATCCGCCAGGCCAGCCGGCTGCGGATCGTGGACCACTACCTGCACAGCGCCCGCGCCGCCGACGCGCAGCTGTCCCCGCTGCGCGAGCCGACCGCGCCGTCGCCGCCGCCGTCCGGGGTGACGCCCGAGGAACCCGCGGACAACGCGGCGGCGCTGGCCTGGTTCGCCGAGGAACACGAGGTCCTCGTCCGGGCGGTCGGCATGGCCGGGCGGCACGGCCTGCACCGACACGTCTGGCAACTGGCGTCCTCGCTCACCACGTTCCTGAGCCGCCGCGGCTACTGGGAAGATCTGATCGTCGTCCAGAACCACGCGCTGGCCGCGGCCGAGCGGACCGGCGACCCGACGGCGTCGGCCCAGGCGCACCGCGACGTCGCCGCCGCCTACTCGGAGACGGGCCGGCTGCCGGCAGCCCGGGCCCACCTGAAGTCGGCGCTGCTGCTGCTCGACGGGCAGGCCGACCTGGTCGGCCAGGCGCACACCCTGCTGAGCCTGGGCTGGGTCAGCGAGAAGGAGGGCGACCAGGCGACGGCGCTGGGCCACGACCAGCTCGCGCTGCGGCTCTTCCAGGCCGCCGGCGACGAGGCAGGGGAGGCTCGGGCGCTGAACGCGGTCGGCTGGGACCACGCCGTGCTGGGCAACTACCCGGAGACGGTCCGGCACTGCCAGCGGGCGCTGATGCTGCAACGACGCCTCGCCGACGCGGTCGGCGAGGCGAACAGCTGGGACAGCCTGGGCTATGCCCTGCACCACCTCGGTCACCACCGGACGGCGGCCCGCTGCTTCCGGCGGGCCCTGGCGCTCAACCGCGAGTTGGGGCACCGCTACAACGAGGCCGAGGCGCTGCAGCACCTCGGGGACAACCACGCAGCCCTCGGCGACCCGGTGACCGCTCGACGCTGCTGGCGGGACGCGCTGGAGATCCTCACCGAGATCGCGCATCCGGCGGCCGAGACGCTCCGCGACAAACTCGCCCCGGCGCCCTGACCGGGCGCGGGCGCGCTCACCCGAGCGCGCCCGCCCCTGTTCAGACGACGACCGAGACCATCCGGCCCTTCACCACGATCACCTTGCGGGGTTCCTTGCCGGCCAGCGGGCCGGCGACCGCCTCGAGCGCGGCCGCGCGGACCACGTCCTCGGCCGCGTCGGCCGGCACCTCGACCCGGCCGCGCACCTTGCCGTTGACCTGCACCGGGTAGGTGACGGTCTCCGCCACCAGCAGCGCCGGGTCGGCGGTCGGGAAGTCCGCGTACGCCAGCGAGGTGTCGTGACCCAGCCGGTGCCACAGCTCCTCGGCGATGTGCGGGGCGAACGGGGCCACCATCAGCACCAGCGGCTCGGCCACCTCGCGCGGCGTCTCCACCAGCCGGGTCAGCCCGTTGGTCAGCTCGATCAGCTTGGCGATCGCGGTGTTGAACCGGATCCCCTCCATGTCGCCGCGGACCCCGTCGATCACCTTGTGCAGCAGCCGCCGGGTCGCCTCGTCGGCCGGGGCGTCGGTGACCCGCAGCTGACCGGTCTGCTCGTCGACGATCGCCCGCCAGACCCGCTGCAGGAACCGGTACGAGCCGACCACCGCCCGGGTCTCCCAGGGGCGGGAGACCTCCAGCGGACCCATCGACATCTCGTACACCCGGAAGGTGTCCGCGCCGAACGCCGCACACATCTCGTCCGGGGTGACCACGTTCTTCAGCGACTTGCCCATCTTGCCGTACTCGCGCGTGACCTCGGTCTCGCCGTGGAAGTACCGGCCGTCGACCTCGACGACCTCCTCGGCCGGCACGTAGGCGCCCCGGGCGTCGGTGAACGCGTACGCCTGGATCATGCCCTGGTTGAACAGCCGGCGGAACGGCTCGAACGAGCTGACGTGGCCCAGGTCGTACAGCACCTTGTGCCAGAAGCGGGCGTACAGCAGGTGCAGCACGGCGTGCTCGGCGCCACCGACGTACAGGTCGGTGCCCCCGCAGTCAGGTCGGCCGCGGTCCCCGGTGTCCCGAGGGCCCATCCAGTACGCCTCGTTCGCCGGGTCGGCGAAGCGCTCGCCGTCGGTCGGGTCCAGGTAGCGCAGTTCGTACCAGCAGGAGCCGGCCCACTGCGGCATCACGTTGGTCTCCCGGGTGTAGCGCTTCGGCCCGTCACCCAGGTCCAGCTCCACCTCGACCCAGTCGCGCCGCCGGGACAGCGGGGTCTCCGGGTTGCTGTCGGCGTCCTCCGGATCGAACGTCTTCGGCGAGAAGTCGTCCACCTCGGGCAGCTCGACCGGCAGCATCGACTCGGGCAGCGCGATCGGCGCACCGGTCTCGTCGTACACGATCGGGAACGGCTCGCCCCAGTAGCGCTGCCGGGAGAACAGCCAGTCCCGCAGCCGCCAGGTCACCGCCCCGACGCCGTACCCGTTGGCCTCCAGCCACTCGATGATCCGCGCCTTGGCGTCGGCCACCCCCAGGCCGTTCAGGTCCAGGCCGCGGTCGGGCGCGGCGCTGTTGACCGCCGGGCCGTCCCCGGTGTACGCCTTGCCGGTGAAGCCCTCCGGCGGCTGCACGGTCCGCACGATCGGCAGGTCGAAGACCTCGGCGAAGTCCCAGTCCCGCTCGTCCTGGGCGGGCACCGCCATGATCGCCCCGGTGCCGTAGCCGGCCAGCACGTAGTCGGCGATGAAGATCGGCACCCGCGCGCCGTTGACCGGGTTGGTCGCGTACTCGCCGATGAAGACGCCGGTCTTCTCCTTGGTCTCCGCCTGCCGCTCCACGTCCGTCTTGGCCGCGGCGGCCTTCCGGTACGCCTCGACGGCCGCCCGGGGGTTGGCGTGCCCGCCGGTCCAGGACTCCTTCGTCCCCGCCGGCCACTCGGCCCGCACCAGCACCTCGACCAGCTCGTGCTCGGGCGCCAGCACCAGGTAGGTGGCCCCGAAGACGGTGTCCGGCCGGGTGGTGAAGACCCGGATCGGGGCGGCCTCGGTCGGGAAGTCGATGTGCGCGCCGGTGGACTTGCCGATCCAGTTGCGCTGCTGCAGCTTGATCGGCTCGGGCCAGTCCAGCGTGTCCAGGTCCGCCAGCAGCCGGTCCCCGTACGCGGTGATCCGCATCATCCACTGCTTCAGGTTCCGCTTGAAGACCGGGAAGTTGCCCCGCTCGGAGCGGCCGTCGGCGGTGACCTCCTCGTTGGCCAGCACGGTGCCCAGCCCCGGGCACCAGTTCACCGGCGCCTGCGACACGTACGCCAGCCGGTGGTCGTCGACGATCCTCCGCCGCTCGCCCACGGTCAGCTCGGACCACGGCCGGCCGTCCGGCGTCGGGCGGGTGCCCCCCTCGAACTCGGCGATCAGCTCGGCGACCGGCCGGGCCTTCTGCGCGTCCGGGTCGTACCAGGAGTTGAAGATCTGCAGGAAGATCCACTGGGTCCAGCGGTAGAAGTCGGTGTCGATGGTGGCCACCGACCGTCGCTCGTCGTGGCCCAGCCCCAGCCGGCGCAGCTGCGCCTTGTACCGCTCGATGTTGGCCACCGTGGTGGTCCGCGGGTGGGTGCCGGTCTGCACCGCGTACTGCTCGGCGGGCAGCCCGAACGCGTCGAAGCCCATCGCGTGCAGCACGTTGCGCCCGGCCATCCGCTGGTAGCGGGCGTAGCAGTCGGTGCCGATGTAGCCCAGCGGGTGCCCGACGTGCAGGCCGGCGCCCGACGGGTAGGGGAACATGTCCAGCACGTACAGCTTCTCGGCGCCCGCCCGCGGGTGGTCCGGGTCGGCCAGCGGGCCGGTCGGGTTGGGCGCGTGGAAGGTGCCCGCCCGCGCCCAGCTGTCCTGCCAGCGGTGTTCGATCTCCTCGGCCAGGGCCGCGGTGTACCGGAACGGGGGAATGTCGGTCGCCGGTGCGGCTGCCTCACTCATGGCGTGTCTCCTCGGCGCGGGTCAGGTCGGAAATGGGAGGTCTGCTGCGGGCACAAAAAAGCCCCTCGCGCAGGAGGGGCGGCCGTGCTGTCGCGCGTTCAACGCATCAGCACGGCTCGGTAAGAAGCAGGAAGACTCCGGCCATGACCGGCAGTGTACCCCGCCTACCCCTGGACCATCTCGCCCGCACCATCGGTCGGGACATTCCCCCGGTCCGGCGAATATTCCGGGCGTAACCGACCGACCGCCTGCGGGGGTCGGCGACAACGAGAAACATGGTTAGCCTGAGAGACCAGTGAGATTTTTGCGGCAGACGAGGCTCGGCGTCGCGAACCCAACGGCGGGTCCAGGTGCTCTATAAAGAGCTGCCGTCCAGGCGACGAGGAGGAGGCCCGTGACACAACAGACCTGGGACGAGGTGGGCGGTCTGCTGCCGCACGACGAGTTCCGCGCCGCCAGCGAGGCCATCGTGGCCAACATCGAGCAGGTCATCGAGGGCAAGACGGCCACCGTCCGGCTCGCCCTGGCGGTGCTGCTCGCCGAGGGCCACCTGCTGATCGAGGACGTGCCGGGCGTCGGCAAGACCAAGCTCGCCAAGGCGCTGGCCCGCTCCATCGACTGCTCGGTGCGCCGCATCCAGTTCACCCCCGACCTGCTGCCCAGCGACGTCACCGGGGTCAGCGTCTACAACCAGGAGACGCACGACTTCGAGTTCCGGCCGGGCGCCGTCTTCGCCAACCTGGTCGTCGGCGACGAGATCAACCGGGCCTCGCCGAAGACCCAGTCGGCGCTGCTGGAGTGCATGGAGGAGCGGCAGGTCACCGTCGACGGGGTGACCTACCAGCTGCAGACCCCGTTCATGGTGATCGCGACGCAGAACCCGATCGAGATGGAGGGCACGTACCCGCTGCCGGAGGCGCAGCGCGACCGGTTCACCGCCCGGATCGCGATGGGCTACCCGGACGCGGGCGCCGAGCTGGCCATGCTGGACGGGCACGGCGCCGCCGACCCGCTGAACGGGTTGCGCCCGGTCTCCGACGCGGCCATCGTGCGCCGGCTGATCGGCCACGTCCGGCAGGTGCACGTGGCCGACGCGGTCAAGCAGTACGCCATCGACCTGGTCACCGCCACCCGCGAGGCCAACGACCTGCGGCTCGGCGCGTCCCCGCGGGCCACCCTCCAGCTGCTGCGCACCGCCCGCGCGGTGGCCGCCCTGGAGGGGCGGGACTACGTCCTCCCGGACGACCTGCAGGCCCTCGCGGTGCCGGTGCTGGCGCACCGGATCATCCCGACCGCCGACGCCCAGCTGGCCCGCCGCACCACCGACGCGATCGTCGCCGAGCTGGTGCACCGGCTGCCGCTGCCGCACGACCGCAAGCGCTCGCCGTACGACACCCGGCCCGCCCCGAACAACGGCCGCGGGCCGTACGAGCCGCGGAGGCCGTGACGTGCGCGACGGGCTGCGCGGGCTGACCACCCGCGGCCGCTCCTTCCTGGCGGCCGCGGTCGCCGCCGCCATCTCCGCCGCCATCCTCGGCGAGAAGGACCTGCTCCGGGTCGCCATCCTGCTCGCCGTCCTGCCCCTGCTCGCCGCGGCCTACGTCGGCCGCAGCCGCTACAAGCTGGCCTGCAGCCGCTCGCTGGAGCCGCACCGGGTGCCGGTCGGGGCCAGCTCCCGGGTGGTGCTGCGGCTGCAGAACCTGTCCCGGCTGCCCACCGGCACGCTGCTGCTGGAGGACCGGCTCCCCTACGCGCTGGGCAGCCGGCCCCGGGTGGTGCTGGAGCGGCTCGGCGCGCACCAGGCCAGCTCGGTGGCGTACACGGTCCGCGCCGACGTGCGCGGCCGGTACGAGGTGGGGCCGCTGGTGATCCGGCTGACCGACCCGTTCGGGCTCTGCGAGCTCAGCCGGGCCTTCCCCAGCACCGACCACCTGACGGTGATCCCGCAGGTCACCCCGCTGCCCCCGGTGCGCCTGCCCGGCGAGTACGCCGGCAGCGGCGACAGCCGGGCCCGCTCGGTGGCGGTGCACGGCGAGGACGACGCGGCCACCCGGGAGTATCGGATGGGCGACGACCTGCGCCGGGTGCACTGGAAGTCGACGGCGCGCACCGGCGAGCTGATGGTGCGCCGGGAGGAGCAGCCCTGGGAGAGCCGGGCCACCGTGGTGCTGGACACCCGGGCCTTCGGCCACCGGGGGGACGGCCCGACGGCCAGCTTCGAATGGGCGGTCTCCGCCGCCGCCAGCATCGCCGTGCACCTGCGCCAGGCCGGGTACAAGCTGCGCCTGGTCACCGGCGACGGCGCGGACGTGGACGCCGCCGAGGCGGGCGGCGACGGGCTGCTCCTCGACCACCTGGCCGAGGTGCGGCTGGACAAGCGCGGCGAGATCACCTCGCTGGTGCAGCAGGTCCGGCAGCGGGCCGACGGCGGCCTGATCATCGCGCTGTTCGGCACGCTGAGCACCGCCGAGGCGGAGCTGCTGGCCGGGCTGCGCGGCAACGGCGCCACCTGCGTCGGGTTCCTGCTGGACAGCACCACCTGGCTCAACCTGCCGGACAAGGCGCGGGCGGAGGCGGCGCACGCGCACGGCACCGCGGCGCTCACCCTGCTGCAGAGCGGATGGCGGGTGATCGGGGTGTCGCACGGCGGCCGGCTGCCGGTGCTCTGGCCGCAGGCGGCCCGCGGCTCCCAGGGCTTCGCGCTGCGCGCGGCGCTGGCCGAGACGGTGGCCGGAGGCGTGCGATGACCGGAAGGGTGGTCCCGTGACCGCGACCCGCAACCTCGGCTTCGTCGCGGCGGCGGCGACCCTGCTGGCCGCGGCACCGCTGTCGGCCATCTTCGAACGCTGGACCTGGCTGATCCAGGCGGCCATCGCGGTCGTCGTGGTGGCCGGGGCCGCCGCGCTGAGCCGGCTGGCCCGCTTCCCGCTGTGGGGGCAGGTCCTCGCCATGCTCACCGGCCTCCTGCTCGCGCTGACCTGGATCTTCCCGGGCGGCACCGAGCTGCTGGCGTTCGTGCCCACGCCGGGCACGTTCAGCCACTTCGGCGACCTGACGGGCGCGTCGTTGCAGGACATGCGCACGTACGGGGTGAAGGTCCCGGACGTCGACTCGCTGCTCTTCCTCACCGTGCTGGGCATCGGCGCCGTCGCGGTGGTGGTGGACGTGCTGGCCGTCGGGCTGCGCCGGCCGGCGCTGGCCGGGCTGCCGATGCTGGCCATCTACTCGGTGCCGGTGGCGGTCTACGTCGACAGCGTCCCGGCCACCCCGTTCGTGGTGGGCGCCTGCGGCTACCTGTGGCTGCTGGTCACCGACAACGTCGACCGGGTGCGCCGGTTCGGCCGCCGGTTCACCGGCGAGGGCCGCGACGTCGACGTCTGGGAGGCGTCGCCGCTGGCCGCGGCGGGCCGCCGGCTGGCCGTGGTCGGGGTGGCCGTCGCGGTCGCCCTGCCGCTGGCCGTGCCCGGGATGACCGGTGGGCTGATGGAGGCCGTCGGCAACGGCACGGGCGACGGCAACGGACGGCCCGGCCAGGGCGGCAGCCCGGGCCGGATCGACCTGTTCGCCGCGCTCAGCGGCCAGCTCAACCAGTCCGAGGTGGCCGAGATGGTCAAGGTCACCACCAACGAGCCCACCCCGTTCTATCTGCGTTTCGGGGTGGCCGACGAGCTGCGCCCGGACGGTTTCCGGGTACGGGTGCCGACCGGCCGGTCGGTGAACCGTGGCCTGCCCGACCCGACCGAACGCACCGGCCGGGCCGTGGACCAGCGCCGCTACCGGGCCACCGTCGAGGTGAAGAACCTCAACATGCCGCTGCTGCCGGTGTACGCCGAGCCGGTGAAGACGGAGGACCTGAACAGCAGCTGGCTCTACGACCAGAACCTGCAGATCCTCTTCTCCAACCGGGAGAACTCGCGCGGCAAGCGCTACGCGTTCGACTACGTCCGCTCGACGTACAGCCCGGCGCTGCTGCGCGGGACGCCGTCGCTGCCGGCCGACGACCCGGTGCTGCGCCAGCAGACCGTCACGCCGGCGGTCCGGGCCGTCGACCGGCTGGTCGACCGGCTGGTCAAGGGCAAGCAGAACGACTACGACAAGGTCCGGGCGATCTACGACTACTTCTCGGTGGAGAACGGCTTCAGCTACTCGCTCTCCACCCGGGGCGGCACCAGCGGGGACGACATCACCGACTTCCTCGCCACCAAGGCCGGGTTCTGCCAGCAGTACGCCGCCGCGATGGCCTGGCTGGTCCGGGCCGCCGGCATCCCGGCCCGGGTGGCGTTCGGCTTCACCAACGGCAACAACTCCGACGGCGGCACGTACGTGCTGACCAACCGCAACCTGCACGCCTGGACCGAGGTCTACTTCGCCGGGGTCGGCTGGGTGCCGTTCGACGCCACTCCGGCGGCGAGCGTCGCGGGATCGGTCCGGTCCGCCTGGGCCCCCGACACCGACGCCCCCGAGGAGACCACCCCGCTGCCGGGCAGCACCGCCGCGCCGAGCGGGGCCGACCCGTCGGCCGGCGCGAACGACCCGGACCGGTTGGACAAGGACGCCGACCAGGGTCTGAGTGTCGGCGGCGGCGGCCCGGCCCAGCAGAACCCGGTCTGGCCGTGGTGGCTGGCCGGGGTGCTGGTCCTGCTGGTGCTGCTCGCCCTGCCGGCGTTGCGGCGCTCCGCGTTGCGCCGGCGCCGCCGGGTCCGGGCGGTCGCGCCGGCGGCCACCGCGGTGGCGACCGTGCCCGGCCCGCGGGGCGCGGTCCGGGACCTCACCGTCGGAGTGGACCCCGAGCGGGCCCGGGCGGACGCCCACGCGGCCTGGGACGAGTTGCTGGACACGCTGGTGGACTACCACGTCCGGGTGGACCGGACGGAGACCCCGCGGGCCACGGCCGAGCGGCTGGTCCGGGAGGCCCTGGTCGAGGACGCCGGGGCGGTCACCGGGATCCGGCTGCTCGGGCGGGCCGAGGAGCGCGCCCGGTACGCCCGCGACCCGCTGACCGGGGAGCCGCTGCACCCGGCCCTGGGTTCGGTACGCGGCGCGCTCGCGGCCCGGGCCGACCGGCGTACCCGGATCATGGCGGCCCTGCTGCCGCCGTCGGTGCTGCTGCGCTGGCGCACCGCGGTCACCGACCGGTCGATGGGGCTGGTGGCCACGTCGGGGCAGGTGCGCGACCGGCTGTTGCGCTGGAACCCGCGCCGCCTGCTGGCGGGCCGGGCGGCCCGCTGACGGTTGGGTCCGCCGGCGCTCCCCCGCCGGCGGACCGGCCGCCCTCGGTCGGGACCGGCCGCCCTCGGTCACGCGGGCCTGCGCACGTGCTGGTGAGCCCGCCGCCTCGCGGTCGGGTGGCGGGTGTTCGGGGCGCGTGTCAGCCACCACGGTCGCCGGCCGTCCCGGCGTCCCGTCGTGGCCCCGGCCCTCAGTGGGACCTGGTCAGCGGTGCCCCTCCGGGCGATGCCGCCAACGGTCCTCCATCCGGTCGAGGAACGAGCCCCGCCGGCCGGCCCGGCCGCGGGGGCGGCGGCTGGTCGTGCCGCCCACCACGTGCAGGTCCGGCGACTGGGAACGCCGGTGCGACTGCACCGCGTAGCCCAGCGAGGCCAGCATGACAACGAAGCCCGCCACGGCAACGGCGGGAAGCGCGATCACGGCCCCGTAGATCAGCAGGGCCAGACCAGCGATGACCACGCCGGCAGCGACGAGCACGCGACGCCGCGCGTGGAATCGCGGGTCGCTGGCGCGCACGGCCGAGGCGAATTTGGGGTCCTCGGCAAGCGACCGCTCGATCTGCTCGAACAGCCGCTGCTCGTGCTCCGAGAGCGGCACGGCACTCCTCCCCGGTCACGTTGGTCGACCCGGGCGGGCCGACAGACCGTGGCAGCCAACCGGCTGCTTACCCGCAAGTCTACGAGGGGGCTCGCGCGTCGGAAAGCGGGACGACCTACGGCCGGGTCGGTTTTTCCACGCGGCGCGGATCGCCCCGGCCGAGAAGACTGGCCGGACCTATGACGGACCGCCCGAATCGGGCGGCCGCCGCGTCGGCCGCCACCTCCGCCTCCCGCCAGCCGCGCTCGGGGGCACCCAGGGTGAGCTGCTGGGGCGTCTCCTCGACACCGGCCAACCCCTCCATCCGGACGCCGACCAGCCGGACCGGCTCACCGGGGGCCAGGGCGGTCCAGAGCGCCCAGGCCGTGTCGAACATCTCCCGGGCGGTATCGGTGGGCACGGTCAGCGTGCGGGACCGGCTGACGGTGCGGAAGTCGGCCAGCCGCACCTTCAGCGCCACGGTCCGCCCGACCTGGCCGGCGGCGCGCAACCGGGCACCGACCTTCTCGGCGAGGGCCAGCAGCGCGCGGCGGATCTCCACCGGGTCGGTCACGTCGACGTCGAAGGTCACCTCGGCGCCGATCGACTTCTCCACGTGCTCCGGGGAGACCGGACGCGGATCCCGCCCCCAGGCCAGCTCGTGCAGGTGGGTGGCGGACGCCTCGCCGACCGCCCGGCGCAACAGGCCCGGCGGCGCCTCGGCCAGGTCGCCGA
Source organism: Micromonospora sp. NPDC049836 (assembly GCF_044465125.1). Taxonomy (NCBI): domain Bacteria; kingdom Bacillati; phylum Actinomycetota; class Actinomycetes; order Micromonosporales; family Micromonosporaceae; genus Micromonospora; species Micromonospora sp. NPDC049836. The sequence goes on from NZ_JBITLH010000003.1 coordinate 281,389, forward strand.
CGGTGCGCAGCCCGAGCCGGCGCAGCGCCTCCGCGGAGCGCTCCCCCACCCCCCAGAGCGCGCCCACCGGCAGCGGGTGCAGGAACTCCAGCACCCGGGCGGCGGGCACCACGAGCAGCCCGTCCGGCTTGGCCCGGGTCGAGCCCAGCTTGGCCACGAACTTGCTCGGGGCCACCCCGACCGAGCAGGTCAGGCTCTGCTCCTCGGCGACCCGGCGGCGGATCAGCCGGGCGATCTCGGCCGGCGCGCCGAACAGCCGCCGGGCACCGGTCACGTCGAGGAACGCCTCGTCCAGGGAGAGCGGCTCGACCAGCGGGGTGACGTCCCGGAAGATCCGCATCACCGCCCGCGAGGCGGCCGAGTATTGCGTGAAGTCCGGCGGCAGGTAGACCGCGTCCGGGCAGAGCGCCCGGGCCCGGGCGGTGGGCATGGCGCTGCGCACGCCGTAGCGGCGAGCCTCGTAGCTGGCCGAGCTGACCACCCCGCGCGGACCGATGCCGCCCACCACGACCGGCCGGCCGCGCAGCTCGGGACGGCGGCGCACCTCCACCGAGGCGAAGAAGGCGTCCATGTCGACGTGCAGGATCGGGCAGCCGGTGTCGTCGGCGTCCGGCCCGAAGCGCGGATCACCGCCCCGGGGCAACGACTGGCTGCGGCCCATTCCGGCAGGCTATCCGGCCGGTCCGACAACCCGGCCGGTCAGCCCCGCAGCACCAGCAGCGGGACGGTCATCTCGGCCGCGGTGTCCGAGCCGTGGTACGCCACCAGCCGGGACGCCATCGGCGGCTCCGAACGGGTGGCCAGGACCGCGTAGGTGTCCCGGCAGACCACCACCACGTCGCCGATGCGGGCCAGGTGCTCCTCGGGCACCGGGCCGAACCAGCCGGTGGCCACCGCCTCCTCCCGGGTGGTCACCCAGGCCGCCCGGCCGAGCACCGCCGACCAGGCGGCCACCACGTCGGCCTCGGCGCCGGGCTCGACGTGCAGGTAGCGGACCCGGGGCTCGCCGGCGACCACCCGTACGCCGGCCCGCAGCCGGGGGTCGGTGTCCAGGTCGAACCGGTGCCCGGCGGGCACGTCGAGCTGGCCGTGGTCGGCGGTGACCAGCAGCCCGGCGTCCGGCGGCAGCCCGTCGACCAGCCGGGCGAGCAGCCGGTCGACGGTGGCGGCGGCGAGCCGCCACGGCGCCGAGTCGACGCCGCTGAGGTGCCCGTGCCGGTCCAGGTCGGGGTGGTAGCCGGAGACCAGGGTCGGCCCGCTGCCGGCCGCGAGCGCGGCGAGCATCCGGACGGCGAGCGCGTCCGCGTCGGCCGCGCCCCGGTAGTCGCCGCCCCGGTTCGCGGCCAGGGTCAGGCCGCTGCCGGCGAACTCGGGACGGCTGACCACGGTCACCGCCACCCCGGCCGCGCGGGCCCGCTCGTACCAGGTCGCGACGGGCTGCCAGCGCAGCGGCTCCGGGTCGCCGCGCCACTCGATGTGGCTGAGCACCCGGTCGGTGCCGGGCACCCGGACCGTGAAGCCGAGCACCCCGTGCGCGCCCGCCGGGGTGCCGGTGCCGAGGCTGACCAGGCTGGTCGGGGTGGTGGACGGGAAGCCGGAGGTGACCGGGGTGCCGGCGGTGGCGGCCAGCCCGGCCAGCGTCGGGGCGTACGGCGCGGCGGTGGGGATCTGGTACCAGCCGAGCCCGTCGACCAGCAGCACGGCGATCCGGCGCACCCCGGCCAGCCGCGGGTGCAGGCCGAGCAGGTCGACCGCGCCGGGCACGCCGAGCAGCGCGCACGCGCTGGGCAGCACGTCGGCCAGGCTGCCGCCGCCGAAGCGGGGGGCGACCGGTTCGAGCGGGCCCGGTACCGGCCCGGTCATGCCGGGCGACGGGCGAACAGGTGCAGCTGGGCGGCGAGGTCGCGGTACGGCGAGCGGGCCGCCAGGGCCCGCTCCAGCTCGACCAGGGCGGCCGGTTGGCCGTCCGCCACGGCGGCGGGAAGCAGGTCGGCCAGCACGCGTACCCCGTGGATCTCCTCGACGGTGAGCCCGCCGGCGGAGAGCAGCGCGGCGGCGGCCTCGACGTCGTACCGGCGGCGCAGCGTGTCCCGGGGGCCGGCGGCCCCGGCCGGGTCGGCGGCGAGCGTGGCCGCCACGTCCAGGTGCCCGTTCATCGCCCGGGCCAGCACGGCGGCGGCCCGGCCGGCGACCAGGACACTGGCCGCGCCTCCGGGGCGCAGCGCGGCGGCCAGGGCGGCCACCACCGGCGCCGGGTCGTCGACGACCTCCAGCACCGAGTGGCAGAGCACCAGGTCGGCGCTGGCCGGCTCGACCAGCCCGGCGAGCGCGTCGCCGTCGCCCTGCACGGCGCGTACCCGATCGGCGACGCCGGCCTCGGCGGCCCGGCGGGTCAGCGCGGCGAGCGCGTCGGGGCTGGCGTCGACCACGGTGACCCGGTGGCCGGCCTCGGCGAGCGGGACGGCGAAGCCGCCGGTCCCGCCGCCGACGTCGAGCACGGTGAGCTGCTCGCCGGCCCGCCGGTCCAGCTCGGCCCGGAGCACCGCCCAGATCACGGCGGTACGGGGGGTCAGGGTTCGGGTCTGCTCCACCCCGCCGAGCCTAGTCACCCGCGCCCGTGCGGTCAGGACTCGCCGCCTCCGGCGGGGTCCTCCTCGGCGTGCGAGCGGCGGGGGTTGGCGACCGGCCCCTCCGTCACCGGGTATTCGTGCACCTCGGTGTCGTGCGCCGGGACCCAGTCCGCACCGAGTCGGGTCCGTCGGGCGTTCGCGACGCGCCGGTAGGTGTTGCTCCCCGTCATCGTTTCCACCTTTCCCGCGTGGGCCGCTCTGCCCACGCCGCCGGACCGTATCTCCGGGCCGCCGATCGATGAAACGGTGATGTGGCCCACGCCATGCCCGCTACCGGCCCGTTGTGGCGAAGATCTCCGCCAGCTGGCCCTGTTGCCGGACCACCGTCGACCGGATCAGGCTGGCCGCGTGGTCGTCCTGTTCGCCGCCTTCGGCATCGTGCTGCTCGGCACCGTCGCGCAGGCCGTCACCGGCTTCGGGTACGCGCTGGTGACCGTCCCGCTGCTGACCGCCGCGGTGGACCCGCGCAGCGCCGTGGTGGTGTCCGCCCTGACCGGCATCGGGTCGACCCTGATCACGGCGGTACGCGAACGCGGGTTCGCCCGCTGGCCGGTGGCGCTGGCGCTCACCGGGGCCGGCCTGCTCGGGCTCCCGGCCGGCCTGCTGGTCCTCGCGTACGCCCCGGAGCGGCTGCTCAGCGCGGTGATCGCGGCAGTGGTGCTCGGCTGCGTCGCGCTGGTCTGGTCGGGCGCCCGGATCCGTACCGGCCGGATCGGGCTCGGAGTGATCGGCGTGCTGGTGGGCACGCTCACCGCCGCCACCGGCACCAACGGGCCGCCGCTGGTCGCCGCCTTCCACTCGCTCGGCTACGACCCGCGCACCTTCCGGGCGACCATCGCGGCGACCTTCGCCGGCACCGGCCTGATGGGGCTGGCCGGGTTCGCCGCCACCGGCCAACTGCACACCGAGGTGATCCGCACGGCCCTGGTCGCGCTGCCTGCGGTGCCGCTGGGCTGGTGGCTGGGCAACCGGCTGTTCCACCGGCTCGACCCGGTGCTGTTCCGCCGGGTCGTGCTGGTCGGGCTGCTCGGCAGCGCCGGCGTGGCGCTGGCCGGCCTGGCCGGGTGACGCCCGCCGGCCGGGCCCCGTAGTGACCGCGACGGGTCAGCGGAAGTCACGGGACGCCGGGGTGACCGGCGGGTCGATCGCGTCCAGCCGGTCCGCGGTGAGGGTGGTGACCCCCTCGTACCGCTGCAACCGCCCCCGCACCACCAGGGCCGCGCTGGTCCGGGCCACCCGCCGGTAGCGCTGCCAGAGCCCCGGGGAGCAAGTGACATTGAGCATCCCGGTCTCGTCCTCCAGGTTGAGGAAGGTGACCCCGCCCGCGGTGGCCGGCCGCTGCCGGTGGGTGACGATCCCGCCGACCCGGATCCGCCGGCCGGGCTCCACCCGCCCGAGCCGGGCGATCGGCACCGCGCCGAGGGCGTCCAGCCGGTCCCGGATGAACCGGGCCGGGTGGCTCTCCGGGGACAGGCCGGTGGCCCAGACGTCGGCGACCAGGCGGTCCACCGCCTCCATCCCGGGCAGCGTGGGCGGGGCCGTGCCGGTCACCGTGCCGGGCAGCCGGCCGGGCCGGTCCTGTGCCGCCGCGCCGGCGGCCCAGAGCGCCTGCCGCCGGGTCAGCCCGAAACAGGCGAACGCGTCCGCGGTGGCCAGCGCCTCCAACTGCGCGGCCGTCAGGCCGACCCGGCGGGCCAGGTCCGGCATGTCCCGGTACGGCCCGTGGGCGGTCCGCTCCGCCTCGACCCGCTCGGCCACCTCGTCGCCGAGGGTACGCACGCTGCCCAGGCCGAGCCGGACCGCCGGGCCGCCCAGCCCCCAGGCGTGCGGCGGCTCCCCCGGCACGCTGCCCCACCGGGTCTCCGCCGTGGACTCCAGCACCGCCTTCGCGCCGCTGGCGTTGATGTCCGGCCGGCGGACCTCGACGCCGTGCCGGCGGGCGTCGTCGACCAGGGTCTGCGGCGAGTAGAAGCCCATCGGCTGGGCGTTGAGCAGCGCGGCCAGGAACGGGCCCGGGTGGTAGCGCTTGAGCCAGGAACTGGCGTACACCAGGTAGGCGAAGCTCATCGCGTGGCTCTCCGGGAAGCCGTAGCTGGCGAACGCGGTGAGCTTGCGGTAGACGTCGTCGGCCAGCTCGCCGGTGATGCCCCGCTCGGCCATCCCGGCGTAGAGCCGGTCGGCGATCTGCGCCATCCGCTCCACCGAGCGTTTCGCCCCCATGGCCCGGCGCAGCTGGTCGGCCCCGGCCGCGTCGAAGCCGGCCAGGTCGATGGCGAGCTGCATGAGCTGCTCCTGGAACAGCGGCACGCCGAGGGTCTTCTCCAGCGCGTTGCGCATCAGCGGGTGCGCGAAGGTCACCGGCTCCTGGCCGTTCTTGCGCCGGATGTACGGGTGCACCGAGCCGCCCTGGATCGGGCCGGGACGGATCAGCGCCACCTCCACCACCAGGTCGTAGAACTCGCGGGGCTTGAGCCGGGGCAGGGTGGCCATCTGGGCGCGGCTCTCCACCTGGAACACCCCGACCGAGTCGGCCCGGCAGAGCATGGCGTAGACCTCGGGGTCGTCCAGGGTCATGTCGCCCAGGTCCAGGCTCATCCCGATCAGGTCGTAGCCGTAGTGCAGCGCCGACAGCATGCCCAGACCGAGCAGGTCGAACTTGACCAGGCCGACGGCGGCGCAGTCGTCCTTGTCCCACTGGAGCACGCTGCGGCCGGGCATCCGCCCCCACTCCACCGGGCAGACCTCGATCACCGGCCGGTCGCAGATCACCATGCCGCCGGAGTGGATGCCCAGGTGCCGGGGGAACGTCTGCAGCTCGTTGGCGTACGCCACCACCTGCTCGGGGATGTCCTCGACGTCGACCGTGGCGACCGAGCCCCAGCGGTCGATCTGCTTGCTCCAGGCGTCCTGCTGACCGGGCGAGAACCCGAACGCCTTGGCCACGTCCCGCACCGCCGACCGCGGCCGGTACGAGATCACGTTGGCGACCTGGGCGGTGTGCTCCCGGCCGTAGCGGGCGTAGACGTGCTGGATCACCTCCTCCCGGCGGTCGGACTCGATGTCCACGTCGATGTCGGGCGGGCCGTCCCGCTCCGGGGCGAGGAACCGCTCGAAGAGCAGCCGGTGCCGTACCGCGTCCACGTTGGTGATCCGCAGCGCGTAGCAGACCGCCGAGTTGGCCGCCGAGCCCCGGCCCTGGCAGTAGATGTCCTGCTCGCGGCAGAACGCGACGATGTCGTAGACCACCAGGAAGTAGCCGGGGAAGCCCAGCTCCTCGATCATCCGCAGCTCGTGCTCCAGCTGCGCGTACGCCTCCGGGTGCGCCTCGGGCGGGCCGTAGCGTTCCCGGGCGCCGGCCAGCGTGAGGTGGCGCAGCCAGCTCATCTCGGTGTGCCCCGACGGCACCGGGTACGCCGGCAGCTGCGGCGCCACCAGTTGCAGATCGAAGGCGAGTTCCGCGCCGAACTCGGCGGCCCGGGCCACCGCCCCCGGGTACGCGGCGAACCGCGCCGCCATCTCCGCGCCGCTGCGCAGGTGGGCGGTGGCGGCGGCGGGCAGCCAGCCGTCGATCTCGTCGAGGCTGCGCCGGGCCCGCACCGCCGCCACGGTGGTGGCCAGCCGGCGGCGGGCCGGGGTGGCGTAGTGCACGTTGTTGGTGGCCACCGTGGGCAGTCCCGCCGCGGCGGCCAGCTCGGCCAGGGCGTCGTTGCGGTCGGCGTCGACCGGGTGGCCGTGGTCGGTCAGCTCCACCGCCACCGTCTCGGCGCCGAACAGCGCGGTGAGCCGGTCCAGTTCCCGGGCTGCCGCGTCGACCCCCTCGGTGAGCAGCGCGGTCGGCACGTGCCCCTTGCGGCAGCCGGTCAGCACCAGCACGTGGTCGCGCAGCTCCTCCGCGACCTCCTCCAGCTCGCCGTAGACCGGGCGGCCCTTCTCGCCGCCGCGCAGCTGGGCCCGGGAGATGGTGGCGGCGAGTCGCGCGTACCCCTCGTGGCCGTGGGCCAGCACCAGCAGGTGCCGGCCGAGCGGGTCGGGCTCACCGTTCTGCGGACCGGGCAGCCCGAGGGACAGCTCCGCGCCGAAGACCGTCGGCAGGTGCAGCGCGCGGGCCGCCTCGGCGAAGCGCACCACCCCGTAGAAGCCGTCGTGGTCGGTGACGGCGAGCGCGGTGAGCCCCAGCCGGGCGGCCTCCTCGGCCAGCTCCTCCGGGTGGCTGGCGCCGTCGAGGAAGCTGAAGTTGGAGTGCGCGTGCAGCTCCGCGTAGGGCACCGCGCCGTCCGGCCGGGGCAGCTCGGGCGGCGCGTACTGCTGCCGCTTGCGGCTCCACGCCGGGGAGTCACCACCGTCGGCGTCGACCGCGAGCGGGTCGACGACGTGCAGGTGCCGCTCGCTCAGGGCCTTCCGCCCGCCACCGGCCTGCTTACTGCCAGCCGGCCTGCCGCTGGCATCCTCCGCGCCGGCCCGCCCGGAGCCGGTGCCGCCGCCGGATCCTTCGGAGCTGCTGCCACCAGAACTGGCGCTGGTGCGGCTGGAGCTGGCGCCGCCGGAACTGGCGCCGCCGGAACTGGCGCCGCCGGAACTGGCGCCGCCGGAACTGGCGTCGCTGGAGCTGGCGCGGCTGGTGGGGCGGTTGCTGCCCGAGCTGGTGCGGCTGGCAGGGCGCCCGGAGAGCACCTGCTCCAGCTCCCACCAGGGCATCTTCGGATTGTGGAAGCTCACCAGGCCATCCCTCGCCCGGCTCCCGCCGAGATCTTGGAAGCTTTCGGCCCCCAGAAGGGCCTCAATCCTCCAAGATCTTTCGCGCTCTCCCGACGCTCAGTCATAGATCGCCTCCACCAACCACTGGCCGCCCTCGATCGCGAGCAGCAGGGCTGCGCCATCGGCCAGGCAGACCTGGAACCGGGCCCGGCGGCGCGCCTCGGCCGGCGCCCACCAGCGCTCGTCCACCGGCCACGGGCCGGCCCAGCCGACGATCTCGGCTGGCCGGCCGGCGCCGACGGTCAGCCGCGCGGGCGCGGCGCTCAGCACCAGCCGGGCGCTGACCGCGACCGGCTCCCCGGCGTCGTCGTGCACGGTGGCGAGGAGCGGGTTGGGCAGCACCACGGCCGGCGCGGGCGGTGGCATCCGCCCCGGCCACGGCGGGTCGACCGGCACCCCGGTGGACCGCACCCCACCGGCCCGCCCACCACCACCGGCCCGCCCACCGCGGCCAGCCCGTCCACCACCCCCGACCCGCTCGCCGCCGCCGGCCCGTCCACCACCCCCGACCTGCTCCCCGCCGCCGATCCGCTCACCGCCGGACGCACCGCCGCCCGCTCGCAGCGCGCCATCCGACCCGGCCACGCCATCCGACCCGGCCACGCCACCCGACCCGGCCACGCCACCCGACCGCGCCGCCCCACCCGACCGCGCCACCCCTGACCCGGCCGGATGGCCCACCCCCGCCACACCGCCCGTCGCCGCCAACGGTGCTGCACTCGGGATGCGGCAAGTCGGGCCTTCCATAGCGGGAAAGGCCACGGTTTGCGTCCATCCTGTGTGGATCAAGGGCTGCCTGCCGGGCCTGGTCGGCTCCGACCCTTCCGGCAGGGCCATCTCGGCCGTCGAGGCCGTCGAGGCCGCCGAGGATGGGGACACCACCGAGGGCAGGGACGCCGGAGACGCCGCCGAGGATAGGGACACCACCAGGGCTGGGGACGCCACCGGTGCCGCGGACGCCGCCGAGGCCAGGGACGCCGTCGAGGCCGGGGACGCCGTCGAGGCCGGGGACGCCGTCGAGGCCGGGGACGCCGTCGAGGCCGGGGACGCCGTCGAGGCCGGGGACGCCGTCGAGGCTGGGGACGCTACCGAGGGCAGGGACGCCGGAGACGCCGCCGAGGATAGGGACACCGCCAGGGCCGGGGAGGCCGTCGGGACCGGGGACGCCGCCGAGGCCAGCGACGCCGGGGACGCCGCCGAGGGCGGGACAGCCAGGACCTCCGGAACAGCCAGAACGACAGGGACGACAGGGACGACAGGGACGGTAGGGACGGCAGAGACGGCAGGGACAGATGGAACGGCCGGGACGGCGAGGACACCCGGGGCGGGTGGGACGGGCGGTGGGCCGGGGCGGGCGGGGCGGCGTTCGTCGCCCCAGGGGACCAGGCGTACCTGGTCGGCCGGGGAGCGTCCGCCGCCGAGCACGGCGGTGACCACCGCCTCAGGGCCGAGGATGCCCTGCACCCGGCTCAACGCGCGGTGCGCCCGCTCCCGCTCCTCGCCGGTCTCCCCCCACAACCCGGACTGCAGGCCGGCCTGGGCGAGCACCCCGTCCGGCACCAGCCGCAGCCGGATGATGCCGGCGGTGGGCCGGGCCGGGCGGGCGCCGCCCCGACCGTTGCTGCCGGAGAGCCAGCCGTCCAGTTGCCAGCGCACCCGGTCGGCGATGGCCGCGGCGGTGAGCAGACCGTCGTGCCGCCAGACCCGGTGCAGTTCCTGGCCGTGCGCGGTGACCGCCTCGATGCCGAGCCGGGTGCAGGCCAGCCCGTACCCGGCGAGCCGCTCGTGCAGGTGCTCGGCGAGGGTGCGGGCGGCGAACGCCGCGGCGTCGACCCGGTCGACCGGGTCGTCGTAGTCGGCGGTGACGGTCAGGTCGGCCGGCGGTTGCCGGACCGCGAGCGGCCGGTGGTCCCGGCCGGCGGCGAGCCGGTGCGCCAGCGCGCCGTCGAACCCGAACCGGGCCAGCACGTCGCCGGCGGGCAGCGCGGCGAACTCGCCGAGGGTACGCACCCCCAGCCGGCGCAGCAGGTCGGCCAGCGCCGGCCGGCCGAGCGCCTCCACGGGCCGGGTGGCCAGGAACTCCGGGCTCCCGCCGGGCGGCACGATCCGCCCCTCCCGGGCGGCCAGGCCGGCGGCGAAGACCCCGTCGGCGACACCGGCCTGGCTCTCCACGGCGCAGGTCTGGGCGACGTGCTCGACGATCCGCTCGGCCGCCGCCTCCTCCCCGCCGAGGTACCGGCTCGGCCCCCGGGCGGCCAGCGCACAGGCGCCGGGGCGGAGCACCTCGACCCCGGCGGCCACCTCCTCGACGGCCGCCACCACCGGTTCGAACGCCCGGGCGTCCCGGTCGGGGTCGTGGTCGACGACGGTGAGCTGCGGGCAGCGCCCCTGCGCCTCCCGCCGGCGCAGCCCTCGGCGTACGCCCTCGGCACGGGCCCGCTCGGAGCAGGCGACCACCCGGTTGGCGTGCAGCACCACGACCGGGTCGGTGGCCGGCACCCCGTCGACGATCTCGGCGGCGAGGACCGGCCAGTCCGGGCACCAGAGCAGCAGGGTCCGCACCGGCGCACCGGTCATGCCGGCCCGACCATGGTGCGGGACCGGGCGGCCGGGCCGCCCGTCACCACCCGGAACCGCGGCGGCGCAGGGGTGGTGGTGGCACCCGCGACGCCGCCGGCCGTCCGGGGGATGACCCGGGTCAGCTCGTCGCCGGGCAGCCAGACCTTGATCTCCTTGGGGCGGGCCGCGGCGCCCCGCCCGCGCGCGGAGACGGTGACCTCCCGCCGCCGCAGCCGCCCCCGGCCCGCCCCGAGCCCCTCCCAGACCCCGCGGACCACCTGGAGCGTGACGTCCGCGCCGTCCCACCGCCCGTACGGGACGAGCACGCTGCCCCGCTGCCGGGCCCGGGCGGCCAGCCGGTTGGCGACGGAGGCGGAGACCGTGGTCGGCACGGCGGTGACCACCACGTCGACCCCGTCGATGAGCGCGGCGACGACGGTGGGCCACTCCGGGCCGGGGTTCGGCACCAGGGCGAGCCGGTCCAGGACGATACCGGCCTCGGCCGCCGCGCCGGCGCCGAAGGTGGGCACGCCGACCACGGCGCACCAGGAACCGGCCCGGGACGCCTCGGCGAGCAGGGCGAGGATCAGCGACGTGCCCCCGCTGCGCCGGGGCTGCCCGACGCCGACCGCGATCGTGCTGCCGCGCCGCAGCCCGCGGTGGGGCAGCAGCCCGGTCAGCTCCGGCCGGACGGGCAGCACCCGGTGGCCGCCGGCCGGGTCGGGTGCGCTCGCCGGGCGCACCAGCTCGGCCAGCGCGGCGGAACCGACCACCATCCGGCCCGCCATCGGACCTACCCCCTGTCGTGTTCGCCACGGGTACCGGCCCGTGGGTGGTGCTGTGGTTGTGCTGGTGCGAGCCGCCGCGCTCGGGCGACGTCCGGCCACCCTGGGTCCCGCCATGGTGGCCGGACGCCACGACTCAGGCCGCGGCCGCTCCGGACGCGGCGTCGGAGCCGCCGAGCCGGGCCGGCCGGTGCAGACCATCGAGCGTCGGCTGGTGTGCCAGGCCGAGCGCGGTCTCCACCACGGTCACGAACTGTTCGGCGGCGCGGAGCAGGTCGTCGGCCTCCCGGGCGGTGACCACCCGGAGGATGCCGGCTTCGGCGGCGGCCCGCTTGCTCGCCCCGGCGGCGAAGTAGGTGGCCCACTCGTCCAGCTCGGGGGCGACGCTGGCGAGCAGGATCCAGACGCTGGTGATCCGGTTGCGCCGGGTGGGCGCGGGGCGGGCGCGGGCGGCGAGCAGGGCGGCGGCGGCGCGCAGCGCCGCGAGGTGGGCGGCGGCGTACCGGAGGCCGTCGGGCCGGGTGCGGGCGGCCTCGGCCAGCCCTTGGCGGGCCACCACGAGCAGTTGGGCGGGGGTGCGGTGCGGCAGCACGTGCGCGGGCACCGTCGGGGCCTGGGCCGGACTGGTCGGCATGGGTCTCTCCTCCGCGTGGACCGGGGCGGGCGGGCCGCCCGGCGGATCGGATCCACCGGCGGGACGCCCGGAGCGGGTGGTGCGGAGGAAGACGCACCGGGTGTGGCCGGCCGGGTGTGGAGCTTCCCCACACCACACCCGGCCGGCGTACCGGCGGGTTCGTCGCCCGCCGCCCGGGGGTCGTGGGCGGCGAGCGACGATCCTGCCTTGACGGGACCGGACTCGCGACTGTCCGGTGCCCCGGTGCGGTCCGCGGAACCGCACCTCCCGGGAGTCGGCGCCGCGAAACACCTCTCCCAGGCGATCGTTGGAACGAGAGTACGAGTGAATCGAACATTCGTTCTAACTGCTCTGACAGTACACCTCCCCTCCGACGAAAATGCAACGTGTGGCGCGCCGGCGGTCACCGATCGCCGGCTGGCCGGCGGGACCCGCCGGGCGACGGTGGGACCCGCCGGCCGGCGGGCGGTGCGATTCTCAGCCCGGGCACAGCACCGGCAAAGGGGGCGCAGAGCTCGCCCGGCCACGGTTGACGCATGAACGTCAGCCGTACCGAAAGGCGACCGGCCCCCCGGCGGGGTCCGGCCGGACACGGGAAACCGGCGGGGGCGCGCCGGTGACCGCCGGCGCCGACCGGCGGGTGGCGGCCCGCCGCGCCCTGCCGCCGGTCCCCGGCTGGTGGGCCGACCTGGCCGGCGGAGCCGCGGTGCTCAGCCTGCTGGTCGTCACCGCGCTCTGGGCCGCCGACCGCGGCGTGCCGGAGCTGCTCGCCGGCCCGGCCCCCGGGCTCACCTCGGCCGGCCGGCTCGCCGGCCTGGTCAGCGCCGACCTGATGCTGGTCCAGGTGGTGCTGATGGCCCGGGTGCCGCTGATCGAGCGCCGCTTCGGCCAGGACCGGCTCGCCCGCTGGCACCGGCTCACCGGCTTCACCTCCCTGCACCTGCTCCTGGCCCACGTGCTGCTCACCGTCCTCGGCTACGCCGGCACCGCCCGGCAGGGCGTGCTCGCGCAGACCTGGGAGCTGGTCGTCACGTACCCGGGGATGCTGCTGGCCACCGCCGCGTTCGGGTTGCTGGCGCTGGTGGCGGTGACCTCGGTACGGGCGGCCCGCCGCCGGCTGCGCTACGAGTCCTGGCACCTGCTGCACCTGTACGCGTACCTGGGCATCGCGCTGGCGCTGCCGCACCAGCTCTGGACCGGCGCCGACTTCCTCGCCTCGCCGGCCGCCCGCGCCTACTGGTGGACCGTCTACCTGCTGGCGCTGGCCAGCGTGCTGGTCTACCGGTTGGGGCTGCCCGCCTGGCGGTCGCTGCGGCACCGGATCGAGGTGGCCGCCGTGGTCCCCGAGGCGCCCGGGCTCACCTCGGTCTGGCTGCGCGGACGCGACCTGCACCGGCTGCCCGCCCGGGCCGGGCAGTTCCTGCTCTGGCGGTTCCTGGACGGCCCCGGCTGGTCCCGGGCCCACCCGTACTCGCTGTCGGCCCCGCCGACCGGGGAGCTGATGCGGATCACCGTGAAGGACCTCGGCGACGGCAGCGCCCGGGTGGCCGCCCTGCGCCCCGGCACCAGGGTGCTGGTCGAGGGGCCGTACGGGCGGCTGACCGGGGAGCACTGGCGCGGCGGCGGGATCACCATGCTGGCCTGCGGGGTCGGCATCACCCCACTGCTGGCGCTGCTCTGGGAGCTGCCGTACGCCCCCGGCGAGGCGGTGCTGCTCTACCGCGCGCGTACCCCCGACGACCTGGCTTTCCGGGCGGAGCTGGACCGGCTCGCCGCGGAGCGCGGGCTGGTCGTGCGGCACCTGGTCGGCCCCCGGGCCCGGCGACCGGCGTGGCTGCCGGCCCACGCCGACGGGCTGCCCGACGTCGAGGCCCTGCGCCGGCTCTCCCCCGACATCGCCGATCACGACGTCTTCCTCTGCGGCCCGGACGGCTGGGTCGACGCCGCCCGGGCCGCGATCCGCGCGGCCGGAGTCCCCGACGCGCGCGTCCACCACGAACAGTTCGCCTGGTGACAGGCGCGAAGGGAGGTTCCGTGCGACGGATCACCATCTGGTTGCTCTCCACGGTGGCCGCGCTGGTGCTGCTGTTCAGCTACCGGACCAGCACCATGGGCGCGGGCGGGCCGGGCAGCGCGACCGCCTCCGGCCCGGACGGCTCGGCCGGCGGCGGCAGCTCGTGGACCGGCACGGACGACGCCACCGGCCCGGACCCGTCGGGCGGCGGCACGCCGGCCGGCCGGGGCGGCCCGTCGGGCCCCGGCCGGCCGGGCGGCACCGGTACGGCGACCGGGGCGGTGGCGCAGACCCGGTGGGGGCCGGTGCAGGTGCGGATCACCGTCGCCGGCGGGAAGATCACCGGCGTCAGCACCCTCCGGGTGCCCGACGGCAACCGGCGGGACCAGCAGATCAACGGGTACGCGGTGCCGATCCTGCGGCAGGAGACGCTGGCCGCGCAGAGCGCCCGGATCGACACCGTCTCCGGCGCCACCGTCACCAGCGACGGTTACCGCGAATCCCTCCAGTCCGCGCTCGACGCGGCGCACCTGGACTGAGGACGCGATGGACGTGACCGCGGAACTCGACCGGCGCGCCTGGGTGGCGCAGGTGATGGGGCTGCCGGTCAGCGTGCACCTGCGCGGTCCGCGGGTGCGCGCCGACGACGTGGCGCGGCGGGTGGCGCGGGTCTTCGCCGAACTGCGCGAGGCGGACGCGACGTTCAGCACGTACCGGCCGGACAGCGTGCTGGGCCGGCTCGGCGGGGCGGCGCCCGACCCGGCCACCGCCCCGCCGCCGGTGCGCGAGGTGGTGGAGCTCTGCGAGCGGGCCCGGGCGCGGACCGGCGGCTGGTTCGACGCGCGCCGCCTGCCGCTGCCCGGCGGCGGCACCGGTTTCGACCCGTCCGGCCTGGTCAAGGGCTGGGCGGTGGAGCGGGCCGCGCGGCACCTGACCGGCCTGCCCGGGCACGACCTGTGCCTGAACGCCGGCGGGGACGTGCTGCTGCGCACCGCGCCGGGCCGGCCGGCGTGGCGGGTCGGGGTCGAGGACCCGGGCCGCCCGGACCGGCTGCTCGACGTGGTCGAGCGAGCCGGCGGCGCGGTCGCCACCTCGGGCACCGCGCGGCGCGGCGCGCACATCACCGACCCGCGCGCCGGCCGGCCCGCCGACGCCGTCCGGTCGGTCACCGTGGTCGGCCCCGAGCTGCTCTGGGCCGACGTGTACGCCACCGCGGCCGTCGCCCGCGGCGCGGACGCGCTGGACTGGCTGGCCACCCTGGACGGGTACGCGGCCCTGCTGGTGGACGCCGCCGGCCGGGTCCGGGCCACCCCGGACTGGCCCGGATCCCGGCCGGCCGGACGGAGCCCCGCCGCCGGACCGACCCGGTGACGGGGTCGCCCTCGCCCCGGCGGGTGGGGACAGCTCCGGGATCGACCGGATCCGGCGGGCAGGGCGACGCGCCGGGTGGGGCGAGGGCCGGCGGGCGGGGCGACGCGCCGGGTGGGGCGGGGGCCGGGGGGCGGAACGCGGCGGGGAGAATGGGCGGCATGCAGCCACACCCGAACGTGCAAGCGGTGCAGCGCGCGCTCGACGAGGCGGGCGCGCGGGACGGCTCCGGCGGCGCCAGCCAGGTCCGCCTGCTGCCCGAGGCGGTGCACACCGCCGCCGCGGCGGCCGAGGCGCTCGGCGTCGGCGTCGGCGCCATCGCCAACTCGCTCGTCTTCGACGCCGACGACGCGCCGCTGCTGGTGCTCACCTCCGGCGCGCACCGGGTCGACACCGCCGGCCTGGCCGCCGGCCTCGGCGTCACCCACCTGCGCCGGGCCACCCCCGAGTTCGTCAAGCGGCACACCGGGCAGGTGATCGGCGGGGTCGCCCCGGTCGGCCACCCCCGCCCGCTGCGTACCCTCGTCGACACCGCCCTCGACGGGCACGCCGAGGTGTGGGCGGCCGGTGGCGTACCGCAGGCGGTCTTCCCCACCACGTACGCCGAGCTGCTGCGGATCACCTCCGGCACCCCGACCGAGGTGGCGTGAGCCAGCCCTCCGAGGACCCGCCCGGACTGGTCACGCTGCACGTCTGGCGGATCCCCCGGGCGGCCGTGCCGCGGGCACTGGCCCGGATGGCGACCCACCCGGCGCGGCTGCGCCGCCGCCCCGGCGTCCGGTTCGCCAAGCTGCTCGGCACCGGGACCGGCACCGGCTTCGGCCCCGGCGACGTCGACCTGACCCGCTGGGCCGCCCTGGTGGTCTGGGACTCCCCCGCCGCCGCGGCCGGCTTCGACGCCTCGCCGGTCGGCCGCTCCTGGGCCCGGATCGCCCGCGCCGCCGTCCGGGTGGAGCTGCGCCCGCTGACCAGCCGGGGCGAGTGGTCCGGCCGGCGGCCGTTCGGCGACCCGCCCGGCGGGCGGGCCACCGGGCCGGTGCTGGCGCTGACCCGGGCCCGGCTGCGGGCCCGCCGGGCGGTCACCTTCTGGCGGGCGGTCCCCCCGGTCGCCGCCGCCCTGGCCACCGCGCCCGGGCTGCTCGCCCGGTTCGGCGTCGGCGAGGCCCCGCTGGGCTGGCAGGGCACGGTGAGTGTGTGGCGGGACCCGGCGGACCTGGTCGCGTTCGCGTACCGTCACCCGGAGCACCGGGCCGCGATCACCCGCACCCCCACCGAGGGCTGGTACGCCGAGGAGCTGTTCGCGCGCTTCGCGGTGGGCGACGTCGTCGGTGACCGGACGGTGCTCGGATGGGCCGCCGAGGGCGGCCCGGACACGGCGAGAGGACACGCATGAGGTTGGTGCGCTGGACGCCGGACGACCTGGTCCGGCGGCTGGACGACGTGGTGGCCGTCTACGGCGAGGCGATGGGCTACCGGACCGACCTGCTGGAGGCCCGGCGCGGCTACATCGCCACCCACGTCCGCCGCCCCGGCTTCCGCGCCGTCGCCAGCCTCACCACCGAGGGACACCTGGCCGGCTTCGGGTACGGCTACCTCGGCGCCGCCGGCCAGTGGTGGCACGACCAGGTGCACCGGGCGCTGGACGCGCCGGCCCGGCAGCGCTGGCTGCCCGACTGCTTCGAGGTGGTCGAGCTGCACGTCCGGCCGCCCGCGCAGGGGCACGGCCTCGGCGCCGGGCAGCTGCGGGCGCTGCTCACCATGGCCGAGGGGAGCACCACCCTGCTCTCCACCCCGGAGGCCGACGAGCAGACCTCCCGCGCCTGGCGGCTGTACCGGCGGTTCGGCTTCGTCGACGTCCTGCGCCACTTCCACTTCCCCGGCGACGAGCGGCCCTTCGGGGTGCTCGGCCGGGACCTGCCGCTGCCCCCGCCGGGCCCCGGCGCCGCCCCGGCCGCGTCGTGACCCGACGGCTGTCCTGGGCGCTGCTGGCCGTCCTGGTCCTCACCCAGATCTGCTATCCGCTCACCGCGGGCGCCACCCGGGCCGGGCTGACCGTCGCCACGGTCCTGCTCGGCTGGCTGCTCTCCGTCGGCCACGCCCTGCTGACCCGGGGTACGCGTACCGCGCTCGCGCTGGTCGCGGTGGCCACCGGCGGCGGGTTCGCGGTCGAGGCGCTCGGGGTGGCCACCGGCGTGCCGTTCGGCAGCTACGACTACTCCGGTGAGCTGGGCCCGAAGCTGGCCGGGGTGCCGCTGATCATCCCGCTGGCCTGGACCTGGATGGCCTGGCCGGCGTGGCTCACCGCGGTCCGGCTGGTCCGCCCGGCCGGCGGCGGCACCGGCTGGCCGGGTCCGGCCCGGCACGCCGCCCGGATCGGGCTGGCCGCGATCGGGCTGGCCGCCTGGGACCTCTTCCTCGACCCGCAGATGGTGGCCGAGGGCTACTGGGTCTGGCGGGACGCCACCCCGGCGCTGCCCGGCCTGCCCGGCGTACCGGTCAGCAACTACCTCGGTTGGCTGCTCTTCGCGCTGTTGGTGGCAGCGGTGCTGCGCCCGCTGGCCGGGCCGGCCGTCGACCGCGCCGGCCGGCCCGACGCGCCGATGTTCGCGCTCTACCTCTGGACGTACGCCTCCAGCGTGCTGGCGCACGCGGTCTTCCTCCGGCTGCCCGCCTCGGCGCTCTGGGGCGCCGCCGGCATGGCGCTGACCGCCGTGCCGCTGGCGGTGGCGCTGCTGCGCGGTCGCCGGACCGACACCGGCCGCCCGACGGTGGACCCGGCCCGGCGGGTCGACGCGCCGGCATGACCGCGCTGCTCGTGCTCGCCGGCGCGGTCGCCGTGCTCACCGCGCACACCCTGGTCAACGCCAGCCGCTGGCTGCGCCGGCCGGCCACCGGCCCGGTCGAGGTGACCGAGCCGGTGGCGGTGCTGCTGCCGCTGCGCGACGAGGCCGCGCGGGTGACGCCGTGCCTGCGCGCACTGCTCGCCCAGCGGGGCGCACCGGAGCTGCGGATCGTGGTGCTCGACGACGGCTCCACCGACGGCACCGCCGACGTGGTGCGCGCGGTGGCCGGCGACGATCCGCGGGTCACCCTGCGCACCGGGGCCGCCCCGCCGCCGGGCTGGCTGGGCAAGCCGCACGCCTGCTGGCAGCTGGCCACCGGCACCGACCCGACCCGCACCGCGCTGGTCTTCGTCGACGCCGACGTGGTGCTCGGCCCGTACGCGGTCGCCGCGGCGGTGACCGAGCTGCGCGCGGCGGGCGCGGCGCTGCTGTCGCCGTACCCCCGGATCGTGGTGCGGACGGCGGCCGACCGGCTGGTGCAGCCGCTGTTGCAGTGGTTGTGGCTGACCTTCCTGCCGCTGCTGGCGATGGAACGTTCGCGGCGGCCCTCGCTGGCCGCGGCGGGCGGGCAGTTCCTGGTCGTGGACCGGGCCGGCTACCTGCGGGCCGGCGGGCACGCGGCGGTCGCCGACAAGGTGCTGGAGGACATCGAGCTGGCCCGGGCGGTCAAGCGGGCCGGCGGCCGGATCGCCCTCGCCGACGGGTCGCGGCTGGCCACCTGCCGGATGTACGACAGCTGGCCGGAGCTGCGCGACGGCTACACCAAGTCGCTGTGGGCCTCGTTCGGGCACCCGGCCGCCGCGGCCGTGGTGGTGACCCTGCTGCTCCTGCTCTACACCGCGCCCCCGCTGCTCGCCGTCGGCCTCGCCCCGTTCGCGCCGGGGGTGTCCGGGGTGGCGCTGGCCGCCTACCTGCTCGGGGTCGCGGGACGGGCGGTCAGCGCCCGGGCCACCGGCGGGCGGGCCTGGCCCGACGCGCTGGCACACCCCGTGTCGGTGGTGGTCCTCGGTTGGCTGACATTTCGGTCGTACCATCTGCGGAAGCGACACCGGCTCACCTGGCGGGGTCGCCCGGTCAGCTAGGGGGACGCGGCATGGCGCGAATCGTGGTCGTCGGCGCCGGCGTGGGCGGGCTGGCCGCCGCCGCCCGGCTGGCCGTCACCGGGCACCAGGTCACCGTCCTCGAGCGGGCCGACACCGTCGGCGGCAAGCTCGGCCGGTACCAGCACGACACGGCCGAGGGCGGGTGGCTGTTCGACACCGGACCGAGCCTGCTCACCCTGCCGCAGGTCTTCCACGACCTGTTCGAGGCGACCGGGGCCAAGCTCGACGAGTACCTCGACCTGGTGCCGCTGGACCCGATCGTCCGGCACGTCTTCCCCGGCGGCGGCCCGGCGCTGGACTCCTGCGCCGAGCCGGCCGAGTTCGCCGCCCGGATCGGCGCGGCCTTCGGGGACCGGGCCGCCGCCGACTGGCAGCGGCTCTGGCAGCGGGCCGCCCGGGTGTGGGCGGCCTCCCAGCGGGACATCCTGGGCCGCACCATCGACTCCCCGCGGGACCTGGCCGCGCTGGCCTGGCGCCTCGGTGACCTGGCCGCCATCGCCCCCGGCCGCACCCTGCGCGGCCTCGGCCGCCGCCAGCTGTCCGACCCGCGGCTGCGGATGCTGCTCGACCGGTACGCCACCTACACCGGCGCCGACCCGCGCCGCGCGCCGGCCGCGCTGGTCGCCGTGCCCTACGCCGAGCTGACGTACGGCGGCTGGTACCTGCGCGGCGGGCTGGGCAGCCTGGCCGACGCGCTGCTGTCGCGCTGCCTGGACCTGGGCGTGGTGGTGCAGACCGGCGCCACCGTCACCCGGATCGACGCGGCCGGCGGCCGGGTGCACGGGGTACGCGTCGCCGGGGCGGCCGCCCCGCTCCCCGCCGACGTGGTGGTGGCCAACGTCGACGCGCTCACCCTCTACCGGGACCTGCTGCCCAGCCCGCGCCGGCTGGCCGGGCTCACCGACCGCAGCCTGGCCGGCTTCGTGCTGCTGCTCGGCGTACGCGGCGACTCCGGGCTGGCCCACCACAACGTCTTCTTCCCCCGCGACTACGACGCCGAGTTCGACGCCGTCTTCGGCGACCCGGGGCGCGGGGTGCGGGCCCGGCCGGCCGTGGACCCGACGGTCTTCGTCACCGTGGCCGACGACCCGGCGGTCCGGCCGGACGGGCACGAGGCCTGGTTCGTGCTGGTCAACGCCGCCCGGCACGGCACGGCGGCGGACGCCGTGGACTGGCGGCGCCCCGGCCTGGCCGAGGCGTACGCGGACCGGATCCTCGACGTGCTCGCCGAGCGGGGGGCGGACGTGCGGGACCGGCTGGTGTTCCGGGAGATCCGCACCCCGGCCGACCTGGACGCGGCCACCGGCGCGCCGGGCGGGGCGATCTACGGCACCGCCGGCGGGCTGCTCCGCCCGGCCAACCGTGGCCCGGCGGCCGGGCTCTGGCTGGTCGGCGGCTCCACCCACCCCGGCGGCGGCCTCCCCATGGTCACCCTCTCGGCGCAGATCGTCGCCGACGAGATCGGCCCCGCCTGGTAGGGCGGGAACCGTCGGGCGCGGGCGTCCGCCGGCACCGACCAGGAGGCGGCGCGGACGTCAGCCGGCACCGACCAGGACGCGGCGCGGACGTCAGCCGGCACCGACCAGGACGCGGCGCGGACGTCAGCCGGCACCGACCAGGACGCGGCGCGGGCGTCAGCCGGCGTCGATCAGAGCGCGGCGGACGGCGGAGAGCAGCTGGCCCAGGCCGAAGCCGGCCAGCAGCACCCAGACCGTGGTGACCATGGTGCTGGTGCCGGCGACCAGGTCGGCGTCGATCAGCCCGGTGAGCCCGGCGACCACCAGCCCGACCAGGGCCACGCAGACCCGGGTGGGCCGCTCCCCCACGGTCACCGCGCCGATCTCCCGCATCCCGGCGGAGACCGCCCGGGCCCGCACGTACTCGTGCAGCCAGGACAGGCCGCCGGCCGCGGCGACCAGCGCCCCCGGCGCGCCGAGCAGCCAGAACGCGACCAGCCAGGCCACCTCGCCGAGCCGGTCGGCGACCGAGTCGTAGACGTAGCCGAGCCGGGTGGTCCGGTTGGTGGCCACCGCCACCGCACCGTCCACGCTGTCCGCCACCGCGGCGAGCAGCACGAACAGCGCCCCCAGGAACGGCCCGTCGCCGACCCGCCCGACCAGCAGCGGTACGCAGAGACAGAGCAGCACCCCGACCACGGTCACCGGGGTCGGGCCGATCCGCAGCCGGCCCAGCAGGTAGCCCAGGTGGTAGGCGAACCGCAGCCAGGCGCGGACCACCGGCGCGGCCACCCGGGGGTCGAAGCCGCCGTGCAGCCGCGCCCACGCGGTCGCGTACTGGTCCCAGTTCAGCTGTGTGCCCACCACGGGTCAACCGTAGAAGGGCGACGCGGGTGTCGTGGGCCGGGTCGTCACACCCGGGCGTCGGCCTGGAGGTGCTGCCACACCTCGCGGGTGGCGGTGGACCGGTTCAAGGTGATGAAGTGGATGCCCGGTACGCCCTCGTCGAGCAACTTCGCGCACATCTCGCTGGCCTGCTCGACGCCGAGCCGGCGGACCGCCTCCGGGTCCTCGGCGACCCGGGCGAACCGCTCGGCCAGCGCCGGCGGGAACGGCGCGCCGGAGAGCTGCACGGACCGCTCGATGGTGCCCAGCTGGGTCACCGGCATCACGCCGGCCAGGATCGGGGTGTCGCAGCCGGCGGCCGCCACCCGGTCCCGCAGCCGCAGGTAGTCGTCGGCGTCGAAGAACATCTGGGTGATCGCGAACTCGGCGCCGGCCCGGCACTTGCGGATGAAGTTCGCCGTGTCGCTGGTCACGTCGGGCGAGCGCGGGTGCTTGTACGGGAAGGCGGCCACCCCGACGCTGAAGTCGCCGGCGTCGCGGATCACCCGGACCAGTTCCTCGGCGTAGCGCACGCCCTCCGGGTGCTTGACCCACTCGCCGCCCGGGTTGCCCGGCGGGTCGCCGCGTACGGCGAGCACGTTGCGGACGCCCACCGAGGCGAGCCGGCCGATGACGTGCCGCAGCTCGGCGACGGAGTGGTCGACCGCGGTCAGGTGCGCCATCGGCAGCAGGGTGGTCTCGGTGGCGATCCGCTCGGTCACCGCGACCGTGGTGTCCCGGGTGGAGCCGCCGGCGCCGTAGGTGATCGAGACGAACGAGGGGCGCAGCGATTCCAGCTCGCGGATGGCCTGCCAGAGCAGGCGCTCCCCGGCCGGGGTCTTCGGCGGGAAGAACTCGAAGGAGAAGGTCGGCCGACCGGCACGGATCAACTCCCCGATCGCCGGCTGGGGATTGGGGAGGACCGAGGGAAGACCGAGCGCCACGCCCCGACTCTAGCGGCGTGCGCCCGCCGTACCCAGGAGCTTCCCAGCCCGCGAGCACGGCCGGGCGGAGCGTCGTACCCCGGGGGTAGAAACGGTGCCGCGCGGTGGGGCCGGCCGGTGGCCGGCGCCGGGGGCCCGCGCGGGGGTCAGCACGACCGGCGGCGCGCCGGCCCGGCACGGCCGGGCCGCCTCCGTCGCCATCCGCGCCGAGGCCCACGGAGGACCGATGATCCCGTTCCCGCCCCCCGATCCGCGTCCGTTCGGGCCGGTCCTGGCCGAGCTGCGGTCCGCGCGCGGCTGGAGTCAGCAGCGGGTCGCCGCCGCGCTCTGCGCCGCCTCCGGCGTGCCGACCCTGACCAGGAACGAGATCTCCCGGTGGGAGCGGCAGCGCCGGCTCCCCGGCGACTTCTGGCTGGGCTGGCTCGCCGTGGTGCTCGGCGTGCCGGGCGAGTTGCTCGCCGGGGCCGCGGCGCGGAGCCGCCGGCTGGGGGTGGTGCCGGCGGCGATCGACCGGTCCGGTTCCCGGATCCGCACCGCCCTGCTCACCCTGGCCCACCGCTGGTCGGCGAACCCGGCCGGGGTCCGCCCCGGCAGCCCGCTCGCCGACCTGGCCCGGCCCCGACCGCCCGCCGGGCCCGGATCCCGGCCGCCGCGCACCGGCGGGCCCCCGTCCGGCCGGGCGGCGCCGGCGGCTTCCGGCGGGCGGTGGCCGGACCCGGCCGGGCTGGCCGAGCTGCGGCGCTGGGACGACCTGCTCGGCGGGGCCGACCTGGCCGGGCACGGGGCGCGCCGGCTGCGCCGCGCCGCCCGCGCCTACCGCGCGGCCGGACCGGCCGACCGCCGCCGGCTGCTGCCGGCGCTGGCCGAGGCCGCGCAGCTCGCCGGCTGGCTCGCCGCCGACGCCGGGCAGGTCACCGGCGGTCTGCACGGCTACCGGCTGGCGCTGCGGGCGGCGGTGGCCGCCGGGGACCGGGCGTTCGCCGGGCACGTGCTCGGCGCGGCGAGCCATCTGCTGGCCGGCGTCGGCGATCCGGCGGGGGCGCTGGCGCTGGCCCGCTCGGGGTACGCCGGCAGCCGGGCGGTCGCCTCGCCGGGGCTGCGGGCGCTGCTGCTGCACCGGGTGGCGTTCGCCGCCGCGCTCGCCGGGCGCTCCCGCGCCGCCCGGCAGGCCCTGGCCGCCGCCGCCGGGTGCGGCGGGCCCGAACCCGGCCGGGAGCCACCCTGGCTGTACTGGCTCGACGAGGCCGAACTGGCCGCGCTGACCGGACGCACCCTGGTCGCGCTGGGCCGGCCCGGGCCCGCGGTGCCGCTGCTCGCGCCGGCCGCCCGGGCGCCCGGCCGGCCCCGCCGCGCGGCCCTGTACGGCGGCTGGCTGGCCCGCGGGCACCTGCAACTCGGCGAGGTGGAGCCGGCCTGCGCGGTGGCCGGGGCGGCGCTGCTCGACGCCGTCCGGTCCGGTTCGCCCCGGGCGGTCGGCCAGCTCACCGAGGTCCGCCGCCGGCTGGCCGGGCAGCACGACGAGCCGGCCGTCCGGCGGTACGCCGACCTGCTCGCCGCCGCCCGGCCGTACCTGCCGGTGGGGGCGGCGGCCGGCGCCGGGGCGCCCGGCCCTGGTCGGCCGCGCCGGGCGGGTCGCACGCCACGCCGACCCGGGGGTACGGCGGGACGGACGGGGACCGGCTAGCGTCGTGGCGTGACCCACGCTGCTCCCGTCTCTCCCGTCGACCGCGCCGGCCTGCGTCAGCGGGTCGAGAAGTCGCTCACCGAGTTCCTGGCCGGCCAGCGCGGCTGGCTGACGACCCTCGACGAGGGTCTGGTGCCGGTCGCCGAGGCGATCGAGGCGTTCGTGCTGGGCGGCGGGAAGCGGCTGCGCCCGGCCTTCGGCTACTGGGGCTACCGGGGCGCCGGCGGGGTCGACTCCGACCAGGTGGTGGCGGCCCTGGCCGCGCTGGAGTTCGTGCAGGCCAGCGCCCTGATCCACGACGATCTGATGGACCGTTCGGACACCCGCCGGGGTGAGCCCGCGGTGCACCGGCGGTTCGCCGCCCGGCACCGGGAGGCCGGCTGGGGCGGCGACCCGGACGGCTTCGGTGACGCCGCCGCGATCCTCCTCGGCGACCTCTGCCTGGTCTGGTCGGACGAGCTGCTGCACTCGGCGGGTCTGGACCCGCGGACGGTGGCCCGGGCGCGGCCGGTCTTCGACGAGATGCGCACCGAGGTGACCGTCGGGCAGTACCTCGACGTGCTGACCCAGGCCACCGGGGACACCTCGCGGGAGCGGGCCGGCAAGGTGGCGCGGTACAAGTCGGCGAAGTACACCGTCGAGCGGCCGCTGCTGCTGGGCGCCGCGCTGGCCGACGCGCCGGCCGAGGTGATCGCCGCCTACTCGGCGTACGGGCTGCCGCTGGGCGAGGCGTTCCAGCTCCGCGACGACGTGCTGGGCGTCTTCGGCGACCCGGAGCGCACCGGCAAGCCGGCCGGCGACGACCTGCGCGAGGGCAAGCGGACCTATCTGGTGGCGGCGGCCCTGGAGACGGTCGACGAGGCCGGCCGGGAGTTGCTGCTCGCCGGGCTCGGCGACCCCGGACTGGACACCGAGGGCGTGCGCCGGCTACGCGAGCTGATCACGGCGAGCGGCGCCCTGGACCGTACCGAGCAGCGGATCACCACCCTGACCGAGAACGCCCTGGCCGCCCTCACCACCGTCGACCTGGACACCGAGGCCCGCCAGTCGCTGGTGGACCTGGCCATCGCCGCCACCCGCCGCACCGACTGATCCGCTGCCCTCCCCCGTCCCCGGGCGTCGATCATGAGGTTGTCGGCGAGTCGATCTTCAGAGCGCCAACAACCCCATGATCGACCACGCCGGACGCGGGCCGGCCGGGACGCGGGCCGGGCCGGCCGGGACGCGGGCCGGGCCGACCGGGCGCAGGTCGGGCCGACCGGGCGCGGGCCGGGCTGGGCCGACCGGGCGCGGGAGCCCAGGGGTGGGGTAGGGCCCGGGTCGATCAGGCCGAGGGCTAGAAGCCGAGGGCTTGGGCGCGGCGTTTGACCTCGCGGGCCTGGTCGCCGCCCAGGGCGGCCGCCGGCGTGCCGCCGGCGAGGGTGGGGTCGGCCTGGTAGAGCCAGCGCAGCGCCTCCTCGTCGTCGTAGCCGGCGTCGGCGAGCAGGTTGAGCACCCCGGGCAGGTGCTTGAGCACGGTGTGGTTGGCCACCAGGTCGGCCGGGATGCGGCGGACGCCGTCGCGGCGTACCGCGATCAGCTCCCGGTCCCGGATCATCTGGTGCACCTTGCTGATCGACACGTCGAGGCGCTCGGCCACGTCCGGCAGGGTCAGCCAGGCGGCCGGGTCGCTGGGCCCCGGCAGGTCGGCGGGTACGGAATCGGTCACCCGACCACCCTGCCACGAGCCCGGCGCGTCCCCGCAGCGGCACCCCGTCGGACCTCCCGGACGCCGGTGAACGCCGCCCCGCGGGGGCGCGCGTTTTCCCGCCCGGTCGCATCCCGGCTGTAGCATCCTGTTCAACCTTCACCCGATGGACACATAGACTCCCTGCCGATGGACACACAGGTCGCCGACACGTTGCTGGGCTCGCTGATCGACGGGCGCTACCGCATCCGCGGTCGCGTGGCCCGTGGCGGCATGGCGACCGTGTACACCGCCACCGACGAGCGCCTCGAGCGCACCGTGGCGGTCAAAATCATTCACCCGACCCAGGCGCCCGAGACCCGGGCCCGGATGGCCGGCTTCGTGGAGCGGTTCACCGACGAGGCGAAGACCATCGCCCGGCTGACCCACCCCAACGTGGTGGCGGTCTACGACCAGGGCATCCACGCCGGCCTGCCCTACCTCGTGATGGAGTACGTCCGGGGCCGCACCCTGCGCGACGTGCTCACCGAGCGGCGCCGGCTCAACCCGGACGAGGCGCTGGCCATCGCCGAGCAGATGCTCGCCGCGATCGCCGCCGCGCACCGGGCCGGCCTCGTGCACCGCGACGTCAAGCCGGAGAACGTGCTGGTCGCCGAGGCGCCCACCGGCGGCGTCGCCAACCTGGTGGACAGCGTGGTCAAGGTGGCCGACTTCGGGCTGGCCCAGGCGGTCGAGGCCAGCGCCGAGGAGGAGCACGGCAACCAGCTGATGGCCACCGTCGCGTACGTGGCCCCGGAGCTGGTCACCGAGGGCCGGGCCGATCCGCGCACCGACGTCTACTCCGCCGGGATCGTGCTGTTCGAGATGCTCACCGGCCGGGTGCCGTACGACGGCGACCGCCCGGTCGAGGTGGCCTGGCAGCACGTCGACCGGGACGTGCCCGCCCCGTCGACCCTGGTCCCGAGCCTGCCCACGGCCCTCGACGACCTGGTCGGCCGGGCCACCCGGCGGGACCCGGGCGGCCGGCCCACCGACGCCGGCGCGCTGCTGGCCGAGGTGCAGGTGGCCCGGGACGACCTGGGCAACAGCAACTCGCACACCGCGGTGCTGCGCCAGGTGTCCGACGAGACCACCCCGATGGCCCAGCCGACCATGATGGTGGCGGCGGTCCAGCCGGCCCAGCGGCCGGCCTGGGCCCGGCTGCCGGAGGGCGGCGGGCAGCGCCCGCACCGCCGCCGGGCCGCCGAGCAGGAGGGCCTGGGGGCACGCCTCGCCGAGCTGCGTACCCGGGTGATGGGCTCGCCCCGCGGCCGGCTGGCGGTCGCCGCGGCCGTGGTGGTGCTCGGCCTGGTCGCCGCTGTCGGTGGCTGGTGGTTCGGGGTGGGCCGGTACACGGTCGCTCCGCAGCTGGTCAGCCTGACCAAGGCCGAGGCGGAGGGGCAGGCAAATCGGGGCGGCTTCACCCTCCGGTACGCCGAGCCCCGCTACGACGAGAAGATCCCGAAGGACAGCGTGCTCGGGCAGCAGCCGGGTTCGGCGGCGCGGATCCTCAAGGGCGGCACGATCACCCTGACCCTGTCCCTGGGCCCGGAGCAGCTGCCGGTGCCGGACGTGGTGGGCAAGGAGTTCGAGCTGGCCCAGGCCGAGCTGACCAACGCCAAGCTGGTCGCGGTCAAGGGCCCGTCCCGGTACGACGACGAACTGCCGGCCGGCGTGGTGATGGCCACCACCCCGAAGGTGGGCACGGTGGTCAAACCGGGCGCGAAGGTGACGCTGATCCTGAGCAAGGGCCGCGCCCCGGTGACCGTGCCGAACCTGGTCGGCAAGAACCTCAACGAGGCCCGCACCATCCTCGGCCAGCTCGGGCTCAAGGCGGTCGAGACGTACAAGGACTCGGACAAGCCGCGCGATCAGATCCTCGGGCAGAGCCCGGCCGACGGCGCCGGGGTGGAGAAGGGCACCGAGGTCAAGCTGGACGTCAGCAAGGGCCCGCCGCAGGTGGCCGTCCCCCGGGTCGTCGACCTGCCCTGCCAGCAGGCCAAGCAGGTGCTGGAGAGCCAGGGCTTCCCGGTCACCATCCAGCTCAACCCCAACGGGGTGGCCCGCTTCCAGAACCCGGCCGAGAACACTCCGGTGCCGCCGGGCACCCCGGTCACGGTGACCTGCCTGTGAGCGAGCGGATCAGTGGGCTCGGCGGTGCGGCACGGGACGCCGCCGCCGAGCGGAGCGGGGTGACGGCCCGGCGCCGGGTGGGCTCGCACACCCCCACCTCCGGCGGCCTGGCCCGGGCGGTGCTGCCGTACGCCGACGCGGCCGGCTCCGAGGTGGTGCAGGTCTACGTCTCCAACTCCCGCGGCTGGGCGCTGCCGGCGGGCGACCCGGCCCAGGACACCCTGTTCCGCGACGGCTGCAGCGAGCGCGAGCTGCCGGTCTTCATCCACGCCTCGTTGCTGGTCAACCTCGGCTCGCCCACCCCGGCCACCGTCGAGCGGTCGGCGCAGACCCTGGCGCACGCGCTGCTCCGGGGCCGGGCGATCGGCGCCGAGGGCGTGGTCTTCCACGCCGGCAGCGCGGTGGACGCGGGCCACGCCGAGGCGGCCATGCGGCAGGTACGCGAGGCGCTGCTGCCGCTGCTGGACGAGACGGCGGCCGTCGGCGGGCCGATGCTGCTGGTCGAGCCGAGCGCCGGCGGCGGGCGGTCGCTGGCCTCCCGGGTCGAGCACCTGGGCCCCTACCTGGACGCGGTCGACCGGCACCCGATGATGGCCGTCTGCTTCGACACCTGCCACGCCTGGGCGGCCGGGCACGACCTGGCCGCCGAGGGCGGCATGACCGCGACGCTGGACACCCTGGTCGCCACGGTCGGCGCGGACCGGTTGCGGCTGGTGCACGCGAACGACTCGAAGGACCTGTGCGGCTCGACCCGGGACCGGCACGAGAACATCGGCAAGGGCACCATCGGCGAGCCGGCGTTCGCCGAGCTGATGCGCCACCCGGCCACGGCCGGCATCCCGGTGCTGGTGGAGACCCCCACGGAGAAGCACGTCGGCCACGCCGCCGACATCGCCACCCTCAAGCGCCTCCACCCCTAACCCCCACCCCCCTCGCCCTCCCGCCCTCGCGCCCCCGCCCCCTCCTGCGTCGATCAAGGAGTTGTGGCGGTGGACAAAGGGGAGATTGCCGGCGTTCGGGGCGCCACAACTCCATGATCGCGGGAGCGGGGGGGGGCGGGGGGCGGGGCGCGGGGCGGGGGTGGGGTGGTTAGGCGCGGAGGAGGGTGGTGAGGACGTCGGCGGCGCGGTCGACCTCGGCGTCCGACACGTCCAGGTGGGTCACCAGGCGGGCGGTACGGGGACCGAGCACCGAGATCAGCACGCCCTGCTCCCGGGCGGCGGCGGCCAGGGCCTTCGCGTCCAGCGGGTGCTTGGTCAGGTCGAGCGGGACGATGTTGGTCCGCGCCGCCGTGGCGAGCACGCCGTGCGGGGCGACGGCCTCGGCGAGCCGGGCCGCCTTCGCGTGGTCCTCGGCGAGCCGCTGCACGTGGTGGGCCAGGGCGTACCGGCCGGCGGCGGCGAGCACGCCGACCTGCCGCATCCCGCCGCCCATCCGCTTGCGGACGAACCGGGCCCGGGCGATCCGCTCAGCGCTGCCCACCACCAGGGAGCCGACCGGCGCGCCGAGGCCCTTGGAGAGGCAGACCGACAGGGTGTCGAAGAGCGCGCCGTACTCGGCCAGCGGCACCCCGTCGGCCACGTGCGCGTGCCAGATCCGGGCACCGTCGCAGTGCAGGGCCAGCTCGTGGTCGTCGGCGACGCGACGCAGCTCGCGCAGGGTGGACAGCGGGATCACCCCGCCGCCGCCCCGGTTGTGGGTCTGCTCCACGGCGATCGCCCGGGTGGGCACCGCGAAGTAGCCGTCGGGGCGGATCATGCCGGCCACCACGTCCGGGTCGATCTGCGCGCCGACCGCCGGCCAGGTCCGCGAGGAGATGCCGCCGTACACGGCGGCGGCGCCGATCTCGTACGTCACGACGTGCGCGTCGGCGTCGCAGAGCAGCTCGTCGCCGGGCGGGACGAGCAGCTGGAGGGCGATCTGGTTGGCCATCGAGCCGCTCGGGGCGAAGAGCGCGGCCTCGTGCCCGAACAGCGCGGCGACCTCGGCCTCCAGCGCGGTGACGGTCGGGTCCTCGGCGTAGACGTCATCGCCGACCTCGGCGGTCGCCATGGCCTCCCGCATCCCGGCGGTGGGCCGGGTGACGGTGTCCGAACGGAGATCGATCAGGTCAGCCACGTTCACTCCTCGGGTCAGCCACGGAGCATCTCCGCGACCAGGAAGGCCAGCTCCAGCGACTGCTGGGTGTTCAGTCGCGGGTCGCAGGCGGTCTCGTACCGGCCGGGCAGGTCGAGGTCCTCGATGCCCTGGGCGCCGCCGAGGCACTCGGTGACGTCCTCGCCGGTCAGCTCGACGTGCAGGCCGCCCGGGTGGGTCTCCAGGCCGCGGTGCACCTCGAAGTAGCCGAGCACCTCGTCGACGATCCGGTCGAAGTGCCGGGTCTTGTAGCCGTTGGAGGACTCGTGGGTGTTGCCGTGCATCGGGTCGCACTGCCAGACCACCTTGGCGCCGGCCGCGGTGACCTTGGCGACGATCGGGGGCAGCGCGTCGCGGACCCGATGGTTGCCCATCCGGCTGATCAGGGTCAGCCGGCCGGGGACGTTGTCCGGGTTGAGCTTCTCGCACAGCTCGATGGCCTCGTCCGGGGTGGTGGTCGGGCCGAGCTTCACCCCGATCGGGTTGGCGATCCGGGAGATGTAGTCGATGTGCGCGCCGTCGAGCTGCCGGGTCCGCTCGCCGATCCAGAGGAAGTGCCCGGAGAGGCCGTACGCCCGGTCGCCGGAGATCCGGGTGAGCGCGCGGTCGTACTCCAGGGCGAGGGCCTCGTGCGAGCAGTAGAGGGTGACGGTGCGCAGCGCCTCGTCGTCGGTCATCCCGCAGGCGCGGATGAAGGCGATGGCCCGGTCGATCTCCCGGGCGATCGCCTCGTAGCGCTCGCCGGCCGGTGACTGCTTGACGAAGTCCTTGTTCCAGTCGTGCACCGCGTGCAGGTCGGCCAGCCCGCCGGCCAGGTAGGCGCGGAGCATGTTCATGGCGGCGGCCGAGTTGGCGTACGCCCGGATCATGCGCTGCGGGTCGGCGACCCGGGCCTCCGGCGTGGTCTCCAACGAGTTGATCATGTCGCCGCGGTAGGCCGGGAGGCCGCGCGCGTCGGTCGGCAGCGACCGGGGCTTGGTGTACTGGCCGGCGACCCGGGCCACCTTCACCACCGGCAGGGACGCGCCGTAGGTCAGCACGATGGCCATCTGGAGCAGCGTGCGGGCGTTGGCCAGCAGGTGGCTCTCGGTGTTGTCGGCGAAGGTCTCCGCGCAGTCGCCGCCCTGGAGCAGGAACGCCTTGCCCTCGCAGACCAGCGCGAGCCGCTGCCGGAGCTGGTCGACCTCGTACGGGGCGACCACCGAGGGCACCGTGTCGAGCACCTTGCAGACCTGGGCGACCTGGGCCGGGTCCGGCCAGGGCGGGGTCTGCGCGCGGGGCAGGTCCCGCCAGCGGTCCAGGCCGAGGGCCGCGTCCTCGGCGGAGTCGGCCGTCGGACGACTGGTCTGCAGGCTGGGGCTGCCCACCGCGGGATGACTCAGCTGGTGCCACTCATGGCGCATGACCCAAAGCGTACGGCGACCGCCGGGGCGGCCCGTCGGCGAGGGGGACGGTTCCGGCCTCTGGGAGGGGGCACCCGCCACACCGGCGGAGCGCCGCTGGTCACGCCGGGTGGCCGGTCACGGGGTGACGGCCGGCTCCGGGCTGTTCCCGCCGGGCGCCTCGCCGGTGATGCACCAGTCGGCGCCGCTGCGGGTGACCGTGAACAGCAGCGCCCGGGTGGCCTTGCGGGACCCGACGGCGACCGTGACGGCCGTGCTGACCTCCTGGCCGTGCGGGCCGGAGCGGACGTCGGTGATGGTGGCCTGCGGGACGGTGAAGTGATCGGCGAAGTCGCCGTTGGGGCCGGTGGCGTCGGCGTCGAAGCGGGCCTGCAACGGCGCGCAGAGCTGGCTGCGCCCGGCGTCGGCGTCCTTGGCGGCCATCGCGTCGAGGTACGCCTGCACCCGCTCCCGGCTCTTGGCCGCCGCCTCGTCGGCGGGCGCGCGGTTCGCCTCGGTGGCCGGGCCGCCGGCGGTGTCGTCGCCGCCGAGGCCGCAGCCGGCCAGGGTGAGCGGCAGCAGGGCGAGCAGGGTGACGGCCGTCACCGTTGCCCGGTGCGTCTGGCCCATCGCGGTCCCTCCCCCTCGACGTACGGCGGCGCGGCACGCCGGACGGCGAGTCTGCCACATGGGCCGTCCGGTGCCCACCCATCCTCGCCCGGCCCCGCCCGGGTGGGCCAGCGCGGCACGCGGCACGACACCCCGATCGGTGCGGAACACGCGGGCGGGGAGGGGCCGGTGCGTGGCCCCTCCCCGCCGGGTGGGTGGTGCGTCGGCGCTCGGCGTCAGCCGAGCCCGCCCTTGATGGCGCCGATCAGCTCACCGTTGCTGGTGTCACCGGAGAGCTCCCAGAAGAAGGCGCCACCGAGGCCCTGGTTCCTGGCGTAGGTCATCTTGCCGCCGATGGTGGCCGGCGTGTCGTAGCCCCACCAGTTCGAGCCGCACTTGGCGTACGCCGTGCCGCCGATGGTTCCGGTGGTCGGGCAGCTGTTCTTGAGCACCTTGTAGTCCTCGATGCCCTGCTCGTAGGTGCCCGGCGCCGGGCCGGTGGCGGTGCCGCCGGGGGCGGTCTGGGTCACCCCGGTCCAGCCCCGGCCGTAGAAGCCGATGCCGAGCAGCAGCTTGTCCGAGGGGATGCCCTTGGACTTGAGCTTCTGGATCGCCGCGTCCGACCAGAAGCCCTGCTGCGGGATGCCGGTGTACGAGGTGAGCGGCGAGTGCGGCGCGGTCGGCCCCTGGGCGTTGAAGGCGCCGAAGTAGTCGTACGTCATCGGCATCAGCCAGTTGAGGTACGGCGCGGCGCCGGCGTAGTCGGTCGCGTCGATCTTGCCGCCGTTGCTGCCGTCGGCGGTGATCGCCGCGGTGACCAGGGCGCTGGAGCCGAACCTGCTGCGCAGCGCGCTCACCACGTTCTTGAAGGCGTTCGGGCCGCTGCTGTCGCACTGCAGGCCGCAGGCGTTCGGGTACTCCCAGTCGACGTCGATGCCGTCGAAGACGTCCGCCCAGCGCGGGTCCTCGACCAGGGAGTAGCAGGAGTCGGCGAACGCCGCCGGGTTCTGCGCGGCCTGGGTGAAGCCGCCCGACCAGGTCCAGCCACCGAAGGACCAGATCACCTTCAGGTTCGGGTACATCTTCTTCAGCTTGCGCAGCTGGTTGAAGCTGCCGCGCAGCGGCTGGTCCCAGGTGTCGGCGACGCCGTCGACGCTGTCCGCCGCGGTGTACGCCTTGTCGTAGTCGGCGTAGCTGTCGCCGATGCTGCACCGGCCGCCGGTGGTGTTGCCGAAGGCGTACAGGATGTGGGTGAGCTTGGCGGCGGACCCGCTGGTGTGGATGTTCTTCACGTGGTAGTTGCGGGCGTAGACGCCCCACTCGGCGAAGTAGCCGACCACCTTCTTGCCTCCGGTCGAGGGCGGCGGCGTGGTGGGCGGGGCGGTGGTCGGCGGGGCCGTGGTCGGCGGTGCCGTGGTGGGCGGCGCGGTGGTCGGGGCGGCCGTGGTCGGGGCGGCCGTGGTGGTCGGAGTGCCGCCGCCGGAGCAGGACGCCCCGTTGACGGTGCAGGTCACCGGCGCCTTGTACGCCCCGGTGCCGTTGTATCCCCAGCTGAAGCTGGCGCCGGGGGCGAGCGAGCCGGCCCAGCTCTTCTTCACCGCGACGTAGTGGCTGCCGCTGCTGGTGACGTCGGCGTCCCAGAAGCTGCTGATCGTGGTGCCGGCGGGCAGGTCGAACTCGATGCGCCAGGTGGCGACGCTGGCGCTGGTGCCGTTGGTGATGGTCACCTTCGTCTCGTGACCGGTCCCCCAGTCCTGCACCTTGGTGAAGGTGGCGGTCACGCTGCCCGCCGCGGAGGCGGTCGCCAACGGCGCACCCGCGGCCACCAGCGCGACCACGGCGCCGGTGGCCCACAGGGCCCGGCGGAGCGATCTCTTCATACGGCGTCTCCTTTATTAGTTAGGAAACTTTCCTTATTGAATGCTGAGACGCTACTCACGCCGTCATCACTTCGTCAAGATGTAGATGCTTCGATCCGTCGCGCCGCCGCCGGGCCGGCCCGGCGGGTGCGCGTAGCCTCGGCGCATGAGCGTTTTCGACGTGAAGATCGATGCCCTGGGCGGGGGCCCGGCCGACCTCGCGCGCTACCGGGGCCGCGCCCTGCTGGTGGTCAACGTGGCCTCCCGATGCGGGCTGACCCCGCAGTACGCCGGACTGCAGGCCCTCGCCGACACCTACGCCGACCGAGGGCTGACCGTGCTCGGGGTGCCGTGCAACCAGTTCGCCGGCCAGGAGCCGGGCACGGCCGCCGAGATCGAGGAGTTCTGCCAGGTCAACTACGGAGTCACCTTCCCGCTGACGGAGAAGGTCGACGTCAACGGGCCGGACCGCCACCCGCTCTACGCCGAACTGGTGTCCACCCCGGACGCCGAGGGACACACCGGGGACATCCGGTGGAACTTCGAGAAGTTCCTGGTGGCGCCGGACGGCAGCGTGGCGGACCGGTTCGCCCCGCAGGTCACCCCGGACTCCCCCGAGCTGCGCGCGGCGATCGAGAAGGTGCTGCCCGGCTGAGTCCTCCCACCGGCAGGTGCAGCTTGGCCAGCGGCGACCGGGCCGGGCGGGTGCCAGCCCCACGCCGAGATGGTGACCTGGGCCGAGAAGATCCCCACGGGTGCGGGCCCGGGACGCGCCCCGGGCCCGCCGGTCACCGGTCCGCGCGGGCGGCGCGGACCGGTGACCGGATCAGCCCGCCGCGGAGCGGAAGACCGGGTAGTAGCCGCCGGACTGGCCCGCCGCCGTCGGGTGGTACGAGACGGTGAGGTTGAGGTAGTTCAACGCGTGCAGCCACTTCTCCCCGTAGCTGCACAACTGGTGGCCGACGAAGATCGAGCGCACGTCGGCGAACGTGAAGCCGGCCGCGCTGGCCGCCGACCGGGTGATGTCGTCGACCAGGTTGATGCCCTCGTTGATCTTCGCGCGGGAGGTCGCGCTGAGCCCGACGCAGACCGTGCCGAGCTGGTAGAAGACCGGGTAGCCGACGACCACCACCCGGGCCGAGGGCGACCGGCTCCGGATGCCGTTGTAGACGTTGGCGAGCTTGCCCGGCAGCTCGGTCCGGGCCTTGTTCTCGGCCGCCTGCACGGCCGACACGCACTGGCTCTCCCCCTGCAGCACGCAGGTGCTCATGATGCTGGAGAAGCCGACGTCGTTGCCACCCACCGTCACGCTGACCAACGTGGTGGTCGAGGAGAGCGCGGCGAGCTGACTGTTGATGACGGTGGCCGTGGTGGCGCCCGAGCAGGCCACCGAGCGGTACGAGGCGGGCTTGATGTTGGTGTTGTAGAGCGCGGGGTACGCGTTGGTGCTGCGCATGCAGGACCCGCTCTCGGAGGTGTAGCTGTCGGCGCCGACGCCCGAGGCGTACGAGTCGCCGAGCGCGACGTACCGGTCGGTGGCGGCGGCCTGCGCCGGGGCGGCCAGCGTCAGGACGGCCCCGAGGGACGAGGCCAGGGTCAGGGCGAGGGTGGCAAGACGGGATCTCCGCACGTCGCACTCCTGGGGGGTGGAGGAAGTGGTGGTGCGAGATAGATATCAATAAGATCGGGAGCTGGGGAAGATCATTGATTCGCGGAGGATGCCGATAGATACTAATGGATACAAACCTCTGCCGGCCCGCAGCTACGCGGTGAAGGATTCCGCCACTACTGTCCGTTAGCGATCGCCCGTCCTTCGTGCGCGGACCCCAGCCGGCGGACGCCGTTTCGCGGCATGTCGGCGTCTCACGCGCGCCGGACGCCCCACTTCGCGGCAAGTCGGGGTATCACGCACGGCCGCCGCCCCACTTCGCGGCAAGTCGGCGTGTGAGGGCACGGCGGACCACGACGCCCGGCGCGTCCCGGCGGGTCAGGTCCGGTCGGCCGGGACGGTGAGCCGCATCGTCGGCTCGGCGGTCTCCCGGAAGCCGAGCGAGCGGTAGAGCGGCCGACCTGCCTCCGACGCCCGCAGGTCGATCTTGCGCACGCCCCGTTCCCGGAACCAGTGCAGCAGGGCGGTCATGCAGGCCCGGGAGTGGCCGCGCCGGCGGTGGGCGGGATCGGTGCTGACGTTGAAGACGTACCCGCAGAGGCCGCTCGGGTTGGCTGGTCCGCCGAGCCGGCGCTCGATCGTGCCCACGGCGCAGGCCGCCAGCCCGCCCGCCGGCGCGTCGACGACGAACGCGGCCAGCCACGGTTCCGGCCCGGCCAGCCAGTCTCGCAGGTTGTCCCGGGCCAGGTCCTGCCATGCCCCCGGCTCCGGGTCCGAGCCGGCCATCGCGGCGAGCATCAGCCCGCGCAGGCGAACCAGTTCCGTGGCGTCCTCCGGGGTGGCCCGGCGAGCGTCGACCATGGACCGCACGATAGCGACCGGCCGTGCCACGCCCACGAGGCGGGCGGCACAGCAGGCAGATCGGGCGACGGCCGCGCCACGCCCACGGAGCGGGCGGGACGGCAGGTCAGATCGGGCGGCGGCCGGCGAAGCCACACTCGGCGCGGTGGTACCAGCGGACGTCCTCGTCCCCCTCCAGCCAGCACCAGAGCACCGCCCGGCCGGCCCGCTCGCCGGGGAAGTCCAGCAGCAGCGGCGCGATCCCCTTGACCTGGATGCCGTGCTGGTGCAGCTCCTCCAGCACCGCGTGCAGCCGCGCCTCGATCGCCTTCACCTCGGCCCGGCCGCCGAGCACGCTGACCCCGTGGTCGGCCAGGTCGGCGCGGAGTTCGGCGAGGTCGGCGCGGAGCCGGATCAGCTCCTCGACGCGCGGCCGCAGGGTGGCCACCAGGTGTCGCGCCTGGGCGAGTGTGAACACCGCGCCAGTATGCGGCACGCCGGGTGGTCGGCTCCGCCGGCGGCACCGGGTCGACCGTCAGGACGGCATCCGTTCCGCCTCCTGCACGTAGGTTTCCGCGCGGCCGGCGCCGAGCCGTTCGAGTTCGTCCAGCACGCCGCGCACGGCGTCGCTGCCGACCAGCACGGTGACCTGTAGCCGGGCCAGCAGGGGTTGCTCCTGCCAGTACCCGCGCGGAAGCAGGCGGCGCTCCGGTTCGCTCGTGGCGGCGGCGGTGTCGGTGACGATGACCGAGATCGCCCCGGCGCGCAGCAGGGCGTCGCGCAGTTCGCCGGTGTTCGTCACCCGGTTCGGCTCCAGCAGCGCGCTGACCAGCCTGGTCCGGGCCCCGGGCTGGGGTGGGGCCGGCGGGCCGGCCCGGTCGGCCGCGGGCCCGGGCCGCCGCTGCGGGCCGCCGGGTGCGACCAGGCTGGTCACCCCGCCCAGGTGGTACGCGTCGGCGCCCTGCTGCGCCTGGTCCAGGCGCTCCTGGGTGTCGGCGGGCGCGCGGAGCCCGACCAGCGCCTGGATCGCGGCGGCGATCAGCCAGGTCAGTACGAAGGAGAACGCCACCACGCACACGACGCCGACGAGCTGGTGCCAGAGCAGGGATCCGCCGCCACCGAGGAGCAGACCGTCCTTGCCGAGCGGGTTCACCCCGCTGTTGCCGAAGAACCCGAGCAGCAGGGTGCCGAGCATGCCGCCGACGAAGTGCACGGCGAGCACGTCCAGCGCGTCGTCCAGGCGCAGCAGGTACTTCAGCTTCAGCGCGAGGTGGCAGACCAGGCCGGCGAGCGCGCCGATCGCGACGGCGGAGAGCACGTTGACGTAGCCGGCGGTCGGGGTGACCGTGGCGAGACCGGCGACGGCGCCGGAGACCCCACCGACGACGGTGCTGTGCCCGTCGGTGACCCGTTCCAGCGCCAGCCAGACGAGCATGGCGGCGGCCGCGGCGAGATGGGTGTTGATCAGGGCCTGGGCGGCCACCCCGTTGGCCTGGAGGCCGTCGCCGCCGTTGAACCCGAACCAGCCGAACCAGAGGATGCCCGCCCCGACGATGGTCAACGGGATCGAGTTCGGCGGCGCCGCGGTGTGCGGCCAGTCCCGCCGCCGGCCGACGACCAGCAGCACGGCCAGGACGGCGGCGCCGGCGCTGGCGTGGACGACCAGGCCGCCGGCCCAGTCCTGGGTGCCGAACCGGGCCAGCCAGCCGTCCGGGTGCCAGAGCCAGTGCGCCACCGGCGCGTACACCACGATGGACCAGACGGCGAGGAACAGCACCCAGCCGGCGAACCTCAGCCGGCCCGCGGTGGCGCCGGTGACCAGCGCGGGCGTGATCACCGCGAACATCATCTGGAACGCCACGAACGCCAGCGTCGGGATGGTGATGCGCCCGTCGACCACGTGCAGGTTGGGGGCGGGCGGCACCTTCAGGCCGGTCAGGCCGAACAGCTCCAGGTTGCCGAAGAGGCCGCTGCCGGCGTCGTCGCCGAAGGCGATGGTGTAGCCGACCAGCACCCAGGTCAGGCTCACCACACCCAGCGCGATCATGTTCTGTTGCAGCATCGCGAGGACGTTGCGGGTACGGACCATGCCGCCGTAGAAGGCGGCGAGGCCGGGCGTCATGAACAGGACCAGGCCGGCGCAGACCAGCACCCAGGCCGTGTCACCCGCGCTCAGAGTGGACACCAACTACCCCTCTCTTCCCGGGCGCTCGACGGAGCGCCGGACGGCGGACACGACGGTGTCCTTGACCCGTTCGTGGTTGGGCACCGGCGCGAAGTGCCGGTCGGGCAGCAGCAACAGCCAGGTGGCGATGTTGAACGGTCCGGTCAGCACCGGGATGCCCAGCGGGGTGAGCATGGTGGTCAGCGCCATCTGCACGACCAGCGTCAGCGCGATGCCGAACAGGGTGTAGACCGTCGCCAGCGGGCCGGGGCGGTGGGCCACCGCACCCACCACGATCGCGGTCAGCACCGCGTTGAAGGCGAACAGCCCCTTGTCCAGCGACGCGCCGTCGGCGCCGAACCAGAGCGCCAGCAGGGTCGCGCCGACGCTGCCGATGACCGCGAACAGCGCCGACCACCGGGAGTTGATCAGCAGGGCGACGAGGATGAGCAGGCCGGTGACCCAGCTCTCGATCAGGTAGATCTGGGACACGCCGTGCAGGAAGCTCGGCACCAGCCCCCAGTCGAAGGTGCCGCCGGTCGACGACCCCTCGCCGGGGAACTTCGGGGTCAGCTTCGTCAGCACGGTGAAGCGGTCGAACTGGTACGCCGCCATCAGCAGGAACCAGGTGGTGAGCACGAACGGGAACGTGTAGGCGGTCAGGTTCCAGCGTTTGAAGACCGCGTTCAGCGCGAGCGTGACCACCACGGTCGCCGCCGCGCCGAGCACGAGGTAGAGCCACATCAGCGGGCGTTTGTCGAGGAACGTCGGCACCGCGAGTCCGGTCAGCAGCGGGCTGAAGCCGAACAGCCCCTTGCGCCAGCTGGCCAGGTCGACCCGGAGCGCCAACGCGGTCGCGGTGCCCACGACCAGCCCGAGCACGCCGCCGCCGAAGACCCGGGGCTGCCGCTCTCGACCGCTCCCCAGGCGAGTCCGGCGAGGATGAGCAGGCCGCTCAGTGGGTTGTTCTGGAGCACCACCTGTGCGGCGCCGCGCAGGCAGGCGTCGACGAATCCGACCAGGGGGTTCCGGTCGGCCAGGTGGTGCCAGCCTCGTCCGATGTCGGCCATCTCGATGCCCTCGGTCTCAACGCCAACTGAAGACCGGCGGGAAGGTGCAGCCGGTCACCTCTTCGCGGGCGGCCACGCAGAACGCGCGTACCGCGGCCCGGACCGGCTCGGTCTCCTGGCCGAGCACCTTGAACACCAGGCCGGCGTCGTTGGGCAGCCGGCTGACGGCGCTGGCCAGCGGCGTCACCTCGTCCCACACCGGCGTCGCGGTCCGGGCGTACACCCGGGCGGCCCGGTCCGGGTCGGTGAGCAGCACGGCGGTGCCGTAGACGTGGAAGCGGTCCATCATCCCGATCCGGGAGACCGGGAACCGGCCGGGAGTGATCACGAACTTCTCCACGAACAGGCGCCGGCCGTCGGGCCGCTCCGCCCGGACCGTGGCGGAGAAGAGGTCGTACGCGAAGATCTCGCCGTCGCGGTAGTACTTGCGACCGGGCTGGAGCACCTCGGCGTAGAGCATGGTCGCGCTCTCCGGCAGCCGTACCCGGGTGTCGGAGACGAACCGGCTGCGCCGGAACGGGATCACCGGCTCGGGCAGGAACTCCAGGTAGGCGTCCTCGGCCAGGGTGAAGCTCTGGCTCTGCGTGCCGTAGTTGGCGTCCATCTCCTGGATCTTGGTGGCGGCCTGGGTGACCAGGTGGGCCTGCGCGCCGGGCCCCAGGTCGACGTCCATCCGCAGCCGGTCGCCCTGGAGCACGCCCCCGGAGGTGGTCAGGATCATGACGCACGGCAGGTCCGGCATCTCCTGGTCCCAGTAGAGCGCCCCCTGCACCAGCAGCGGCGACTGCCGGTAGACGTCGCGGAGGATGGTCCGCTCACCGCGCCGCTGGAAACCCAGCCGCAGCACGCCGACCTTGCCGTTCGACGCGGCGGGCAACTGGGCCGGCTGGTCCTGGTACGAGGCCAGTTCCCGGACGGTGTCCAGAGAGGTCATGCGGGCACGGCCCGACCTCCCGCGCGGTGCTCGCCGCGACCGGGGCGTTCGCCATGGGAAGCACTCAACGCGCCGGGGCCCACCGGCGCCGCGACAATCGCCGCGACCAGGACGACCGGCGCCGACACTCCGCAGCCGGGCCGACCGGCGCCGCGGCACTCCGCGGCCGGGCTGATTGGCGCCGCGGCACTTCCCGGCCGGACTGACGGGCGCCGCGACACTGCGCGGCCGGGCCCCGGCGGGGCCCATCCCGGCCGGGTCCGGACGGCCGTGGGCTCAGTCGGCCTGGGCGGCGAGTTCGCGGGCCCGGTCCCGGGCCGCTTCCAGGGCCGCCAGCATGGCCGCGCGTACGCCGTGGTTCTCCAGCTCACGGATGGCGGAGATGGTGGTGCCGGCCGGCGAGGTGACCGCCTCGCGCAGCTTGACCGGGTGCTCGCCGGAGTCGCGCAGCATCACCGCCGAGCCGATCGCGGTCTGCACGATCAACTCGTGCGCCACCTGACGCGGCAGGCCGAGCAGGATGCCCGCGTCGATCATGGCCTCGACCAGGAGGTAGAAGTAGGCCGGGCCGGAGCCGGAGAGCGCGGTCACCGCGTCCTGCTGGGACTCGGGCACCCGGAGGGTGGCGCCGAGCGGCTTGAACATCTCCTCGGCCAGGGCCAGGTGCGCGCCGGTGGCGTACGCCCCCGGGGAGATCGCGCTCATCGCCTGGTCGACCAGGGCCGGGGTGTTGGTCATCACCCGGACCACCGGGGTGCCCTCGGGCAGCCGGCGGTTGAAGAAGGCGGTGGGCAGGCCGGCGCAGAGCGAGATGACCAGCTTGTCGGCCGGCACCTTGGGGCCGATCTCGTCCAGCAGCGCCCCGGCGTCCTGCGGCTTCACCGAGACGGCGAGCACCTCCGCCTCGTCCACCGCGGTGAGGTTGTCCACCACCCGGACGCCGTAGCGGGCGGTCAGCTCCTCGGCGCGGGCCGGCCGCCGGGCGGTGGCGAGCAGCCGCTCGACCGGCCAGCCGGAGCGGAGCAGCCCGGAGAGCATCAGCTCACCGATCTTGCCCGCGCCGATCACCGCGACCGTGTGCACCTCGGGTGCCATGACGCCGTACCCCTCTCGCCGTGCGGCGGGGCGCGGCGGCCCGCTCCGGGTCCGCCGCGCCACCGGCCGTCGCTCAGCTGCCGAAGAAGACCTCGGCCTCGGCGTACCGCTCCAGCGGCACGGTCTTCAGCTCCCGGGTGGCCTCCGCGAGCGGGACCCGCACGATGTCGGTGCTCTGCATCGCGACCATCTTGCCCCAGTCGCCCTCGTGGGCGGCGTCGATGGCCTGCAGGCCCAGCCGGGTGGCCAGCACCCGGTCGAACGCGGTGGGCGTGCCGCCGCGCTGGATGTGGCCGAGCACCACGGTGCGGGCCTCTTTGCCGGTCTTCGCCTCCAGCTGCTCGGCGAGCCACTGGCCGATGCCGCCGAGGCGGACGTGGCCGAACGCGTCGAGCTCCTGGTTGTGCAGCACCATCTGGCCCTCCATCGGCTGGGCGCCCTCGGCGACCACCACGATCGGGGCGTACTGGTGCTGGAAGCGCTTCTCGACGTAGCCGGCGACCTGCTCGACGTCGAACTGCCGCTCCGGCAGCAGGATCACGTTGGCGCCACCGGCGAGGCCGGCGTGCAGGGCGATCCAGCCGGCGTGCCGGCCCATCACCTCGACCACCAGGGTGCGGTGGTGGCTCTCGGCCGTGGTGTGCAGCCGGTCGATCGCCTCCATCGCGATGTTGACCGCGGTGTCGAAGCCGAAGGTGTAGTCGGTGGCGCCCAGATCGTTGTCGATCGTCTTCGGCACGCCGATCACGTGCACGCCCAGCTCGTGGAGCTTGGTGGCCACGCCGAGGGTGTCCTCGCCGCCGATCGCGATCAGGGCGTCCACGCCCTGCGCGGCGAGGTTCTCCTTGATCCGCTCGACGCCGTTCTCAATCTTGAAGGGGTTGGTCCGGGACGAGCCGAGGATGGTGCCGCCGCGCGGCAGGATCCCGCGCACCTCCGCGATGCCCAGCGGCTTGGACAGGCCCTCCAGCGGGCCCTTCCAGCCGTCCCGGAAGCCCACGAACTCGTGACCGTAGGTGGCGACGCCCTTGCGGACGACCGCCCGAATCACCGCGTTGAGACCTGGGCAGTCGCCGCCGCCGGTGAGCACGCCGATACGCATGATCTGCTCATCCTCCTGGAGCATCAGGTGAAGCCCGGATAAGCCCCAGGATATGTGTCAGGTCAGACCATCGGCGCCGTTGCCGGCCCGGGGCGGGCCGTCACTGCGCACTGTAGTCGGCGCCGGGGTCCGCCGACACCGCGCCCCGGCCCGCGGCGCGCCCATCGGACGGCTACCGGTCAGTAGCCGACCTCGCGGTTCTCGCCCGGCTGGGGCGGCCGCCCGGTCACCGCCGCCCGGGCGAGGCCGACCAGGGTGACCATCGCGCCGCCCGGCGAGTCCCAGTACTCGGCCGTGCCGGCGTGCACCTTGAGCAGGGTGAGCCCGGGGGTGTCGGGGCCGTCCGGGAACCAGGTCCGCAGCAGCGGGTGCCACAGCCGCTCGGCGCGGTCGCGGTCCCACTCCTCGGCGGCGGTGCCGGCCACCGACACCCAGGCGTGCTGCCGCTGGTCGGAGAAGCCGACATTGACCTGCGGGTTCACCCGGATCTGACGGATCTTGGCCGAGTTGGCGTAGGTGAAGAACCAGAGGTCACCGTCGAACTCCGCCGCCTGCAGCCCCATCGGGCGACTGACCAGCCGCCCGTCCACGGCCGTGGTGGTCAGCAGGCAGATGCGGGCGTCCCGGATGAGTTCGGTGACCCGGTGGCGGGCGTCCTCGACGCCGGTCGCTCGGTTGCTCATGGCGGCTCTCCCTCGGCTCGACTTGATCTCGACCCGTGCCCAGGACAGAACCGGTCAAACCTGCCGACAGGTCACCGCGCGGTCATGGCCCGCCAGCGGGCCAGGTTGTGCCGGGCGTCGACCAGCGCGTCGTGCCGGTCCGCCTCGGCCTCAGGCAGCCGCGGCCGGCCCCGGTCGTCCCAGAGCTGGCGCAGCTCCTTGGTGAACCGCGGGATCTCCCGGGGCAGCGCCGGCATCGCCCCCCACAGCTGCGCCAGCACCACGTGGTCGTACGCGGCGTACCAGGCCCAGAGTTCCAGTTGCTCGCCCGGCCGGTCCCGGACCGGGGCCATGAGGAACTCGTGGAGGTCGTCGCGGATCCGCTCCCGGGACCGCCAGGCCCGGTCGGCCGGCGAGGGGAGCTTGTCGAGGACGTTGCGGCGCACCCAGGGCACCGCCCGGGAGTCGTCGAACTCGGTGGAGACCGCGTAGAACTCGCGGCCGTGCTCGTCGACGACGCCGATCGACACCAGGTCGACGATCCGGCCGTCCTCGATGAACTCGCAGTCGTAGAAATAGCGGTAGACCATCCCCACCATCCTCGCCCACCGCCGCCGCCCGCCCGCCGCCGGGGCGTCCGTCGAGGTCATCGGCCCAGCGCCGAGGGCCCGCGCAGGGTCACGGAAGTGTTTCCAGGGGTGTACAGCAAGCGACCGGACCGTCATGATCTGATGTGTACCGCTACCGGACGCCGAACCGGTTCTGATGCCTCGTACCGGGGATGACAGGTTCACCCGGTGTGCGAGTTGGGGTCCTTGACCGGGGAGGGGTTGGGCCGTGGAGGTTCGCCTGCCGGAGCCGGGTGACGCGCTCACGGGCGTGGAGATGTTCGCCGGGCTCGAGCCGGAGGTGCGGCAGCGGGTCATCGCCGCGGCCGTGCCGCGTACGTACCGCAAGGGTCAGTTGCTCTTCGTGGAGAACGACCCCGGCGAGTCGCTGATCGTGCTGCGGCGGGGCGCCGTGGCCGTGTTCCGCACCGCGCCGACCGGCGAACGCGCCGTGCTGTCGGTGATCCGCCCGCCGGACGTGCTGGGCGAGGTGTCCCTGCTGGACGCCTCCACCCGCTCGGCGTCCGCCGAGGCGATCGAGGACTGCACCGCGCTCGCGCTGTCCCGCCCCGCCTTCATGGAGCTGGTGCACTCCAACCCGCGCATCCTCGACGCGGTGATGCGCTCGCTCGGCCAGCTGATCCGCCGGCTCACCGAGCAGAACGCCGACCACGTCTTCCTCGACCTGCCCGGCCGGGTGGCCAAGACGCTGGTCCGGCTGGCCGGCGAGAGCCAGGCCCCGATGATCACGATCGAGCTCAACCAGAGCCAGCTCGCCGAGATGGCCGGCGGTTCCCGGCAGAGCGTCAACCAGGCGATCGGCTCGTTCGCCAGCCGGGGCTGGCTGCGTACCGAGGGCCGCCGGATCGTGGTGACCGATGTGGCCGCGCTGCGCCGCCGCGCCGGGATGAACGACCGCTGAACGCACGACCCGGCCGGTGAACGCGCGACCCGGCCGGTGAACGCACGACCCGGCCGGTGAACGCACGACGCGGCCGGGGCGTCGAACGCCACGGCCGCGTCGTCGGGCTCACCCGCGCGCTGTCACGGGGTGGTGCTGGTCG
This sequence comes from Micromonospora sp. NPDC049836, assembly GCF_044465125.1. Lineage (NCBI taxonomy): Bacteria > Bacillati > Actinomycetota > Actinomycetes > Micromonosporales > Micromonosporaceae > Micromonospora > Micromonospora sp. NPDC049836. The sequence continues at coordinate 326,043 of NZ_JBITLH010000003.1, forward strand.
GCCCCGCCCAGTTGGTGGTGGTGCCGGTCGGGCCGGCCCAGTCGGTGCCGTCCTTGCCGCCGCCACCGAACCCCTCGCTGACGATGCCCTCGGCCTGGAGGGAGGCCAGGGTGGCCGCGTCCACGTCGACGGACTCGCCCGCCGTGTGCGGCACTCCGTCGGCGTCGGTCCAGTCGCTCTCCAGCTTCACGTACACCATGGTGTCCCCCTTGATCGCGGTCGTCGTCGTCCCGGCGGCATGAATGTAGTCCGCGTACCGCCGCACTGACTGCCCGGACGAGTGTCCACAAGCCAACAGCCCGGTACCTGACAGTCCCGCCAGCCGCGATACTCACCGGAGAGACGCCGCGGGGGGTGGCGTCCCGGCCGGGCCCGGCCGGAAGATCAGTGGAGGCTGTCATCTCCGCCCTGTGTGACCGTTGTGGACGTACCGCCGCCGACGGCGACCGCTTCTGTGGGGGCTGCGGCGCGGAGCTGGGTGCCGTCTGCCCGCACTGCCTGCGCCCGCTCGCCGCCGACGTGACGTTCTGCACCTCGTGCGGGGCGCCCCGGACCGGCGCCAAGCAGCCGGTGCCGGCGCCGCAGGAGGACCGCCGCCGGGTCAGCGTGCTCTTCGTCGACCTGATCGACTTCACCCCGTACGTCGAGCGGGCCGACCCAGAGCAGGTCCGCGGCATGCAGACCGGCTTCTTCTCCGCCGCCCGCCGGGTCGTCGGGCAGTACGGCGGGGTCGTCGAGAAGTACATCGGGGACGCGGTGATGGCGCTCTTCGGCGCCCCGGTGGCCACCGAGACCGACGCGCTGCGCTGCGTACGGGCCGGGCTGGAGTTGCAGCGGGTGCTCACCCGCTTCGCCCCGACCGGCCACGACGAGCTGCGCTTCCGGGTCGGCGTGGCGACCGGCGAGGCGCTGGTGGACGTGGCCGCGGCCCGCGACGGCGGGCAGGCGATCGTGGCCGGCGACGTGGTCAACACCGCCTCCCGGATGCAGTCGGTGGCCCCGCCCGGCGGGGTGCTGGTCTGCGGCGCCACCCACGCGCTGACCAAGGACGCCATCCGCTACGAGGAGCAGCCCCCGATCACCCTGCGCGGGCGCTCCACCCCCACCGAGGTCTGGCTCGCCCTCGCCCCGGTCCGTCGCCAGCCCACCGAGCGGGAGCCCGACACCACACCGCTGATCGACCGCGAGCACGAGCTGGGCATGCTGGTCAACGCCCTGCACCGGTCACTGCGGGACCGCCTGCCGCAGGTGGTCACCGTGTTCGGCCGGGCCGGCCTGGGCAAGAGCCGGCTGGTACGCGAGCTGCACCGGCACGCCGAGCGGCTGGTCGACGAGCCGCTCACCTGGCGTACCGGGCGGTGCCCGCCGTTCGGGGAGAACGTCACCTTCGCCGCGCTGGCCGACATCGTGAAGACCGAGGCGGGCATCCTCGACACCGACCCGGCGTCCGCCGCGGCGCAGCGGCTCACCAGCGCGGTCGCCGAACTGGTCGGCACCGCGGAACGGGACCGGGTGGTCGACGCGCTGCGCCCCCTGGTCGGGCTGGCCGGGCCCGCCCTGCCGGCCGAGGAGGCCGAGTCGGCCTGGCGGCGCTTCCTGCTCGCCCTCGCCGCCCGGCGCCCCACCGTGCTGGTCTTCGAGGACCTGCACTGGGCCGACGACGCGATGCTCCGCTTCGTCGACCTGCTCGGCGCCGCCGCCCGGGACGCGCCGCTGCTGCTGCTCTGCACCGCCCGCCCGGAGCTGGTCGACCGCGACCCGACCTGGGCGGGGACGATCACCGGCTCGGTGACCATCACCCTGCCGCCGCTGCGGGACACCGGCATCGCGGCGCTCTACGCGCACATGTTCGGCCAGGCCGCGTTCCCCGCCGAGATGCTCACCCCGCTGGTCGAGGTGGCCGGCGGCAATCCGCTCTACGCCCACGAGTACGTCCGGATGCTCATCGAGCAGGGCGCGCTGCGCCAGTCCGGCCGCGGCTGGTCGCTGGAGAAGCACCTCGACCTGCCGATGCCGGAGAGCGTGCACGCGGTCATCGCCAACCGGGTCGACCTGCTCGACGCGAAGGACCGGGCCGTGCTGCTGGCCGCCTCGGCGGTGGGCGTGCAGTTCTGGCCGGGCGCGGTGGCCGCCGCGCTGGGCCAGCAGGTGGAGTCGGTGGAGCGGGCGCTGCGCCGGCTGGAGCAGCGCGACTTCGTGCACGAGCAGGCGGCGTCCACGATGGCCGGGCAGCCGGAGTTCCGGTTCCGGCACGTACTGGTCCGGGACGTCTGCTACCAGCGGTTGCCGCGTACCGAGCGGGTGGCCCGGCACGAGCGGACCGCGGACTGGCTGGACGCGCTGTCGGAGAGCCGGGACACCGACCTGGCTGAGGTACTCGCGCACCACCGGTGGGCCGCCCACGAGATCGCCCGCACCCTCGGCCTGGACACCCACCGCTACGCCGGTCCGGCACGCGCCGCGCTGCACCGGGCCGCCCGGCGGGCGTACGCCCTGCACGGGCTGGACGCGGCCGCCGCGCACGCCGGCCGGGCGTTGGGCCTGGCCGACGACAGCGACCCGGTCGGCCGGCTGCAACTGGAGCTGCTGAGCACGGAGATCTCGTTCTACCGGGACGGCAACGGCTTCCTCTCCGGCGGCGGGCCGGAGCAGCTGCACGCGCTCGCCGGCCGGCTGCTCGCGCACGGTGACGACGCCTGCGCGGCCCGGGCCTGGACACTGCTCGGCCAGGCCGCCTGGCTGCGCGCCGACCACGCCGCCGCGGTGGCCTGCCTGGACCGGGCGGTCGCCCTGTTCGAGCCGCTGCCGGACAGCGCCCAGAAGGCGGACGCGTACGCGGAGCTGGGCCGGCTGCACATGCTCAACTACGAGCGGGACGCGGCGGTCGTCGCGGCCGAGGCGGCGGCCGGGATCGGGGCGCGGCTCGGGCTGGTCGAGGTCAACGTCAGCGCCCGGATCACCGCGGCCACCGCCCGCTACCAGTCGGGCGACCGGTCCGGCCTGGACGAGCTGCACGCGCTGGTCGAGTCGAGCCGCGCCCAGCAGTTGCTCGCGCTGCCCCGGGCCCTGCAGAACCTGGCGTACGCGGTCCGCGAGGAGGGCGACTGGCTGCGCTCGGACGCGCTGCTGTCCACCGCGCCGGCGGCCCGGGGCAGCGGGCAGACCCTGGCCACCAGCTACTCCGGCGAGGCGATGCGGGCCTACTTCGACGGCGACTTCGGCCGGCTGATCGCCGCCGCCGACGCGTTTCTGGACACCCCGACCGGGGGCTGGGACATGCAGGTCCGGGGCCTGCGCTCGTGCCTGCTGGTGCTGCGCGGGCAGCTGGTACCGCCGGCGCCCCGGCCGGCGCCGACCCAGCGTGGCGACGCCGCGCCGGAGTCGCCCCGGCACCGCGACGACGTGGCCGCCGCGCTGGACAGCGCCCGACGCAGCGGCTTCCACCGGCCGCGCTGGACCATGCTCGGCATGGCCGCGCTCTGCCGGGCGTTGCAGGGCCGGGCCGACGAGGCCGCCGAGCTGATCGACGAGCTGGCCGACGCGTGGTCGGCGGTGCCGGCGCTGGCCAGCGGCGAGTGGATCGCCGCGGCGGCGTACGCGGCCGCTCTGGCCGGCCGGGACGCGGCGGTGCGGGTCCGCGCCATGCTGGACCGGATCGAGCACCGCACGCCCTGGTCGGAGGCGGCGCTGCGGACCGTGACCGGGGCGGTGGCCGCGGCCGACGGCGACCACCGGCGGGCCGGCGAGCTGCACCTGGCCGGCGCCGAGATCTACGCCCGGATTCCGGACGTCACCGACCGGATGCTGGCGCTCGCCCTCGCGGCGGGCGAGTTGGAGCTGGCCGGCGACACCGCGGCCGCCGCGCCGCTGGCCGAGGTACGCGCCTTCGCCCAGCGCAACGAGGCGCCCGGCCTGCTCGCCCTGGCCCGCCGCCCGGTGCCGGACACCGGCCCCGCCGTCGCCTGCTGACCCGCCCGGCCGGCCCGCCCGGGCGGAAGGTGGTCGGGCGGAAGGTGGTCGGACGGTAGGCACGCTCTCCCGCAAATCGGCCCTACCCGGCGCGGGATGGGGCCGGTTCGCCGCAATCCGCGCCCCACGCCCGGGACACCCCGGCGCCCGGACGGGCGGCGGAGGGCGGGGGCGGGGGCGGACGGGGCGGGGGTCAGGCGGGGACGGGTTGGCGGGGGGTGGCCTTCACCTTCTGGGCGTACGTGTCGACGTACTCGCGGCCGGAGAGCTCCATCAGCTCGTACATGATCTCGTCGGTCACGGCCCGCTCGACGAACCGGTCGCCGGACAGCCCGGCGTACCGGGAGAAGTCCAGGGGCCGGCCGAAGCGGATCCGCACCCGGCCGAGGTTGGGGATGAGCTGCCCGGTGGGCTGGATGGCGTCCGAGTTGAGCATCGCCATCGGCACCACCGGGGCGCCGCTCTCCAGCGCGAGCCGGGCCACCCCGGTCTTGCCCCGGTAGAGCCGGCCGTCGGGCGAGCGGGTGCCCTCCGGGTAGATGCCGGCGATGCCCCCGGCCCGCAGCACCCTGAGCTGGGTGTCCAGCGCGGCGCGGGCGGCCCGGCCGCCGGAGCGGTCGACCGGGATGGTCCCGGAGCCGACGAAGAACATCCTGGTCAGCCAGCCCTTGAGGCCCTTACCGGTGAAGTACTCCGCCTTTGCGATGAATGTGACTTTTCGCTTGACGATGAGCGGCGTGAAGATCGAGTCCGAGAACGAGAGGTGGTTGCTGGCCAGGATGACCGGGCCGGACTCCGGCACGTGCTCGAGCCCGTCGACCTGCGGGCGGAAGATCAGCCGCAGCAGCGGGCCGAGGATGATGTACTTCAGCAGCCAGTACAGCACCGGGGTCCTTCCGCAGCCGGGAACGGTGACGCCCGGGCCGCCGGGACCCCCGGTGCGGGCCGCCGGGCCACGCCCGGACCGTGCCCGGGGCGCCGTCGGCGAGCGGGACTGTCGGGGAGAAGCCTACGAACCGGGAGCGGCACGCCACAACGCACTCCCGGAACCGGGTCCCGACGTGTCACGATTCAAAGCACGACCACCTCGGGTCGTGGCGGGGCGTCGGGCCGGCCCTCATCCGGTCCGGGAACATCGCCCGCCGGGCCGAGGTTGTCGCAGGCGTATCGAGCGCCGGAGCGGACGCACGACGGTGCGGCGAGGGAGGGTGTCCGGTGTCAGCGGGTGGGGCACGCCGGGGGCGGCGGGACAACGGGCTCGACGCGGCCGAGTACGCGGTCGCGGGCGACGTCGACCCGCGCGTCGGCGAGCACCTGCTCGACGTGCTGGCCGCCGGCGGCATCGCCGCGTACCTCCAGCCCTCCGCCGACCTCAACCCGGTCACCCGCACCACCACGGTGCCGCCCCGCCCGGTCGACCGGCTCTACGTCGACCGCTCGCACCTGACCACCGCCCGGGACTACCTCACCCAGCTGGCCGACGAGGGGGGCCGGGAGCCCGCCCGCGACGACGAGCCGGACATCGAGGCCGAGTGGGCGCGGATCGTCGCCGGCTTCCACACCACCCCGGCGGCCGGCAGCCATCCGTGGCCCGCCGCCGAGGACGTCGACGACGACGATGACCCGGTCGACCCGGCCGGGCCGGGCCCGGGCGCCGGCGGCCGCGCCGAGGAGACCGCCGGCCCGACCGCGACCGACGTGCGCCGCCTGCCGTACGCGGCGGACATCTCCGGCGTGTCGCTCGGCCGGGGCCAGGCCGACGAGCCGTCGCTGCTGGACGGGCTGGACACCTTCGGGGCGGACCTGCCGGGCGGGGAGGATGACCACTACACCCCGCCGCCACCGCCGCCGCTGCCCCGCTTCTCCAAGTACGCCGTGGTCGGGGTGCTCTGCATCGTCCTCGGCTTCCTGCTCTTCCTCTCCCCCGCCCTGCTGTCGGTGGTGGACCCGTCGCTGGTGACCCTGTTCGGCTTCACCGGCATCCTGGCCGGGTTCGTGATGCTGATCTGGCGGCTGCGCCCCGGCGACCCGGAGGACCACGACCCGGACGACGGCGCGGTCGTCTGACCGCCGCCCGGATCGCGGGACGCCCGCGCCCCCGGCCGATCGCGTAACAGGGGTGTAACTTACGGTCAGTAGGAATACCGCTGTCCGTCACATCCCGCACCGGCTGTCCGGATCGCTCCTCGCCGCGTCGGCCGGTCCCCCCTGCTGATCGGAACGCCCGAGATGCGACAGAGCCCCCTCGTGGTGGTGGCCAACCGGCTGCCCATCGACGACAGTGTGGCGCCGGACGGCGCCTTCGAGTGGCGCCGCAGCCCCGGTGGCCTGGTCAGCGCCCTGCACCCGCTGCTGCGGCACACCCCGGCCACCTGGGTCGGCTGGGCGGGCGGCACCGGCCCGGCGCCGCACCTGCCCGCCGTGGACGGGGTGCGGATGCACGCCGTGCCGCTCAGCGGCGAGGACCTGCGCGACCACTACGAGGGCTTCGCCAACGCCACCCTGTGGCCGCTCTACCACGACGCCGTCGAGCAGCCCGAATACCACCGCCGCTGGTGGGAGGCGTACCAGCGGGTCAACCAGCGGTTCGCCGCGGCCGCCGCCGAGGTGGCCGAGCCGGGCGGCCTGGTCTGGGTGCAGGACTACCACCTCCAGCTGGTGCCGGGGCTGCTCCGCGACCTCCGCCCCGACCTGCGGATCGGCTTCTTCCTGCACGTGCCGTTCCCGCCGCCGGAGCTGTTCATGCAGCTCCCCCGCCGGGCCGAGCTGCTGCGCGGGATGCTCGGCGCCGACCTGATCGGCTTCCAGCGGGCCCAGGCCGCGCACAACTTCGCCCAGCTCGTGACGAAGGTGCTGGAGCTGCCGGCCACCGACCGGCGGATCGGGGTCGGCGACCGGGTGGTGCGGATCGGCGCGTTCCCGGTCTCCATCGACACCGCCGAGATGGCCGCGCTGGCCACCCGGCCCGAGGTCGCCGAGCGGGCCCGCCGGCTGCGCCAGGACCTCGGCGACCCGGAGCACGTCATCCTCAGCGTCGACCGGATGGACTACACCAAGGGCATCGAGCAGCGGCTCAAGGCGTACCGGGAGCTGCTGGCCAGCGGGGACGTGAAGATCCCGGGCACCGTGCTGATCCAGGTGGCGGTGCCGAGCCGGGAACGGGTCGGCCAGTACCAGATCCTGCGGGAGCGGGTGGAACACCAGGTCGGCCGGATCAACGGCGAGTTCGGTCGGGTGGGCGAGCCGGCCATCCACTACCTGAGCCAGCCCTTCGACCGGGCCGAGCTGGTCGCCCTCTACCGGATCGCCGACGTGATGGCGGTGACCCCGCTGCGCGACGGGATGAACCTGGTGGCCAAGGAGTACGTGGCCGCCCGGGTGGACGACACCGGGGCGCTGCTGCTGTCCGAGTTCGCCGGGGCCGCCGCCGAGCTGGAGCAGGCGTACCTGGTCAACCCGCACGACCTGGAGGGGCTCAAGCAGGCGCTGCTGGCCGCGCTGCGGGCCACCCCGGAGGACGTCTCGGCCCGGATGCGGGCGATGCGGGCGCACCTGCACCACCACGACATCCACGCCTGGGCCCGGTCGTACCTGCGGGCGCTGGACCACACCGGCTCGCTGCTCAGCCGGCTCGCGACCGTCGACTGACCGCGCGCCGGCGGTCAGCCCGCCGCCGGCGCCGGGTCCTTCTCCAGCCAGTCCAGGATCGCGTCGATCGGCTCCCGCCAGCGGGCGTCGAGCATCAGGTCGTGCCCCATCCCGGGGAAGAGCAGCGGCGCGGAGGCGTACCGGCGGGCGGCCCGGGTCAGCGCGGCCGGCGGCACCACCCGGTCGTCCGGGCTGCCCAGCACCAGCACCGGCGGGCGGCCCACCGCCGGCTCGGGCCCCGGGCCGGTGAGCAGCTGCCACTGCGCCCGCCGGCTGGCCCGGCCCAGGCGGGCGGCGTACCGGCGGGCGTCGGCGTCGGGCAGCTCCCGGCTGAACAGCTGCCGGCGGTTCAGCCGCAGGCCGGCCCCGAGGACCGCGGGCAGGGTGCCGAGCGGGTTGCGGCGCAGCGCCGTGCCGAACGTCGCCCAGTCGCCGAGCACCGGCGCCACCAGCACCGCGGCCCGGGCCGGGTAGCGGGCCAGGGCGTGCGCGACGACCCGGGCGCCGGCGCCGTGCCCCACCAGCACCGCCTGCCGCGGCAGGCCCGCGGCCACCTGGACCACATCATGGGTGTACGACCGCAGCGTCGCGCCCGGCGCCGGCTCGCTGCCGCCGTGCCCGCGCAGGCTCACCGCGTACGCCGGGAAGCCGCGGGACGCGGCGTGCTCCAGCCAGTGCTCGGCGAAGGCCCACGCGCCGTGCCCGAAGCCGGGCACGAAGAGCAGCGGCGGTTTCGCCTGCTCCAGCGGGGGCAGCGCGGAGAGCACCTCGCGGCGGGCGGCGCGCTCCGGGCGGGCCCACTCCCAGGCCCGGACGACCCGGACCCGCTCGGCGCTCACTGCGCCGCTCCCTCGGTCACGACCGTGGCACGCACCCGGGTCACTTGCCCTCCAGCTCGTACAGGGCGCGCTGGAGCGCGCGCAGGTAGTCGGCGTGCCCGACCTCGAACCAGTGCCGGGTGCTGTCCTTGACCTTCCCCGAGTAGCGCTCGCCGACGCCGGCGGTGACCCGGCGGGCGAACGCGCCGGCCCGCTCCGGCCGGCTGGTGCGCAGCGCGAGCAGCCGGGCGAAGAGCACGCTCTGCCAGTGCGCGATGGGGAAGATGCCGGAGTCGGGCTGGACCAGGCCGACCACGGCCAGGGTGGGGTGGCCGGCGGCGAACGCGTTCAGCCAGAGCCGGGGCCGCCCGGTGCCCTCCTCGTCGCCGAGCACGCCGCCGCCCAGGAACTCGAAGCGCGGCAGGTAGCCGGTGGCGAAGACGACCAGCTCGGGGTCGATCTCCCGGCCGTCGGTCAGCTCCACCGTTCGGTCGTGGAACCGGGCCACGTCCGGCACCGGGGTGATCTCCCCGTGCCCGACGTAGTAGACGAGCTGGCTGTTGGCGATCGGGTGGGTCTCGTAGACGCGGTGGTCCGGCTTGGGCAGACCGAACCGGGTCAGGTCGCCGACGGTGAGCCGCAGCGTCCAGTGGTAGAGCCACTGCCGTACCCGCAGCGGCACGCGCAGCGCCAGCAGGGTGTCGTTGACCTGGTCGGCCGGGCGGCCGAAGACGTACTTCGGGGCGTACCAGTAGCCGCGGCGGGTGGAGTGCCAACAGCGGGAGGCCTGCTGGGCCGCCTCGACGGCGATGTCGCAGCCGGTGTTGCCGGCGCCGACCACCAGCACCCGCTTGCCGCGCAGCTGGGCCGGGTCCTTGTAGGACGAGGCGTGCATGACCTCGCCGCGGAACTGCTCCAGCCCCTCGTAGCGGGGCAGCTTGGGCGACCAGTTGTGCCCGTTGGCCAGCACCACCGCCGCGTAGCGCGAGGTGCGCTCGGGGCCGTACCCGCCGGTGCTGCGGGTGGTGACGTCCCAGCGGTCCCCCTCGACCGGCTCCACCCGGACCACCTCGGTGCCGAACCAGACGTGCTGGCGCAGGTCGAAGTGGTCGGCGTACCGCTCGAAGTAGGACAGCAGCTGGGCGTGGTGCGGGTAGTCCGGCCAGTCGTCCGGCATCGGGAAGTCGGGGAACTGGGTGAACGGCCGGGACGAGATGAGGTGCGTGCTGGCGTACACCGGGCTGCGGTCGTGCCGCCAGTTCCAGGCCCCACCGACGCCGGTCTCCCGCTCGTAGCAGTCCACGCCGAAGCCGTGTTCGCGGAGGTTCTTCACGGCGGTGAGGCCGCTGGCGCCGGCGCCGATCACGCAGACGGTGTCGCCCCGGTCGGAGACCGGGCGGCCGTCGCGGGTCAGGGCGACCGCCGAGTCCGGGTCGGGGCGGCCGAGGTCGGTGGAGGAGGGCACCGGGGGACATCTCCTTTGTGCGGCACGCGGGCCGGGTCGGTGCGAAATCCTGCCGAGAATGCCCGCCGTTGTCCAGCCCCGCCCGCGCCCGGCGGGGCGGGGCTCAGCCGGCGGCGGGCAGCAGCAGGTCGACCAGGATCGGGAAGTGGTCGCTGGCCCGCCGGGTACGCGGGGTGTCCAGCACGTCGTAGTCGACGACCGTGACGCGCGGGTCGACGAAGAGCCCGTCGATGCGGTGACGGGGGTTCGCGCAGGAGTAGGTGTGCCGGTCGGCCCGGTCCATCGCCACCGCCGCGTCGGTCAGCCCTTCGGCGAGCGTCCGCCAGGCCGGCCCGTCCGGCCCCTCGTTCAGGTCGGCGCCGGCCACCACCGGCAGCGTCGCGGCGGCCAGTTCCCGCTTGAACGCGGCGGCCTGCGCCGGCCGCTCCGCCGGGTCGGTGGACAGGTGCGAGCCGGCCAGCAGGAACCGGCTCCCGCCGACCCGGCACTCGGCGTACGCGGCCCCGCGCAGGTGCCGGCCGGGAGTCAGCGGGTAGCGCTGGCAGCGGGTGCCGGTGACCCGGACCCGGAGGCTGGTGAGCAGCACGTTGCCCAGCGACGGCAGCCCGCCGGCGGCCACCACGAGGCCGAACGAGTCGGCCAGCGTGGCGGTCTTCTGCCGCCACCGGAACCGCCGGGGGCCCTCCTGCACGATGACCACGTCGGGCGTGGCGGCCCGGACCACCTCGGCCAGCGCGGCCGTGTCGTCCCGCTGGCTGTGGATGTTGTACGACACCACCCGCAGCGGCACGCCCCCGCCGGGCACCTCAGATCCGCCGGGCGAGGTCGGCGGCGCCGATCACGCCGGCGGTGTTGCCCAGCTCGGCCGGGCGTACCTCGGCCACGGGCAGCCGGCTGCGCTGGGCCAGGGCGTCGGTGTACGACCGGCGGGTGGGGCCGAGCAGCAGCTCACCGGCGTCGATCACGCCGCCGCCGACCACCAGCACCTGCGGGTCGAGGATCTGTGCCATGTCCGCGAGGCTGGTGCCCAGCCAGCGGCCGACCTGGGCGAACGCTTCGGTCGAGACGGGGTCGCCGCCCTTGGCCGCGGCGGTCACCATCGGGCCGGTGACCGCCTCGGCCTCGCCGCCGGCCAGCTCGAGCAGGGCGACGGCGCGGTGCGGCTCCTGGCGGGCGGCGGCGCGGGCGAACCGGACCAGGGCGCTGCCGCTGGCGTACTGCTCGATGCAGCCCAGCCGGCCGCAGCCGCACTGGTGCCCGTCGGGCACGGTGAGCATGTGGCCCAGCTCGGCCGCGATGCCGTTGGCGCCCCGCAGCAGCTCACCGCCGAGCACGATGCCGCCGCCGACCCCGGTGCCGATGGTGAACATGACCATCGAGTCGTCGGCGTGCCGGGCGGCGCCGTAGCGGAACTCCGCCCAGGCGGCCACGTTCGCGTCGTTCTCCACGACCACCGGCAGGCCGGTGGCGTTGCTGACGTACGCGCGCAGCGGCTCGTCCCGCCACGCCAGGTTGGGGGCGAAGAGCACGGTGGACCGGGAGGCGTCGATCCAGCCGGCCGCGCCGATCCCGACCGCCTCGACCGTACGGCCGGTGGCCAGTTCGGCGACCACCTCGATGATGACGTCCCGGGTCTTGGCCACGTCGTCGGCGGGGGTGTCCCGTCGCGTCTGCACGAGCACTGTGCCGGTGTCGTCCACGACACCGCCGGCCACCTTCGTGCCACCGACGTCGACTCCGATGGTCAGCGTCACCGCTGCCAACTCCCCTCTGCTGTGCTGCCCGACGTCGGCCGGACCGGCCGTGCGACGTCAGGATGTCCGGTGCTCAGGCCCCGTCGCCTGGTGCGTCCTCGCCCACCTCGCCGGACGCCCGCGAGGCGGGCACCGCGGGTCGGCCGGCCGGCGGCCGGCGGGTGGCCGGCACGTCCGGCCCGGCGACGTCGACGGGCTCCGGCTCGGCCGCCTCCTCCGCGCGGGTGGCGGCGGACCAGACGTCCTGCTCGGGCGCCGGCTGAGAATCATGCCCGGTACGGGTCGCCTCGCGCCACACGTGGTCCCCGCTCGGCTGCCCGGCGGTCGCCTGGTCGGTGCCCGGCCCGGTCGGGGCGGCGGGACCGTCCGGGGCGAACGCGCGCAGCAGGCTGGCCACCCCGGCCGCGAGATCACCCGCGCCGGTGGCGAGGCGTTCGGCGAATTCGGGACTCGGGTCACGCAGCGCGGCGATACCCCGGCAGACCGGGCAGACGCAGCACTCCGCCGATCCGGTGGCGAATCGCCCCGGACCGCCGCCCGCCGCCGGGTCCCGGTCGCCGACGCCGGCCGCGTCGGGGGTGTGACCGAGCACACCGGAGAGGATCCCACCGAGCGGACCCCAGGGACCGGCCCCGGGCGAGGCGGCGGCCAGCCGGGCGCTGGCCAGCAGCATGGCGACGAGACGCTCGGCCTCTTCCCGGGCCGAACCCGGATCAGTGGTGCCCATGGGTCGGCTCCTCTACCGTGGCGACCGGTCGGCCGGTCGGGTCAGTGGGCCGCACCGGGTGCTTCTACCCGGCGCTTGAGCTGCTTCAACGCCGCATCCATGATCATTTTCTCGGCCTTGCGGCGAAACATGCCGAGCATGGCCACGGAGAGCTCCACCTCCAGGGTGTAGGTCACCGTGGTCGTGCCGTCCGGATTCCCGGCCAGGTCGTACGAGCCGCGCTGGGACTTCTGCATCTTCGAGGGCGCCACCAGGTGCCACTCGATCCGGGAGATGTCCTCGGCGTACTCGTAGGCCAGCACGTACTCGTCGGCCATCACGCCCGCGTCGATGGTGAACCGGACCTGGCTGGCGTACCCGTCCTCGTACTCCTCGATCACCTCCGCGCGCCGCACCGCCTCGGCCCACTCCGGGTACCGGGGGAAGTCGCAGATGACCGCCGCCACGTCGTCCGGTGACGCGCCGACGATGATCGACTGGGTGGAGGAGTCCGCCATGGGGGGAGGCTACCCGGCGGGCGCCCGCCCCGCGCCGCTCCACCCCACCCGGGCGCGCGCGGGGTGTCCCAGCAGCCGGGCGGGCAACCTCCCTCCGGCACTCGGCGACGGCGCCGGGTAGGTTTCGACACAGCCGTCCATGGCCGGCCCGGCCAGTGCGAGCACGAGGGAGTGCAGGTGCGCGAGTTCTCCGTCCCGCCGATCGTCACCGTCGGCGACGCGGCCAACCTGACCGACCCGGTCTGGGACAACGCCGAGGTCGCCCCGGACGCCGTGCAGTTCGCCCGGCGGGCCGGCGACGGCGGCGCGTGGACCGACGTGACCTGCCGGCAGTTCCGGGACGAGGTGGTCGCGGTGGCCCGCGGCCTGGTCGCGGCCGGGGTCAACCCCGGCGACCGGGTCGCGCTGATGAGCCGCACCCGCTACGAGTGGACCCTGCTCGACTACGCCATCTGGGCCGCCGGCGGGGTCACCGTGCCGATCTACGAGACCTCCAGCGCCGAGCAGGCCGCCTGGATCCTGGCCGACTCCGGCGCGGTCGCCGTGGTGGTGGAGACCACCGGGCACGCCACCCTGGTCGCCGGCATCCGGGACCGGCTGCCCGCGCTGCGTGAGGTGTGGCAGATCGAGCTGGGCGCGGTGGACCAGCTGGTCACCGCCGGCGACGCGGTCGACCCGGCCGACATCGAGGTACGCCGCAGCACGCTCCGGGCCGACGACATCGCCACCATCATCTACACCAGCGGCACCACCGGCCGCCCCAAGGGCTGCGTGCTGACCCACCGCAACATGTACGCCGACATCGCCAACGCGGTGCCGGTGCTGCCGAACCTGTTCCGCCCGGGCGCCTCCACCCTGCTCTTCCTGCCGCTGGCGCACGCCTTCGCCCGGCTCATCCAGATCGGCGTGGTGCAGGCCCGGGCCACCATGGCGCACTGCGCGGACACCAAGAACCTGGTCGACGAGCTGCAGGAGTTCCGGCCGACCTTCGTGCTCTCGGTGCCCCGGGTCTTCGAGAAGGTCTACAACGGCGCCCGGCAGAAGGCCGAGGCCGACGGGAAGGGCGGCATCTTCGACCGGGCGGAGAAGGTCGCCATCGCGTACAGCGAGGCGCTGGAGACCGCCGACGGGCCGAGCGTGGGGCTGCGCGCCCAGCGCGCCGTCTTCGACCGGCTGGTCTACCGCAAGCTGCGCGCCGCGATGGGCGGCCGGTGCCGGGACGCGATCTCCGGCGGCGCGCCGCTCGGCGCGCGGCTCGGGCACTTCTTCCGGGGCATCGGGGTGACCATCTGCGAGGGGTACGGCCTCACCGAGACCTCCCCCGCGGCCGCGGCGAACCTGCCGTCGGCCACCCGGATCGGCACGGTCGGGCGGCCGCTGCCGGGCGTCACCATCCGGATCGACGACGACGGCGAGATCCTCATCTCCGGGGAGATCATCTTCCGGGGGTACTGGCACAACGAGGCGGCCACCGCGGAGGCGATCAGCGCCGACGGTTGGTTCCGCACCGGCGACCTGGGCGAGCTGGACGAGGACGGCTACCTGCGGATCACCGGCCGGAAGAAGGAGATCATCGTGACCGCCGGCGGCAAGAACGTCGCCCCGGCGGTGCTGGAGGACCAGGTCCGGGCGCACCCGCTGATCAGCCAGTGCGTGGTGGTCGGCGACCGGCAGCCGTTCATCGCCGCGCTGGTCACCATCGACGAGGAGGCCCTGCCGAAGTGGCTGGCCGGGCACGGCCGCCCGGAGACCACCGACGTCGCCGGGCTGCGCGACGACGAGGCGCTGCGGGCCGAGATCCAGGACGCGATCGACCGGGCCAACCAGTCCGTCTCCAAGGCCGAGGCGATCAAGGTGTTCCGGATCCTGCCGCAGGACTTCACCGAGGCGACCGGCGAGCTGACCCCCTCGCTGAAGGTCAAGCGGCAGGTCGTGCACAAGACGTACGCCGCGGAGATCGCGGATATCTACCGGGGCTGACTACGATCCGTCACGTGCCCGCCTCCACACCCAGCCCGCCCCAGACGCAGCCGCTCGCCGCGGCCGCCCGCCTGGTCCTCCTCGCGCTGGTCGCCGCCCTGACCCTGTTCGCCACCCGCGACGCCGCGGCGCTGTGGTGGATCGCCCTGCTGGGCGTCGCCGGGCTGCCCGCCGTGCTGGCCCCGCAGCACCGGCTGCTCGGGCTGCTCAGCCGCTTCGCCGAGGTGGTGGTGCTCGGGCTGGCCGCCAGCCAGATCGCCGCCGACACCCGGCTGACCGGGGTGACCGGCGGCCTGGGCGCCTCGGCGGTGCTGCCGTACCTGGCCGTGCCGGTCACCGTGACGGCGCTGCGCCGGCGGTTCCGGGAGGGCGCCGCGCTGCTCGCGGTGGCGGCCGCCACCCTGCTGGTCAGCGCCGCGTTCACCGAGGTCGGCGGCGAGCCGCAGCTCGGCCAGCTCGGCTACCTGGCGGTCTGCGCCCAGTGGCTGATCCTGGCCGGCCTCGGCCTGTACACGGCCGGCACCTTCCAGCGGGTGGTGCGGGTGCGCGGCGAGAGCAAGCCCCAGCCGTACGCCGAGGCCACCCGGCTGCTGACCCAGCTGCGCACGGTGGCCCGCCAGCTGCCCGGGGCGACCCTGGACCCGGGGGGCATCTCCGAGCACCTGCTGGAGGAGCTGCGGACGGTGGCCAAGACCGACCGGGGCGCGGTGCTCTCCGCCTCCGGCGGCGGCCGGCTGGTGGTGCTCGCCCAGATCGGCGCGGACCGGGTCGACTGGGAGACCACCCTCGACGCGGACTCCGCCATCGCCGACGCGTGGGCCAGCCAGCAGCCGCAGACCGCCGCCCGCTCGCAGGCCCGCTCCCGGCATACCGGTGAGGTCTCCGCGCTGATCGTGCCGCTGGTCGCCGGGGTGCGGACGGTCGGCCTGGTGGTGGTCGAGGCGGACGCCCCGCACGCGTACCCGCCGGCGGTGGTGTCCCGGGTGACCGCGCTGACCGGGCCGGCGGCGCTGCGGCTGGAGGCCGCGCTGCTCTTCGACGAGGTGCGCTCGCTGGCCACCAACGAGGAGCGGCAGCGGCTGGCCCGGGAGATCCACGACGGGGTCGCCCAGGAACTGGTGATGGTCGGGTACGGCATCGACAACGCCCTGGCCACCGTGCACGACGACGCCGAGGAGACCGCCGAGTCGCTGCGGACGCTGCGGCAGGAGGTCACCCGGGTGATCACCGAGCTGCGGCTGAGCCTGTTCGAGCTGCGCAGCGAGGTGGACCGGCACGGCGGCCTGGCCGCCGCGATCGCCGAGTACGCTCGCACCGTCGGCGCGTCCGGCGGGCTGCGGGTGCACCTGTCGCTGGACGAGTCCACCGCCCGGCTGCCCGCGGCCACCGAGGCGGAGCTGCTGCGGATCGCGCAGGAGGCGGTCACCAACGCGCGCAAGCACGCCGGCGCGTCGAATTTGTGGGTCACCTGTGAGGTCGACCCGCCGTACGCGCAAATTGAAGTGTCGGATGACGGTCACGGCATCGGTGACCAGCGCCCCGACGGGCACTATGGTCTTGCGATCATGGCGGAGAGGGCGGAACGTATCCGGGGCCGGTTGGAGATCAGGCCGCGGCGACCCAGCGGCACGACCGTGGCGGTGGTACTCGGCTCCTCGCCCCGGCGCGATAAGGTGCGCGGCAGCGCAGCAGCAGAAGGGGAGTAACCCGAGGATGACCACTAGTCCGACACCGGCCACCCGTACCAAGGTTCTCCTTGTCGACGATCACGACCTGATCCGCAAGGGACTGCGGCACGCCTTCGAGCGGGACCGGCAGTTCGAGGTCGTGGGCGAGGCCGCCACGGCCGCCGAGGGTGTGCGCCAGGCCGGCGCCCTCCAGCCGGACGTGGTGATCATGGATCTGCGGCTCCCCGACGGCAGCGGCCTGGAGGCCACCCGCGCGCTGCGCAAGTCCAGCGCCTCGATGGGCATCGTGGTGCTCACCATGTACGCCGGCGACGACCAGCTCTTCGGCGCCCTGGAGGCGGGGGCGAGCGCGTTCGTGCCGAAGACCGCCCCGGCCGACGAGGTGGTGGCCGCCGCCCGGCACGCCGCCTCCTCCCCCAGCGCGTTCACCGCCGCCGACCTGGCCGAGGCCATGAAGCGCCGGCTGGCCCCGTCCGGCCCGCAGCTCTCCCCACGGGAGGGCCAGGTGCTGCGGCTGCTCGCCGACGGCATGAGCGTCGCCGGCATCGCCAAGCAGCTCTTCGTCAGCGAGTCCACCGCCAAGACGCACATCTCGAAGCTCTACGAGAAGCTGGGCGCCGCCAACCGGGCCCAGGCGCTGATGACCGCGCTGCGGCTGGGCCTGCTCGAGGCACCGGACGCCCCCAAGTTCTGACCCGCACCGACGCCCGTCGGCCAGCGGCCCGCGTACCCGCCCGGGGCGCGGGCCGCTCCGGCATGCCGGGCAACCCCGGCCGCGTACCGTGATCGGACAGTGACGCAACGACGGTGGTCTTTGCACCACGACCGCGGGCGGGCAGAATACCCGGGTGGTCGCGCGGGCGGGACCCCGCGCGCTGTGAACAAAGGGGCAGAGGCATGCAGCGGCCGGACTGGGCACCCGACTCGATCGACATGGAGCGCCCCAGCGTCGCCCGCATGTACGACTACTACCTCGGCGGCTCGCACAACTTCGCGGCCGACCGGGCCGCCGCCCAGGCGATGATGGCGGCCGTGCCGGAGGCCCCGCTGATGGCCCAGGCCAACCGCGCGTTCCTGCGCCGGGCGGTGCAGTTCCTCGCCGAGTCCGGGGTGCGCCAGTTCCTCGACATCGGCTCCGGCATCCCCACCGTCGGCAACGTGCACGAGGTCGCCCAGCGGATCGACCCGGAGTGCCGGGTGGTCTACGTCGACGTCGACCCGGTCGCGGTGGCGCACAGCCGGGAGATCCTGGCCGGCAACGACCGGGCCACGGTGATCCAGGAGGACCTGCGCCGCCCGGCGGCCATCCTCCAGCATCCCGAGGTGACCTCGCTGCTGGACCTCAGCCAGCCGGTGGCCGTGATGATCGTGGCGGTGCTGCACTTCGTGCCCGACGAGGACCGCCCGGAGGAGATCCTGCGGACCCTGCGGTCCGCGCTGCCCCCCGGCAGCTACCTGGTCATGTCGCAGGCCAGCGACGACGACCGGGGCGAGACGGGCGAGCGGGCGGAGGCCGAGCGGGTCTACCGCCGCACCGACAGCCAGCTGTTCATCCGCAGCCGCGCCGAGCTCACCGCGCTCTTCGCCGGCTTCGACCTGGTCGAGCCGGGCGTGGTCTGGGTGCCGCAGTGGCGGCCGGATGCCCCGGAGCAGGCGGAGGACGCGGCCAAGGCGGTCTTCATCGGCGGCGTCGGGCGGCTCGGTGACTGAGCCGGCCGGGCGGGGCCGCTCCTGCCCGGGCACCTTCGCCCGGGCCTGGGCCAAGGCGGTCGCCGGCACGAGCTACCTGCCGATGACCCAGGCCCAGCTGGAGGCGCTGCTGCAACGGCTCACCGAGCGGCTGGCCGCGGCGCTCCGGTCCGAACCGTTCGACCTGCGCATCGGCCAGCAGGTCGGCGCGGAACTGGTCCGCGCGCACATCGCCTCCGCCGAAGGGCTCGGCCGCACCGTGGAGGTCATCCAGCTGCGCCTGGTCCGCGACCTCGGCCTGGTCGCCGAGGACGTCGAGGACCGGATGGCCCGGCTGCTCGCCACCGTCGCCACCGGGTACGCCCGCGCGCTGCGCGACCGCACGCTGGACGAGCAGGAGACCATCCGGCGGGCCGCCATGATGGCCCGGGCACAGGCCGAACGGGCGCTGCGGGACAGCGAGGCGCGATTCCGGCACCAGGCCACCCACGACCCGCTGACCGACCTGCCCAACCGCACCCTGTTCACCGAGCGGCTCACCGCCGCGCTGACCCGACCGGGCCGCGACGCCGACCGGGTCGGGGTCTGCTTCCTCGACCTGGACCGGTTCAAGGTGGTCAACGACTCCCTCGGCCACCAGGTCGGCGACCGGCTGCTGATCGCCGTGGCGGAGCGGCTGCGCGGCGCGCTCGGCGAGCACCTGGTGGCCCGGCTGGGCGGCGACGAGTTCGTCATCCTGGTGGAACGGACCGCGGGCACCGACGACGCGGTCCGGGTGGCCGAGGCGGCGCTCGCCGCGGTGAACGAGCCGGCCCTGGTCGACGGGCACGAACTGACCGTCTCGGCCAGCATCGGCATCGTGGAGCGGCAGGTGGCCGACACCACGCCGGTGGAGCTGATGCGGGCCGCCGACAGCACCCTGCACTGGGCCAAGGCGGCCGGCGGCGCCCGCTGGTCGCTCTTCGACGCCGACCGCAACCGCCGCGAGCTGGCCCGGTACGCGCTCTCCGCGGCCATCCCCACCGCGCTGGAGCGAGGCGAGTTCTACCTCGACTACCAGCCGCTGACCGCGCTGCGCGACGGCCGGGTGCTGGGCATGGAGGCGCTGGTCCGCTGGCGCCACCCGGAGCTGGGCGTGCTGCGGCCGGACAGCTTCATCGGGCTGGCCGAGGAGACCGGGCTGATCGGGCGGCTCGGCGGCTGGGTGCTGGCCGAGGCGTGCCGGGAGGCCCGGACGTGGGCCGACCAGGCCGGCGACGCCCCGTTCGTCAGCGTCAACCTGGCCGTGCAGCAGGTCCGCCGGCCCGGGCTGGTGGACGAGGTGCGCGCGCTGCTGGGGCGTACCGGCCTGCCGCCCGGGCGGCTCCAGCTGGAGATCACCGAGAGCACCATGATGAGCACCGCCGAGGAACCGGTACGCGCCCTGCGGGTGCTGGCCGACCTCGGCGTCCGGATCGCCATCGACGACTTCGGCACCGGCTACTGCAACCTCGCGTACCTGCGGGGCCTGCCGGTGACCGAGCTGAAGGTGGCCGGCGAGTTCGTCACCGGGCTGCGCGCCCCCGCCGACGACCCGGCCAGCCGCACCGACGAGCGGATCCTCGCCGCGCTGGTGTCGCTGGCCCACGCGCTGCGGGTGACGGTGACCGCCGAGGGCGTGGAGACCGCCGAGCAGGCCGCCCGGCTGCGGGCGATCGGCTGCGACGCCGCGCAGGGCTGGCACTTCGGCCGGCCCGGGCCGGCGCGGCAGCACCTGGACCGCTCCCCCGCCCTCTCCGGCACCGGCGCCTGACCGCCGGCTCAGGCAGGCGCGCGGGGCTGGCGGCCGTCCTCCCCGTCCAGGTACGCCAGCACGGCGAGCACCCGCCGGTTGTCGTCGTTGGACGGCGGCATCCGCAGCTTGCTGAAGATGCTGTTGATGTGCTTGCTGACCGCCTTCTCGGTGACGAAGAGCCGGCCGGCGATCGCCGCGTTCGAGCGCCCCTCGGCCATCAGGCCCAGCACCTCCCGCTCCCGGGCGGTCAGTTCCGCCAGCGGCTCCGCGCCGGCCCGGCTGGCCAGCAACTGGGCGACCACCTCGGGGTCCATCACCGTGCCGCCGGCGGCCACCCGGCGCACCGCGTCGACGAACTGGTCGACGTGCGACACCCGGTCCTTGAGCAGGTACCCGACGCCGCCGCGCCGGTCGGAGAGCAGCTCCCGGGCGTACAGCCGCTCGACGTGCTGGGAGAGCACCAGCACCGGCAGCCCGGGCAGCTCGGCCCGGGCCCGGATGGCCGCCTGCAACCCCTCGTCGGTGAAGGTGGGCGGCAGCCGTACGTCGACCACCGCGACGTCGGGGCGGTGCGTGGTGAGCGCGGGCAGCACCGACGGTCCGTTGTCGACGGCCGCGACCACCTGGCAGCCGAACGCCTCGAGGATGCGGGTCAACCCGTCCCGGAGGAGGGCGAGATCCTCGGCGATGACAACTCGCACGGCAGCTCCATGGTGACGACGGTGGGTCCACCGACCGGACTGGTCACCGTCATCGTTCCATCGAAGGCCGCCAGACGGCGCCCGACACCCGCCAGGCCGCTGCCCGCCGCCGGGTCGGCGCCGCCCCGCCCGTCGTCACCGACCACCAGGGTCAGTCGCCCGTCGGCGTACCGCACGGTGATCCACGCCCGGGACGCCGCGCTGTGCTTCGTGACGTTGGCCAGCCCTTCCGCCACCGCGAAGTACGCCGCCGACTCCACCGGCGCCGGCGGCCGGCCCGGCAGCTCCGCGCTCACCGCCACCGGCAGCGGCACGGACAACGCCAACGCCCGTACCGCACCGTCCAGCCCGCGCTCGGCGAGCACCGGCGGGTGGATGCCCCGGACCAGCCCGCGCAGCTCGGCCAGGGCCTGCCCGCTGGTCTCCCGGGCCTCGGCGAGCAGGCGGCGCACCGCCTCCGGGTCGCGCTGGACGAGCTGCTCGGCCAGCCCGATGCTCATGCTCAACGCCACCAACCGGGCCTGCGCGCCGTCGTGCAGGTCCCGTTCGATCCGGCGCAGCTCGGCCGCCTGGGCGTCGACCGTCTCGGCCCGGGTGACGGTGAGCTGGCGGACCCGCAACGCCAGCGCGGCGGCCCGGGTCGGCGGCAGGAAGAAGCCGGCGAAGGTCAGGTGCAGCCAGACCAGCCAGCGCCCGGCGGCCAGCCCGGCGGCCAGGACCAGCACCCCCAGCGGGACGCAGAGCACCGCCTGGAACAGGTTGTCGATCGGCCAGAACGGCCCGTAGCCGTACCAGACGTCGGCCAGGTGCAGCAGCACCGGCACCCCGAGCGCGCCCTCCAGGCCGTACAGCGGGAGCGCGAACGCGGCCAGGCACACCGCGCCGGTCACCGCGCCGGGCAGCAGCCAGGACAGGTCCCGCCAGGTGGCCGGGTCGGTCACCACCCAACGGAACCGCCGCCACGTGGCGACCTGCGCGCCGGGCGGGGCCGGCAGGTACGGGGTGGGCAGCTCCACCCCGCTCCACCGGGCCAGCCGCCGGTGCAGCCCGGTGCAGAGCCGGACCAGCGCGGTGACCACCGGGAACAGGGCGAACCCCACCCCGAAGGCCGGGATGAGCAGCAGCGCCACCAGCGACAACACGACCAGCAGCACGTGCGTGGTCAGCGACAGCAGGGCGATCAGCAGCCCCTGCGCGGCGGTGACCGCGGCGGGCCGCAGGCCGGCGCGGATTCGGTCGGGTACCCGGCTGTCCACGGCGCCCATTCTCCGGCACCGCCGCGCCGGAAGCGGTGGTGCTGGCACCACCCGGGTCGGCGGGATGACACCCCTGACCGGGGGCGGCCCGGGCCGAAGGATCGGGGATGAGACGGGGGCCGTGCCGGTTCCCGACGGTGACCGACCGAGAGGACAACCGATGTCACCACAACGACTGGCCGGCCTGCCGTCCGGCCGCCGGGGCAGGTACGCCGTGCTGCTGTTCTGGCTGGTGCTGCTGGCGGTGGCCGGGCCGCTCGCGCTGAAACTCGGCGACGTGCAGGACAACTCGACGCTCGGCGCGTTGCCCGCCGGGGCGGAGAGCAGCCGGGCGGCGCAGCGGGCCGCCGACGCCTTCCCCGAGTCGCGGCGGCAGCTCGCCATCGCCGTGTACGTCCGGGACACCGGCCTGACCGACGCCGACCGGGCCCGCGTCGACGCCGACCGGGCGGCCTTCGCCCGGTACGCCGAGGGCGGCGTGGTCTCCCCACCGGTGCCCGCCGCCGACGGCCGGGCGCTGCTGTTCTCCCTGCCGGTCAGCATGGACGAGGACCGGCGCGCCGAGGCGGTCGGCGCGTTGAAGGACCGGCTGACCGACGGCGCCCCGCCGGGCCTGCGCATCGCACTGACCGGCGACGCCGCCGCCGAGCACGACGTCTTCGACGCGTTCGGTGGGATGGACGGCGCGCTGCTGCTGGCGACCGCGCTCACCGTCGCCCTGCTCCTGCTGGTCACCTACCGCAGCCCGGTGCTGTGGCTGATCCCGCTGCTCGCGGTCGGTGCGGCCAACCAGCTCGCCGGCGCGGTGGTCTATCTGCTGGCCAAGCACGCCGGGCTGGCCGTGGACTTCCAGAGCCAGACCATCCTGACCGTGCTGGTGTTCGGCGTCGGCGTGGACTACGCCCTGCTGCTGATCGCCCGCTACCGCGAGGAGCTGCGCCGGCACGCCGACCGGCACCGGGCGATGGCGGCGGCACTGCGCCGCTCGTACGGCGCGGTGTGCGCGTCGGCGGCCACCGTGGCGATCGGGCTGCTCTGCCTGCTCGCGGCGGACGTGCCGGCCACCCGTGGGCTGGGCCCGGTCGGCGCGGTCGGCATCGGCGCGGCGCTGCTGGCCATGACCACCCTGCTCCCGGCGGTGCTGGTGCTGCTCGGCCGGTGGCTGTTCTGGCCGTTCGTGCCCCGCTACAGCGCCGACGCGGACACCCGCGACCGGACCGCCGACCACGGCGGCTGGCGGCGGGTCGCCAACCTGGTCGCCAGCCGGCCCCGCGCGGTCTGGCTCGGCACCGCCGCCGTGCTGGTCGCGCTGACCTTCGGCATCGGCAACCTCAGCGTCGGCCTGACCGACGACGAGTCCTTCACCACCGAGGTCGGCTCGGTCACCGGGCAGCGTCTGATCGCCGCCCACTATCCGGGCGGCTCGGCGGCGCCCGCCGAGATCCTGGCCGCCGCCGGGGCGGCCGACCGGGTGGTGGCCGCCGCCCGCGCGGTGCCCGGTGTCGCCGAGGTGGCCGCGCCGCAGCGGTCGGCCGACGGCCGGTGGGTGCGCGTGACGGCGGTGCTCGCCGACGCCCCGGACAGCGACGCCGCCTGGGACGCGGTGACCGGACTGCGGGCCGCCGTGCACGCGGTGCCCGGGGCGCAGGCCGTGGTGGGCGGACGGACCGCGACGCTGCTCGACGAGCGGCGCACGGTGGACCGGGACAACCTGGTGGTCATCCCGCTGGTGCTCCTCGTCGTCCTGGCGGTGCTGGTGCTGCTGCTGCGGTCACTGGTCGCGCCGCTGCTGCTGATGGCGAGCGTGGTGCTGTCGTTCGCCGCCGCGATGGGGGCCGCCGGGCTGCTGCTCGACGCCATGGGGCACCCCCGGCTGTTCGTCGGGGTCCCGTTGCAGACGTTCCTGTTCCTGGTGGCCCTCGGCGTGGACTACACCATCTTCCTGATGACCCGGGCCCGGGAGGAGACCGCGCTGATCGGGCACCGGCCGGGCGTGCTGCGCGCCCTCACCGTCACCGGCGGGGTGATCACCAGTGCCGGCATCGTGCTGGCGGCCACCTTCGGGTCGCTGCTGGTGCTGCCGCTCGTGCCGTCGGTGCAGGTGGGCGTCATCGTGGCGGTCGGCATCCTGCTCGACACGCTGCTGGTACGCAGCCTGCTGATCCCGGCGCTCACCCTCGACCTGGGCGTCCGCACCTGGTGGCCGGGGCGGCTGTCCCGCCGCTCCCCGCAGCCCACCCCGCCGCCGCCCGCCCCCGAACCGGCCCTGACCGCGTGACAGCAGCGGCCCCCGGTCAACGCCCGCCGTTGTGCCGGGGGCCCGCTCGACGTCGGACGGTGCCCGGGCCCGCTCGACGTCGGGCGTCGTGCTCGTGGGCGCCGCTGGGCTGCCGGCGGGGGCCGGTCAGCCGGCGAGCAGGGCGGCCATCCGCTCGGCCTGGGTCTCCCACCGCCACTCCCGCTCCACCCAGGCCCGGCCGGCCGCACCGAACTGGCGGGCCAGGTCCCGGTCGGCGAGCAGGGTGGCCACCCGGTCGGCGAGCTGGGCGACGTCCCGGCCACGCACCACGTACCCGGTCTCCCCCTCCCGGACGGCGTCCGGCGCGCCGCCCGAGTCGCCCGCCACCACCGGGAGCCCGGTCGCGCTGGCCTCCAGGTAGACGATGCCCAGACCCTCCACGTCCAGGCCGCGGTTGCGGGTCCGGCAGGGCATCGCGTACACGTCACCGGCGGCGTAGTGGGCGGGCAGCTCGGCCGACGGCACCGAGCCGGTGAAGACCACGTCGCGGTCCACCCCGGTCTGCCGGGCCAGCTTCTCCAGCACCGCCCGGTACGGCCCGCCCCCGACGATCAGCAGCGCCGCGTCCGGCACCCGGCGGCGGATCTCCGGCAGGGCGCGGATCAGCATGTCCTGCCCCTTGCGGGGCACCAGCCGGGACACGCAGACCACCACCGGCCGGTCGGCCAGCCCGAGCCGCACCCGCACCCGTTCCCCGTCCACCGCCGGGTGGTAGGTATCCACGTCCACGCCCGGGGCGAGCCGGCGCAGCTCGGTCACCCCGTCCAGCACCCGGGCCAGCCGGACCCGGGTGTACTCGCCCAGGTAGGTGGTCACGTCGACGCCCCGACCGATGCGGCGCAGCGCCGACCGGGCGCCGGGCAGCGTCGCCCAGCCGGCCTCGTGACCGTGGGTGAGGGCCACCGCGCGCCGGATCCCCGCCCGGCGGCGCAGCCCCGCCGCCAGCAGCCCCAGCGGGGCCGCCGCGCCGAACCACACGGTGTCGCAGTCGTACGCCCGGGCCAGCTTCGCGGCGCGCCGGGCGATCAGCGGGGTGGGCAGCAGCACCTTGGTGCGCTCCCGGACCACCTCGAACGGCTGATCGGCGTCGAACTTCGCCGCCCCGCGCCAGCTCGACGCGTAGACCACCACCGAGCCGGCGGGCTGGCGGATCGCGAGGTGATGCACGAACGACTGGATGCCGCCCGGGCGCGGCGGGAAGTCGTTGGTGATCAGCAAGGTCCGGCTCATCCGCCGCTCCCCCTGGCGTAGGCGCGGGCGGCGGCCATCCGCTCCACGGTGGACGGATGGCTGGCCGACCAGAGGTACTCCCAGCGGGGCGGGTCCGGGTCGGCGAGGTTCACTCCGGCCAGACGGCGCTGCATCGCCTCGAAGGTGCCCGGGTCGCCGGTCAGGGCGAGCGCGTGCGCGTCCGCCCGGGCCTCCACCTGCCGCGACACCAGGGCCTGCACCGGGGTGGCCACCAGCCCGGCGATGGTGATCAGCGCGATGAGCAGCGGGAACGCCCGCGGCTGGGCGATCCCGTCGACGCCGGCCAGCCGCAGCAGCGGCGGCCACGAGCCGATCAGGAACAGCGCCACCACGGCGGCGGCCGCGCCGAGCGCCCCCAGCACGGTGCCGGTCCAGACGTCCCGGTCCCGGGCGTGCCCCAGCTCGTGCGCCACCACGCTGGTCACCTCCTGCGGGGTGGCCTCGCGCAGCAGCGTGTCGTAGACCACCACCCGCCGGGTCGGCCCCAGCCCGGAGACGTACGCGTTGACCGCCCGGGTCCGCCGCGAGGCGTCGGCGACCAGCACGTCGCGCACCGGCACCCCGTCCCGGTCGGCCAACGCGATCAGCTCGGCGCGCAGCGGGCCGGGCTCCATCGGGGTGAACTTGTTGAACACCGGCTCCACCAGCACCGGCAGCACGAACGACAGCAGCACGACCAGCAGCGCCGCCCCGGCCGCGCCGAGCGCCCACCACCAGCGCGGGGCGAGCCGGACCACCGCGTAGAAGCCGAGCAGGACGAGGGCGCCGATGATCGCGCTGACCGCGTACGACTTGACCAGGTCGACCGCCCAGCCGCTCCAGCCCTGGGTGCTCAGCCCGTACCGGACGAGCACGGTCTGCCGCCAGGCCGCGAAGGGCAGGGTGAGCAGGTCGGCCAGGAGCAGCACGGCGAGCCCGCCGAGCACCGCCTGGGCGATCCAGTGGTCCCCGAAGGGGCGGCCGGCCAGCTCGACCAGGCGACCGCCCAGCGGGGTGAACCCCAGCACCAGGGCGACCAGCAGGCCGACGGCCAGCGCGGACCACGCGGCCGGGCGCAGCGCGCCGTGGAAGGCACGTCCCCGGGTCACCTGCTCGACCGGCAGGGACCGCAGCGCGGCCAGCTGGTCGGCGCGGGGGGCCGGTGGCCGGCCCCACGGGATCAGCACCGCGCCGGCCACGACCAGCGCGACGACCAGCCCGGCCAGGGTGAGCACCGCCCAGCCGCGCGGGGTCACCGCGCCCCGCCGTCGTATCGCGCCCGAGTCATGCCGTTCCCTTCCGCCGTGACCGCTCATCCTAAGCCCGACCGGCCGCCGCCGAACCCAGCGCCCGCGCCCACCGAACGACCACCCGACGCCCAGCCGGCCGACGGGCGGGCGGCCGACGGACGGGCGGGCGGCCGGCCGCCGGGCGACGGCCGGACGGCGGTGGCGACCGCGCGAGTCGCGGCAAAACGTGGCCTCCACGCCCACGGAAGCCCCGATATGCCGCAACCTGAGCCGATCACCCGCCCGACCCGGGACGCCGGCCGGCCCGGCCAGGCTGGCGCGCTGCCGGCCCACTGCCGCGCGCGGCCTGGCCCGACCGACGCACGGCCCGACCGACGCACGGCACGGCGGCCGGGCCGCGCGTCGGTCGGCGCACGTGGTGGTCGGGGATGGTGGTCAGGCGACCCGGCGGCGGGGCCGGCGGGTGGGCCGGGCGGTCGGCGGCAGCACCTCCACCTCGAAGCCGGCCCGGGCGAACACCTCGATCGCCCGGTGCTCGGCGGGGCCGAGGTCGGCCGCCGGCGAGCCGGTGTCGAGCAGCGCGGTCACCAGGCAGCCGGAACAGCCGGCGCCGCGGATCCCGCAGCTGTCGCAGTCGATGCGCATCAACGCCTCCTGACGCGTCGCCGGTGGCGGACGGGTGACCCCCGACCACCGTCGGTCACCACGACGCTAGGCCAGGGGTGTGACAGAACCGGACAACGAGGCAGCAGCCGCCCCGAACCCGAGCATCGCGCTCAGGAACGGGCGAGCCGGCGCACCAGCGAGTCCGCGCCCAGCGGGTAGGCGCCGTGCCGGCGTACCCCGTCGGCGACCTCCCGGTCGGAGGAGACCACGACGACCGGCCGCCCGGCCGGCTCGGCCCGGACCAGCCGGCGGATCAACTCGTCGGCGGTCTCTCCCTTGCGGGAGAAGAGCACCCGCACGCCGCGCGGGGCGGGCGGTAGCCCATGGATGCGCTCGGCGCCGTCGAAGACCACGGTGACCTCGTCCCCGGTCTGCGCGGCGATCCCGCCCAGCCCGCTGATCAGCCGCTTGCGCTGCTGCTCCAGGGACATCTCGCCGAAGCCGCGCTTGGTGACGTTGTAGCCGTCGACGACCAGGTGCGCCTTCGGCAGCGCGAGGAGCTGGTCGAGCCGCGCCGGGTCGTCGGTGTCCCGGGCCCGGGTGGCCGCGCCGGCCTGGGTGGTGGCCGACTGGTCGGCGAACGCGTCGGCCACGAAGTCGGCGGGCATTCGGTCGACCGGCTCCAGCGCCAGCTCCCGGCGCAGCCCCACGGCGGCCTGCCCGATGGTCTCGAGGAGCAGCCAGAGCTTGGCGTCGTCGACCGAGCGGGCCTCCTTGGCGCTGGCCCGGGCCAGCCCGGCCGCGGCCTCCGCCTCGGCCAGCCGGGCCCGCGCCCGGCGCAGCTCGGCGTCCGCGTCGGCCACCGCCCTCGCGGCCCGGCCCCGCTCGGTGGCCAGCATCTCGCTGGCCTTGCGCTCCCGGGCCTGGGTCTCCCGGAGGGTACGCGCCAGCTGGCGGGCCTCCTCGCGGAGCTGCCCGAGTTCCTCCCGGACCCGGGCCAGCTCGTCGCGGAGCTTCTCCGCCTCGACCCGGGCCACCGCCCGGTCGTGCTCGGCGCGGCCGGCCCGCTGCTCGGCCTCCCGGACCAGCTCGGCGACCACCGCGCTGTCCGCCTCGGCGCGCACCGCGGCCCCGCTGGCCTCGATCAGCTCGCGCCAGCCGCGCGGCCGGGCCAGGTAGGCCAGGGCGGCCACCTCGACCGGGTCGGCGGCGGCGGGTGCGGTCCCTTCGACGACCGCGGCACCGAGGTCACCGGCGTCGGCCAGCACCCGCGCGGTGACCCGCTGCCGGAACAGCGGATCGGCGGTGAGCTGGGCGGCGATGGCCGCGGCGCCGAGCCGGGCCCGCCGGTTGGGGGCGAACTTGGCGACCCGGCGCAGCGGGACGGGCACCTCGTCGGCGGGCAGGCCGGGCAGCACGGTGGCGGTCAGCGTGACGATCCGCTGGCGCACCGGCTCGGGGAGGACGGGCTCCGGCTCGGGGGCGGCGGCCGGGGCGTCCGGGCCGGCGTCCGCCGGTGGGTCGGGCGGGGTCTCACCGATCTCGGGCCCGCCGACCACCGGCTCCTCCGCGGAGAAGCGGTCGTCGTGCGGCTCGGTGAGGGGCATGTGGCAAGTCTCCCACCCCGAACGGGCCCACCGCCCGGTGAGTGAGCCGATCTCTCATCCTACCCCGCTGTGACGCTTGGGACCGCTGGGACGGGAGTGTCGGACCCGGCCGCTAGCGTCCCGCGGGTGACCGCAGCGGAGTACGTCCAGGAGGCGCTGGCCGGCCTGGACCGGGTGGCGGGCGGCGGGGTCGACCCCGCGCTGCCGCTCTACGCGACCACCTTCGTGGTGGTCGACCTGGAGACCACCGGCGGCGCGCCCGACGGCGGCGGCATCACCGAGATCGGCGCGGTCAAGGTACGCGGCGGCGAGGAGCTGGGCGTGCTGGCCACCCTGGTCAACCCGGGGGTGCCGATCCCGCCGTTCATCACCGTGCTGACCGGCATCACCCAGGCCATGCTGCTGCCCGCCCCGCCGATCGAGCAGGTGCTGCCGAGTTTCCTGGAGTTCATCGCCGACGCCGTGCTGGTGGCCCACAACGCCCCGTACGACGTGGGTTTCCTCAAGGCCGCCTGCGTCAAGCACGGTTACCGCTGGCCGAACCCGCGGGTGCTGGACACCGCGGCGCTGGCCCGCCGGGTGCTGACCCGCGACGAGGTGCCCAACCGCAAGCTGGGCACCCTGGCGGCCTACTTCCGCACCGCCACCCAGCCGACCCACCGCGCGCTGGACGACGCCCGGGCCACTGTCGACGTGCTGCACGGGCTGATCGGGCGGCTCGGCGGGCACCGGGTGGACACGGTCGGCGAGGCGATCGAGTTCGCCCGGGCGGTCACCCCGACCCAGCGCCGCAAGCGGCACCTCGCCGACGGGCTGCCGAAGGTGCCCGGGGTCTACATCTTCCGGGCCGCCGACGACCGGCCGCTCTACGTGGGCACCTCCGGCGACATCGCCACCCGGGTGCGCAGCTACTTCACCGCCGCGGAGAAGCGGGCCCGGATCTCCGAGATGCTGGCCGCCGCCGAGCGGGTGCAGGCGGTGGAGTGCGCCCACTCGCTGGAGGCGGAGGTGCGCGAGCTGCGGCTGATCGCGGCGCACGCGCCGCCGTACAACCGCCGCTCGAAGTATCCGGAGCGGCAGGTCTGGCTGAAGCTGACCGACGAGGCGTACCCGCGGTTGTCCATCGTGCGCGACCTCGCCCCGACCGACACCGCCTACCTCGGCCCGTTCCGGTCCAAGCAGGCCGCCGAGCTGGCCGCCGCCGGCTTCCACGACGCGGTGCCGCTGCGCCAGTGCACGCACCGGCTCTCCCGGCGCACCACCATGCCGGCCTGCGCGCTGGCCGAGCTGGGTCGCTGCCCGGCGCCGTGCGAGCACCGGATCAGCCCGGCGGAGTACGAGGACGTCGCCGCCGCCCCGTTCCGCACGGCCACCACCGACGACCCGCGGGTGGTGGTGGACGCCCTGCTCACCCGGATCGAGGCGCTCTCGGCCGCCCAGCGCTACGAGGAGGCCGCGGTGGTGCGTGCCCGGCTGGCCGCGGTGCTGCGCGCGGCGGTGCGGATGCAGCGGTTGGCCGCGCTGACCGGGATCGCCGAGCTGGCCGCCGCCCGCCCGGCCGCCCGGGGCGGCTGGGAGCTGGCCCTGATCCGGCACGGCCGGCTGGCCGGCGCGGGCGTCTCCCCGCCCGGCGTCCACCCGCGACCGACCATCGCCGCGATCCGGGCCACCGCGGAGACGGTGCTGCCCGGGCACGGTCCGGTCCCGGCGGCCACCGCCGAGGAGACCGAACGCATCCTGTCCTGGTTGGAGCGACCGGAGACCCGGCTGGTGGAGGCCTCCGCCGGCTGGGCGTCCCCGATCACTGGCGCGGGCCGGTTCCGGGCCCTGTTGGCGAAGGCGGAGAACGGAGGGTCCCGGCAACTCTCGACCGAACGCTCATGACCAACTGTCCGATCGGACGACGTCACCTCGCTTAGGCTGTTGGAGAAGTGCAGTCCTGCCCGATTCGCGGGCCTGCTCCCGGTCGCCGGTCAGGGCGGCCCTGGGGGCCCGGGTGAGGAGGTGTCCCAGGTGGACGTCGACGCCGGACACGGCGCCGCCCTGGGCGGCGCCCTTCCGACCCAGCCCGGCGACCTGCCGCTGACCCGCCGGCTGCGCTCCCTGCTCACCTGGCCCACCACCGACAACGACCCGGTCACCGCGCTGGTCCGCGCGCACCGCGGGATCCACGCCAACGCCGACGCCTCGGTCCTGCGCCGGGCCTACACGATCGCCGAGAACATGCACCGCGGCCAGTTCCGCAAGAGCGGCGAGCCGTACATCACCCATCCGCTCGCGGTCGCCCAGATCTGCGCGGACCTCGGCATGGACACCACCACCCTGGTCGCCGCGCTGCTGCACGACACCGTCGAGGACACCCGCTACACCCTCCAGGCGCTCCAGGAGGACTTCGGCGGCGAGGTGGCCCACCTGGTCGACGGGGTGACCAAGTTCGACAAGGCGTTCTACGGCACGGCCGCCGAGGCGGAGACGGTCCGCAAGATGATCGTCGCGGCCGGCAAGGACGTCCGGGTGCTGATCATCAAGCTGGCCGACCGGCTGCACAACATGCGCACCCTCGGCGTGCGGTCCGCCGCCTCCCGGGAGCGGATCGCGCGCAAGACGCTGGAGGTGCTGGTCCCGCTCTGCGACCGGCTCGGCATCCAGACCCTCAAACGCGAACTGGACGACGTGGTGCTGCTGCACCTGCGCCCCGAGGAGCACGCCCGGATCGCCCGGCACGTGCACGACCGGCCGGGCTGGGACGCGTACCTCGACGACGTGGTGGCCCGGACGAAGGTGGCGTTGCGCCGCAACCGGGTCGACGCCGAGGTCTCGCCCCGACCCCGGCACCTCTACTCGATCTGGAAGGACACGGTGGCCGGAGGGCACGCGGCCCCGTACGACCTGCCCCGCATCGCGATCGTGGTGGACGGTCCGGCGACGGATTGCTACGCCGCGCTCGGTGCGGTGCACGGGTTGTGGCGGCCGGTGCCGGGCCGGTTCAAAGACTTCATCGCCTCGCCGAAGAACAACCTCTACCGGTCCCTGCACACCAGCGTCTGCGGTCCACACGACCGGACCGTGGAGGTGCTGATCCGCACCGAGGAGATGCACCGCGACGCCGAGTACGGCATCGCCGCGCACTACCGCTTCCCGCGGTCGACCGGCCGGGCCACCGACCGCGCCGACGAGCTGGCCTGGTTGCGCCGGGTGCTCAACTGGGAGCAGGAGACGGTCGACCCGACGCAGTTCATGGAGTCGCTGCGCTGCGACCTGGCGGAGGCCCAGATCCAGGTGGTCGCCGACGGGCGGCAGGTGGTCCTGCCGGCCGGCGCCACCCCGGTCGACCTCGCGTACGAGTTGGGCACCGAGCGGGGCGACCACTGCCTCGCCGCGCGGATCAACGGGCGGCTGGCGCCGCTCTCCTCCGAACTGGAGGACGGCGACGTGGTGGAGATCTTCACCGAGAACGACGCGGAGAGCGGGTTCGAGGCCGACGCGGCCCCGCGCGGGCCGCGCCGCGAGTGGTTGGGCTTCGTCAAGTCACCGCACGCCCAGATGCAGATCAACCGCTGGTTCGCCGAGCACACCGAGCCGGGCATCTCGATCGCCGACAAGGTACGCCTGGGCCGGGCCACCATCGGCCTGACCCTGCGCAAGCACAACCGAGGGCTGGCCAGCGACCTGCCGCTGCTGCGTCTCTCCGAGGAGCTGGGCTACCCCGACCTGGAGACCCTGCTGGTGGCGGTCTTCGACCGGGCGGTCGAGCCGGACGCCGTGGTCGAGCAGTTGATCGATCTGGTCGACCACCGCCAGTAGGTGAACGCCCGTCGCCCGGGCGGGCCGCGCGGCAACTAGCCTTACGGGCATGATCCCCCGCGCGCGTGCCACCGGACGGGCCCTCGGCTACCAGCTCTTCTACCGGCTGCCCGTGCCGCTGCGGCGGCGGCTGGTCCGCCTCGCCGTGCCGAAGTACATCGTCGGCGCGGTCGCGCTGGTCCGGGACGCCGAGGCCAAGGGGGCGGGGCGGATCCTGCTGCTGCGCCAGCCGCCCGGACACAGCTGGACCCTCCCGGCCGGCCTGCTCCAGCGCGGCGAGGCCCCGGTGGTCGGCGCGGCCCGCGAGCTGTACGAGGAGTCCGGCGTCCGGCTCGCCCCGGAGCGGCTCCGCCCGGCGGTGCCGAACGCGGTGGTGCACGCCAAGGGCTGGGTGGACGTGGTTTTCGAGGCCGAGGTGCCGGCCTCCACGACGGAGTTGACGGTGGACGGCGCCGAGGTCTACGAAGCGGCCTGGCACCCGCTGGACGACCTGCCCCGGCTGAGCCGGGCCACCGCCAACCTGCTCGCTTACTACGGCATCGGCCCGCGCGCCGGCGACACGCCGCCGGTGCCGCCGTCCGGCTCGTGACCGGCCCCGGCCCGCGCCGGCCGGGCGGCGCGCGACGGGCGACCGGCCCGGCCGGCCCGGACCGACCCGCGGGCCCGGCCGGCCGGGCCGGCACCGGCCCCGCCGGCGGCGAGCGCCCCACCGGCCCCGACGGCCCGAACGACCTGGACCACCGCGACGACCGGGGCGGTTCCGCCGACGCCGGCGGGCAATCCCCCGGCCCAGCCGCCGGCCCGAACCGCCCGGATCGCCCGGGCGAGCGCGACAGCCCGAGCCGCCCCGACCGACCGGACCGACGCGACGGCCCGGACCGACCCGACGGCCCGCACCGGCCCGACCGACCGGACCGGCGCGACGGCCCGGACCGACCCGACGGCCCGCACCGATCCGACCGACCGAACGGGCGCGACGGCCCGGACCGACCCGATGGCCCGGACCGGCCCAGCAGGTCCGCCGGACCCGGTGGTCCGGACGGCGCGGGCGGGTCCCGGGGCACGGGGTCGAGCGGTCCGGGCTGGCGGGCGGCGGTGGACGTCTGCGCGGTGGTGCTCGCCGCCGGCGAGGGCACCCGGCTGCGACCGCTGACCGAGCGGGTGCCCAAGGCGCTCTGCCCGGTCGGCAACGTGCCGCTGCTGGACCGGGCCCTGGACCGGCTCGCCGGGCTCGGCCTGACCGGCCCGGGGCGGGTCGCGGTGAACGCCTGCTACCTGGGCGGGCAGGTGGTCGCCCGGGTCGGCGACCGGGCCCGGCTCTCGGTCGAGCCGGGTGCGCCGCTGGGCACCGCGGGCGGCCTGGGCAACCTGCGGGACTGGATCGCCGGCCGGGGCGTGCTGGTCGGCAACGCCGACGCGTACCTGGCGGATCCGGACGCCCCGCCGGGGCCGGACGTGGCGGCGCTGCTGGACGGCTGGGACGGGCGGAGCGTACGCCTGCTCGGCCAGCCGGCCGACGACCCGGCGGCGCCCGGCACCTTCAGCGGCCACCGGTTCGTGGGGTTCTCGCTGCTGCCGTGGCGGCTGGTCCGGGACCTGCCGGCGACCTTCGGTGACCTGGTCCGGGCGGTGTGGCGGCCGGCGGAGGCCGCCGGCGCGCTGGAGGTGGTGCCCTACCGGGGGGTCTTCGTCGACACCGGCACCCCGGCCGACTACCTGGCGGCCAACCTGCACGCGGCCGGCGACGGCTGCCTGGTCGACCCGTCAGCGACGGTGACCGGGCCGGTGCGCCGGGCGGTGGTCGGGGCGGGCGCGATCGTGCGCGGCGCGGTTACCCGGGCGGTGGTCTGGCCCGGCGCGACGGTACGGGCGGACGAGCGGCTCACCGACGCGATCCGGGTCGGCGCGGACCTGACCGTGCCGGCGGGGCGGATCGAGCGGCCGGGGACGGCGTGAACGGCACAACCTCTAGCATGGGCGACGACGCCGACGAACGGAGAAATGTCCCGTGATCACCGCGATCGTGCTGATCGACTGCGCCACCGACTCCATTCCCGAGGTGGCCGAGACCCTGGCCAACCTGCCCGGTGTCAGCGAGGTCTACTCGGTGGCCGGGCACGTCGACCTGATCGCCATGGTGCGGGTCCGCGAGTTCGACCAGATCGCCCAGGTCATCGCCGGCAGCATCTCCAAGGTGCCGGGCGTGATCAACACGCAGTCGCACATCGCGTTCCGGGCGTACTCGCAGCACGACCTGGAGGAGGCGTTCGCGATCGGGCTGGCCAACGCCGACTGAGCACGTCGGTAGGCCGGACCAACCCGGCTGAGCACGCCGGTGGCCGGGCCGACCCGGGCTGAGCACGCCGGTGGCCGGCCCACCCCGGCGGGGCGAGCCGGCCACGGTCGGCCGTGCGGTGGGTCAGCTCTGGCCGGGCACCGGGGTCTCCGTGGTGCCCGGAGCGGGCTCCTCGGTGCCGGTGCCACCCGGAGCCGGCGACTCGGTCTCGGTGCCACCCGGAGCCGGCGACTCGGTACCACCCGGGCTGGGCGTGCCGCTGGCGCTGGCCTGCGGGACCGGGACACCCAGGGTCTGGGCCAACGCCACCAGGGCGTCGTAGTGCGCCTGGAGCACCGGCAGGGCGTCCTGGGCGATCTGGACCACCGACTGCTCGGAGCCCTGCGAGATCTCCGTCTGGGTGGCCTGGATGGCCTGGACGTGGCCGGCCAGCTGGGCGGTCACCCACGCCTTGTCGAACTCGGCGCCGCTGACGTTGTTCAGCTTGTCGAGGACCTTCTGCTGGTCGGCCGTCGGGTCGCCCGGCAGCTGGACGTTCAGCTGCTGCGCGGTGGACTGCACCGTCTGGTCCAGCTGCGTGTGGTCCGTGACGAACATCTTGCCCAGGTCCTTGACCTGCTGGTTCTTGCCCTTCTGCTGCGCCAGGTTACCTGCCGTGATCTCGAACAGGTTGACCTGGTGCACCGCCTGCAGGTACTGGGTGTCCTGCGTCGACGGCTGCGCCGCGGCCTGCGCGGCCGCTGCGGGTGCCAGGCCGACGAGCACCAGCGCGGCCAGCAGGCCCAGGCGTTTGATTCCCAACATGCTTTCCCCCCCTTGAGACGTTGGACCGCACGGATACCCGGCTGACCGGGGTTATTCCTGC
The DNA here is from genome assembly GCF_044465125.1 of Micromonospora sp. NPDC049836. Taxonomy (NCBI): domain Bacteria; kingdom Bacillati; phylum Actinomycetota; class Actinomycetes; order Micromonosporales; family Micromonosporaceae; genus Micromonospora; species Micromonospora sp. NPDC049836. The sequence goes on from NZ_JBITLH010000003.1 coordinate 361,966, forward strand.
GATTCCACCCGTCCGTGTCGGGGAGCGGCGAGGTGGCGGAGCGGCACCGCCGGTCACCCGACGGGCGGGACGGGACGAACGGCCCGGAAACGGGCCGTGGCGCCCGCCGGAGATCCGGCGGGCGCCACGGTGTGTCGGCTCTCGGGGGTCAGCGCCGGCTCTCGCCGCTGCCAATCTCCTCGCGCTCCGCTCGGGGCTCGACCGGCGGGTGCCCCGGCGAGACCGGCGCCTCGGCCGGCTTCTCGATCGGGTAGAAGAAGCCCCGGATGGCCGGGCCGAGGGCCCCCAGCCGGTTCATCTTCTTGGGGACGACCCAACCGACGTAGTCCAGCGCCGGGCCGTGGCCGTCGTGCCCGTCGACCGCGGTGAGCGGCTGGTGGACCTCGACGAACCGGCCGTCGGGCAGCCGCTTGATGATGCCGGTCTCCACGCCGTGGGCCAGCACCTCCCGGTCGTGCTGCTGGAGACCCAGGCAGAGCCGGTAGGTGAAGTAGTAGGCCAGCGGCGGGACGACCAGCAGCCCGATCCGGCCCGCCCAGGTCATCGCGTTCAAGCTGATGTGGAACTTGTCGGCGATGACGTCGTTGGCGCCGGAGAGGGTCAGCACGATGTAGAAGGCGACCGCCATGGCGCCCACGCCGGTCCGGGCCGGTACGTCCCGGGGCCGCTGGAGCAGGTTGTGGTGCTTGTAGTCCTTGAGGCGGCGGGCCTCCAGGAACGGGTACATCGTCGACAGGCCGACCAGGATGCCCGGCAGCACGACCGTCGGCCAGAACAGCGGCGGGATGACGTACCCGTCGCCGATCGGGATGGAGATCTCCCAGGCCGGCATGAGGCGGGTCGAGCCGTCGAGGAACATGACGTACCAGTCGGGCTGGCTGGCCGCCGAGACCACCCACGCCTCGTACGGGCCGAAGTACCAGATCGGGTTGATCTGGAACAGGCCGCCGAAGAGCGCGATCACGCCGAAGACGACCATGAAGAAGCCGCCCTGCTTGAGCGCGTAGCGCGGGAACATCCGTTCGCCGACCACGTTCTCGTTGGTCCGGCCGGGGCCGGGCCACTGGGTGTGCTTCTGCTTGAACACCAGGCCCAGGTGCACGCTGATCAGCGCCACCAGCAGGGCCGGGATGAGCAGCACGTGGGCGATGAAGAAGCGGCTGATGATGATGGTGCCCGGGAACTCCCCGCCGAAGATCGACGAGCTGACCCAGGAGCCGATCACCGGGATCGACAGGATGATGCCGGAGGCGATCCGCAGGCCGGTGCCGGAGAGGCCGTCGTCCGGCAGCGAGTAGCCGGTGAAGCCGGCCAGGAAGCCGACCCAGAACAGCAGCGAGCCGATGATCCAGTTCGTCTCCCGCGGCTTGCGGAACGCGCCGGTGAAGAAGACCCGCAGCATGTGCACCACGATCGCGGCCATGAACAGCAGCGCCGCCCAGTGGTGCATCTGCCGCATGATCAGACCGCCCCGGACATCGAACGAGATGTCCAGGCTGGAGGCGTACGCGGCGGACATCGGGGTGCCGCGCAGCGGCGCGTAGCTGCCGTCGTAGGTCACCTCGGTCATCGCCGGCTCGAAGAAGAAGGTCAGGAAGACACCGGTCAGCAGCAGGACGATGAACGAGAAGAGCGCGATCTCGCCCAGCAGGAAGGACCAGTGGTCGGGGAAGACCTTGTTCAGCAGCTTGCGCAGCGGGGTGGCCACCTGGAAGCGGTCGTCCACCGCCCCGGCGGTCTTGGCCGGCAGCGCGGCCGGATCAAACTTTCGGCGCTTCATGGCCGCTCCCAGAAGTCGGGACCGATGGTTTCGGTGTAGTCGGACTTCGCCACGAAGAAGCCCTCCTCGTCGACCTCGATCGGCAGCTGCGGCAGCGGCCGGTTCGCCGGGCCGAAGACCGGCTTGGCGTTGTCGGTGATGAGGAACTGCGACTGGTGGCAGGGGCAGAGCAGGCGGTTGGTCTGCTGCTCGTAGAGGCTGGCCGGGCAACCGGCGTGCGTGCAGATCTTGGAGAACGCGACGAAGTTGCCCCACATGTAGTCGCCGTGTCCCTTGGTCGCGTTCGCCGCGCGGGACTTCTGCGCGTCGTCCTCGCGCAGGTGGATCAGCAGGGTGGGCGAGTCGGCGTACTTGTTGCTCACTCCGCCGTCGACGCCCGGGAAGACCGTGAGCTGGCCGCCGACGCTGACGTCGGCGGGCCGGATCGGCCGGCCGTCCTCGCGGATCAGCCGGATCTTGGTCTTGCCGCCGTCGGCCGGTGCGAAGCCGGTGGTGAACATCTGGTTGTTGTCGTGCGGGTTCTTGATCAGCCCGCCGATCAGCGGCGCCGCGGCGACCGCGCCGACCGGCGCCAGGCCGGCGAGCAGCGAGATGCCGAGCAGCGGACGGCGCCGCACGCCCATCTCGTCGGCCATGTAGAGCATCGTCTGGCCGGTGATCGTGCGCTCCTCCGGGGGGCCCGGCTGGTCGTGCCGGTCCTGGATCGAGACCTCCTTGGGCAGCAGCTTCTTGCCCCAGGTGAGGATGCCGAAGCCGATGCCGAGCAGCGCGACGCCGAGGGTCAGGCCGAGCAGCGGGGTGTAGAGCTTGTCGCCGCCGCGACCGGCCTCCCACTGCCAGGGCCACCAGATGTAGATGATCAGGAACGCGGTGGCGGCCAGGCCGGTCAGCAGGAAGAACGAGGCGACGGTACGGGTAACCCGGCGCTCGGCCCGGCTGCCGGCGACCACCTGCGGCTCGTAGTGGACGATCTCGATGTCGTCCCGCCGGGCGCCCTCCTGGACGATGTCGAACCGGGACACCCGGGGGTCGTTCACGTCGAGCGGCTCCCGGCCCTGCGGGGCCTGGTGCTCGGTGTGGGTGCTCATGCCGTCACCTCGCTACGGGTGACGCCGGGGGTCGGCGTCACAGCACTGAAACGAATGATCCGCTCGGTCACGACTTGCCCGCAATCCACAGGCTCGCGAAGACCAGCGCGACGATGCCGACCAGGAAGATCGCCAGACCCTCGGTCGACGGGCCGTACCGGCCCAGGTTGAAACCGCCCTGGTCCTGGTCGTGCTTCAGGGTCTCCTGGATGTAGGCGATGATGTCCGCCTTCTGCTCCGGAGTGATCTGGTTGTCACCGAACACCGGCATGTTCTGCGGGCCGCTCAGCATCGCGGCGTAGATCTGCCGGTCGCTGGCCGGGTGCAGGCTCGGCGCGTACTTGCCGGAGGAGAGCGCGCCCCCGCCGCCGCCGAAGGCGTGACACTGCGAGCAGTTGATCCGGAACAGCTCGCCACCGGTGGACACGTTGGCGCCCTCGCGCAGGTTGCCGTTCGGCACCTGCGGGCCACCGCCCAGCTCCTGGATGTACTGGCCGAGCTGGCGCACCTGCTCGTCGGTGAACTGCGGAGGCTTGCGCATGGCCTGGGCCTCCTGCCGGGCCATCGGCATGCGACCGCTGCTGACCTGGAACTCGACTGAGGCCGATCCGACGCCGATCAGGCTCGGACCGCGACCCTCGACGCCCTGGGCGTTGCGACCGTGACACGTCACACAGCTCACGTCGAACAGCGCCTTGCCCTCGTTCGCGGCGGCGCTCAGGGGCGGGTTGTCCTGCGCCTGCACACCGGGGGCGAAGGCGGTGTAGGCGCCGCCGGCCAGCATCAGCGCGGCGGCCAGCCGGACCGCGGCACCCAGCCGGCGGCGGCCCCTGCTGCGCGCTACGGGCCGCCCGCGCAGCCGCGCGAGCAGACCGCGTCGGCGGTCGTTGTCAGAAGTCATGACCTGTGTCCTTAACCGGTTGGACCTTGTCTCAGGGGACGGAGCAGCGGCGCGGTTCGTGACGCGCCAAGATCACTGGAGCCAGTAGATCATGGCGTAGAGCCCGATCCACACGACGTCGACGAAGTGCCAGTAGTAGGACACGACGATGGCGGACGTCGCCTGCGCCGGGGTGAACCGGCCCATGGTCGTACGGACCATGAAGATGATGAAGGCGATCAGACCGCCGGTCACGTGCAGGCCGTGGAAGCCGGTGGTCAGGTAGAACATCGACCCGTACCCGTCGGCGTTGATCTTCACGCCCTCGTGGACCAGGTTGCGGTACTCGTTCGCCTGGCCGAGGACGAAGATCAGACCCATCACGAAGGTGAGGGTGAACCACCGGCGGAGGGCGTGCACGTCGCCCTTCTCGGCCGCGAAGACACCGAGCTGGCAGGTCACCGAGGAGAGCACCAGGATCACCGTGAAGGTGGTCGCATAGGGGATGTTCAAGATCTCGGTGTGCTTCTCCCACTGCTCCGGCGCCGCCGCGCGGATCGAGAAGTACATCGCGAACAGCGCCGCGAAGAACATGAGTTCGCTGGAGAGCCACACGATCGTCCCGACGCTGACCATGTTGGGTCGCGTCAGGGAGTGGATCCGGCTCTTGTCAATGGCTGGGGCCGCAGTCACGCGGTCATTATTGCCCTTGACCGGGACCGACGATCAGCGGGGTGGCAAACCTGCGCCAACAGTGGCCCGATCGGGGTGGTCCGCTTCGCCTGACCTACCCTGAAAAGCGTGCTGCACGTCGATCCGATCTTCGCCGCCACCTCGGGTGCCGTCGCGACCACCCTGGCCGACGGCGGTGGGAGCGTCCCACCGTTCACCGTCGCCCGGGTCTTCACCGAGGCCCAGCTCGACAACTGGCTCGGCCTCGCGCTGGTGCTCGCCGCGGGCGTGTACCTCTACGGGGTGTACCGGCTGCGGTTGCGCGGCGACCGCTGGCCGGCGATCCGTACGATCTGCTTCCTCGGCCCGGGCCTGGGCGGCATCGCCGCGGTGACGCTCAGCGGCCTGGGCGCCTACGACACCACGCTGCTGTCGGTGCACATGGTGCAGCACATGGTGCTCGCCATGGTCGCGCCGATCTTCCTGGCCCTCGGCGCGCCGATCACCCTGGCCCTGCGCACCCTGCCGCTGCGGCCCCGCAAGCGGCTGCTGGCGATCGTGCACAGTCGGGTGGCCCGGGTCTACAGCTTCCCGCTGGTGGCCTTCGCCATCTTCGTGGTGAACCCGTTCGCGCTGTACTTCACCGACCTGTACGGGTACACCCTCGCGCACGACTGGGCGCACGAACTGGTGCACGCCCACTTCATCGCCACCGGCTGCGTCTTCTTCTGGCCGCTGCTCGGCCTGGACCCGCTGCCCGGGCGCTGGCCGTACCCGGCCCGGGCGCTGCTGATGGTGCTCTCCGTGCCGTTCCACACCGTGCTCGGGCTCACCATCATGCAGAGCACCACCCTGTTCGGCGGCGACTGGTACCCGTCGCTGCACCTGAGCTGGTCGGACCCGTGGAACGACCAGGTGGTCGCCGGCGGGGTGCTCTGGGCCGGCGGCGAGTTCGTCAGCGTCACCATGCTGGCCGTGCTGGTGGTCCAGTGGATCAAGCAGTCCGAGCGGGAGGCCCGCCGGCTGGACCGCGAACTGGACCGCCAGGAGGCCCGCGAGCGCGCCGCGGAGGCGAGCGCCTGACCGACAGGGCGGAGCGACGGGCCGGATGTGACGCCCGCTACGATCAGCGGGCAGCTACGAGGTGGGAGCAAGTAAGGCATGAGCGATCGTCTGTGCACCGTCCTGCTCTACAGCGACGACCCCAAGGTCCGCGACCGGATGCGGCTCGCGGTCGGCACCCGACCCGCGCCGGGGCTCCAGATCGAGTTCGCCGAGGCGTCCGAGTACGCCGAGTGCATCCGGCTGGTCGACGACTACGAGATCGACCTGCTCCTGCTCGACGGTGAGGCCAGTCCCGGCGGCGGCATCGGGATCGCCCGCCAGATCAAGGACGACCGGGACGACGCCCCGCCGACCTGCGTGGTGATCGCCCGGGCCGCCGACCGTTGGCTGGCCGCGTACGCCGAGGTCGATGCCACCCTCACCTACCCGCTCGACCCGGTGACCGCCGGCACCACCGTCGCGGAACTGCTGCAGCGCACCGCCGCCGCCGCCTGACCCGGCACCCTCGGCGCCACGGCGACGCGGCCGTGGCACCCCTCCGGCCATGATCCGGTCCTGAGCCGCCGCCCGGCGGCGCCGCCGGGCGGATCGGCCGCCACACCCGCCCTCCACGCGCTCGGGAGGCCCGCCATGGGCGAACGGACCTGGCCGCTGCTGCTCAACGCGCTGCTGCGCGGTGAGGAGCTCTCCACCACCGACGCCGCCTGGGCGATGGACGAGATCATCTCCGGCGCCGCCAGCCCGGCCCAGGTGGCCGGCTTCGTGGTGGCGCTGCGGGCCAAGGGCGAAACCCCGGCCGAGCTGGCCGGCCTGGTGGCGGCGATGCTCAACCGGGCGGTGCTGGTCGAGCTGCCCGAGGAGGTCCGGGCCACCGCGCTGGACGTGGTCGGCACCGGCGGCGACCTGGCCCACACGGTCAACATCTCCACCATGGCCGCCCTGGTGGTGGCCGGCGCCGGGGTCCGCGTGGTCAAGCACGGCAACCGGGCCGCCTCCTCCTCGTGCGGCACCGCCGACCTGCTCGAACACCTCGGCGTGCCGCTGGACCTGACGCCCGAGCAGGTGGCCCGGTGCGTCACCGAGGCCGGCATCGCCTTCTGCTTCGCGGGCCGCTTCCACCCGGGCATGCGGCACACCGGCCCGGTCCGCCGGGAGATCGGCGTGCCCACCGCGTTCAACTTCCTCGGCCCGCTGACCAACCCGGCCCGCCCCCGGGCCGGCGCGGTCGGCTGCTTCGACCTGCGGATGGCACCGGTGATGGCGGCCGTCTTCGCCGCCCGCGGCGACTCGGTGGTGGTGATGCGCGGTGAGGACGGGCTGGACGAGTTCACCACGGCCGCCCCCACCCGGCTCTGGGTGGCCCAGCAGGGCACCGTCAGGGAGGCGCTGCTGGACGCGGTGGACCTCGGGGTGCCCCGGTCCACCCTGGCCGACCTGCGGGGCGCTGACGCCCCGTACAACGCCGGCGTGGCCCGGCGGCTGCTGGCCGGCGAGACCGGCCCGGTACGCGACGCCGTGCTGGTGAACGCCGGCGTGGCGTTGGCCACCCAGGGCCCGCTCGACGGCGACCTGCACGAGGCGGTACGCGCCGGCATGGCCCGGGCCGCGGAGTCCATCGACTCGGGCGCGGCGGCGGCCACCCTGGAGCGCTGGCTCGAGGTCACCCGCTCCCTCTGAGCCGGCGACGGAGGGCGGGTCCGGCCGGACGTGTCGGACCCGCGTGCCAAACTACACGGGAGTAATTCTCCGTTTTCCGCCGAAAGGGCACCGTCCCCGGCGGACACCGGAACGAGAGGAGAGGCCCGTGTCGGACCGCGAACTCCACTGCGACGCCTGCCAGGACGTCGTGCCGTTCGAGGCTCCGCCCTGCGTCGACGGGCACGGCGCCGACTGCCCCGAGCTGGTCTGCACCGGCTGCGGCGCGGCCGTGCTGATCGCCACCTTCGCCTTCCGCCCGCCGCGCCTGCGCCGCCGCCCGGGCGGCTCCCGCGAGACCCACTCCCGCGCCGCCTGACCACCGCCCCCCGGCGTCCGCCCGCCGCCGGGCGCCCTCGGCGTCCGCCCCCGGCATCCGCCCCGGCGTCCGCCCACGCAGGGCGCCCCCGGCGTCCGCCCACGCCGGCGCCGCGCGAGCGGCCAGCCGACGCCTGAGCCCTCAAGCCGACGCCCGAGCGTCCAGCCGACGCCCGAGCGTCCAGCCCGGGGCCGACGCCGACCGGGTCGGCGGGAAAGACGCAACGGCCCGCGTCCGTCGGGACGCGGGCCGTTGCGGGTGTCGTCGGTCAGTGCTCGGCGGTGCGGCGGGTGCCGGTGTAGTACTCGAAGAGCAGGCCGCAGGCGGCCAAGATCACCGCGACCAGGCCCACCGCGAGCAGCCACATCTGCCAGTACACCAGGCCGAGGCCGGCGATCGACGCGGCCAGGGCCAGGCCGAACGGCCAGTAGCTGCCCGGGCTGAAGAAGCCGATCTCCCCCGCGCCGTCGGCGATCTCGCCGTCCGCCCGGTCCTCCGGGCGCAGGTCGATCCGGCGCGAGACGAACCAGAAGAAGCCGCCGCACATCGAGGTCAGCAGGCCGGAGAGGAGCAGCGCCACGGTGCCGACCCACTCCACCCGGCCGCCCTCGCCGTACGTCCAGGCGCCGTAGAGGATCGCGACGCCGAAGAGGAACGTCGAGACGATCAGGAAGATCTTCCACTCGGTCTTCATGCCGAACCCCTCAGCTTCCCGCGCCGGCCGTCGCGTCGGACGGGTTGAAGTTGGCCGTGTTCCGCCGCGTCTTGAACGGCTCGGTCTCGGTGGCGTACGGGTCCTCGCCGATCGCCTGGAGCGCCTCCTGCGTCGACTTGCCAGCCTTCTTGGCCGCCAGGAACTGCTCGTACTTCTCCGGGGAGACGACCCGCAGCTCGAAGTTCATGAAGGCGTGGTAGCTGCCGCACAGCTCGGCGCAGCGGCCGACGTAGTGGCCCTCCTGGTCGAGGCTGGAGACCTCGAAGGTGTTGCGGATGTTGCCCGGCATGACGTCGCGCTTGAACAGCAGCTCCGGCACCCAGAACGAGTGGACGACGTCGCGGCTGTGCTCCTCGAACCGGATCGACTTGCCGGTCGGCAGCACCAGGATCGGGATGACCTCGCTGGTGCCCAGCACCGAGGCGACCGTGTTGGCGTCGGCGCCCTGACCGTCGCGGTAGTTGAACTGCCAGTTCCACTTGAAGGCGACGACCTCGACGGTGACGTCGGGGTTCTTCGACTCCTTCACCACGTCGGTCTGCACCACCGCGGTGTAGTAGAAGAGCACGGAGACCACGAGGACCGGCGCGATGGTGTAGAGGAACTCCATCGGCAGGTTGTAGCGGGTCTGCACGGGCAGCTGGTTGCCGCGCTTCCGGTAGCGGATCACGCACCAGAAGATGAGGCCCCAGACGAACACGCCCACCGCGAGAGCCGCGATGCAGGACGCGATCCACAGGTCGTACATGCGGTGCGACTCGGGGGTGATGCCCCCCTGCGGCCAGCCGAAGCCGCCGAACGCCTTGCCGACGTCGCAGCCGGTGAGCAGAACCAGCAGCGCCGCTCCGCCGAGACCGAGCCCGGCGAGTCGACCAGCACCACGCCGCCGGCGTCCACCGACCCCCGGGGAAGCGCTGTGCCGTACGGCCGACGGCCGTACCTCCGAACTCCTTGCGACCACCTGGTCCTGCCTCCCTAGCGCGCCGCGGTGGTTGTTTCGTCAACACCGACGGCAAAGGCGTCACCGACGGTCGCAGATTACTCGACCATGACTGGCCGGACCGTCTTGGGGTCACTGTCCGCCCCCATCGGGGGGATCTTGACCATACCGGCGCGATAGCGTCGGTACTCGTGAACGCTGCCCCGGTCTACCTGGACGCGGCCAGCGCCGCCCCGCTGCACCCGGTCGCGCGACAGGCGCTGCTGGCCGCGCTGGACGACGGCTGGGCCGACCCCGCCCGCCTCTACGGCCAGGCCCGCCGGGCCCGCCAACTGCTCGACGCCGCCCGGGAGGCCGCCGCGCAGGCCCTCGGCGTCCGCGCCGACGAGCTCTCCTTCACCCCCAGCGGTACGACCGCGGCGCACGCCGCCGTGCTGGGCGGGCTGGCCGGCCGGCGCCGGGTCGGTGCGCGGCTGGTGCACTCCGCGATCGAGCACTCGGCGGTGCTGCACGCCGCCGAACGGCACGTGGCCGCCGGCGGCACGGCGGTCTCCGTACCGGTGGACCGGCTCGGCCGGCTGGACCTGGACGCCTGGGCGGCGGCGGTGGCCGCGCCCGGGGTGGCCCTCGCCGCGCTGATCGGGGCGAGTCACGAGGTGGGCACGGTGCAGCCGGTACCCGCGGCGGCGGAGCTGTGCGCCGAGGCGGGGGTGCCGCTCTACGTCGACGCGGCCCAGCTGGTCGGCCGGGCGCCGCTGCCGGCCGGCTGGTCGGTGCTGAGCGCCAGCGCGCACAAGTGGGGCGGGCCGCCCGGCGTGGGGCTCCTGGTGGTGCGCAAGGGCACCCGCTGGGAGTCGCCGTTCCCGGCCGACGAGCGGGAGTCGGGGCGTACCCCCGGGGTGGTGAACCTGCCCGCGGTGGTCGCGGCGGCGGCGAGCCTGCGCGCGGCGGCGGCCGACGCGGCGGCGGAGGCGGCCCGGCTGGCGCCCCTGGTGGACCGGATCCGGGCCCGGGTGGCCGCCGAGGTGCCGGACGTGGAGGTGGTCGGCGACCCGGTGGACCGCCTCCCCCACCTGGTCACCTTCTCCTGCCTCTACGTCGACGGCGAGGCGCTGCTGCACGCGCTGGACCGGCGGGGCTTCGCGGTCTCCTCCGGCTCGTCGTGCACCTCCTCGACGCTGCGCCCGTCGCACGTGCTGGAGGCGATGGGGGTGCTGTCGCACGGCAACGTCCGGGTGTCGCTGCACCGGGAGACCACCGAGGCCGACGTCGAGCGGTTCCTCGCCGAGCTGCCCGGGATCGTCGCGGACCTGCGCGCCGAGGCGGGAGTGACCGGCCTGTGAGCGCGAGGAGTGAGCCGGAGGAGACGCTCGACTGCCGGGGCCAGCGCTGCCCGCTGCCGGTGATCCACCTGGCCCGCCGGCTGCCCGAGCTGCCGGTCGGCGCGGTGGTCCGGGTGCTCGCCGACGACCCGGCCGCGGCCGTGGACATCCCGGCCTGGTGCCGGATGCGCGGCCAGGAGTTCCTCGCCGCGCACCCGGACGCCTACGACGTCCGCCGCGTCCGCTGACCGGACCGGTCGCCCGCCGGGGCGGGCCCGGCCGGGATCACGGCAGCAGGTGCGGGCGGACCTCGTCGGCGGCCTCGTCGCCGTAGGACTCGGCGAGCCGCTTGACGAACAGGTCGCGGCGGACGTCGTACTCCTGGCCGCCGAAGTTCTCCAGCACCAGGGTGGCCAGCAGGCAGCCCACCTGGGCGGCGCGCTCCAGGCCGACCCCCCAGTTCAGGGCGGCGAAGAAGCCGGCCCGGAAGCCGTCGCCGACGCCGGTCGGGTCGATCGCGTGGATCTCCCGGGCGATCGGGACCCGGATCGGGTCGACGTCCCGGCCGGCGATCTCCACGCCCTGCTTGCCGAGCGTGGTGACCCGCACCTTCACCCGCTCCAGCAGCTGCGCGTCGGACAGGCCCGCCTTGCTCTGCAGTAGGGACTTCTCGTACTCGTTGGTCATCAGGTAGTCGGCGCCGTCGATCAGGCCGAGCACGTCGCCGCCGTCCATCCGGGCGAGCTGCTGGGACGGGTCGGCCACGAAGGCGTAGCCGCGCTCCCGGCACTCCGCGCTGTGCCGGAGCATCGCGGCCGGGTCGTTGGCGCTGACCAGCACCAGGTCGAGGCCGCCGAGCCGCCCGGCGACCGGGGCCAGCTCGATGTTGCGGGCCTCGCTCATCGCGCCGGCGTAGAACGAGGCGATCTGGCACATGTCGGTGTCGGTGGTGCAGACGAACCGGGCGGTGTGCGCCACCTCGCTGACGTGCACCGAGTCGCAGTCCACGCCGTGCCGCTCCAGCCAGGAGCGGTAGTCGGCGAAGTCGGCGCCGACCGCGCCGAGCAGCACCGGGCGCAGCCCGAGCTGCGCCATCCCGAAGGCGATGTTGGCGGCGGTGCCGCCGCGCCGGAGCACCAGCTCGTCGACGAGGAAGGACAGCGAGACCTTGTCGAGCTGGTCGGCGAGGAGCTGGTCGGCGAACCGGCCGGGGAAGCTCATCAGGTGGTCGGTCGCGATCGAGCCGGTCACGGCGATCTTCATGTCAACCCTCGTGGTCGGGAGCACGGCGCCGGTCAGCCTACCGGTCGGTCCGGACGGCCGGACGGAGGAAGGTCGCCCGCCGGCCCGGCCCCGCCGATCCGGACGTCACCGGACGGACACCCACCGGTACGACAAAACGGCGGGACCACCCCATGCTGGGTGGTCCCGCCGTTCGGGCAGGTGCCGTCGCGCCGGCGTCGACTCAGCTGAACGAGTCGCCGCAGGCGCAGGAGCTGCCGGCGTTCGGGTTGTCGATGGTGAAGCCCTGGGCGTCGATCCGGTCGGCGAAGTCGATCGTCGCACCGGCCAGGTAGGGCGCGCTCATCCGGTCGACGACGACCTCGACGCCACCGAAGTCGGTGACGACGTCACCGTCGAGCGAGCGCTCGTCGAAGAAGAGCTGGTACCGCAGGCCGGAGCAGCCGCCCGGCTGCACGGCGACCCGGAGCCGCAGGTCGTCACGGCCCTCCTGCTCGATCAGGGCCTTGACCTTCTGCGCCGCGACGTCGGTGAGGACGACGGTGCTGGGGGCCTTGGCCTCGGTCGACTCGGTCTGCGCTGGCGTGGTCACGTGGAAATCTCCCTGCGCGGTATGGGTCCGGACGCACTGGCCAACGTCCCGCGTCCGCCAGTGATTCCCGGTGTGGTCCAGATCCGATCGTACGCCGCTCCCGGCCGGGTCACCCGGCGGCGTGACCACGGACTCCTCGGGCGGCGCCGCGCCGACCGACGCCGCGCGGGCCCGACGCTCGCCCTGGACCGACGCCTCGACGGCACGGCCGGACCGCGCGGCGCTGCCGGGGTCAGCGGCTCCACTGCCGGGCCAGCCGGGCGCCGAGCGCCCGCAGGCCTTCCGCGGGCCGGCCCATCGCCGCCTCCAGCCCGCCGTGTTCCTCGCCGCCGAAGTGCTCCACCAGGCTGTACGCGTCGGTCACCCCGGCCGCGGCCGCCTCCCGCCGCCCGGTGCTCACCCGGCCGGCCAGCACCACGCAGGGCAGCCCGCGGTCCCGGGCGGCCCCGGCCACCCCGGCGACCACCTTGCCGCGCAGCGACTGATGGTCGAACGAGCCCTCGCCGGTGATCACCAGGTCGGCGGAGTCCAGCGCGGCGTCCAGCCCGATGGCCCGGGTGACCAGCCCGATGCCCGACTCGCACCGCCCGCCCAGCGCGAGCACGGCCCCGCCGAGACCGCCGGCGGCGCCGGCGCCGGGTAGCGCGGCGAAGCCGGGCGGGCAGCCGGGCAGGTCGCGTTCCAGCACCGCGGCCCAGCGCTCCAGCGCGGCGTCGAGCAGCAGCACGTCGGCCCGGCTCGCGCCCTTCTGCGGGCCGTACACGTTGCTGGCCCCGTGCAGCCCGAGCAGCGGGTTGTCCACGTCCGTGGCGGCGACCAGGGCAGCGCCACGGATCCGGGGCGCGCCGTCCAGCGCGGCCACCGCCGCGAGGACCGCCCCGCCGTACGGCAGGGCCCGGCCCGCCTCGTCCAGCGGGGTGACACCGAGCGGGATGAGCATGCCGGCGCCCCCGTCGTTGGTGGCGGAGCCGCCCAGCCCGACGACCACGGTGCGCGCTCCCGCCTCGACGGCGGCGGCCACCAGCAGCCCGAGCCCGTACGAGGTGGTCGCCTTCGGGTCCCGCTCGGCGGCCGACAGCAGGTGCAGTCCGCAGGCCTGGGCGCTCTCCAGGTACGCGCTGCCGTCGTCGGTGAGCAGGATCTCACCGGCGGCCGGGCGGCCCAGCGGGTCGACGGTGGGCACCGCCAGCCGCCGCCCGCCGAGCGCCTCGGCGAGCACCGCGACGAAGCCCGGCCCGCCGTCGGCGAGCGGTCGGACCAGCAGTTCGTCGCCGGGGGCGACCTCCCGCCAGCCCTCGGCCACCGCGGCGGCCACCTCCGGGGCCGGCAGCGTGCCGGCGAACTTGTCCGGGCAGAGCAGCACGCGCATGCCGAGCAGTGTGGCAGGCCACATCGGGGACGCCGGCACGGCCACCGCGCTGTGGGACGATGGGAGGCGTGACTTCGACCTGGGTTGAGCCCTCCAACACCGCCACTGCGCTGCTGCTCCTCGGCCGCGGCAGCGATCCCGCCACCGAGCGTGGCGTGGAGTGTCCGGGTGACCTCCCCGCGCCGAGCGATCCGGACCTGGTGGCCCGGGCGGCGGCGGCCAAGGCCGCCCTCGGCACGAAGGTCTTCGTGCTGGGGCACCACTACCAGCGCGACGAGGTGATCCAGTTCGCCGACGTGACCGGCGACTCGTTCAAGCTGGCCCGGGAGGCGGCCGCCCGCCCCGACGCGGAGTACATCGTCTTCTGCGGCGTGCACTTCATGGCCGAGTCCGCGGACATCCTCACCACGGACAACCAGAAGGTGATCCTGCCCGACCTGGCCGCCGGCTGCTCGATGGCCGACATGGCGGTGCTGTCCCAGGTCGAGACCGCCTGGGACGTGCTCACCGACCTGGGCGTCGCGGCCGACACCGTCCCGGTGACGTACATGAACTCGTCGGCGGACATCAAGGGCTTCGTCGGCCGGCACGGCGGCGTGGTCTGCACCTCGTCGAACGCGAAGCGGGCCCTGGACTGGGCGTTCGAGCAGGGGCGGAAGGTGCTGTTCCTGCCCGACCAGCACCTGGGCCGCAACACCGCGGTGCGGGAGATGGGCTTCTCGCTGGACGACTGCGTCCTCTACGACCCGCACAAGCCGGGCGGCGGGCTCACCCCGGAGCAGCTGCGCGACGCCAAGATGATCCTCTGGCGGGGGCACTGCTCCGTGCACGGCCGCTTCACGCTGGACAGCGTCAACGACGTCCGGGAGCGGGTGCCGGGGGTCAACGTGCTGGTCCACCCGGAGTGCCGGCACGAGGTGGTCACCGCCGCCGACCACGTCGGCTCGACCGAGTACATCATCCGGACCATCGAGGCGGCCCCGGCCGGCTCGGCGTGGGCGGTCGGCACCGAGCTGAACCTGGTCCGCCGGCTGGCGCTGGCGCACCCGGACAAGCAGATCATGTTCCTCGACCGGGCGGTCTGCTACTGCTCCACGATGAACCGGATCGACCTGCCGCACCTGGTGTGGGCGCTGGAGGAGCTGGCCGCCGGGCGGGTGGTCAACCAGATCACCGTCGACCCGGAGACCGCGCACCACGCCCGGGTCGCGCTGGACCAGATGCTGGCCCTGCCCGGCGCCTGATCACGGACGGTCACATCACTGGCACGCATGAGCGTCGGTATCCCCGGTTCATGCCGTCGCAGGTGATGTGACCGATTCCATTTTCGTCACAGAGGGCTATGCTGCCGGGCGAGGACACCTGCGGGCCGTTTTCATCTGGCCGCACTTCGGGTAGCGATGCAGATCGTGCACCCCACCCATCCACACGGCAGCACCAACGCGCTGGAGGTTGCGTTGACCGACGACGTCCTGGTCGTACACGGAGGCACTCCGCTCGAAGGGCGGATCCGCGTGCGCGGCGCGAAGAACCTCGTGTCCAAGGCGATGGTCGCCGCCCTCCTGGGCGACACCCCGAGCCGGCTGTTCGACGTGCCCCGCATCCGCGACGTCGAGGTCGTCCGTGGCCTGCTCGGCCTGCACGGGGTGAAGGTGAGCGACGGCGAGGAGGACGGCGAGCTGGTCTTCGACCCGTCCAACGTCGAGAGCGCCAGCACCGACCAGATCAACGTGCACGCCGGTTCCAGCCGGATCCCGATCCTGTTCTGCGGTCCGCTGCTGCACCGGCTCGGCCACGCCTTCATCCCCGACCTGGGCGGCTGCCACATCGGGCCGCGCCCGATCGACTTCCACCTGCAGGCGCTGCGCGAGTTCGGCGCGACCGTCGACAAGACCCCCGAAGGGCTGCACCTGTCGGCCCCGAACGGGCTGCACGGCACCAAGTTCGCGCTGCCGTACCCGAGTGTGGGCGCCACCGAGCAGGTGCTGCTCACCGCGGTGATGGCCGAGGGCGTCACCGAGCTGCGCAACGCGGCGGTCGAGCCCGAGATCGTCGACCTCATCTGCGTGCTGCAGAAGATGGGCGCGATCATCAAGGTGCACACCGACCGGGTGATCGAGATCCAGGGCGTCAAGAAGCTGCACGGCTACACCCACCGGCCGATCCCGGACCGGATCGAGGCCGCCAGCTGGGCGGCCGCCGCGCTGGCCACCCGCGGCCACGTCGAGGTGCTCGGCGCCCAGCAGGCCGACATGATGACCTTCCTGAACATCTTCCGCTCGGTCGGCGGCGAGTACGAGGTCACCGACCTGCGCCCGCCGCGCGGCGGCGGCCCGGGCCAGGAGGGCGGGATCCGCTTCTGGCACCCGGGCGGGGAGCTGAACGCGGTCGCCCTGGAGACCGACGTGCACCCCGGATTCATGACCGACTGGCAGCAGCCGCTCGTGGTGGCGCTCACCCAGGCCCGCGGCCTGTCGATCGTGCACGAGACGGTCTACGAGCAGCGGCTCGGCTACACCGAGGCGCTGAACTCGATGGGCGCCAACATCCAGGTCTACCGGGACTGCCTGGGCGGCACCCCGTGCCGGTTCGGCCGGCGCAACTTCAAGCACTCCGCGGTGATCGCCGGCCCCAGCAAGCTGCACGCGGCCGACCTGGTCATCCCGGACCTGCGGGCCGGTTTCAGCCACCTCATCGCGGCGCTCGCCGCCGAGGGCACCTCCCGGGTGTACGGCGTTGACCTGATCAACCGCGGCTACGAGGACTTCGAGGCGAAGCTGGCCGACCTGGGCGCGCACGCCGAGCGTCCGTAGCGTCAGCCCCGCTCTCCCCGCGCCCGGTGCACCCGCGATGTGCACCGGGCGCGGCCGGTTGGCTACCCTTGCCGGCGTGCCGTCGCTGTTTCGCCGCAAGCCCGCCGACCTCGTCGAGGAGTCAGTCACCCAGGTGACGACCGACGAGGAGTCCACCGCTACCCGATCCCGGGGCTACACGCCGGCGAAGGGGCGGGAGACCCCGAAGCGGCCGAGCGCCGGCCGGCGCCCCGGCACGCCGACCAAGCCGCTGAACAAGGAGGAGGCGCGCGAGCAGCGCCGCGCCGCCCGCGCCGAGGCCGCCGCCGAGTTCCGGCGCGAGGGTGGCCCGCGCGACCGCGGTCCGGAGCGGCTGCTGGCCCGCAACGTGGTGGACTCCCGGCGTACGGTCGGCACCTGGTTCTTCGGCGGCGCGCTGATCGTGCTGATCGGGTCCAACCAGGCCATGCCGCCGATCGTCCGGCTCCTCTCCAACCTGCTGTGGGGCCTGCTGGCCCTCGGCGTGGTGGTCGACTCCGTGCTGATCGCGCGGAAGATCAAGAAGCTGGTACGCGAGCGCTACCCGAAGAGCACCGAGCGGCTCGGCTCGCTCTACTTCTACGCGATCATGCGGTCGATCACCTTCCGCAAGATGCGCGCCCCGGCACCGCAGGTGGCGATCGGCGACAAGGTCTGAGCCGAGCCCGCCCGGGGCGCCGACGGCTGCGGCCCCGGCCGGCGGGCGGCTGAGCCGGTCAGCCGCCCGGGCGGTGCGTCGGCCGGCGGGCGGTGCGTCAGCCGGCGGGCGGGCGGGCGGGTCACGCGTCGGCGGGCGGGCGGTAGAGCCGGTCACGCGTCGGCCGGCGTGCGGTAGAGCCGGGCCACCACCTCCTCGATGTCCGGCTCCACGATCGAGATGTCCCGGAGCGTGGCCAGCCCGGCCAGCCCGGCGACCACCTCGGCGACGCTCGCCGACTCCAGCGCGAAGACCAGCCGGCGCCCGTCGGCCTCCAACCGGTGCAGCGGGGCGCCCGGCAGCACCGGGGGCGCCGGCAGCGCGGCGTCCAGCTCGGCCACCACCATCCGGCGCGACCCGTACCGGCGGTGCAGCTCGGCGATCGGGCCGTCGTGCACCACCCGGCCGTGGTCGATGACCACCAGCCGCCCGCAGAGCCGCTCGATGTCGGCCAGGTCGTGGGTGGTGAGCACCAGGGTGGTGTCGCCGGCCCGGCCCAGCTCGGCCAGGAACCCCCGGACCGCCTGCTTGCTGACCACGTCCAGGCCGATGGTCGGCTCGTCCAGGAAGAGCACCTCCGGGCCGTGCAGCAGGGCGGCGGTCAGCTCGCCGCGCATCCGCTGGCCCAGGGAGAGCTGCCGGACCGGGGTGTCCAGGAACCCGTCCAGGTCGAGCAGGCCCCGGCACCGGGCCAGCCGGGCCGCATGCTCGGCCGCCGGCACCCGGTAGATGTGCCGCAACAGCGCGAACGTGTCGCGCAGCGGCAGGTCCCACCAGAGCTGCGACCGCTGCCCGAACACCACGCCGATGCGCAGCGCCAGCCGGGTCCGGTCGGCCACCGGGCGCAGCCCGCAGACCGTGGCCCGGCCCGCCGAGGGCATCAGCACGCCGGTGAGCATCTTCAGCGTGGTCGACTTCCCGGCGCCGTTCGGACCGATGTAGCCGAGCATCTCCCCGCGCTCCACCCGCAGGTCGATCCCGTCGACCGCGCTGACCGTCCGCTTCTCCCGGCGTAGCCGCCCGGTCTTCACCCGGACCGTGAACTCCTTGCGCAGGCCGCTCAGCTCGATGACGCTCATGACCCCGTGCTCCGGTAGTGGCGGATCCCGACGCGCCAGGCCAGGGCGGCCACCGCGGCCGCGACCGCCGCGACGCCGGGCGCGGCCCAGCCGACCCAGCCCGGCAGGCCGAGCGGGTCGGCCCGGCCGAGCAGCGCCAGCGCCGGGTGATAACTGACGAAGGCGAAACCCAGCCCGTACGCGAAGAGCGCCCGGAACCAGCTGCCGTAGATGGTGGCCGGGTACGAGGTGAAGTCCCGCCCGCCGTAGGTGACCGAGTTGGCCAGCTGCCCCGAGTCGATCCAGTAGAACGAGACGGTGGCGGTGATGACGAAGACCGCGCCGAAGAAGACGATCCCGGCCAGCGGGGCGACCACCGCCAGCGCGACCCGCCCCGGGGTCCACTCGATGCCGGCCGAGGCAAGCGCCGTCAGCAGCACGGCCAGCCCGAAGACCACCCGGGAGACCTTGCGCACCGGCAGGTCCATCAGCAGCAGCTGGGGCAGCGCGGCCAGCGGCCGGACCAGCACGGCGTCGAAGAGACCGGTCCGCACGTACCGGGACAGCCGTTCGATGTTGCCGACCAGCAGGTCCGCGGCGGCGAACGCGAACGACGACAGCCCGACGATGACCAGCGTCTCGCGCAGCGTGAAGCCGCCCAGCTCCCGGGTCACCCCGTAGAGCACCAGCACGGTGACCACGTCGAACGCGGTCGCCCCGACGTTGCCGACCAGGTCCACCACGAACGACGTCCGGTAGGCGGTCTGGGACCGCGCCTGCGCGCCGAACAGCGCCCGGTACGCCCGCAGCGCGCCCCCCGGGCGGCGCCGCGCCCCGGGCCGCGGCCGCTGCGCCGGGGCGGCCGGCCCGGTCAGGGTTGCCGGCTCAGCCACCCTGCACCACCAACCGGCGCTCCGCCCGGCGCTGGACCAGCCGGCAGAGGGCGAGCAGCGCGACCGCCCAGCCCGCCTGCACCGCGACCAGGCCGAGCTGGGCGGGCATCGGCTCCCGCTCGACCAGCACGTCGAGCGGGATCTGCAACAGGCTGGGGAACGGGGTGCCGTAGCGCAGCAGCGCCTCCACGCCGCCGGGCAGGAAGCTGAGCGGGAAGTAGAGCCCGCCCAGCACGTTGCCGGCGAGCATCCAGAGCGTCATCGGTCCCCGGACGTCCTGCAACCAGTACGCGGTGGCGTTGACCAGGTAGCGGCAACCGAAGCAGACGACCAGCGCCAGCAGCACGGAGAGCACGGCCAGCGGCAGGGTGGCCGCCCGACGGGGCAGGTACACCTCGAACAGAAGCACGCCGACCAGCACCGGCGGTACCAGCCGGCACAGCGCGGCGAAGCCGGCCCGGCCCAGGTCGGCGGCGAGGTAACTGGTCACCGGGTGGACCGGCCGGAGCAGGTCGGCCGCGATCTCGCCGGTGCGGATCCGGTCGGCCAGCTCGGTCCAGCCCCAGATGGCGATGACCGCCAGGAGCCCCTGCCCCACCCAGACGTAGGTGGCCAGCTGGGTGCGGTCGTAGCCGGCCACCTGGCCCGCCGTACCGGCCGCGGCCAGGAAGACGTAGTAGCGCAGGAAGCCGAAGACGGTGTTGGTGACCAGCCCGGCCAGGGTTGCCTGGCGGTAGGTGGCGTGACGCCGGAAGCCGGCTACCGCTATCGCACCGAATGTCCGAAACGATGGGGTAACGTTTGAACCCGTGGGCGGTGCCACAGTGGCGGTGAGAGAGCCCACGCCGCTACCCTCCATCCGCAGCCATGACGTGCAGGACCGGGCGACTCTACCGGCACGTCGGGGCCCCAGCGCGACAATTTCCAACGAGGTGACATCGCCGTGAGCGAGCGACGCGAGCCGGCCCCGGGGCCGCGCCGCGCGGGCGGCGACAGGATGCGACGATGAGCGGCTGGGACCGCTGGCGCGAGCTGGCCGAACCGTCCTGGGCCGCCGAACCCACCCACGAGTGGCGTCCGCAGTTCCCGGGGCAGCGCTACCCGGGCGACATCGGCCTCGAACACCTGGCCCCGCCCGCCCCGCGCGGCCGGGCCGCCGTGGTCGGCCGCGCCGAGGTGCACCCGGACAGCCACGCCCCGGACGACGCGTACCCGGTCAGCCCGGCCGGCCCCGACGGGCGTGGCACCTACCCGGCCGGCCCCGACGGACGCGGCACCTACCCGGTCAGCCCGGCCGCACCCGACGGGCGCGGCACCTACCCGGTCAGCCCGGCCGGCCCCGACGAGCGGCGCCGCACCCACCCGGCCGGCCCGGAGGAGCGGCGCGGCACCGACCCGGTCGGCCCGGACCAACGGCGCGGCACCCACCCCGGCAACCCCGACGAACGGCGGGGCAGCTACCCCGTCAGCCCGGCCGGACCCGACGAGCGGCGCCGCGGCTACCCCGGCAACCCCGACGAGCGGCGCGGCACCTACCCCGTCAGCCCGGCCGCCGCTGACGGCCGGCGCGGCACGTACCCCGTCCGCCCCGCCGGGCCGGACGACCGGCGCGGCACCTACCCGATCAGTCCGGCCGGACCGGCTGGAGGGCGCGGGACGTACCCGGTCAGCCCGGCACCGGGCGACCGGGCCGGCGCGTACCCGGACGACCGGCGCCACCACGACGAGCCGCGCCCGGACGGGCGGCGGTCCTGGTCCGATCGGCGGGGCGACCAGCGCGATCCGCAGCGGCGGCCGGACCGGGAGCAGCCCGCGGCCTGGCGGGAGGAACGACCCGACCAGCGCTGGGTCCGCCCGGAGCCGGGGCGACGCACGCCCGACGGCGGCCCGCACCGGCCGGTCTCCCCCGCGGCCGAGCCCGGCTGGCTCCCCGAGCCCGACGAACTGGCCCACCGGCCGCAGCAGCGCCAGGGCGCCCAGGACGGGCGACCGGCCGTGGGGCCCCGGGAGCGGCCCGACGCAACGCCCGAGGGCTGGGCCGACCGGCGCGAACCCGGCCTCGGCCGACCGGCGGACCGGCGCGAGCGAGGCTACGAGGGTCCGGCGGAGCGAGGCTTCGACGGCCGCGAGCCCGACCGCCCGGCCGACCGGCGCTATGACGGCCCCGGCGGCCGGCCCGAGCCCGGATCCGACCGCCGGCCCGACCGGCCCTACGACGGCCCCGGCGGCCGGCCCGAGCCCGGACCCGACCGCCGGGCCCCGCGGCGCGACCCCGGGTTCGACGGTCCGCCGCCGCGTGAGCGCGACCCGCGCCGGGAGGCCGCCGGGCGCGCCGAGGTGTACCGCGACGCACCGGACGCGCCGCGCGGTCCCGTGGACCCGTACCGCGCCGAGCCCGGTCGCCACCCTGACCCGCGTCCCGCCCCACAGGGCCCGGACGAGCGGTGGAACGGCCGGCGGCCGGCGGCCGGACCCGGTGGCCCGCGCCCCCAGGAGTGGCCGGCCGTGGAACGGCGGCCCCGGACCGAGCCGGCGCCGTACCGCCCCGACGAGCGGCCCCGCCCACCCGTCGTCCCGGCCGGGTCCGGCCCCGACGGCCGGCCGCCGCGCCCGGCGGACGAGCCGGTGGGCCGGCCCGACGTAGCCGCTCGCCGCCCCGACGGTCCCCGCCGCGACCCGGTCCCGCCGCAGCCGCAGGTCGGCCCGCGCCCCGGCGCGACCCCGGCCCGACCCGAGACTCCCCAGGAGCGGCCGGGCCTCCGGCCGCAGCCAGAGGAGCGGGCCGGTCGGCCGGCCCACCCCGGCCAGGGGTGGCGGCCGCCCGTCGAGCCGGCCGCCCGGACCCGACCGGACGACCTGCGGGACCGCTCGACGGCTCCCACCCGCCCCGACGCCGGCCGTCCGCCGGCCCCGGCGCCGGCGCACGACCAGCCCCACCGGGTGGTACCGCCCGCGCCGCGGCCGGACCGGCCGGCGGCGGTCCGCCCCGACGAGCTACGCCGCCCGCCCACGCCGGGACCGGAGCACCGCCCGCCGTCAGCCGTCCCGGACCGGCCGGTCTCCAGCGCGCCCACCTCCGGGCAGCCCGTGCACGGCGCACCCACCTCCGGGCAGCCCGTGCACGGCGCACCCACCTCCGGGCCCCCCACGCACGGCGCGCCCACCTCCGGGCAGCCCGTCCCCGGCGCGCCCACCTCCGGGCAGCCCGTTCCCGGCGCGCCCGAGTCCAGCGCGCCGGTTTCCGGTGCCCCCGTGTCCGGGGTCCCTGTCTCCGGCGCGCCCTTCCCCGGCGCGCCCGTGTCCGGGCCGCCAGCGGCCAACCTGCGGGTGGAGTTCCTGCCCGGCCCCGCCGCCGCGCCGGCGGACCCCCGCGCCACCGACGCGCCGGCCCAGCCGGAGCCCGCCGGTCCCGCCGCGCCGGCCCCGACCGCCACCGGGGCGGACGGTCGCTCTGCCTCCCGGCCCGACGGTCCGGTCGTCCAGGACGCGGATCCGGCCGCCTGGTTCCGGCCCGGACACCGGGACGGCGACACGAGCGCCCCGACACCCACAGACACGCCGGCCTCCCAGGCGCCGCTCTCCCAGGCGCCGGTCCCCCAGGCGCCGGCCTCCCCAACGCCGGTCCCCCCAACGCCGGCCCCCAAGGCGCCGGTCGCGCCTCCATCGGTCTCCCCTGCGCCGGGCCCCCAGGCGCCGGTCTCCCCCGCGCCAGCGGGACCGGCGGCGGGACGGCCGGTCAGCGCACCGCCGGCGGACGCCGCCCCGCCCACGGCCCGCCCGGTCTCCGCCCCACCGGCCTGGACCGGCGACCCGGCCGCGCCGGCACCCGACGCGGCGCGGCCGGCCGCGCGCCCGGTGTCCGCCCCACCCGCCCGGAGTGCGGCTCCGGCACCGGACCGGGACCACCCGGCCGCGCCCGCGGCCCGTCCGGTCTCCGCCCCACCGGCCTGGACCGGCGACCCGGCCACGCCGGCACCCGACGCGGCCCCATCCGCTGCTCGGCCCACACCGGTGCCCGCCCCTCGGCCGGAGCCGGGCCCGCCGGCTTGGGCACCGGACACGGCGGCGAAGCCAGATCCGGCGGCAGCCCCCGCGCGGCCGGTGTCGGCGCCGCCCGCCTGGACCGCCAATGCGATGACCGGGACGTCCGACCCGGCCGACCGGGGCCAGCGGAACGACCAGGCTGACCGGGCCCGCGCCAACGGTCTGGCCGGCCGGCCGACCGACGCCGGACCGGTGTCCACCGCACCCGTTCCGGCCCCGCCGACGGCCACCGCACCGGCCACAGCGGCATCCGGCCCGGTCGCGCCGCCGCCCGCGTACGCGCCCCCGGCGGCCGTCCCCGAGCCGCCCTCGGAGCCCGACCCGACCCCGGCGGCACCGGTCTCCGCGCCTCCGGCCACCGCGGCGTCCGCGGCTGCCGTGTCCGCGCCGCCCGGGTCCGCGGCGCCCGCGTCGGTGCCGCCCGCGTCCCCGCCGCCGGGGTCCGCGGCACTCGCTTCGGCGGTGCCCGTGTCTGCCGCACCTGGCGGCGACGAGGACCGGGGAGGGCAGCAGCGGTCGGTGCCGGACGGTTCCCCCGCGCAGGACGAGCCGGCCGCCCAGGACCGGTTCGTCGAGCGGGACATGCCGGACGCCGACGGCTCGCCCGCTGAGCGGGCCGAGCAGGTCGAGCGGGCCGAGCAGGTCGAGCGGGCCGAGCAGGTCGAGCAGGACCCGTCCGCCGAGCGGCACGGGTCAACCGAGCAGGCCGAGCGGGAAGCCCTGGCCTCGCCCGCCGAACAGGACCGGCAGAACGAGCAGGACCAGGAGGCCAGCCAGGCCGGGCAGGACCAGCGGCCCGAGCAGGGCCAGCAGGCCAGACAGGCCGAGCAGGTCGAGCAGGTCGAACAGGCCGAGCAGGACCAGCGAACCGAGCAGGACCAGCCGGCCGAACAGGCCGCACCGGACCAGCGGGCCGAAGCGGCCGTACCGGACCAGCCGGCCGAAGCGGCCGCACCGGACCAGCCGGCCGAGCAGGTAGAGCGGCCGGCGGAACGGCCGGCGGATCCGGAGCAGGCGCTGGCCGCGGTCCGGTGGCGGCTGAACCCGGAGACCCTGCGCGAGGAGGCGCCCGAGCCGGAGGCGCTGCGGGAGATCCGGGACGGGCTCACCGCGAAGCTGGGCAGCTCGCTGGACAACCGGAGCCGGGCCCGGCTGCTGAGCCTGCGGTCGGTGGCGTCCCGGGTCCTCGGCGACCTGGACGACGCTCTCGCCGACGCCCGGCTGGCCCACACGTACGCCGAGGCCACCGGCGAGTTGCGGCGGACCGCGCTGGTCCGGGCGCGGCTGGCCGAGGTGCTGCGCTGGCGGGGCGAGTACGCGGAGGCGGACCGCCTCTTCGCCGCGGCCAACTCGCCGGAGCTGCCCGACCGGCTGCGCGCGGTGCTGCACGAGCACGCCGGCCGGTGCTGCTACGACCAGGGCCGGCTGACCGAGGCGTGCCTGCACTTCGAGCGGGCGTTGGACCTGCGTCACGGGGACGACGCGGAGCTGAACGCGCGTACCGCGCTGGCGCTGGACGCGGTCGCCGAGCGGGCCGTGACCGGCGGGTTCGGGCCGAAGCCGCGCTCCCGGGAGACGGTCCTCGGCGAGGAGCGTTACCCGGTGCCGACCCGCGACGAGGAGCAGCAGCTCTGGGGCTACGCGGACGCCGAGGGCAACCTGGTGGTCGACCACCGGTACGCCGAGGTGCAGCCGTTCCGGGAGGGGATGGCCTGGGTACGCCGGCCGGAGGCGTCCCGGTGGGCGTTGATCGACACCACCGGGGCGGCGCTGATCGAGGCGAACAACGGCTACCGGGCGGTGGGCTCGTTCTCCGAGGGGCTGGCCTGGGTGTCGATGGACGGCAAGGGCCGGTGGATGGCGGTGGACCCGACCAACATCGTGAAGATCCCGCCGGGTTTCGAGGACGTCCGGCCGTTCCGGGGCGGCCTCGCGGCGGTACGGCAGAACGGCGGCTGGGGCGCGGTCGACCGGACCGGCCAGGTGGTGGTGCCCACCCGCTACCACGGCCTCACCACGGCCCTCGCGGACGGCCGGCAGGTGGACGGGTTCACCGAGGAGGGCCTGGCCGGCGTGGAGCTGGCCGGCCGCCGGGGGGTGGTGGACCGGACCGGGCGGGTGCTGGTGACACCGGCGTACCCGGCGCTGGTCGTGCACCCGGTGGCCTTCCTGGTCAGCCACGACTCGGGCCGCTGGGGCGCGCTGGACCGGCGGGGCGGGCCGCTGATCGACCCGGTGCACCCGAGCCGGGCCGCGGTGGTCGCGGAGATCGATCAGTTGCTTGCCGACACCAGCCCGGTCCTCTGACGAGCGCGGCCGGCGAGCGTCGCGGCAGCGCGATGATCGGGCGGCGTTAGGGTCAAGGCATGGAATTCCGACACCTAGGCCGTTCCGGCCTGATGGTCAGCGAGATCTCGTACGGCAACTGGATCACCCACGGTTCGCAGGTCGAGGAGGACGCGGCGACCGCCTGCGTGCGGGCCGCCCTGGAGACCGGCATCACCACCTTCGACACCGCCGACGTCTACGCCGGCACGAGGGCCGAGGAGGTGCTCGGTCGCGCGCTGAAGGGCGAGCGGCGCGAGGGGCTGGAGATCTTCACCAAGGTGTACTGGCCGACCGGGCCGGGCCGCAACGACCGCGGCCTGTCCCGCAAGCACATCATGGAGTCGATCAACGGCTCGCTGCGCCGGCTGCAGACCGACTACGTGGACCTCTACCAGGCCCACCGCTACGACTACAGCACCCCGCTCGAGGAGACGATGGAGGCGTTCGCCGACGTCGTGCACTCCGGCAAGGCGCACTACATCGGCGTCTCCGAGTGGCGGGCGTCGCAGCTGCGCGAGGCCCACGCGCTCGCCCGCGAGCTGCGCATCCCGCTGGTCTCCAACCAGCCGCAGTACTCGATGCTGTGGCGGGTCATCGAGACCGAGGTGATCCCGACCAGCGAGGAGCTGGGCGTCGGCCAGATCGTCTGGTCGCCGATGGCCCAGGGCGTGCTCTCCGGCAAGTACCTGCCGGGCCAGCCGCCGCCGGCCGGCTCCCGGGCCACCGACGAGAAGTCGGGCGCGAACTTCATCGCCCGGTTCCTGACCGACGAGGTGCTCACCCGGGTGCAGCGGCTCAAGCCCCTCGCCGAGCAGGCCGGGCTGAGCATGCCGCAGCTCGCCATCGCCTGGGTGCTGCAGAACCCGAACGTCTCCTCGGCGATCATCGGGGCGTCCCGGCCCGAGCAGGTGCACGACAACGTGAAGGCGGCCGGCGTGAAGCTCGACGCCGACCTGCTCAAGGCCATCGACGAGATCGTCGAGCCGATCACCGAGCGGGACCCGGCCAAGACCGAGAGCCCGGCGCAGCGTCCGTGACGCTCTCCCCGGGCCGGCGCGGCCACCGCGCCGGCCCGGGCCCTGCCGGGGGTACGCGCATCCCGGGCCGACCGCCGCGCCGCGGCGGCTCCCGCCGGCCGGTCAGCCCTGCCAGAAGCGGATCAGGTCCAGCCCGACGACGTAGAGGCCGGGCGGCAGGCCCAGCGCGTCGCCCACGGTGAACACCGCCGAGAAGAACCACCCGCCGATCCGCGGGCTCCACAGCAGCGCGAAGAGCAGCAGGAAGCCGTACGGGGCGAACAGGTCGTACATCCGCCGGTAGTTGGGGCTCAGCCAGGGCTGGATCATGTTGCCGCCGTCCAGGCCCGGCACCGGCAGCAGGTTGAGCGCGCTGGCGGTGAGCTGGAGGAACGCCAGCAGCCCCAGCCCGGCCCAGAACTCGATCGGCCCGCCGGTGCCGAAGCCGACCCGCAGCGCCACGACCAGCAGCAGGGTGAACAGCACGTTGGTGGCCGGCCCGGCCAGGCTGACCAGCGTGTGCCGCAGCCGGCCGGGGATCGCGTGCCGGTCCACCCAGACCGCGCCGCCGGGCAGGCCGATGCCGCCGAGCAGCACCACGACCACCGGCAGCACGATCGACAGCAGCGGGTTGGTGTACTTGACCGGGTTGAGCGTCAGGTAGCCGCGGTGCGCGATGTCCCGGTCGCCGGCCCGGTAGGCGACCACCGCGTGCGCGTACTCGTGCAGGCAGAGCGAGACCAGCCAGCCGGAGACCACGAAGAGGAAGACGTCGAACCGGACGTTGCCGAACCGCTGCCAGGTCATCACCCCGCTGGCCACGAAGAGCGCGACCAGGGCGAGGAAGACCGGGCTGGGCCGGAAGGCCGCTCGGGGCACCCCGAGCACCAGCGGGTCGCCGGGGCGGTCGTAGCCGGTCATTCGGCCGGCGGCAGCAGGCTCATCCGGTATTCCACCCGGTCGTCCTCGACGAGCGCGACGGAGGTGACGCCGGACGCCGCGAGCTCCCGCCAGGCCTGGCCGATCCACGACTCGGCATCCGCCTGGCTGCCGAACGACTCGGCCGGCCCGTCGACCGACTCGCGGTTCTCGCCCTCGTACCGCCAGCTCCACGCCATGCCGCGTCTCCCCTCGCCGCCGTCGTCCCCCTGGGACGCCAATGCCCCGCAAGCGTAGTCGGCCCGGCGGGTGACGGCCCCGGCGGCCACATGGATCATGTGCCCGCGCGCCGGTCGGTACGGTGGCCCGGTGCTGACTGAAGGAGTCATGCTCAGCGAGCGGTACCGGCTGAGCGAGCGGATCGCGACCGGCGGCATGGGCGCCGTCTGGCGCTGCACCGACACCCTGCTCGGCCGGGAGGTCGCGGTGAAGGTGCTGCTGCCGTCCCTGGTCGCCGACCCGGAGTTCACCACCCGGTTCCGCGCCGAGGCCCGGATGCTGGCCGCGGTGCGCCACCCCGGCATCGTGCAGGTGCACGACTTCGGCTCGGCCGCGCTGGCCGACGGCAGCCAGGTCAGCTACCTGGTGATGGAGTACGTCGACGGGGAACCGCTGGTCACCTGGATCCGCCGGGCCGGCCGGCTCGACCCGGCCTCGACCATGTCGGTGGTGGCGCAGGCCGCCCACGCGCTGCACACCGCGCATCTCGCCGGGATCGTGCACCGCGACGTGAAGCCGGGCAACCTGCTGGTCAAGCGGGACGGCACGGTGGTGCTGGTCGACTTCGGCATCGCCCGGGCCAGCAGCATGGCCGGGATCACCGCCGCGCACACCGTGCTCGGCACCGCCTCGTTCATGTCGCCGGAGCAGGCCACCGGCCAGCCCGTCTCGGCCGCCACCGACGTGTACGCGCTCGGCGCGGTCGCGTACTTCTGCCTCGCCGGCCGGCCGCCGTTCGAGGGCGACAACCCGCTCCAGGTGGCCATGCGGCACGCCCAGGACGAGCCGCCGCCGCTGCCCGCGGAGACGCCACCGGCGGTGGTCGAGGTGGTCCGGCGGGCGCTGGCGAAGAGCGCCGCGGAGC
Organism: Micromonospora sp. NPDC049836; assembly: GCF_044465125.1. NCBI lineage: Bacteria > Bacillati > Actinomycetota > Actinomycetes > Micromonosporales > Micromonosporaceae > Micromonospora > Micromonospora sp. NPDC049836. The sequence goes on from NZ_JBITLH010000003.1 coordinate 390,535, forward strand.
GCCACCCGAGCGGGCTGGCCCTGGCCGAGGCGGCCCAGGACGCCCGGGACGCCACCCTGGCCCGGCTCCCCGTGCCGCCCCGCCCACCGTGGGCGGTGGCCGGTCCGGCCGTGCCCGGGCCCGCCGCGCTCCCCACGCCGGCCGTCCCCGGCCCGATCGCCCCGGCCCCGACCGCGGGCGCGCCGGCCGACGGCCACGTCCCGCACGCCGTCGACCCGGCCGGCGGCGCGCGGCCGGGCCCCGGTCCGAGCGCAGGCCCTCCGCCGGGCCTCGTCCCCACCGCGGACCCTCAACAGATCGTCGGCCCGCCCGCGGGCCCCCCGCTGGGTTTCGGCTCGGGCGCGGGCCCGGCGGCCGGCGGTGGCACCGGTTCCGGCCGGGCTGCGGGCGGTGCCCCGCAGGGCTTCGCGCCCGGCGGCACCCCGGGCCGGTTCGCGCCCGGCCGGGCCGCCCCGGGCGGGGCGGTCGGTGGCTTCGGCGAGCCGCCCGGCTCACCGGCCGGCGGCCCGCCCGGTCCGGCCTGGGCGGTCGGCGCCGCGGGTCCGCGTCCCGGCGGGTACGGGTCGGCCCAGGAGCGGCACGCCGGCTCCGGGGTGCCGCCGACGCTGGAGGGGCCGACCGGTGGCGGGAGGGGGCGTGGCCGGCTGCTCGCCCTGGCGGGGGCGGCCGCCGTGGTCCTTGTCGCGTTGCTGACCGCCGTGGCCGTGACCACGCTGCGGTCCCCGGACGGCCCGGATCGGCGGCCGGCCACCCTGGCCGGCGAGTCCGCGCTGGCCGACCCGGCCGGTTCCGGCCCGCCGGCCGCCGGGGCCGCCACGCCCGGGCACAGCGGCCGGCCCGGCCGGTCGCCGTCGGCCACGCCGAGCCGCCCGGTGGCGACCGGCGGCCCGTCGACCGGCGCGCCGGCCCCGACCGGGAGCGGTCCGGGCGCGCCGGCGCCGACGAGCGCCTCGGCGGCGGCCGAGCAGCCCAACCCGTACACGGCCCGGCAGGTGTGCGGCAGCGGCTTCCAGGTCGTCGACTCGGCGACGCTGACCGCGAACGGGGTCCGCACGGGCCGGGTGTACCTGCTCTACAACAGCGCCACCGGGGCGAACTGCGCGGTCACCCTCAAGGACACCGACGTCGGCCGGGCCACCGCCGTCTCGGTCCACCTGGAGGTGCAGGGGAAGGCCCGGCAGGCCGACAGCGGGGCGTTCAAGTACTACGCCGGGCCGCTGCGGACCAGCGCCGCCGGGGTCTGCGTGAAGTGGGGCGGCTCGGCCGGCGGGGCCAGCTACGGCAGCCCGTTCGAGCACTGCGGTTGAGCCGGCCGGGCCGGCGGGCGGTGAACGGCCCGTCGGCTCTAAGGTACGGGCATGTCCGTTGACGGGTGGAACACACTCCTGGTGCTCGGCGGTATCCGGTCCGGCAAGTCCGAGTTCGCGGAGTCGCTGGTCGCCGACGCGCCCACGGTCCGGTACGTGGCCACCGCTCCCGAAGGGGACCCGGAGGACACCGAGTGGGCGGCCCGCCTGGCGGTGCACCGGGCCCGCCGGCCGGGCAGCTGGACCAGCGAGGAGACCGCCGCGGATCCGGGCCGGCTGGCCGCCGTGATCGCGGCGGCCGGGCCGAACGACACGCTGCTCGTCGACGACCTGGGCGGCTGGGTGACCGTGCTGCTCGATCCGGCGCACCAGCCCGCCGACGACACCGCCACCATCGCCGAGCTGGCCGCGGCGGTACGCGCCAGCGCCGCCCGGCTGGTCCTGGTCAGCCCCGAGGTGGGGCTGTCCCTGGTGCCGACCACCCCGCTGGGGCGGGCGTTCGTCGACGCGCTCGGCGCGACCAACCGCGCGGTCGCCGACGCCTGCGACGCGGTCGTGCTCGTGGTGGCCGGCCAGCCCACCCGGTTGAAGCCGGCCGAGGCGGCGCTGCCCACCGTGCTGGCGCAGGCCGGCTCCGGCCCGGCGGGCACCCCGCCGGCGGCCCCAGCGGCGACCACGGCGGCCACCATGGCGGCGGCCGCCGCGCCGGCGACCGGCGGCGCGGCCGAGGCCGAGGCCGAGGCCACGCTGCCCGAGGTGTTCACCCCGGCTGCGCCGCCCGCGCCGGCCGCCGATCCGGCCACGGCGGGGGCCGCCTGGGCGGCACCGACCATGGCGCTGCCGATGGTCGCCACCGGGCTGATCATCCAGCCGGGCATGGAGCTGCCCATGCCCGACGACTACGCCGGGCCGCAGGCCGTCGACCGGCTGGCCACCCTGGACCTGCCCGGCGCCGGCCTCGGGGTGCTGGAACGGGTGGTCGGCTTCGCCGCCGCCACCCAGGGCACCACCGTCCCCGCGCCCTGGGCGTCGGTGCGCGTGCTGCTGCTGCACGGCGACCACGCGGGCGGGGCGTCGGCCGGCGCGACCCCGGGCGGGTCGGCCCGCCGGGCCCGGCAGGCGCGCGCCGGCAAGGGCCCGCTGGCCCGGCTCGCGGCCGAGAACGGCGCGAGCCTCCAGGTGGTCGAGGCGCCCGCCTCCGCCGCCATCGAGGACGGCCCGGCGCTCACCCTGGACCAGGTCGAGTCGGCCCTGCGCTACGGCTGGCGGCTGGCCGAGCAGGCCGCCGACGCGGGCGTACAACTGCTGGTGCTGGCCGCCTGCGGCGCCGGCACCGAGACGGCGGCCGCGGCGGTGCTGGCGGCCACGGCCGGGGCCGAGCCCCCGGCGGTGCTGGGCCGGGTGGTGACCGAGCACGGCGAGATCGACGACGCGGCCTGGATGGTCCGCTGCGCGGCGGTCCGGGACGCCCTGCACCGCACCCGGCGCGCCCCGCGCGAGGCCAAGGACATCCTCGCCGAACTGGGCGGCGGCGACGTGGCGGTGGCCACCGGCGTGCTGCTCGGCGCGACCGCCCGGCGGATCCCCGTGCTGCTCGACGGCCCGGTCGGGGTGGCGGCCGGCATGGTCAGCCGGGACCTGGCCGGGCAGGCCCGGCACTGGTGCCTGCTGCCCGACCACGGCGGCCAGCCGGCGGTCCGGCTCGCCGCCGACGTGCTCGGCCTGACCCCGCTGGTCGACCTGCGGCTCGACCTGGGCGAGGGGGCCACCGCGCTGGCCACGCTGCCGCTGCTGCGCTCGGCGCTGGCGCTCGCCGCCAACCTGCCGGTGCACCCGTCACTGGGCGGCGAGGAGGACGACGAGGAGTTCACCGAGCCCGAGCCGGCCGGTCCCGGCCCGACCAGCACGGAACCGGACTTCACCGAACCCGAGCCCGCCGGACCGGGCCCCACCAGCACCGAACCGGACTTCACCGGGCCCACACCCGCCGGTAGCGGCCCGACCGGCACCGGAGGGGACTTCACCGAGCCGGAGCCCGCCGGTCCCGGGCCGACCACCACCGGGCCGGACCAGCCGGTCTTCCCCGGCCCGCGTGCCGACTGAGTCGCGGCTCGGCGCGGGGCTCCGGCTGGCGCTCACCACCTTCACCACGCTGCCGGTGCGCGCCGGCCGGATCGACCGGGCGGTGGCGGGCACCGCCATGGGGCTCGCCCCGGCGGTCGGGGCGCTGCTCGGCGCGGTGCTCGGCGCCGTCCTGCTGCTCGCCGGCACGCTCGCTCCCCCGCTGGTCGCCGCCGGGGTGACCGTCGGGCTCGGCGCGCTGCTCACCCGGGGGCTGCACCTGGACGGGCTGGCCGACACCGTGGACGCGCTGGGGTCGTACCGGCGCGGCGCGGCCGCGCTGGAGATCATGAAGAAGCCGGACGTCGGCCCGTTCGGGGTGGTCGCGCTGGTGGTCGTACTCCTGCTGCAGACCGCGGTGCTCGCGGAGCTGGCCGGGCGGGCGGCGCCGGCCGCGCTCGCGGCGCTGGTGGCCGCCACCGCGGCCGGCCGGCTCGGCGTCGGCCTGGCCTGCCGGCGGGGGGTGCCGGCCGCCCGGCCGGACGGGCTGGGCGCGCTGGTGGCCGGCACGGTGGGGCCGGTCCCGTTGGTGGCCGGCGCGGCGGCCGTCGCGCTGCTGGCCGTGCCGGCGGTGCCGGGCCGCCCGTGGCAGGGTCCGGTCGCCGTCCTGGCCGCGCTCGCCGTCGCGGCGGGGCTGCTGCGGCACGTGGTACGCCGGCTCGGCGGGATCACCGGTGACGTGCTGGGCGCCACCGTGGAGATCGTCACCACGCTGTCCTACCTGGGACTGGTGCTGTCCGGCTGAGCGTCCCCCGTCCGGCCGGGTAGCGTTCTCAGGCGAGGTGCGACGGCGCGGTCGAGGGGGACGGCATGCTCATCACGGACGACTTCCTGCCCGTACCGGTCCCGGAGTCGCTGGACGCGACCTACCTGGTGCCGATCAGCGGGCTGCCGAAGGTCAGCCCGAAGGCCGCGGTGGAAGGGCTCGCCGGGCGGCTCGCCGAGCCGGTGCACGGGCTGGCGAAGCAGATGCTGGACAGCCCGCTGATGACCGTGGACACCCGGCCGATCAGCGAGTTCCCCGAGCTGCCGCCGGACCTGCTCACCGCGTTCGGCGCCACCGAGGCGCAACTGGCCCGGCTGGCCGCCGCCACGCACCTGGTGGTGGTGCAGGCCGAGTACCGGCCGGGCTGGCCGCCGGCGCACGAGTGGGCGGCCCGGGCGGTCGCCGCGGCGGTCGCCGAGACGGTCGACGGGGACGTGGTGGACGTCTTCGGGTTGCAGTTCCTCGACCCGGCGGCGGCGCTGCGTTCACTGCCCGACGCCGAGGGCCGGATCCGGCTGGTCGACTGGGTGCTGGTGCCGTACTCGTCGGACGCCGACGGGCTCTGGTTCACCACCAAGGGGCTGCGCCGGTTCGGGCTGCTGGAGTTGCAGGCCCAGGGGGTGCCGGACCATCTCACCCGGGCGTGGGGCGCGGTGATGACCGGGGCCGCACGGCGGCTGCTGCGGGACTGGACCGAAGGGCTGGCCGGTGCGGAGGTGCCGGCGTTCGTGCAGCTGCCGGTGCTGGCCACGGTGACCGGGCACGACATCGCGGTGGCGTACGGCAACCCGGAGCAGCACGGGGCGACCGCGCCGGTGCTGCTGGCCCTGGAGCTGGACCCGGCGACGGACCCGGACGCCGACTCGTTCCTCACCCTGCGCCCGCCGCCGGGGCACCCGGGACCGGCCGGCCGCTACTTCGCGGCGGCCTGCGCGACCCTGTTCAACGGCATCCAGCCCGACGTCCGGTACGCCCGACCCGGCGACGCGATGAGCAAGGCGATCGCCACCGCCCGGGCCGGGCTGGGTGACATCCGGGCCCGCTTCCTCGCCGGCGGGCTCCCCGCAGAGAGCCAGCTGGTGGTCAAGTACGGCCTGCCCGGCGACGACGGCCCCGAGTACGTCTGGGCCGGGGTGACCTCGTGGGACGCCCCGGAACGGATCGTCGGCGCCAGCGCCAGCGACGCCAGCAGTGACCCGACCGTCCGCATCGGCGCCCCGGTGGTGGTGGAGGCCGCCGACGTCGTCGACTGGGCGGTCCTCGACGGGACGGGCGTCATCGAGGGCGGCTGGACCCAGGCCGTCCTCGACGCGGGCGAGCGCCCCGCCACCGACTGACCGGGCGTCAGGGCTCGATCGGGGTGCCGGTCCGGGCGGCCCGGGCCAGGCCCCAGGCGTGCAGCGCCGCCAGCACCGGGACGAGGCTGCGTCCCTCCTCGGTGAGGTGGTACTCGACGTGCGGGGCCTTCGGGGTGCCGAGGTCGCGCCGGGCGACCAGGCCCTCCGCCGCCAGCTCGCGCAGCCGCTGGGCGAGCATCTTCTCACTGACGTCCGGCATGCGTCGGCGCAGTTCGCCGTAGCGGTGCACGCCCTCCTTGAGGTGGGCGAGGATCACCGGCCGCCACCGGCCGCCGAGCACGTCGACGGCCACCTCCACCGCGCAGTGGTAGCGCCTCGGCACGCGATCCCCCTACTCACCGGAAAGTGCGTACTTGAACCCGCGCCGGCCCGGGTGTGGGCTGGTGGGCATGATCGTTGAGTACATCAGGTACCGGGTGCCGGTCGAGCGGCAGGCGGAGTTCGTCCCGGCGTACGGCCGGGCCGCGAAGGCGCTGGACGCCGCGCCCGAGTGCCTCGACTACGAGCTGAGCCGCTGCGTCGAGGACCCGGCCGGGTACGTCCTGCGGATCCGTTGGACGTCGGCCGAGGACCACCTCCGGGGCTTCCGCACCGGCCCGCACTTCCCCGGGTTCTTCCGCGAGATCCGCCCCTACGTCCACGACATCGAGGAAATGCGCCACTACACCCCGACGGAGGTCGCCAGCACGGCCTGACCACCGCCGATCATGAGGTTGGCGGCGGTGTCGACCTCGCCGGGTGCCGCCAACTTCATGATCGACGCGCGGGCCGCCGTCAGCGGACGGAGGGCTCCACGAAGGGTGGGCGGGTCAGGCGCATCTGGGCGCGGCGACCGCGGATGTCGACCTCCAGCGTCTCGCCGTCGGCGAGCTTCGGGTCGGTGTCGATCAGGGCCAGGGCGATGCCCTGCTTCAGGGTGGGGCTGAAGGTGCCGCTGGTGATCGTGCCGGCCTGCCTGTCGCCGGCGTACACGGCCATGCCGGGGCGCGGGATGGCCCGGTCGACCGCCACCAGTCCGCGCAGCGTACGGGCGGGGCCGGCGGCCTTCTCGGCGAGCAGCGCGTCCCGGCCCCAGAACGCCGGCTTGTCCCAGCCCACCGCCCAGCTGGAGCGGCCCTGCAGCGGGGTGATCTCCAGTGACAGGTCCTGCCCGTGCAGCGGGTAGCCCATCTCGGTGCGCAGGGTGTCCCGGGCGGCCAGCCCACAGGCCCGCAGCTCGTACCCGGCGCCGGCGGCGAAGAGCGCGTCCCAGACGGCGGGGGCGTGCTCGGCCGGGACGACCAGCTCGTAGCCGAGTTCGCCGGTGTAGCCGGTGCGGCACACGGTCAGCTCGGCGCCGTCCAGCGAGGCGGTCGAGAAGCTCATGTAGTCGTGCCCGGTGGGCAGGCCCAGCGCGCCGAGCAGCTCCGCCGAGCGCGGCCCCTGCACCGCGAGCACCGCGTACGCCTCGTGCTCGTCGGTGACCAGCACGCCGGCCGGGGCGGCGGCGCGCAGCCGGCGCACCACCTCGGCCGTGTTCGCCGCGTTCGGGACGAGGAAGACGTGGTCGTCGGCGTGCAGGTAGGCGATGATGTCGTCCACCACGCCGCCGGTGGCCTGGTCGCAGCAGAGCGTGTACTGCGCCTGGCCGGGCCCGATCCGGCGCAGGTCGTTGCTGAGGCAGGCGTTGACGAAGTCCGCCGCGCCCGGCCCGGAGATCCGCGCCTTGCCCAGGTGCGAGACGTCGAAGACACCCACCCCGGTACGCACCGCCGTGTGCTCCTTGAGCACGCCGCCGCCGGCGTACTCCAGGGGCATCTCCCAACCCCCGAACGGGGCGAACTTGGCGCCGAGCGCGGTGTGCCGCTCGTGCAGGGGGGAACGGCGCAGCCGGGTCGCGGCGGCGTCGGAGGTCACCTCGGTCATGGGTGGCAACTTACCGTCACCAGCTGGCCTGGTTAGCATCGGCGGGACCCCCGCCTGCACCCATCGGCGGGACAGCCACTGCTCCGACGGGTAGGTTGCCGCCGGAGACCTTCATCGCCGGCACGCCACGACGCGGCCGGCCCGGCCCGCCCGGAGTAGCTTTCGTGACATCGCCCCGCACCACCCTCAGCCTGGTCGACACCGACCCCGCCGAACTCGCCGTCGACGCGATCGTGATCGGCGTGCACAGCCAGACCACCGAGCAGGAGGCCGGCTCACCCGCCGGCGCCCTGCTGCTGGCCAGCGGCGCCGAGAGCATCGCCGCCGCGTTCGACGGCAAGCTGACCGCGACCCTCGCCCTGCTCGGCGCGACCGGCGGCGCCGGCGAGGTGATCAAGCTGGCCACGCTGGGCACGATCACCGCGCCGGTGGTCGCCGCCGTCGGGCTCGGCCCGGAGCCGTCCGGCGCCGCCCCCGCCCCGGAGACCCTGCGCCGGGCCGCCGGCGCGGCGGTCCGCGCCCTGGCCGGCGCGTCCCGCGTCGCGCTGGCCCTGCCGCTGCCCGACGACGCCGACGCCCCGGCCGCGCTGCGCGCGGTGGCCGAGGGCGCACTGCTGGGCGGTTACCGGTTCGCCGGTTACAAGACCAGGCCGCAGCCGGCCCGCCGGGAGCCGGTGGCCGAGGTGCTGGTGGCCGTGCCGGACGCCGGCGAGGCGACCGCCCAGGCCGAGGTCACCCGGGCCCTGGCGGTCACCGGCGCGGTGCTGACCAGCCGGGACTGGGTCAACACCGCCCCGAACGAGCTGCGCCCGCCGGCGTTCGCCGACGTCGTGGCCGCCGCCGCCCGCGAGGCCGGCCTCGGCGTCGAGGTGCTCGACGAGGCGGCGCTGCGCGAGGGCGGCTACGGCGGCATCATCGCCGTCGGCCAGGGCTCGGAGGCCCCGCCGCGGCTGGTCAAGCTCACCTACACCCCGGAGGGCGGCGGCAGCGGCAAGCGGGTCGCGCTGGTCGGCAAGGGCATCACCTTCGACACCGGCGGCATCTCGATCAAGCCGGCCCAGGGCATGTGGGAGATGAAGTCCGACATGGCGGGCGCGGCGGCGGTCGGCGCGGCCATGCTGGCGGTGGCGGCGCTCAAGCCGTCGGTGGCCGTCACCGGCTACCTGCCGATGGCGGAGAACATGCCGTCGGGCACCAGCTACCGGCCGGGCGACGTGATCAGCATGTACAGCGGCAAGAAGGTGGAGGTGCTCAACACCGACGCCGAGGGCCGGATGATCCTGGCCGACGCCATCGCCCGGGCCTGCGAGGACGGCACGGACTACCTGTTCGAGACCTCCACGCTGACCGGCGGCCAGGTGATCGCGCTGGGCAAGCGGATCGCCGGCGTGATGGGCACCCCGCAGCTGTGCGAGCGGGTCAGGGCGGCCGGCGAGGCGACCGGCGAGCCGGCGTGGCCGATGCCGCTGCCGGATGACGTGCGCAAGGGCATGGACTCCGAGGTCGCCGACATCTCGCAGGTCAACGCCGTGATGGACCGGGCCGGTCACATGCTGCAGGGCGGCGTGTTCCTGCGCGAGTTCGTCACCGACGACGTGGCCTGGGCGCACATCGACATCGCCGGGCCGGGCTACCACGCGGGTGAGCCGACCGGCTACTGGACCAAGGGCGGCACCGGCGTCCCGGTCCGCACCCTGCTGCACCTGATCGACGACGTCGCCGCCAACGGCTGACGGCGACCACCGCGACGGGGCGCCCTCCACGGAGGGCGCCCCGTCGTCGGGGTACGGGTCAGAAGAGTTCCGGGCGCCGCTTGCGGCGCTCGTTGTAGTCGCGCATCCGCTGCGGGTAGCCCATCAGCCGCACGTCGTAGATCGGGATGGCGGTCCGGTGGGCCCAGCGCCGGGCGTCCTCCGGGCTGCCGACCCGCCGCCGGGTCCACTCGCCGTCGTCGGCGATCAGCATGACCGTGGTCTCGGTGACCGTGGTCCGCGGTTCCAGGTACGCCTCGACGCCCCGCCGGGTCCGGACGAAGTTCTCAAGGTGGTCCAGATCGGCGCGATCGGCGGCCCGGTCGCGGCTCCCCGCGGCCACCCGCTTGCGTCGTCGGAACAGCGCCACCGGACCCACTCCTCCCCCGGACGTCATCGAAGACGATGCCAAGGGTACGTGCCGGCGACGTGTCGTTGGGCACCTCGGTACGCGCTCGGCCGTCGGTGGTGACAAGATGACCGAGGTGGGGTGTGCCTGTTACTCCGCCGTAACCCCCGATGCAGTGACGCGACCTGGGAGTTGGATGTGAGCGAGCCGAACGACACGACCTTCGACATCGTCATCCTCGGAGGTGGTAGCGGCGGCTACGCGGCGGCGCTGCGTGCCGCCCAGCTGGATCTCTCCGTCGCGCTCATCGAGAAGGGCAAGCTCGGCGGCACCTGCCTGCACAACGGCTGCATCCCCACCAAGGCGCTGCTGCACGCCGCCGAGGTCGCCGACCAGACCCGCGAGTCCGAGCAGTTCGGCGTGAAGGCCGAGCTGGTGGGCATCGACATGGCGGCGGTCAACTCGTACAAGGACGGCGTGATCTCCCGCCTCTACAAGGGCCTCCAGGGCCTGGTGGGCAGCAGCAAGAAGATCACCTTCGTGGCCGGCGCCGGCAAGCTGGTCGGCAAGAACGTGGTCGAGGTCGACGGCAAGCGCTACACCGGCCGCAACGTCGTGCTGGCCTCCGGCTCGTACGCCAAGACCCTGCCCGGTCTGGAGATCGACGGCGAGCGGATCATCACCAGCGACCACGCGCTGACCATGGACCGGATCCCGGCCTCGGTGATCGTGCTGGGCGGCGGTGTGATCGGCGTCGAGTTCGCCAGCGTCTGGAAGTCCTTCGGCGTCGACGTGACCATCGTCGAGGCGCTGCCCCGCCTGGTCGCCGCCGAGGACGAGGAGTCGTCGAAGGCGCTGGAGCGGGCGTTCCGCAAGCGGAAGATCAACTTCAAGGTCGGCAAGCCGTTCGAGAAGGTCGAGAAGACCGACAAGGGCGTGAAGCTGACCATTCAGGGCGGCGACGCGGTCGAGGCCGAGCTGCTGCTGGTCGCCGTCGGCCGCGGCCCGAACACCGCCAACCTCGGCTACGAGGAGCAGGGCGTCAAGATGGACCGCGGCTACGTGCTGACCGACGAGCGGCTGCGCACCAGCGTGCCGAACGTCTACGCGGTCGGCGACATCGTGCCCGGCCTCCAGCTCGCGCACCGCGGCTTCCAGCAGGGCATCTTCGTCGCCGAGGAGATCGCCGGCCAGAACCCGGCCGTGATCGACGAGGTCGGCATCCCGCGCGTCACCTACTGCGATCCCGAGCTGGCGTCGGTCGGCCTGACCGAGGCGAAGGCCAAGGAGCAGTACGGCGCCGACAAGATCAAGAGCTACAACTACAACCTGGGCGGCAACGGCAAGAGCCAGATCCTCAAGACCACCGGCTTCGTGAAGCTGGTCCGGGTCGAGGACGGCCCGGTGGTCGGCGTGCACATGGTCGGCGCCCGGGTCGGCGAGCTGATCGGCGAGGCGCAGCTCATCTACAACTGGGAGGCCTACCCGGCCGAGGTGGCGCAGCTCGTGCACGCCCACCCGACGCAGACCGAGGCCCTGGGCGAGGCGCACCTGGCCCTGGCCGGCAAGCCGCTGCACTCCCACGCCTGATCACGACAACCGCGGCGTCCGGCGACGGGCGATGATCCCACCAGGGGAATGAAGGAGTCTGGAGAACATGCCGGTATCGGTCACCATGCCCCGGCTCGGCGAGAGCGTCACCGAGGGCACCGTCACGCGCTGGCTCAAGCAGGAGGGCGACACCGTCGAGGTCGACGAGCCGCTGCTTGAGGTCTCCACCGACAAGGTGGACACCGAGATCCCGTCGCCCGCGGCGGGCGTGCTGAGCCGGATCGTGGTCGGCGAGGACGAGACCGCCGAGGTCGGCAGCGAGCTGGCGGTCATCGCCGGTGAGGGCGAGGAGGCCGGCGGGGCCGCCCCGCAGGAGCAGGCCCCGGCCGAGCAGGAGCAGGCCCCGGCGGAGCAGGCCGAGCAGGCCGCCGCCGAGCCGCAGGCGGAGGCGGAGCAGTCGGCCGTCGAGGAGCCCACCCCGGCCGCCGCGCCGTCCGGCGAGGGCACCCCGGTGACCATGCCGGCCCTGGGCGAGAGCGTCACCGAGGGCACGGTGACCCGCTGGCTCAAGCAGGTCGGCGAGACCGTCGAGGTCGACGAGCCGCTGCTGGAGGTCTCCACCGACAAGGTGGACACCGAGATCCCGTCGCCGGTCGCCGGCACGCTGTTGGAGATCAAGGTCCCCGAGGACGAGACCGCCGAGGTCGGCGGCGTCCTGGCGATCGTCGGGGCGGCCGGCGCCGCGCCGGCCCAGCCGCAGGCGCAGCCGAAGCCGGAGCCCAAGGCCGAGGCGAAGCCCGAGCCCAAGCCGGAGCCCAAGCCGGAGCCGAAGGTCGAGGAGCCCACCCCGGGCCTGTCGTACAACGAGCCGGCCGCCGAGGCCGAGCAGGCCGCCCAGCCGGCCAGGGCCGAACAGGCCGCGACCCCGCCCGCGCCGGCCACCACGACGCAGCGACCGACCGCCCCGGCCCCGGCCGGTGGCGAGGAGGCCGCCGGCTACGTGACCCCGCTGGTGCGCAAGCTGGCCGCCGAGCACGGCGTGGACCTCTCCTCGGTCAACGGCAGCGGCGTCGGCGGGCGGATCCGCAAGCAGGACGTGCTGGACGCGGCCGAGAAGGCCAAGGCCGCCAAGGCCGCGCCGGCCGCCCAGCCGGCCCCGGCCGCCGGGGCGCCCGCCCCGGCCAAGCCGGCCGCGAAGCCGCAGCCCAGCGGCAAGCGGGGCACGATCGAGAAGCTGCCCCGGATCCGCAAGGCCATCGCCACCCGCATGCACGAGTCGCTGCACGAGATGGCGCAGCTGACCACGGTGATCGAGGTGGACGTCACGCGGATCGCCAAGCTGCGGGCCCAGGCGAAGGACTCCTTCCAGCAGCGGCACGGCGTGAAGCTGTCCTTCCTGCCGTTCTTCGCCCTGGCCGCCATCGAGGCGCTGCAGACGTACCCGATCCTCAACGCCCAGCTGGACCTGGCCGGCGGGACGATCACCTACCCGGAGGCCGAGCACCTGGGCATCGCCGTGGACACCGAGCGCGGCCTGCTCGTGCCGGTCATCCACAACGCCGGTGACCTCAACCTGGGCGGGATCGCCAAGCGGGTGGCCGACCTGGCCGAGCGCACCCGGACCAACAAGATCAGCCCGGACGAGATCGCCGGCGCGACCTTCACGCTGACCAACACCGGCAGCCGGGGCGCGCTCTTCGACACCCCGATCGTGCCGTCGCCGCAGTCGGCGATGCTCGGCACGGGTGCCGTGGTGAAGCGCCCGGTCGTGGTCAACGACCCGGAGCTGGGCGAGGTCGTCGCGGTCCGCTCGATGGTCTACCTGGCCCTGTCCTACGACCACCGGCTGATCGACGGCGCGGACGCGGCCCGCTTCCTGGTCGCGGTCAAGGAGCGGCTGGAGGCCGGCAACTTCGAGGCCGAACTGGGGCTCTGACCCCCGGACGGCAGCGGGGCGCGCGGCGGAAGCCGCGCGCCCCTTCGTCGTTTCCGGGTCAGCCGCGCAGGTGCTCCGCGGAGACCGCCCAGAGCCGCTCGGCGGCCGCCGGGTCCCGCGCGTACGGGGCGTACCCGGTGCGGGTGCCCGGCTGGTTCGGCCCGGCCTCCTGGCAGTCCTCGAAGTACCGGCCGCCGACGCCGGCGACCAGCGGCGAGGCGGCGACCAGCACCGAGGTGGCCGCACCCTGCTCGGGGTTCTTCCAGTACGCCGCGCCGCCGCCGCTCTGGGTGCGCATCCGGTCGAGTTCCTCCTCGCTGATGTAGCGCTGGAGGTTGGTCCGGATCGCCCCCGGCATGAGGGCGTTGGTGTAGATGCCGTCGTCGGCCCAGCGCCGGGTGGCCTCCACCGCGAAGAGCACGTTCGCGGTCTTCGACTGGCCGTACGCCTGCCACGGGTCGTAGGGCCGCTGCCGGAAGTGGATGTCCTCGAAGACCACCGGCGAGCGCAGGTGGGCCGCCGAGCTGACCGAGACGATCCGCGCGCCCTCGGCCGCGACGAGGGCCGGGTGCAGCCCGGTGGCCAGCGCGAAGTGCCCGAGGTGGTTGGTCGCGAACTGCATCTCCCAGCCCTGTTCGGTGCGCAGCTCGGGCGAGGCCATGATGCCGGCGTTGTTGACCAGCATGTGCAGCGGCCCGTCCCAGCTGCGGACGAAGGCGGCCACCGAGGCGAGGTCGGCCAGGTCGAGCGGGGCGACCAGGACGCGGTCGTTGCCGGTGCTGCCGGTGATGTCGGCGGCGGCGCGCTGGCCGGCCTCGGTGTTGCGGACCGCGAGGGTGACGTCGGCCCCGGCGGCGGCGAGCGCGCGGGCGGTTTCGACGCCGATGCCGGAGGCGCCGCCGGTGACGACGGCCCGCCGGCCGGTCAGGTCGAGGTCACGGACCACCTCCAGGGCGGTCGTCTCGCGGGAGAACGGGGTGCTGACGGGTGTGCTGGTGGTCATGATCCATCCTTGTCGGCGGCGGCACGGACCGATCGTCCGAGCGCTACGATGAGAAGCGGAGGATCCTCCGTTACTCCGACCTTAACCGGAGGCCCCTCCGGTTGCCAAACCCGGCCGGGCCCGCGCCCCCGGTCGAGCCGAGGAGGGAACGTGCCCGACCGACCGCTGCGCGCCGACGCGCTGCGCAACCGGCAACGCCTGCTGGACGCCGCGGTCCGCACGTTTTCCCAGGCCGGCGCGGAGGTAACGCTGGACCGCATCGCCAAGGAGGCCGGCGTCGGGATCGGCACCCTCTACCGCCACTTCCCCACCCGGGAGGCGTTGATCGAGGCGGCCTACCGCAACGAGCTGGCGAAGCTCTGCGACGGCGTCCCGGACCTGCTCGCGAGCCGACCCGCCGAGGAGGCGGTTCGCGCCTGGATGGACCGGTTCGTCGACTACCTCGCCACCAAGCGCGGCATGGCCGACGCGCTGCGGCTGGCCATCGCCTCCGGCGCCAACCCGTACGCGCACAGCCGGGACCGGCTGCTCGCGGCGCTGGGCGACCTGCTGGCGGCCGGCGCCGCCGCGGGCACCGTACGCGCCGACGTGGCCCCCGCCGACGTGCTCGCCGGGCTGAGCGGCGTATCCCTGGTGGCCGGCGAGCCGGAACAGCGCGCCCAGGCCGGTCGTCTGCTCGACCTGCTCATGGACGGGCTGCGCCGCCGCCCGGGCTGAACCCAATCCGACCCGCCGCCGACCCGCCGCTGACAGACTCGGTCGGTGAGCGGCTTCGGGTGGCGGGGGCGCCTCGGGCCGGCGGTGCCGGTGGCGCCCGGGGCCCGGGTGGACCGGTTCGAGGTCTTCTTCGACCTGGTCTTCGTCTTCTCGTTCTTCATCATCACCCGGGCCACCGCGCTCCAGGTCAACGGCGGCGCGCTGCTGCACGCGCTGCTGGTCCTCGCGGTGCTGTGGTGGGCCTGGGTGGTGCACAGCATCGTGGCCACCCGGATCCGGCTCGGCGAGGGCTTCGTCCCGGTCCTCATGACGGTCGGCATGGCGGCCCTGTTCACCTTCGCCCTGTCCCTGCCGAACGCCTTCCGGGACCCGCGCGGCAACGCGGCCGGGCCGATCGTCGCGGCGATCAGCTACACCGTCATCCGCGGCGTGCACCTGCTGCTCTACCTGCACGCCGTGCGGGACAGCCCGGCGGAGCGCCGTCAGCTGCTCCGGTTCACCCCCGAACTGGTGGGTAGCACCCTGCTGCTGGGGGTCGCCGCGCTGATCCCGCCGAAGATCGACGACTCGTCTCGGCCGCGGTGGTCCGGGACGGGCTGTGGGCGATCGTCGTGCTGCTCCAGTACTCCACCGGCCTCATCGCCGGCACCTGGGGCTGGGGCGTCGCCTCCGCCGAGCACTGGACCGAACGCTACGACCTCATCCTGATCATCGCGCTGGGCGAGTCGGTCATCTCCGTGGGCGTCGGCAGCAACCTGCTCGGCCACCCGCCGACCTGGCCGGCCGTGGCGGCGGCCGTGCTCGGCATCTTCTTCACCGCCGCGCTCTGGTGGGCGCACTACGACATGATCGGGCCGGCCGCCCGGATCGCCCTGCACGCCGCCGAGGACGGCCCCCGCGTCGCCATGGCCCGGGACGCCTACGGCTACCTGTTCCTGCCGATGATCGCGGGCATCATCCTGTTCGCGCTCGGCGCGGAGATGATCGTGCACCAGATCGCCGACCCGGAGGTGCCGCAGCACCTGCCGACGCTCGGCCCGGGCGTCCCGCTGCTCTTCGGCGGGGTGATCTGCTACCTCTGCGGCAACATGCTGTTCCAGCTCCGCACCCTGCGCACGGTCAGCTGGACCCGGGTCGTCGCCGTGCTGCTGCTCGCGGTGAGCATCCCGGTGGCCGTACACCTGCCCGCGCTGGCCGCCCTGACGCTGCTGACCGCCGTCACCGTCGGCATGGTGGCCGCCGAGGTGGTGATCTTCGACGAGGGCCGGCGGGCGCTGCGGGGGTTGGTCTTCGAGGAGCGCACCAGCCACGAGGCCCACGAGGCGGAGTACCGCGCGCGCTGGCACGAGCCCCGCCAACCCGACGAGGGCGAGTGAGGACAGCGGGTGTTCTAGACTGCCGGGCAGCGTCGCGGTGCACCCGGCACACGGGCCGCCGTGGGCATGGAGGCGCGGGACAGCAGGGGACCATGTGCACCCAGCCCACCCGTCGAGCGGCCGGCTGACCGCCCTCGGTATTCAGTTGATCGAGATCCACGACTGGCTCCGCGAGGAGCTGGCCCGGCTCCGCGCGAGCCTCGACTCCCCCACCGGCGGTGGCGCCCTCACCCGGGAACTGCGCGCGCACTGCGTCGGTTTCTGTGCCGCGCTGGACCGGCACCACACCGGCGAGGACGGCGGCGCGTTCCGGGCCCTGGCCGACCAGGCGCCCGAGCTGCGTCCCGTGCTGGCCGAGCTGAGCGCCGACCACCGGGTGGTCGCCGACCTGCTGCGCCGGATCGACGCGCTGCTCGCCGACCCGGCCGACGGCCGGTCCGTCCGGGCCGAGCTGGACGGGCTGGCCGGGCTGCTGGAGTCGCACTTCGGCTACGAGGAGCGGAAACTCGTCGCCGCGTTGAACCGGCTGGCCGGCGACCCCGTGGAACTGCTCGGCAGCACGCCACCCGGGAACGGGGAGAACCTCCAACGGACGGAGACCGCATGACCATCGACACCGTCAACGCCGCGGCGGCGGGCACCTGGCAGCTCGGCGACCTGACCGTCAACCGGATCGGCTTCGGCGCGATGCGGCTGACCGCCAACGCCGACGGCAGCCCCAGCGACCGGGACCGGGCGGTGGCGGTGCTGCGCCGCGCGATCGAGCTGGGCGTCAACCACATCGACACGGCGGCGTTCTACTTCTCGCCGCTGCGCTCGGCCAACGAGCTGATCAACCGGGCGCTGTCGCCGCACCCGGAGGACCTGGTCATCGTGGCCAAGGTTGGGCCGGGCAAGGACCCGTCCGGCCAGTGGCTGCCGATGGCCCGACCGGACCAGCTCCGCGGCCAGGTCGAGGAGAACCTGCGCCAGCTCGGCCGCGACCACCTCGACGTGGTCTACCTCCGGGTGTACGGCCCGGAGCCGCTGGCCGAGCACTTCGGCGCGCTCGCCGACCTGCGCGCCGCCGGCCTGATCCGGCACCTCGGCGTCTCCGCCGTACGGGCGCACCAGGTCACCGAGGCGCGGACCATCGCCCCGGTCGTCTCGGTGTCGAACTCGTACGGCCTCGGCTACCGCGCCAGCAACGACGCGTTGATCCAGGACTGCGCCGCGCACGGCACCGCCTTCGTCCCGTTCTTCTCCCTGGTCACCGGCGGCCGCGAGGCCGGCGCGACCGGGGCCGAGCACGACGAGGTCCGCGCCGTCGCCCGGGAGCACGGGGTCAGCCCGGCCCAGGTCCGGCTCGCCTGGACGCTGAGCCAGGGCCCGAACGTGCTCGCCATTCCCGGCACCGGCAACCCGGACCACCTGGTGGAGAACGTGGCGGCGGGCGCGCTGCGCCTGTCGGCGGAGGACCTGGCCCGGCTGGCGGCCGTGCACCGGGCCGCGGCCACGCAGCCCGCCGGCTGAGCCCGGCGCGACGCTCCGCCGGCCGGCCTGGGCGGAGATCCGCCGGTCAGCCGGGCACGGCGATTCGCCGGCCGGCCTGGGCGGGGCGATTCGCCGGCCGGCCCGGGCGGGGCGATTCGCCGGTCAGCAGAATCGGCCGTGCCGGGCTGGCCGGCGCGCGCCGGCGCGGCCATGCTGGCCCGATGGCGATCTTCTCCGTCCAGGCCAGACCCACGGACGCGGCGAGCTGGACCGGGCTGGCCCGGCGGGTCGAGGCGGCCGGCTTCGACGCGCTGCTGGCGGCCGACCATCCCGGTCACGGCGCGTCGCCGTTCGTGGCGCTGGCCGCCGCCGCGGCGGTGACCTCGACGCTGGGCCTCGGCTCGTACGTCTCCAACGCCGGGGTCCGGGAGCCGATCCTGCTCGCCACGGACGTAGCCACCCTGGACGTGGTCTCGGGCGGGCGGGCCCGGCTCGGGCTGGGCGCCGGCCACACCCCGGCCGAATGGCGGGCGGTCGGGCGGGAACGCCCCGACGTCGCCGGCCGGGTCCGCCGGTGCGTCGCCGTGGCCGAGGCCGTCCGGGCCCTCCTGGCCGGCGAGGAGGTCACCGTGGACACCCCCGACCTGGCCGCGTATGCCGCCCGCCTCACCGGGCTGCGGCCGGTCCAGGACCGGATCCCGCTCACCATGGGTACGGCCAACTCCACCCTGCTCTGCTGGGCCGGCGCGCACGCCGACGTGGTCGGCCTTACCGGCTTCGGCCGTACCCTGCCCGACGGTCACCAGCACGAGGTCCGGTGGCGGTCCGACCAGATCGAGGCGCAACTCGCCCAGGTGACCGCCGGGGCGGCCGGCCGGGACCGCCCGCCGGCCCTGGAGGCCCTGGTCCAGCAGGTCACCGTCACCGACGACGCCGAGGCCGCCGCCGCGGTGATCGCCGCCGAGACCGGCCTCACCGCCGCCGCCGTGCTGGCCACCCCGTTCGTGCTGATCGGCACGGCCGACGAGATCGTCGCGGCCGTCGGCCACCACCGGCGCCGCTGGGGGATCACCCGCTTCGTGGTACGCGTCGACGCCGTCGAGGCGTTGGCCCCCGTCCTCCCCCGGCTCGCCGCCTGATCGACCCCGGCCACGCCGGCCCGTCGCGGTGACCCCGTCGGATGCCCGCGTGGCGCCGTGCCACGGCCTCGTGGCCCGGGCGGCCGAGCCCGAGCCACGGCCTCGCGGCCCGCGCGGCCGAGCCCGTGCCACGGCCTCGCGGCCCGCGCGGCCGAGCCCGTCCGGGATCCGGCACGGGGCCGCCTCGGCGTCGCGGAGCCCGGCCCGATGCCGTTCCCGACGGCGACGGTGCCGAGCCGCGCCCGGTGCCATGGCCGATGGCGGAGTGCCGAGCACGTCGGATTGCCACCGTGCGCGCGGGAGAAGACTGCCCTGGAAAGCGATATGCCTCTGCGGCATGAATATGCCGGAGAGGCATATCGCTCTCGGGTACTGTCGCGCGCCCACGGAGCCGGCTGGCTGAGACGGCGGGTGGGCCCGCCAGTGAGCCGGGGGTGGCCGGCGGGTGAGCCGGCGGGTAGGCCGACCAGTGAGCCGGGGGTGGCCGGCGGGTGAGCCGGCGGGTGGGCCGACCAGCGAGCCGGCGGGTGAGCCGGCCAGCGAACCGGCGGGTGAGCCGGCCAGCGAACCGGCGGGTGAGCCGGCCAGCGAACCGGGGGTGGGCCGGCGGGTTAGGCAGCCGCAGAGCAGGTCAGACGGCCAGCAGGCCACCGCCGGCCGCCACCGGCCACCACGCCAGGGACGGCGAGGTCGGGAGCGGCCGGCGGGGTCGGGCGGTCAGCTGGCCGGGACGGCGGTGGCGGCGACGACGCCCTCGTAGTAGCGGATCTTGTCGCGCAGGTGGTCGTACTGGCGGCGGAGCAGGGCCATCTGCTCCTCGACCCGCCCGGCGTGCCGTTCCAGCAGCTCCTGCCGTTCCCGGGCGGTGTGCTCACCGTCGCGGGCCAGCTCGGCGTAGCGGCACATCTCGGCGATCGGCATGCCGGTGTCGCGCAGGCAGCGGAACACCTCCAGCCAGCCCAGGTCCTCGTCGGTGAAGACGCGGCGCCCGCCGGCGGTGCGGCCGATGCCGCTGAGCAGGCCGATCTTCTCGTAGTAGCGGAGGGTGTCGAGGCTGAAACCGCTGCGTCGGGCCGCCTCCGAGGGCGAGTATCGTCCGCTCACATCCCGCAGGGTAGCCGTCGGTCCGCGCCCCGCGCTTGACCTGGAGTGCGCTCCAGGTTGAACAGTGGTCCCATGACGACGACACGACGACTGGGTCGCAGCGGGATCGAGGTCAGCGCCATCGGCATGGGCTGCTGGGCGATCGGGGGGCCGCTCTGGGAGGGCGAGCAACCGCTCGGCTGGGGCGAGGTGGACGACGACGAGTCGATCCGTACGATCCACCGGGCGCTCGACCTCGGGGCCACCCTCTTCGACACGTCCAGCAACTACGGCGCGGGGCACAGCGAGCGGGTGCTCGGTCGCGCGCTCGCCGGCCGCCGCGACCGGGCGGTGATCGCCACCAAGTTCGGCTACCCCACCGACGAGGCGACCCGGCAGGCCACCGGTGAGGACGCCAGCCCGGCGTACGCCCGGCGCAGCCTGGAGGACTCGCTGCGCCGGCTCGGCACCGACCACGTCGACCTGTACCAGCTGCACGTCAACGGGCTGCCGGTGCCAGCGGCGCTGGAGCTGGTCGACACGCTGGAGGACCTGGTCAGCCAGGGCAAGATCCGGGCGTACGGCTGGAGCACCGACGACCCCGCCTCGGCGCGGGCGTTCGCCGCCGCCGGCCCGCACTGCACGGCCGTCCAGCACGACCAGTCCGTGCTGCGGGACAACGCCGCGATGCTCGCGGTCTGCGACGAGTTCGACCTGGCCAGCCTCAACCGGGGCCCGCTGGCGATGGGCCTGCTCACCGCCAAGTACCAGGGCACGCCGGCCGCCCGGGGCGGCGACGACGTGCGTGGGATCGCCCCCGAGTGGCTGCCCTGGTTCAGCGGCGGGGTGCCGCGGGCCGAGTGGGCCGACCGGGTGGCCCGGGTCCGGGCGGTGCTCACCGCCGACGGCCGGACCCTCGCCCAGGGGGCGCTGGGCTGGCTGCTCGCCCGCAGCCCGCGGACCCTGCCCATCCCCGGCTGCCGGACGGTGGCCCAGGCCGAGGAGAACCTGGGCACCCTGGCGTGCGGCCCGCTCCCCGACGCGGCCTTCGCCGAGGTGGAGCGGCTCCTCGCCGAGCTGCGCACCGCGCCGGCGCAGGCCTGACCCGCGGGCCGGGCCGCGCGGCCATGAGGGACGCCGGCGTGAGGAGGTGAGTGATGTCGCTCAACGCATCCGCCCGCGGCTCCGTACCCGAAGATATGCACATGCGGATCCTCATGGCCGGTGTGTCCGGCTTCCTCGGCACCCGACTGGTCGACCGGCTCACCGCGGACGGGCACCAGGTCACCCGCCTGGTCCGCCGCCCACCCCGGGGCAGCGACGAGCGGCAGTGGAACCCGTCCGCGGCGCAGCTCGACCCGCAGCTCGTCGCCGAGTCCGACGCCGTGGTCAACCTGGCCGGGGCCGGGGTGGGTGACAAGCGCTGGGACGCCGCGTACCAGGGGTTGATCCGGAGCAGCCGGGTGGACAGCACCACCACGCTCGCCATCGCCATGGCCGGCCTGCCCGCAGCGGACCGGCCGGCGGTCCTGCTCAACGCCTCCGCGGTCGGCTGGTACGGCAACACCGGCGACCGGGCGGTCGAGGAGGACTCGCCGGCCGGCGACGGCTTCCTGGCCGACGTGTGCCGGGTTTGGGAGGCCGCGACCCGGCCGGCCGAGGACGCCGGCGTGCGGGTGGTCCGGCTGCGCATCGGGCTGCCGCTGGACGGCGCCGGTGGCCTGCTCAAGCCGCTGCTGCTGCCGTTCCGGTTGGGCGTCGGCGGCCGGCTGGGCAACGGCCGGCAGTGGCTGCCGTGGATCTCGATGCGGGACTGGCTGGACGCGCTGACCTTCCTGCTCGACCGCGCGGATCTCGCCGGGCCGGTCAACGTGGTCGGCCCGGCGCCGGTGACCAACGCCGAGTTCAGCCGGGAACTGGGCCGGCAGCTGCACCGGCCGGCGGTCATGTGGGTGCCGGCGCTGGCCTTGAAGGTCGCCCTGGGCGGCTTCGCCCACGAGGCGCTGACCAGCGCGCGGGTCCTCCCCGGGGTGCTGGACCGGGCCGGGTTCCGGTGGACCCATCCCGACCTGCCGGGCGCGCTGCGCGCCGCTCTCGCCGGCTGAGCCGGTGGGAGCGGCGCGGGCCGCGGGTCAGCAGCCGATCACCCAGTAGCCGGGGCCGGTCTGCTTGAGGGTGGACGTGTAGAAGGTGTTGTAGAGGCCCATCCGCTGGTTGCTGCCGAGGGCGTAGGCGTAGCCGCCGGACTGGTAGGCCCGGCCGGCGGTCACGTGGGCATAGTTGCTGGCCGTGACGCAGACCGGCGCCGCGGTGGGCGACGGCGAGGACGAGGGCGACGCGGTCGCCGTCGGGGTCGCGGTCGGGCTGGTGGTCGGGCTCGGCGTCACCCCGCCGTCGAGGCCGAAGAAGAGCGCGTCCCGGTAGGTCGAGCAGATGGTGTCCAGGAAGTACGCGGCGGTGCTGCCGCACTGGTCGGTGGCGGAGCCGGGGTCGACCGGCGTGCCGTGGCCCATCCCGGAGACCCGGTAGAGCCGGACCTGGTCGGCGCCGTACACCTCGAGGCTGGTGCCGCCGGGCAGGGTGCCGGTGCTGGTCGGGGTCGACGGGACGCCGAGCACGTTGGTCCACTGGTCGCGCGACTCGGCGGCGTTCAGCGGCGCGACCGTGGTGTCCGAGGTGCCGTGCCAGATGGCCACCCGGGGCCGCTTGCCGCCGTAGCCGGAGTAGGCGTTGCGGACCAGGTCGCCCCACTGCGCCGGGGTCTTGTCCACGCCCGGGTTCATGCAGCTGAAGGCGTTGACCATGCTGGTGGCGCAGCGGTAGGGCAGGCCGGCGATCACCGAGCCGGCGGCGAACACGTCGGGGTAGGTGGCGAGCATGACGGCGCTCATCGCCCCACCGCCCGACAGGCCGCTGACGTAGACCCGGCCCGGGTCGGTGCCGTAGGTGGTCTTCGCGTGGTCGACCATCTGCTTGATCGACAGGGCCTCGCCCTGGCCGCGGGCGGTGTCGCCGGTCTCGAACCAGTTGAAGCACGAGTTGGCGTTGTTGGCCGAGGGCTGCTGGGGCACGATCAGGGTGAACTTCCACCGGTCGGCGTACTTCTGCCAGCCGGAGTTGGTGAAGTAGCCGGTGGCGTTCTGGGTGCAGCCGTGCAGCAGCACCACGGCGGGCGCGTTGGCCGGCAGCCCGTCCGGCCGGTACGCGTACATGGCCAGGTTGCCGGGGTTGGAGCCGAAGCCGGTGACCTGGGTGAGCGCGGCGGCCTGGGCGGGCAGCGCGGCGGTGAGGACCGCGGCGGCGGCCAGCACCACGCCGGCGGCCGCCCCGGCGAGTCGGGTGAGCAGGGTCGAGGAGCGGCGCACGGCGACCTCCCTGGTGGCGGAATGTGAACTGGGTCACCTTCGAGTTGCCGAGACGTTACGACGCCGTTTCCCCGCGCCGGAATGGCGTCCGCTCACACATTCACGGACGCCGAAGTGTTGACCGCCGGGTGAGGAAAGGTTAGGAGTCTGACCGGCCTGTCCAGATCCGGTTGGTAACGTCCGCTCCGTGCCGTCCTCCCCGTCCCAGGTCCCGGGCCCGTCGCCCACCCCCGAGCCCGGCCACCGGGACCGGCGGGCCGACCTCGTCGTGGTGCTCGCCGCGCTGGCCCTGGCCTGCTGGGTGACCAGCGGCCTGTGGTGGGGCCCGAACACCCGGGCCATCACGGTCAACTCCAGCGACCAGGCGCTCTTCGAGTGGCTGCTGGCCTTCGGCGGGCACGCGCTCACCCACGGCGAGAACCCGTTCTTCACCGACCTGATCAACGTCCCGGACGGGGTCAACCTCGCGGTCAACACCTCGATCACCGCGTACGCCGTGGTCTTCGCGCCGCTGACGTACCTGATCGGGCCGCCCGCCACCTTCCTGGTGATCCTCACCCTCAACCTCGCCGCCACCGCGGTGGCCTGGTACTGGCTGCTCAGCCGGTACCTGGTCGGCAGCCAGCTGGCCGCCGGGGTGGGCGCGCTCTTCATCGCTTACTGCCCGGCGATGGTCTCGCACGCCAACGCGCACCTGAACTGGACCGCCGGCTGGCTGGTGCCGCTGCTGATCTGGGGCGTGTTCCGGCTGCGCCGACCCGGCCGGGCGATCCGCGGCGGCATCGTGCTCGGCGTGCTGGTGGCGGTCGCGTTCTCGATCGCCGCCGAGGGGCTCTTCTTCACCGCCCTGGCGCTCGCCTTCTTCCTGCTGGTCCGCGCGGTGCACCCGGCCCGGCGGGCCGAGGCCCGGGCGGACCTGCTCCCCTTCCTGCGCGGCCTGGGGGTGACCGCGCTGGTGGCCGGCGTGCTGTTGGCGTACCCGCTGTGGCTGCACTTCGCCGGCCCGCAGCGCTTCCACGGCACCGGCTTCGACCCGATGATCCACTCCGAGGACATCGCGGCGTTCGGGTCGTACCCGCGCCGGTCCCTGGCCGGCTGGGCCGGGCTGGGCACCTCGCTGGCCCCCAACCCGACCGAGGAGAACTCCTTCTTCGGCATCCCGCTGCTGCTGCTCGCGGCCGGCTGCTTCACCTTCCTCTGGACCCGGGCGGACCGGGCGTTCCGGGCCACCCTCACCGCGCTGGGCCTGACCGCCGTGGTCTTCGCGGTGCTCTCCTGGGGGCCCCGGGCCAAGTGGAACGGCCGGCGCACCGATCAGCTCCTGCCGTTCGGGGTGCTGGACAACCTGCCGGTGATCAACGCGGCGCTGCCGTCCCGGCTGGCCCTGGTGGCGGCCCCGGTGATCGGCCTGCTGCTGGCGTACACGATCGACCGGCTGCGCGCCCGGCCACCCCGGCACCGCTGGACCGAGCTGGCCTGGGCGCTCGGCTTCGCCGCCGCGCTGCTGCCGCTGCTGCCCACCCCGCTGCTCACCAGCGTGCGCGAGCCGATTCCCGACTTCATCACCAGCGGCACCTGGCAGCGCTACGTCTCGCCCGACGGGGTGCTCACCCCGCTGCCGGTGACCGTCGACCTCTACCCCGACGGCCAGCGCTGGCAGGCGTACGCGCTGGCCCACCAGCAGCGCACGTTCCGCATCCCGGCCGGGTTCTTCCTCGGCCCCGGCGGGCCGGACGGCCGCGGGCGGATCGGGCCGGTGCCGCGCAGCTTCAGCGCCCTGATGGACCAGGCGGGGCGGACCCGCCTGGTGCCGATCATCACCGACGGCAGCATCAAGGAGGCCCTGGCCGACCTGCACTACTGGCGGGTCGAGACGGTGGTGCTGGCCGACCGGGTGCACGGCGCCAA
Source organism: Micromonospora sp. NPDC049836 (assembly GCF_044465125.1). Lineage (NCBI taxonomy): Bacteria > Bacillati > Actinomycetota > Actinomycetes > Micromonosporales > Micromonosporaceae > Micromonospora > Micromonospora sp. NPDC049836. The sequence continues at coordinate 415,643 of NZ_JBITLH010000003.1, forward strand.
GTTCGACGTCGACGAGGAGACGGTGCGCCGCACCGCCACCGCGCTGCTCGGCCCGCCCGAGCGGGTGGACGACGTCTGGCTCTGGCGGGTCCCGCCCGGGTGACTCGGCGCACCCGGTCGGGAAGGCGCTCGACCCGCCGGCGCAACCGCCCACCCGGGCCGGACGCGACGAGGCTCACGCCGCCCGCCCACCCGGGGCGGGACTAGGCTGGACGGGTGAGCGTGACGACTTCCGGGTTGACCACCGTCCGTGCCGGGGTGCTGGACTACCAGGCCGCGTGGGACGAGCAACGCCGGCTGCACGAGGCCGTGGTGGCCGGCGAGCGCGGCGACACCGTGCTGCTGCTGGAGCACCCCAGCGTCTACACCGCCGGCAAGCGGACCGAGCCGTGGGACCGCCCGATGGACGGCACCCCGGTCGTCGACGTCGACCGCGGCGGCAAGATCACCTGGCACGGTCCGGGGCAGCTCGTCGGCTACCCCATCGTCACGCTGCCCGACCCGGTCGACGTGGTCGCCTACGTGCGGCGCGTGGAGCAGATGCTGATCGACGTCTGCGCCGAGTTCGGGCTGGCCGCCGGCCGGGTCGAGGGGCGCAGCGGCGTCTGGGTGCCGGAGGACGACCGGGGGCCGGCCCGCAAGGTGGCGGCCATCGGCATCCGGGTGGCGCGCGGCGTGACCCTGCACGGCTTCGCGATCAACTGCGACTGCGACCTGACCTACTTCGACCGGATCGTCCCGTGCGGGATCCGGGACGCCGGGGTCACCTCGCTCAGCGCCGAGTTGGGCCGCCCGATCACGGTGGCCGACGTGCTCCCGGTCGTCGAGCGGCACCTCGCCACCATCGTCGCGGCCGGCTGACCACGTCCCGAGGGGTCCGGGCCGCCGCGTAGGCTCGTGCGGTGCGGATCGATCTCGTCACCCTGGTCGTCGCCGAGTACGACCCGGCGATCACCTTCTTCACCGAGGTGCTCGGCTTCGAGCTGGTGGAGGACAAGCCGTCGCTGACCAACGACGGCCGCCCCAAGCGCTGGGTGGTGGTCCGCCCGCCGGGCGGCGGCACCGGCCTGCTGCTGGCCCGCGCCGACGGCCAGCACCAGCAGGCCGCGGTGGGCGACCAGACCCACGGCCGGGTCGGCTTCTTCCTCCAGGTCGACGACTTCGACGCCACCTACCGGCGGATGGTCGAGGCGAAGGTCGAGTTCGTGCGGCCCCCGCGCACCGAGCCGTACGGCCGGGTCGCCGTCTTCCGGGACCTGGCCGGCAACCCCTGGGACCTGCTCGGCCCCGCCTGACCCGAGAGAGGACCTCGATGACCGACGTGCTGCCGACCCAGCGACGGATCGCCGCGGAGCTCCAGGTGCCGGCGACCTTCGACGCCGCCGAGGAGATCGAGCGACGGCTGGTCTTCCTCGCCGACCGCCTGGTCGACACCGGCCTGGCCACGCTGGTGCTCGGCATCAGCGGCGGCGTCGACTCCACCACCGCCGGACGGCTCTGCCAGCTCGCCGCGGCCCGGGCCCGGGAGGCCGGCCACCGGGCCGAGTTCGTCGCCATGCGCCTGCCGTACGGGGTGCAGGCCGACGAGCAGCACGCCCGGGCCGCGCTGGATTTCATCCGCCCGGACCGGGTGCTCACCGTCGACGTCAAGCCGGCCGCCGACGCCGCCCTGGACGCGCTGGTCGCCGGCGGGCTGGCGTTCCGCGACGCGGCCCAGCGGGACTTCGTGCTCGGCAACATCAAGGCCCGGCAGCGCATGATCGCCCAGTACGCGGTCGCCGGCGCGACGGGCGGGCTGGTGGTGGGCACCGACCACGCCGCCGAGGCGGTCACCGGCTTCTTCACCAAGCACGGCGACGGGGCGGCGGACGTGGTGCCGTTGACCGGGCTGACCAAGCGCCGGGTGCGGGCGCTGGCCGAGGCGCTCGGCGCCCCCGCCGAGCTGGTCGGCAAGGCGCCCACCGCCGACCTGGAGAGCCTGGCTCCGGGCAAGCTCGACGAGGACGCGCTCGGCCTGGCGTACGAGCAGATCGACGACTACCTGGAGGGCCGGCCGGTGCCCGCGCAGGTCGAGGAGAAGCTGGTCGCCCGCTACCGGGCCACCGACCACAAGCGCCGGCTCCCGATCGCCCCGTAGGGCAAATCGGTCCACCATATAGACATCGATTGATATTCGTATTCATGGATGCAATTCTGGCTTGGAAGCGCTCCCATCACCGACTCCACGCGCCGAAGGAGGACGTACCGTGCGTTCCCACAAGCCCGAGCAATCCGGCCGGCAGCCCCGCTCAGCCGTCCACCACCCCGTTCGAGCGCTCGCCGTGGTGCTGACCATGCTGGTCGGCATGCTGGCCGCGCCCGGCGCGGCCGAGGCCCACGGCACCATCGTCAGCCCGGGAACCAGGGCCTACAAGTGCTGGCAGAACTGGGGGAACAACCACACCAATCCGGCCATGCAGCAGCAGGACCCGATGTGCTACCGGGCGTTCCAGGCCAACCCCGACACCATGTGGAACTGGATGAGCGCGTTGCGGGACGGCCTCGGCGGGCAGTTCCAGGCCCGCACGCCCGACGGGCAGCTGTGCAGCAACGCACTCTCCCGCAACGACAGCCTGAACCAGCCCGGGCCGTGGAAGACGACCAACGTCGGCCGCAGCTTCACGGTCCAGCTCTACGACCAGGCCAGCCACGGCGCCGACTACTTCCGGGTCTACGTGAGCAAGCAGGGGTTCAACCCGACCACCCAGCGCCTGGGCTGGGGGAACCTCGACTACATCACGCAGACCGGCAGGTACGCGCCGGCGCAGAACATCAGCTTCACCATCTCGACCTCCGGCTACACCGGACACCACATCCTCTTCGTCATCTGGCAGGCATCCCACCTCGACCAGGCGTACATGTGGTGCAGTGACGTGAACTTCAGCTGACCGGCCCGGCCGCACTCCGGCCCAGGGCGTGCGCGTCCTGGGCCGGAGTCCGCCGGCGGTCAGGGTGTGAGCCGGTGCAGGTCCCGGGGGAAGGCGGTCACCTCCCGGACGTTGGCCGCGCCGGTCAGCCGGGCCACGAACCGTTCCAGCCCGATCGCGAAGCCGCCGTGCGGCGGCATGCCATGCCGGAACGCGTCCAGGTAGCCGGCGTACGGCTCGACCGGCTCGCCGCGGGCCGCCAGGGCGGCCAGGTAGTCCTCGTACCGGTGCAGCCGCTGCCCGCCGGTGACCAGCTCCATCCCCCGGAACAGCAGGTCGAAGCCGTTGGAGTGGCCCGGCCGGGCCGGGTCCGGGTGGGTGTAGAAGGGCCGCTTCGCCATCGGGTAGCCGGTGACGAAGAGGAAGTCGCTGCCGTGCTCGGCCCGCGCCCACTCGCCCAGTGCCCGCTCGTGGGCCGGGGCGAGGTCCGGCTCGTCGGCCGGCGCCCCGGCGATCGCCAGCGCCTCGGTGAAGTGCACCGCGGGGATCTCGGCGGGCACCCCGGGCAGGGTCAGGCCCAGCGTGCCGAGCGCGGTGCCGGCCCGGTCCGCCACCGCCGCCAGCATCCCGGCGAGGACGTCCCGCAGCACCGCCATCACCTCCCGGTGGTCGGTGACGAAGCCCAGCTCGACGTCGAGCGAGGTGTACTGGGCCAGGTGCCGGACCGTGTCGTGCGGCTCGGCGCGGAACACCGGCCCCACCTCGTACACCCGCTCGAAGACGCCGACCATGAGCTGCTTGTAGAACTGCGGCGACTGGGCCAGGTACGCGGGCCGGCCGAACCAGTCCAGCGCGAAGACGTTCGCCCCGCTCTCGGTGGAGGTGGCGACCACCTTCGGGGTGTGGATCTCCACGAAGCCGCGCTCGTCCAGGGCGGCCCGGAAGCCGGCCACCGCCGCCGCGGAGATCCGCAGCGCCGCCGCGCGGGTGGGGTGGCGCAGCGCGGTCGGGGCATGGTCGAGCTGGGTGGGCAGGGAGGCGGTGAGCGCCGGCCGGTACAGGTCGAACGGCGGCGGCACGGCGGGCGGCCCGAGCGGTCGTACCGTGGGGTCGACGACCTCGACCCCGGCGGGCGCGGTCGGGTTCGCGACCGCCGTGCCGGTGACCTCGACGACGCTCTCCTCGGGCAGCGCCTCGACGGCGGCGCGTACGGCGGGGTCGGTGACCACCACCTGGGCCAGGCCGGCCGCGTCCCGGACGATCAGGAAGGCCACCGACTTGAGCAGCCGGCGGCGGTGCGTCCAGCCGGCGATCCGGACGGATTCGCCGACATGGTGGTTGAGCTGGGAAGACAGGATGCGTTGCATGGTGGCTACCTCCTTGATCAATCGCAACGCGATCCCCAGGGAGTGTGGGCGAGCGGGATCCTCGCGGTGCCACCACACCTTCGCCCCCGCTCGCGCGGAGGCCTCGTTCGTCGCCTTTTCACCGGGGCCAGCCGGGCGGGTTCTACTGGGTGCGCCTGTCCGGCCGGGCCCTCGCGTATCGCAGGCGTTCCCGCCGGGCCCTGCCGTGCACCGCACCGTTCTTCCCGCAGCTCGGGAGGGTCTTCGCGCACCGGCGCCAGACCGCCTCTCAGCAACCGGCGGCTCTCTGCGCTGGCGGGTCGGCGCGCTACTCGGCTCCGTCGCAGCTCTGCCGGCCACGCTAACACCCGCAGCCGGCCACTGTGACGGCCATTTTTCGCCACTGGTGTCCGGTGTCACAACCTCTGGCGCGTGACGCCCGTCGCCCGAAGTCCATCGACGGCCACCGACCGGCGTACGCTCGGCGTTGTGACGATCGAGCACTCCGCGCCGACGACTGAGCAGGCCGCGCGCCCCGCAACCGTCGCCCCCGAGGGGCGGCGGATGCTGCGGATCGAGGCGCGCAACGCCGAGACGCCGATCGAGCGCAAACCGCCGTGGATCAAGGTCAAGGCCAAGATGGGCCCGGAGTACACCCAACTGCGCGGGCTGGTCTCGCGCGAAGGGCTGCACACCGTCTGCCAGGAGGCCGGCTGCCCCAACATCTACGAGTGCTGGGAGGACCGGGAGGCCACCTTCCTCATCGGTGGCGACCAGTGCACCCGGCGCTGCGACTTCTGCCAGATCGACACCGGCAAGCCGGCCGAGTTCGACGCCGACGAGCCGCGCCGGGTCGCCGAGTCGGTGGCCGCGATGGGCCTGCGCTACGCCACCATCACCGGCGTGGCCCGCGACGACCTGCCCGACGGCGGCGCCTGGCTCTACGCCGAGACGGTCCGGCAGATCCACGCCCTCCAGTCCGGCTGCGGCGTCGAGCTGCTGATCCCCGACTTCAACGCGGTGCCCGAGCAGCTCGCCGAGGTCTTCGGCTCGCGTCCCGAGGTGCTCGCACACAACGTGGAGACGGTGCCGCGGATCTTCAAGCGGATCCGCCCGGCGTTCCGCTACGACCGCTCGCTCGACGTGATCCGGCAGGCCCGCGCCGCCGGGCTGGTCACCAAGAGCAACCTGATCCTCGGCATGGGCGAGGAGCGGGCCGAGGTCTCCCAGGCGCTGCGCGACCTGCACGACGCCGGCTGCGAGCTGATCACCATCACCCAGTACCTGCGCCCCTCCCCCCGGCACCACCCGGTCACCCGCTGGGTCAAGCCGGAGGAGTTCGTCGAGCTGCGCGAGGAGGCCGAGGAGATCGGCTTCGCCGGCGTGATGAGCGGGCCGCTGGTTCGCTCCTCGTACCGGGCGGGCCGGCTCTACCAGCAGGCCCTGTCGGCCCGCGAAGCGGTCACCGCCGCCGGCTGAGCCGCCCACCTGCCGCGTCACCCGTCGCCCCGGCCCGGTCCCCGGTCCGGGGCGATCGACGTACTGGCCGGCCCGCTCACGCGGACCGCGCCCGTCCTCCGGCCCGCTCCGCGGCCACCGGCCGCGCCCGTCCTCCGGCCCGCTCGCCCGGCTACCGGCCGCGCCGCTGGTCCGGCGGGCCCGCCGGCGGCTCCAGCAGGCCGAGGCGGTGGGCCAGGGCAGCCGCCTCCACCCGGTTGCCGACGTCGAGCTTCGCGATGATCCGGGACACGTGCACGCTCGCCGTCTTCGGCGAGATGAAGAGCTGCTCGGCGATGCGGCTGTTGCTGTGCCCCTCGGCGACCAGCCGCAGCACCTCCTGCTCGCGGCTGGTGAGCAGGTCCGGCCCGGGGCGACCACCGCCGCGCAACCCGACCCGGCGGGCCAGGGTGGCGGCCTGCTCGGCCAGCGGGACGGCACCGAGCCGCCCGGCGATCTCGGCTGTTTCGCCTACCGCCGCGGCGACCTCGTCCCGCTCCCCCACCGCGGCGGCGGCCTCGGCCAGCCCGAGCAGCGCGCGGCCCAGCGGGTACGGCGGCCCGGCCGCACGCCACGCCGCCACCGCCGCGCGCCACGCCGCCAGCACGGCACCGGCCCCGGCGACCCGCGTGCCGGCCACCGCTCCCTCGCCGGCCCGGACCCGCCCACCGGTGCCGTCGATGCCGGCGAGGATCGCGGGGATCTGGGCGGCGTGCGCCCGCTCGGCCGGATAGCGGGCCGGCAGCGCGGCGGCCACCTCGGCCACCTCGGCGGCCAGCCCGGCGTCGGCGACCAGCGCGGCGGCCCGGGCGGTCGCGCTGAGCAGCGACCACCCCTCGCGGGGCAGGCCGGGCAGGCGCTCGTCGGCCAGGGCGGCCCGCGCCGCGGCCACCGCCTCCACCTTGTCAGCGACCGCGAGCGCCGCCTCGATCCGCAACTCCCGCAACGGCAGCCGGAGGTTCGGCCACAGGTAGGGGCGGGCCAGGAAGGCCAGCGCCCGGCCGGTCAGCTCGTCGGCGGCGGGGTGGGCCCGGGCCAGCCGCAACCCGGCCCGGAGCTGCAGCCAGTGCAGCCCGGACACGCCCGGCGGGTCGATCCGGGCCGCCTGTGCGCAGGCCTCGTCGGCCTCGTCCCAGCGGCCCAGCGCGATCAGCGCCTCGGCCCGGTTGGACAGCAGGTACGCCCCGGTCGAGCGGCTGATCCCGACCCGGCGCGCCTCGGCGACCCCGCCGGCCGCCGCCTCCGCGGACTCGGCGTACGAACCCAGCTCGTAGAGCACGTCGGAGAGGTGGACCAGGGCGCTGACCAGCGCCGACGCGTTGCCGGTGGCGCGGGCCAGGGCCTCCGCCCGGCGCAGCTCGACCAATCCCAGGTCCGGGGCGCGTGCGGTGCGGCAGAGCATGGCGATCCGGGTGGCCAACAGGGCCGTTTCCTCACCGACCGCCTCGGCGCCGGCCATCGCCTCGGCGGCAATTGAGGCGGCCTGCCCCGGATCGATCTTCACCAGGTGCGCGGCGATGTCGGCGAGCAGCCGTACCCGTTCCGGGCCGTCCGGCGTGTCGGCGGCCAGCCGGTACCCCTCGCGTACCTCGGCCGTGCCGTCGGTCTTGCCGAGCAGGGCGAGCAGCCGGCCGCGCTGGTAGAGCAGGCGGGCGGCGCGGAGCGGCTCGGCGGCGGAGTCCACCTCCGCCAGCCCGGCCCGGGTGAGGGTGAGCGCCCGGTTGTAGTCGCCGGCGGTGACCGCCGCGGCCAGCGTCTCCTCCAGCACCCGCAGGTGGTCCATGGCCAGCCGGTCGGCGGCGTCGGGCACCAGCTCCCAGAGTTCGAGGACCCGTTCCAGCAGCCGGCTCTGCTCGGCGTAGGCGTACCGGTCGGCGGCCGCGCTGGCCGCGGCCCGGGCGGCGACCAGGGCGCGCGGGTGGTCGTGCGCGGCGTACCAGTGGTGGGCGATCTCGGCCGGGGCGCGGCCGGCGGCCACCAGGTGCGGCTGCGCCTCGATCGCGGCGGCGTACCGGGCGTGCAGCCGGGCGTGCTCGCCGGGGAGCAGCTCGTCGTGGACCGCCTCGCGGACCAGGGCGTGCCGGAACTCGTAGTCCCCGTCCGGGTCGGCCACCACGAGCTGGGCGGCCACCGCGGCGCGCAGCGCGTCCTCCAGCTCCAGCTCGGGCAGGCCGGCCACCTCGGCGAGCAGCTGGTGGGCGAAGCGGGTGCCACCCGCGGCGGCGATCCGCAGCACCCGCTGGGCCGGCTCGGGCAGCCGGTCCACCCGGGCCAGCAGCAGATCGCGCAGCGTCTCCGGGAGCGTGGCGCAGCCCACCGGGTCGCCCGCGGCGGCCAGTTCCTCGATGAAGAACGGGTTGCCCTGGGTACGTTCGTGCACGTCGTCGACCGCCCGGGGCGCCGGTTCGGCGCCGATCAGGTCGGCGAGGATGGCGGCCGTGCCGTCCCGGTCCAGCCGGCCCAGCTCCACCCGCTCCACGCCCCGCGCCCGGTCCAGCTCGGCCAGGAACGGGCGCAGCGGGTGGCCGCGGTGCAGCTCGTCGGTCCGGTAGGTGCAGACCAGCAGCAGGCGGGCGGCCCGGGCGGCCCGGACCAGGAAGCCGATCAGGTCCCGGGTGGAGCGGTCCGCCCAGTGCAGGTCCTCGATCACCAGCACCAGCGGGCGCTCCGCGGCGATCCGGCCGAACAGCTCGCAGACCAGGTCGAACAGGTAGCCCCGCGGAGTGTCCGAGACGGGCAGCCCGGCGGGCGCGGCCGCCGCCGGCACCCGGGCAAGCTCCGGCAGCAGCCGGGCGAACTCCGCCTCGTACCCGGCGAAGGGCGCCGGACCGTCGCGGCGCAGCACCTCGCGCAGCGCCGCCGCGAACGGCGCGAACGGCAGGCCGGCCTCGCCGAGCTCCAGGCACTGGCCGACCAACATCCGGGCCCCGGCGGCCGCGACGTGGGCGCGGAACTCCTCCAGCAGCCGGGTCTTGCCGACGCCGGCCTCGCCGCCGACCAGCACGGTGACGGGCTCGCCGGCACGGGCCCGGCCGAGCGCGGCGCGCAACTCGGCCAACTCTCTCTGGCGGCCCACGAGGACGGTGCTGGCGGCGCGTACGGTCACGCCGTCGAGCATGCCACGGCCGGGCGGCGCACCGTCCCGGCCGACCGGCCGGTCTGCGGGACCGGCCGCCGCCGGGCCGGCCGCCCCCGTGGCGGTCGGCCCGGCACCTGCGCCGACCGCACCCGACCCGGCCGCGCCCGCGGCAGGGGCCGGGTCAGGTGCGGGATCCCGACCGGCCGGGCCGGGCGCGTCGCCGGGTGGCGGCGGCACCGGGCCGGCCGGACCGGGTGTGTGGTCGCTCCGACCGCCGGTGGGCGGCGCGGCGAGGGTGGTCACCGACGGCCCTGGGCCGCGCGGGCGGCGTCGTGGCGCCGGCCCAGCCAGCTGCGCTGGTGGCGGCGGGGCACCGACCGGGCGAGCCGGTCGCGGGCCGCGTCGGCCTGGAGCTCGGAGGCGTGGTTGCGGTGGATGGTGAGCATCAATTCCGCGTCGTTGCCGAACATGTCGTTTCCCCTGTCGTGTCGTTCTCGCTGTCGACACTCACTTTCCGCGCGAAGGTGGCCCCGGGGCATGGGTCCACTGCCTGATCTTCGGCCCCTCCCCCTCCTTACCGGCGGGCCTGAGGGGGCCGCCGGCGACGTAAGGTACTCAGCGCGGGCGGAAGGCCGGCCACGGATCAACCGGTGGCGGAGCGACCACTAGACTCTGCGGCATGGCAAAGCCCCAGGAGAAGGTCTCGTTCGGCCAGCGGCTGAAGCAGATCGGGATGGTGTTCCAGTTCACCGCCAAGCAGGACCGGTGGTTCGCGCCGCTGACCGCGGCGGCGGTGCTGATCCCGCTGGCGCTCACCGTGGTCGCCGTGCTCCTGTGGGGTTGGATCTGGCTGCCGATCGGCATCCTGTTCATCCTGCTCGCGGTGCTGATCGTGCTCAACCTGCGGTCCAACAAGGCGATGATGAACGCCGCCGAGGGGCAGCCCGGCGCGGCGGCGCAGATCATGGAGAGCATGCGCGGCGACTGGCGGGTCACCCCGGCGGTCAGCTCGACCACCCAGATGGACATGGTGCACCTGGTGATCGGCCGCCCCGGCGTGATCCTGCTGGCCGAGGGGAACCCGCAGCGGGTGCGCGGCCTGCTCGGTCAGGAGAAGCGCCGGCTGGCCAAGGTGATCGGCACCGCCCCGCTGCACGACTACGTGATCGGTCAGGGCGAGGGCGAGTTGCCGATCCGCAAGCTGCGGATGACCCTGATGCGGCTGCCCCGCAACCTCGCCCCGAAGGACGTCAACGCCCTCGACAAGCGGCTCAAGGCGCTCACCGCCCGCCCGCAACTGCCCAAGGGCGCGATCCCGAAGAACATGCGGCCGCCGCGCGGCGCGTTCCGCCAGACCCGGGGTCGCTGACCCGAGGCGTACGCGAGAAGGAGCCGGACCCACGCGGGGCCGGCTCCTTCGTCGTCCGGTGGCTCAGCGGCGGACCGGTCGGGGGGCGTCGACGATGACCGAGCCGGTGAGCCGGTCGTGCAGGCCGCGGCGGTGCTCGTCCATGATCAGGGCGGGGACGACCAGGGCGAGCAGGAGACCGCGCAGCAGCGCCCGGGCCAGGCCGATCCGCCCGCCGTCGGCCCAGGACAGGCAGCGGACCCGGGTGACGTACATGCCCGGGGTCTGGGCGAACAGGCCGAGGAAGAAGCCGTACTCCAGCACCAGCACCAGCACCGGGGCCCAGCCGTCCCGGACCGGGTTGGCGAAGATGTTGGCGACCAGCAGGCAGAGCACCCAGTCGATGACGAGCGCGCCGAAGCGGCGGCCCAGGCTCGGGGGCGTGAAGCTGGGGTCCGCGGCGGGCGGCACCGGCACGGCGGCGGTATCGGTCACAGCGGTCAAGGGTAGTCAGCCCGCGTCCCGGCGCGGGCAGCGCGGCGGCACCGCGGGGCGCCGGTCACTGCTCCCGGCTGGACCGGATCGCCACCCCGGCGGCGCTGCGCGGTGCGGTCACTGCCCGGCTGGACCGGTTCGCCACCCAGCAAGGAAACGGACCATTGCCATCAATCAGCGGCACATCGACACAGCGGGTATCGTCCGAACGGAGACTCCACGGCGACTGAGCGGCTCGGATGACGCTCCGCGAGGGACGTAACACGGCGGAAACAGAGGAGACACGGCCGGGCAACCGCGCGGCCATAGCGTCGCCAGGAGCCAGCCACCGGAGTGGACCTGCCAGGAGGACGTGTGTTCGCCAATCCCGAGGAACTCCTGCGATACCTCAAGAACGAGGACGTGAAGTTCGTCGACGTACGTTTCTGTGACCTGCCCGGCGTGATGCAGCACTTCAACCTGCCGGTCGAGTCCTTCGACGACAGCGTCTTCACCGACGGCCTCGCGTTCGACGGTTCGTCGATCCGTGGCTTCCAGGCGATCCACGAGTCGGACATGCTCCTGCTCCCGGACGTCGCCAGCGCCTTCATCGACCCGTTCCGCGGGCAGAAGACCCTCGCGCTCAACTTCTTCATCCACGACCCGTTCACCCGCGAGGCGTACTCGCGGGACCCGCGGAACGTGGCGAAGAAGGCCGAGGCGTTCCTGGCCGCGAGCGGCATCGCCGACACCGCGTACTTCGGCGCCGAGGCGGAGTTCTACATCTTCGACTCGATCCGACACGAGACCTCCGCGCACCGGTCGTTCTACTACATCGACTCGATCGAGGGCGCGTGGAACTCCGGCCGCGAGGAGGAGGGCGGCAACCGCGGTTACAAGACCGCGTACAAGGGCGGCTACTTCCCGGTGCCGCCGGTTGACCACTACGCCGACCTGCGCGACAGCATGGTCCGCCGCCTGATCGACGCCGGCTTCACCGTGGAGCGTTCGCACCACGAGGTCGGCACCGCCGGCCAGTCGGAGATCAACTACAAGTTCTCCACCCTGCTGCACTCGGCCGACCAGCTCCAGCTCTTCAAGTACCTGATCAAGAACGAGGCCTGGGCCGCCGGCAAGACCGCCACCTTCATGCCGAAGCCGCTCTTCGGCGACAACGGCTCCGGCATGCACACCCACCAGAGCCTCTGGCTCAACGGCGAGCCGCTGTTCTACGACGAGACCGGCTACGCCGGCCTCTCCGACACGGCCCGCTGGTACATCGGCGGCCTGCTGCACCACGCGCCGTCGCTGCTGGCCTTCACCAACCCGACGGTCAACTCGTACCGCCGGCTGGTGCCGGGCTTCGAGGCGCCGGTCAACCTGGTCTACTCGCAGCGCAACCGCTCCGCGTGCACCCGGATCCCGGTCACCGGCAGCAACCCCAAGGCCAAGCGGGTCGAGTTCCGGGTGCCGGACCCGTCCAGCAACCCGTACCTCGCCTTCTCGGCCATGATGATGGCCGGCCTGGACGGCATCAAGAACAAGATCGAGCCGCCGGCGCCGATCGACAAGGACCTGTACGACCTGCCCCCGGAGGAGTGGGGCGACGTCAAGCAGGTGCCGGGCTCGCTCCCCGCCGTGCTCGACGCCCTCGAGGCCGACCACGACTACCTGCTCGACGGCGGCGTCTTCACCCCGGACCTGATCTCCACCTGGGTGTCCTGGAAGCGGGCCAACGAGGTCGACCCGGTGCGTCTGCGCCCGACCCCGCACGAGTTCGCGATGTACTTCGACTGCTGACCCGCCCGGGCGACACACACCACAGCAGCGGCCGGGCCGACTCCGCGACAGCGGGGCCGGCCCGGCCGCTTTCCGTGCGCACCGCCCCGAGGCGCGGCCGGGCCTTCTTGATCGACTCCGGTTGCGGCAAATCGGCCCCTCGGCGCGGTTTGAGACCACAGATTGCCGCAACCCGAGTCGATCAAGACAGCCGGTCGGACCGGGCGGAGCGGACCGGGCGGAGCGGACCGGGCGGACGGTCAGCGGGCGGGGTCAGGGGCGGGCGGACGGTCAGCGGGCGGGGTCAGGGGCGGGCGGTCAAGGCGGGCCGAACGGCCAAGGCGGGGGGGCGGTCAGCGGGCCGGGCGGGGGCGGGTGGCCCGGGCGGCCCGGGCGGCCCGGATGGCGACGGCGGCCACCGCCAGGACCAGTGCCGTCATCGCGATCGCGCCCGGGGCCTTGGTGAACCGGGCCAGGTTCGTGCCGTCGGGGAGGACGAGCAGCCCGGCCAGCGCGCAGGGCGCCACGAACCAGGCCGTCCGGGCCGGCGACCGGGTCGCCACGGCGAGCAGCGCGAGGGGCCAGACCGCGTACCAGGGGTGGAAGACCGGGGCGAGCAGGACCGTGGCGGCCAGCGCCAGGCCCGCCCCGAGCAGCGCCACCCGGGCCCGGGCCACCGCCGACGGCGAGGCCGACTCCGGCGGCGAGCCCGGCGTCGGCAACGGGACTGTCGACGCCGCGGGTTCCCGGACGACGCCCGGCCGGCGCAGCGCGGTCCACGACCGCCACCAGAGCGCCACCAGCAGCACGGCGAGCACGGCCAGCGCGGCCAGCCGAGCCACCGGCACGGCGTCGGGCTCCCGCCCGAACAGGCCGCCCGCGTAGTCGACGACGAAGCCCACGGCGGTCGGCGGCGAGGTCCACTGCTGCGAGTCGCCGCTGCGCGCCAGGCCGCCCAGCCAGCCGAGGCCCAGCCCGGTGGCGAGCGAGGTGGCCAGCAGCGCAGCCAGCACCCCGCCGGCGAGCCAGGCACCGGCGCCCAGCAGCGCCCGTACCGGGGCAGCCCGCGCCGCGCCGCCGAGCCTGGCCCCGTCGCGTTGAACGAACCGTTCGGGCGCCACGCCGCCGAGCCCGGCACCGTCGCGTCGAGGGAACCGGTCGGCTGCCACGCCGCCGAGCCCGGTAGCGCCGGGTCGCGGGGGGCGGCCGGGCAGCGCGACCAGCGCGGCGAACGGCAACACCACCACGGCGACCGCCTTCACCGCCACGGCGAGGCCCAGCAGCGCCCCGGCGAGCAGCAGCACGCCCGGCCGGCCCGGCCGGCGGAGCAGCACCAGCAGCCCGGAGAGGACCAGCCCGAGCGCGAGGGCGTCGTTGTGTACGCCGGCCACCAGGTGCACCCCGACCAGCGGGCAGGCCAGCACCAGCCAGGTCGCCCGCCGGGGTGGCACGCCGGCGGCGTGGGCCAGGCCCGGCAGGCAGAGCGCGGCCAGTAGCACCCCGGCCACCGCGGCCACCCGCAGCGCCACCAGCGCACCGACCAGGCCGCCCCCGGCCAGTACGGCCAGGCCGGCCAGCAGCACGAAGAACGGCCCGTACGGGGCGGGGGTGTCCCGCCAGATCGGGGGCACCGCGTCGGTCCACGGGCAGCCGGCCGCGGCCACCCCGACGCGGTAGGGATCGGCGCCGTGCGTCCAGGACCAGCCCTGGCAGGCGTACGAGTAGACGTCCCGGCTGCCCAGCGGCGGCGCGGCCAGCAGCGGCAGCAGCCACAGCCCGGCGGTCAGGTACGCCCACCGGGTCGACGGGGCGCCCCAGCGCAGCGACCACCAGGCGCCGGCCAGCAGCACCGCGCCGGCCAGCCAGCAGGCCAGGACCGGGGGCCCGTGCGGGGCGCGCCAGACGTCGGCGAAGCGGGTGACCGGCGGGGCGTCGGGCAGCGCGCCGCCCAGCCAGCCGGCGACGGTCAGCAGCACCGCGCCGAGCAGCCCGGCGTACCGGGCGAGCGCGGCGGCGACCGGCCGGACCGGCCCGTCGGGAAGCGTGCCGCCCGGCTCGCTCACCGGCACCTCTCCTCAGTCGGCTGCCGCCTCGGCGGGGACCGCCTTCCGGGCCGCCCGAGCCGACCGTACCAACCGGACGGTGACCACGATCACCAACAGCGTCATCAGGGGCGCGCCGGGCATCTTGGTCCACCGGGGCAGGCCGAGCCCGTCCGGCAGGATCAGGAAGCAGCCGACGAGCGCGACCACCAGGTACCACTTCTCCCGCACCGCGGCGGTCGCGGCGAGCACGGCCAGCGGCCAGGTCCAGTACCAGGGGTGCACCACCGGGGAGAGCGCCACGGTCAGCGCCAGCGCCAGCCCTGCGTGGTAGAACGGGTCCCGGTGTCGGGCCCGCCACCAGAGCCAGACCAGCAGCACGGCCAGCAGCACCACGGCGATCCCCCGGGTCACCGGGAGCGCGTCGATGTGCGCGCCGAACGGCACCGCGAGGTAGCCGATGGTCTGGCCGACGGCGGTGGGCGGGGAGGTCCAGGCCACCGCCACGCCGCCCTGGGACAGCCCGCCGACCCAGCCGAAGTCCAGGCCGCCGCCGAAGGTGACCGCGACCACGACCGCCACGGCGCCGCCGACCACCCACCCGCCGTCGCGCACCAGCGTCCGGATCCGGTACGGCCCGACCATCGCGGCCAGCGCGGCGAACGGCACCACGACCAGCGCGGTCACCTTGATCGCCACGGCCACGCCGAGCAGCGCCCCGGCGGCCAGCAGCGGGCCGGGGCGGCCCGGTCGGGACGCCACCAGGGCCAGCCCGGCGACCAGCGCCCCGACCATCAGGGCGTCGTTGTGCGGGCCGCCGATCAGGTGCATGGCGACCAGCGGGCAGGCCAGCGCCAGCCAGACCGCCCGCGCGGCGGGCACCCCGCGGCGCCGGGCGAGCACCGGCACGGCGTACCCGATGAGCGCCACGCCGGCCAGGCTGAGCAGGCGGAACAGCACGATGCTCGCGGTCAGCGAGCCGGTCGCCTTGACCACCGCCCCGGCGATCACCACGAACAGCGGCCCGTACGGTGCCGGGGTGTCCCGCCAGATGAACGAGACGGTGTCCAGCCACGGGCAGGGCAGCGCGGAGACCCCCTGCTCGTACGGGCTGATCCCGCCGGCGTAGCTGGCGCCCTGGCAGGCGTACGCGTAGACGTCCCGGCTGCCGAACGGCGGCGCGACCAGCATCGGCAGCAGCCAGAGCCCGGCGGTGACCAGCGCCCAGCGCACCGACGGCACCCGGTCCCGCAGCGACCACCAGGCCCAGGCCAGCAGCGCGGTGCCGACCAGCCAGGCCGCGATGATCAGCGGTCCGTTCCGGCCCTGCCAGGTGCCGACCGGGGTGGGGCGCAGGTTCGCGTGCGGGAACGCGCCGCCGAGGTAGGCGGACAGGGCGAGCAGCGCCGAGCCGGCCAGGCCGGTCCAGCGCGAGAGGTGGTGAGGCACCCCGCCATGCTGCCAGCCCGGCCGGGCGGGACCGACGCTGGGCACCGGGCCGGGGCGCGGGTTCAGCAGTGCCCCCCGGGCGTCAGGCTGCTGGAGACGGTGAATTCGCCCGGGGCAAACGCCCGCACCTCGGTCCAGCCGTCCGGCCCCGGACGCAGGCATCCGTCGCCGCCGGCGAGGGTGAGCCAGCGGGACCAGCGGACCCGGACCGGCAGGTCACCGGCCTGTTCCGCAGTGAGGCGCAGCCGGGCCTGGTCGGCGGCGACCAGCCGACCCGGCGCGCCGACCAGCGGCGTCGGGTCGACCACGGCGTACAGCCGCCAGTGCGCGTCGCGCCACACCTCGCGCAGGTACGGCTGGCCCGCCTCGATCAGGTCGGCCTCGGCGCGTCCCCACCGGTCCGGCGGGGCGTCGGGGGCGACCGCCACGTACTGGACGGCCTCCCGGCGCAGCCAGTCCGCGTATCCGTCGGCGGTCAGCGGATCGGCGTAGAAGAGGCCGTTGCGGTCGGTGTCCGCCTGCCGTTCCCAGCCCCGGGCCAGCGGCACGGTCGGCGGCAGGTACGCCGACTCCCAGTGGTCGCGCAGCGGCACCACCTCGACCCGGCCGACCGGCTGCCGCCGGGCCAGCTCGTCGGCGAGCGGGCGGTGGAACGCGGGGTCGCTTTCCGCCGCGCCGGCCCGGGTCACGTCGCTGACCATCACCGGGTTCTGCCACCAGACGGTCGCGGCGAGCAGCGCGGCCAGCCACGGCCCGGGCAGTGGGGCGTAGCCGGCGAGGACGGGCAGCGCGAAGAGCATCGGCAGCCGCAGCGCGTTGGAGCCGACCGGGCTGGGCAGGTAGAAGGCGGCGACCAGCAGCAGCACGGTGAGCGCGGCGCCGATCCGCAGCGCCCGGCGGCGCCGGGGCAGCACGGCGCAGACCAGCACGGCCAGCGCCACGTTGATCCGCATCGACTCGGCCGAGTACGGCTGGGTGCCGCCGTTGCCGAACAGCACGGCCATCGGGGCGAGCGCGAGCGCCGGCGCGAGGCAGAGCACCAGGCTCTCGGCCAGCGGGCGGTCGGCCCGCCAGCCGCCCGGCAACGGCCGGCCCGGGCCGTCGCCCCGGCGCAGCCCGGCCAGCAGCAGCGCCGCGCCGGCCACACCGGTGAACAGCCCGGCCACCGGGCTGGCCCAGGTGGCGGCGGCGGCGAGCGCGGCGGCCAGGACCAGGCGGGCCGGGCGCCCCGGCCGGTCGGCGCTCACCGCGCCGAGCGCGAGCAGCCCGAAGGCCAGGCCGACGGCGAAGGTGATCCGGCCGCTGGCCAGGTTGCCGACCAGCACCACCGCGCCGAGCACCCCGGCCAGCACCGGCCGGCGGGCCCGGTGCCGGGCGAAGAGCCAGCCCAGTGCCGCGGCCCCGGCCACCGCGGCGAGGACGCCCAGCGGCCGTACCCCGAGCCAGGCGCCCAGCCGGGCGGTGAAGAGGCTGTAGCCGTACTGGTTGACCCCGCCGTACCAGCCGAGGTCGATCGGGGCCGCGCCGTGCCGGTCGACGAAGCCGGCCCGGGCGACCTGGGCGGCCAGGTCGGTGCCCATCGGCGGGGCGAGCAGGAACGCCACGCCGAGCAACAGCGCGACGCCGGCCGCCAGCACGCCCGGCCGCCCGATCGACCGGGGACCGCCGCTGGGCGGGCGGCGATCGGATGGGGCCCGGCCGGGCAGCTCAGGCACCGAGGACCCGCTCCATCGCCGCCCGGGAACGGCGGCCGGCCCGCAGGTAGTCGTCCAGGAACTCGCCGGGGTCGTCCCGGCCGAGCAGGCGGACCACGCCGGCCAGCTCCACCCCGTGCCGGGGCAGCTGGTCGCCGGCCCGACCGCGGACCAGCATCAGCGCGTTGCGTACCTGCGCGGCGAGCGTCCAGCCGGCGGCCATCGCGGCGGCGTCGTCCGGGTCGACCAGGCCGGCGTCCCGGGCGGCGGCGAGGGCGTCGAGGGTACGCGTGCCGCGCAGCTCGGGGTGCCGGCCGGCGTGCCGGAGCTGGAGCAGCTGCACCGCCCACTCGACGTCGGCGAGGCCGCCCCGGCCCAGCTTGGTGTGGGTGGCCGGGTCGGCGCCCCGGGGCAGCCGCTCGGTCTCCACCCGGGCCTTGATCCGGCGGATCTCCACCACCTGCTCGCGGGTCAGCCCGTCCGCCGGGTAGCGCACCCGGTCGGCCATCGCCTGGAACTCGGCGCCCAGGTCGGCGTCCCCGCAGACGAACCGGGCCCGCAGCAGCGCCTGCGCCTCCCACACCTTCGACCAGCGGGCGTAGTACTGCGCGTACGCGGCGAGGCTGCGCACCAGCGGGCCCTGCCGGCCCTCCGGGCGCAGGTCGGCGTCGACGCCGAGCGGCGGGTCGGGGGCCGGCGCGGAGAGCAGCCGGCGCAGCTCCTCGGCGACGGCGTGGGCGGCGGCGCTGGCCGCGCTCTCCTCGACGCCCGACGGCGGGTCGTAGACGAAGAGCACGTCGGCGTCGGAGAGGTAGTTCGACTCGTACCCGCCGAGCCGGCCCATGCCGATCACGGCGAAGCGGAGGCCGGGCGGCCCCGGTTGGGCGGCCCGGGCGGTGCGCAGCGCGGCGGCGAGGGTGGCGTCCGCGACGTCGGAGAGGGCGGTGCCGACCGCGCCGATGTCGGCCAGCGTCGGGAGCCGGGGGGCGCCGTCGGCCGAGCGGGGGGTGAGCGGGGCGAGCGCGCCGGCCCGGCTGAGCACGTCGGCGCAGGCCAGCCGGACCAGCTCCCGGCGGCGCAGGGCGCGGACCGCCCGGGTCGCCTCGACCGGGTCGTCGTGCCGGGCCGCCGCCGCGGTGAAGCCCTCGCAGAGCACCTCGCGGGGGCGCGGGGTCAGCTCGCTCTCCTCGGCCAGCAGCCGCAGCGCCTCCGGCTCGCGGGCCAGCAGGTCGGCCGCGTACCGGGAGGAGGAGAGCACCCGGGCCAGCCGACGGGCCACCGGCCCGGAGTCCCGCAGCAGCCGCAGGTACCAGGGGGTGCTGCCGAGCTTGTCGGAGACCTGCCGGTAGTTGAGCAGCCCCCGGTCCGGCTCGGGCGCGTCGGCGAACTCGCTGAGCAGCACCGGCAGCAGGGTGCGCTGGATGGCCGCGGTCCGGCTCACCCCGCCGGTGAGGGCCTGGAGGTGGCGCAGCGCCCCGGCCGGGTCGGCGAAGCCGAGGATCTCCAGCCGGTGCCGGGCCGCCTCCGGGGTGAGCCGCAGCCCTTCGGCCGGCACCCGGGCCACCGACTCCAGCAGCGGGCGGTAGAGCAGCTTGGCGTGCAGGCGGCGTACCTCGGTGGCGTGGGTGACCCACTCGGCGCGGAACTCCTCGACGGCGCTGCGGCCCGGGCTGGCCTGGTAGCCGAGCGCGGCGGCCAGCCAGCGCAGCGCGGCCGGCTCGGTCGGCACGGTGTGGGTGCGGCGCAGGGCCTGGAGCTGGAGGCGGTGCTCGACGCCGCGCAGGAAGCGGTAGCCGCGCAGCAGCGCCTCGCCGTCGGCGCGACCGACGTAGCCGCCGGCGACCAGGGCGCGCAGCGCCGGGATGGTGCCGGGCGCCCGCAGCGACTCGTCGGCCCGGCCGTGCACCAGTTGGAGCAGTTGGACGGCGAACTCGATGTCCCGCAGCCCGCCGGGACCGCGCTTGATCTCGCGTTCCAGCTCCTTGGGCGGGATGTTGTCGATGATCCTGCGGCGCATGGCGCGGACGTCCTCGACCGCCTCCGGGCGTTCGGCGGCGGTCCACACCAGCGGGGCGAGTTGCTCGATCCACTCCCCGGCCAGCGCCAGGTCGCCGGCCGCCGGGCGGGCCTTGAGCAGCGCCTGGAACTCCCAGGTCCGGGCCCAGCGCCGGTAGTAGGCGAGGTGGCTGGCGAGGGTACGCACCAGCGGCCCCCGGCTGCCCTCCGGCCGCAGCGCGGCGTCGACCGGCCAGGCGACCAGCCCGCACACGTGGATCAGCCGGGTGGCCACCTGGGTGGCGGCGGCCAGGTCGTCGTCGGTGGCGGCGACGAAGATGACGTCCACGTCCGAGACGTAGTTGAGCTCGTGGCCGCCGCACTTGCCCATCGCCACCACGCCGAGCCGGGGGCGGGCCGTGCCCTCCGGCAGCTCGGCCACGGCGATGTCGAACGCGGCGGCCAGGGTGGCGTCCGCGAGCCGGGACAGCGCCGCCATGGTCTGCTCCAGGCCACGCCCGCCGGTCAGGTCGGCCGCCGCGATCCGCAGCAGCGCCAGCCGGTACGCCTGCCGCAGCACCGGCACCGGCTGCGACACGGCGCTGAACCGGGCGGCGGCGGCCAGGTCGAGCCGGCCGTCGGCGGCCGGGGCCAGCCCGTCCGGGTCGGTGGCCAGCACCACCCACTGGCCCGGGTTGGCGACCAGGTGGTCGCCGAGCGCCGAGGAGGCGCCCAGCACCGCCACCAGGCGCCGGCACAGCCCCGGGTCGTCGTGCAGGGCGTCGAGCAACGGCGCCGGGCCGGCCGGCGGGCCGGCGCCGCGGCGTTCGGCCTCGACGAGGCGGTGCAGTTGGCGCAGGGCCAGATCGGGGTCGGCGGCGCGGGACAGCGCGGTGAGCAGCCCGGCGGCCCGCTCGTCGGCCGGCTCCTGCGCGTCGACCCGCCACAGCCCGAGCCCGCCCGGGCCGAGCAGGTCGGCGGCCCGCACCCCGGCGTCGCCCTCGGCGAAGCCGTAGCGGGCGAGCCGGCCCCTGGTCGGTCGGGTCATCTCAGTGCCCGAGCAGCGGCAGGCTGCGCCGCGGGCTGTCGTCGGTCAGCTCGCCGGTGGCGAGGGCGGCGAACCGGACCGCGAACGGCTGCCAGACCTCCTCCACGTCGGCCATCACCCGGTCGCAGGCGGCCACCACCAGCTCCGGGTCGTAGCCCAGCTCGGCCAGGAGCGTCGAGTCGCGGGCCCAGTCGGCGATCATCGCGGTGTCGCACTCGATGTGGAACTGCAGCCCCCAGGCCCGGTCGCCGAGGCGGAACGCCTGGTGCGGGTAGCGGGTGGAGGCGGCCAGCAGGGTGGCGCCGTGCGGCAGCTCGGTGATCTCGTCGGAGTGCCACTGGAGCACGTCCGGCATCAGCGGCACGTACCGGAAGAGGGGATCGTGCTCGGCGGCGTCGCGCTTGCCCACCACCGACGGGCCGACCTCGGGCCCGGACGGGCTGCGCTCGACCTGGCCGGCGTGCGCGCTGGCCAGCAGCTGCCCGCCCAGACAGACGCCGAGGGTGGGGACCCGCTGGCGGACCGCCTTGCGCAGCAGGCCCTCCAGGGCGGGGAACCAGGGCGCGCCCGGGCTGCCGTCCGGGCCCGGGTAGGCCTGCTGCTCACCGCCGAGCACCACCAGCGCGGCGTAGCCGTCGAGATCGCCGGGAAGCTCGTCGCCGGCGTGCGGGCGCAGCACCCACAGGTCCAGGCCACCCTCGGTGAGCCAGTCCCCCAGGCGGCGGAGGTCGTCGGTCGGGTCGTTCTCGATCACCAGCGCGGTTGCCACGGCACCGAGGCTATCCGGTACGGCCGACGCGGCCCGGTCCGGCTCGGCGGGGCGGGTGCCCACTAGGCTCCGGCAGGTGCCCACCGACGACTGCCTGCGCCCACCGGTCCTGCATCCCGGTGACCCGGTGATGCTGGTGTCGCCCTCCGGCCCGACCCGGCCGGAGCGGGTGGCCCGCGGCATCGAGCTGCTGACCGGCTGGGGGCTGCGGCCGGTGCTGGCCCCCCACGCGTACGCCCGGCAGGGCTACCTGGCCGGCGGGGACGAGCTGCGCGCCGCCGACCTGAACGCCGCCTTCGCCGACCCCGAGGTGCGCGGGGTGATCTGCACCCGCGGCGGGTACGGCGCGCAGCGGGTGGTCGACCTGATCGACATGGCCGCGGTCCGCCGCGACCCGAAGGTGGTGGCCGGCTTCTCCGACATCACCGCGTTGCAGTTCGCGCTCTGGCGGGGCGCCCGGCTGGCCAGCGTGCACGGCCCGGGGGCGGCCTGGCTGGACGAGCGCACCCCGCTCGCCTCGGCGGAGTCGCTGCACGCCGCGCTGATGACCACCGAGCCGGTGACCGTGCCGGCGGTGCCGGACGAGGAGACGTACGCCGTGCGGGTGCCCGGCCGGGCGACCGGTCCGCTGCTCGGCGGCAACCTCTGCCTGATCACCGCGTCGATCGGCACCCCGGACATGCCGGACCTGACCGGGGCGGTGCTGCTGATCGAGGAGGTGCAGGAGCCGCCGTACAAGATCGACCGGATGCTCACCCACCTGCGCCGCTGCGGCGCCCTGGACGGCCTGGCCGGGGTGGCCGTGGGTCAGTTCACCGAGTGCGCCGACGGCTGGGACACCACGGTCGTCGACGTGCTCACCGACCGCCTCGGCGACCTCGGCGTCCCGGTGCTGGGCGGCCTCCCCATCGGCCACGGCGTGGGCCAGCTCACCGTCCCCGTGGGCACCGAGGCCACCCTCGACGCCGACGCCGGCACCCTCACGGTCAGCCCCGCCGTCGCCTGACCCCGGCCGGGTCAGGGGATGAGGTGGGCGGCGGCGCCGGTTTCCAGGGCGATCCAGACGGTGTGGTCGGCGGCCACGGTGAGGCCGTGCGGCTCCGAGTGGGCGGTGGGCAGGTCGTGGGCGGTGATCCGGCCGGACGGGTCGAGGTGGCCGATCCGGTTCGCGCCCCACTCGGTGAACCAGCAGCCGCCGGCCGGGTCGGCCACGATGGCGTGCGGCCGGGCGGCCCGGTCCGGCAACGGGATCTCGCTGATCGAGCCGTCCGGGGTGATCCGGCCGAGCTGACCGGCGGCGATCTCCACGAACCAGAGCGCCCCGTCCCCGCCGAGGGTGATGCCGACCGGTCCGGCCGCCTCGGTGGGCAGCGGATGCAGGGTCACCTCGCCGTCCAGGGCCACCCGGGCGATCGCGTTCGCCTGGTTGAGGGTGAGCCAGAGCGCCCCGTCCGGGCCGGCGGCCAGCATCGACGGGAAACCCTTGGTGACCGGCAGCGGGAACGTGCTGACCACCCCGTCGACGGTGACCCGGCCGACGGTGTCGTCGCCCATCCCGGCGTACCAGAGGGCGTCGTCCGGGCCGACCGCGAGGCCGCACGGGGCGGTCCCGGTCGGCAGCGCGACGGAGCTGGTCGCGCCGTCGACGGTGATCCGGCCGAGCCGGTGGTCCCCGGAGCGGGTGTACCAGAGCGCGCCGTCCGGACCGGTGGTGATGATCAGCGGCCGGCTCCCCGCCGGGTCGTCCCGGTACGTCCGCACCCCGCCGTCGGCGTCGAGCCGGGCGACACCGCCGGAGCCGGCCAGCGTCAGCCAGCAGGCCCGGTCCGGGCCGATGGTGATCCCGTACGGCCCGGCGCCCGCGCCGGTCAGCGGGATCTCCCGGATGTGGGGAGACGTCATGGTGGGTCGCCTTTCCTCGTCGGACCGCCCACCCTGCCGGCCGCTCACCCACCCTCGCAACTGCTTTGTCCGGGTTTTCGGGGCGGATTTCCAGCGGGTTCATAGGGTCGCGATGGGGTTTCCCCAGGTTCGCCGGTCACTGTCGGTGACGTCATCGCATCACCACCGAACAGGAGAATCGCATGATCCGCAGGATGTCGAAGAAGCATCTGCTGGCCGGCCTGGCCACCGCAGGCGTGCTCGGCGTCGGGATCGCCGCCCCGGCGGTGGCGCTCGCCGACGACAAGAACCCCAGCCCGTCGCCGAGCGCCAGCACGAGCACCGACCAGGGCGGCGACCGTCAGCAGCGGCACGCCGACCGGCAGCAGGAGTTCGCCGAGGCCCTCGCCAAGGAGCTGGGCGTGTCGACCGACAAGGTCACCGCGGCGCTGGAGAAGCTGCGCGAGCAGCGCCAGGCCGACCGGCCGCAGCGGCCGTCCGCCGAGGACCGGCAGGAGCAGCTGAAGGACCGGCAGGAGCGGCTGAAGGATCGGCTGGACCAGGCCGTCAAGGACGGCAAGCTCACCCAGGAGCAGGCCGACGCGGTGCTGAAGGCCGTCGAGGCCGGCGTCTTCCCGGGCCCGGGCGGCGGCCACGGCCCCGGCGACCGTCCCGGCCACGGCCCCCGCGGCTGGTCCGGCACCGGCGACAAGTGACCCGGGTGGCCCCGCCCCCTCCGCACCGGCCGAACCTCCCTCCCGGCCGGCCCCGGCGGGGCCACCCCGACCCACCCCCGGCGCGCGCCTGCCCCGCTGCCGGGGCGGACCAGGTCCGGCCCGTGCCGGGCCCCGGGTGCGGTCGTCGCCCCGGCGGCGACGCCCGCACCCGGAACCGCCCGACCGCTCACCCCGCGGGCGGCGGGGTGAAGAGGCCGATCCGGTTGCCCGACGGGTCGAGCAGGTGGGCGAGGGTGAGCCCGCTCGGCGTGGTCCGCGGCGGCAGCAGCACCTTGCCGCCGGCCGCCTCGGCCCGCCGGCAGCTCTCCGCCACGTCCGGCACCTCGGCGTAGAAGATCGCGTAGTTCGGCTCGGTCCCGTCGATGCCGCGGATCGCCCCGCCGATCCCCCGCTCCCCACCGGCCGTCGTCTGCCGGTACGACCCCTGCGGGCCGCCCTGCTCCTCGAAGGTCCAGTCGAACAGCTCGGCGTAGAAGCGCTGGACCTCGTCGGGACGGTCGGAGCCGATCTCGAACCAGGTCACCGGAATGCTGGACATGCTGCCTCCTCGTGGTCGCGCCGGCCGGTCGGCCGGCGCCGTCAGGAGTCAGCCTCCGGGGCCGCCGCGACAGCGTCCTGTCGGTGTTTCCGGCTCAGTTCGGCCCGCCGCCGGGCAGCAGGAGCCCGGGAGACGAGGACGCGGGCGCAGCGGGGGCCAGCACCAGCGGCCGGATCCGGTGCACCAGGTCCGGGCGGCGTCCGGCCAGCAGCGCCGTCAGCCGATCCGCCTCCCCAGGGTTGAGGTGGTACTGGTCGGCCCCGAGTTCCGAGAGCCGCACCAGGGCCTCCACCGCCAACTCCTCGGTGCGCGACCGCCAGGAAGCCTGATCCGCGTGGAGCGCCTTGCGCACCAGCCAGCCAACCTCACGGGTCGGCGGATCGTTCTCGCCGATCACCGCCAGGCAGCAGCGCAGGTAGGCGAACGCGGGTTCATCGCCACGATGGGCCACGAAGTCGAGCATCCCGAGCAGCTCGACCACGACCGGACGAGGCACAGCGCGATCGGTGGCGAGCCGGTCGAGCAGCAGCACCGCCAGGTTCTCGAGCTGCCCGTCGGCTTGCCAAACGAGTTCGACGAGGAGCGCCGCGACGGCCCGGTAGTGATCGACCCGATCGTCCGGGTCGACCCGGCCCGACCCGAGCGACATCACGATCAGCACCTGCGCGACCGACTGCAACTGCCCGTCGGCGCCGACGACGAGCATGCCGAGCGCCGGCGGAAAGAGACGCAACGCCGGCTCCAGCGCGTGCTGCACCGCGTCACCCGTCACGCCGCACTCGAAGTTCACCATCCGTCGCGTGATCTCGGGCTGCGGCTCGGCTTCCAGCCGCAACCAGTCATGGCCCGGCGACGATCCTGGCCCGTACGTCCAGGCCAGGTCGAGGTTCGCGGGGCGCCAGGACTCGCCGGCCAGCCCCAACCGGATCTCCCGGCGGGCGCTGTTCCCGACCCGCTCCAGGGCGATCGCGTTCACCAGGCTCCGGTACTCCCCTTCGGCCAGCTGCGAGCGCCAGAGCAGGGCCTGCCGGGTCCACTGGCTACGCACATCCTCCGCTTCGGGAAAGAGCTGTCCACCCGACAGCGCCCCGGCCACGCTGAGCCCCAGGACGAGGAGGTTCGCGCTGTAGACGGCGTGCCGTTCCGGAACCGACAGCGCACGCGGCCGGTACGAGGTCGCTTCCGGTCGTGACCGGGCCTGGTGGACGTGCTGGAAGAGACGCAGCACCACGTCCGTGATCTGCTCCCGGTCCTCCTCGGCACAGGACCGCAGGGCCTCGGTCAGGAAGCCGACGATGGGCGCCCGCCCGGTCAGCGTCGCGTACGACAGCAGCGCGTGCAGCTCGTCGTCGATCGGCGCCGTGTGCAGCATGCTCGCCGCCTCCCGCGCCGCCAGGTCACGCAGCACGAGCGTGACCGTCCGCGCGACCAGGTACTCACCGAAGGTGGCGTGCAGGAACTCGTAGGTCTCCGCCCGCCGCTCCCCCCGGACCGCCTGCGCCCGGTGCACGAAGAAGAACCGCCCGAGCACGATCTCGGCGGCCCGTAACGGCTCCCGGAAGCTGCCGTCGGGCCGCCGCCGCGCCGACTCCCCGGCCAGG
The DNA here is from genome assembly GCF_044465125.1 of Micromonospora sp. NPDC049836. Lineage (NCBI taxonomy): Bacteria > Bacillati > Actinomycetota > Actinomycetes > Micromonosporales > Micromonosporaceae > Micromonospora > Micromonospora sp. NPDC049836. The sequence continues at coordinate 441,826 of NZ_JBITLH010000003.1, forward strand.
AAGGGCAGCCCGACCAGATCCGTCTCCAGCTCCTCCTCGGTGACCCACTGGGCACCCCGGTTGAACATCGCGAAAGCCACCACGGCCAGCCGGCGCAGCTCCGCCTCGGTGGCCCGGGCCAGCTCCCGCTGCGACAGTCCCGTGCGGTGCTTCACCACCTCCCGGCGGGCGAAGCTGCGCAGCAGCCGCTCGTACAGCTCACCCCGGCCGAGCGTGCCGGCCGCCGGCAGGTCGTTGCCGTCGGCCGCGTACAGGGCCAGCATCAGCAGCAGCAGCGGCTGCCCGGCCAGCTCGGGGTGGACCAGCACGGCGGCCGGATCCAGCGGCGGCACGTCCAGCGCCGGAAAGCGGTCGGCGTTGGCGGCGTTCCAGGTGGCCACCCACCCGGCCACCCGGGGCGGGTCGAACGGCTCCAGCCGCAGCGCGACCGTACGGGCCGGCGGTTTCGCCCGGTCCGCGACGCTGGTGCGGCTGGTGACCAGCACCGCCACCGGCCGGCCCTGGTCCCGCTCGCGCTGCTGGAACGCGGCCACCTTGAGCAGGTAGTCCGTCTGCGTGACGCCGGTGGCCTGGAGCAGTTCGTCGAAGCCGTCGAGCAGCACCACCGGCAGCGCGTCGCCGGCCGAGCGGGCCAGCGCGGGCCAGCCGAGCGCCTCCCCGGTGGCGTCCCGGACCGCCTGCTCGATCTGGTCCTGCAGGTCCGCCTCGAGCCGCACCTCGCGCAGCACCACCCGGACCAGCAGGAAGTCGGTGGCCGGCAACTGAGCGGCGAGCACCCGGGTCAGCACCGACTTGCCGGAGCCGGGCTGCCCCAGCACCAGCAGCGGCACCCGCACCGCCCAGGGCGAGGTGAGGTGCCCGGTCAGGAACTCGGCGAGGTCCTCCCGGACCGGACACTGCGCCCACCACGTCTCGTCGCTGGGCCGCGACTGCTCGCTCAGCGTGACCACCCGGTACGCCGGCGGCACGTACGCCCCGCCGAGCGTGGGCACCCGCAGCCCGTCCGGCACCTCGCCCGAGGTGACGATCGGTCGGTCGAGCTCCGCCCGGTAGGCGCGGGCCAGCGCCTGCCGGGCCTCGGTGGGCGTGCCGCCGGTGCCCGTGGCCGCCACCAGCTCCCGCAACTCCGCCAGCCCGACCGCGAGGTGCCGCACCTGCGCCCGGGTCGCCGCGTGCTCGTGCAGTCCCGACCAGTAGCGGACCTCGGCGAAATCCGCCGCCAGGGCGGTGAGCAGATCCCGATGACGATCGACCGCGGATGCCGGCACCCGGGTCAGCGCCTCCTGGAACACGCGCTGCTGATGCGCGATCAGCCGGTCGCCCAGGGCCAGGCCGGCGACGAATGACAACACGCCGCCGGCCATGACCTCGTAGTACCGGAGCAGGGCCTCCCGCAGTTCCGGGTACGACATCTCGGGCGCGGGTAGCGGCGTGGGCATCTCGAACAGGGTGCGGACGACGCTTCGCCCGTCGACCGGGCCCGCCCCCGCGAGGGTCAGCTGCTCGGCCCTGCTCAGCTCCAGTTCGGCGAAGTCGAACGGCAGGTCGGCGTCGGCCAACGCCTCGAAGAAGGCGGTCACCGCGATCACCGCGTGCGCGGCCTCCAGCCGCTGGGTCCGCCCGTACCGGGACAGGCCGGAGCGCTGCTCCGACACGCCGCGCACCAACTCGTGCCCGAGCCGGACGAACTCGGCCTTGGCGTCGAAGATGCCGAGCAGCGCCGGCACCGGCACCGCCGCGGCCAGCAGAACACCCCCGGTCAACCGGTCGAACCAGTCGAGGGCCGCGCTCTTCTCGCCACCCAAGAGGCGTACGGCGTCGGCGTAGCTGAGGTTGTCGGGCACCCGCGTTCCTCCCCCGGGGACGGCAGACCCGCCAGGATCCCGCATCGGAAGCGAAAACGCTGTCGGGTTTCAGACCAGGCTGAGCGGACGCACCCGGTCCCGCGGGATGTCGATGTCCTCGGGGCGCAGCTCCCGGGTGACCGGCTCGGCCAGCGGGCGCACCGAGACGATCCGGTCGGTGCGGAAGCAGCGCACCCCGTCGCGCAGCCGGCACCAGGCCACCAGGTACCAGTGGGTCGGATTGCCCAGGTAGGCCAGCGGCTCCACGTCGCGCAGCGAATCCGAGCCGCCCCGGTCCGCGTACCGCAGCCGCAGCACGCGCCCGGCGGCGACCGCGTCGGCGACGGCGGCCGGGACGGGACCGGCCGGCCCGCGGTCGATCAGGTGCACCCGGCCGGCGAGCCGATGTGCCTCGGCCACGTCGGCCGGCGGCATCACCGCGACCAGCTTGCGCAGCGCCGCGCCGGCGGCCAGGGCGAACGGGGTGCCGGCGAGGCGGTGCAGCGCCACGGCCATCGCTACCGCCTCGCCCGGGCTCAGGTTGACCGGCGGCAGGGTGCGCGCCCGGTCGACCACGTAACCGCCGGTGCGGCCCGGCTCGGCCCAGATCGGCACCCCGGCCTGCTGGAGCGCGGTGATGTCCCGCTCGACGGTGCGGCTGCTGACCTCGAAGCGCTGCGCCAGCCAGCGGGCGCTGCGCGGCCGCGGCGACACCGCGCGCAGCTCCTCCACCAGGGCGTAGAGACGGTCCGTCCGGTTCACGTCACGGACGCTATGCCCCGGGTACGACAGCCGTCAGGCGATGCAGGCGCAGACGATCAGCGCGGCGCCCAGGTGGGTGGCGGCGCTGACCCGGGCCGCCGGGTGCGGCTCCGCGGAGCAGATGACCTCGCCGAGCCGACCCGGGGTGAGCAGGTCGAGCACGAAGAAGGCCAGCGCCATCACCAGCAGGCCGATGATCCCGAAGACGACGGTGGAGGCGAGCCCCTTGGTGAAGTCGCTGTAGCTGGTCAGGATCGCGGTGAAGACGATCCCGGCGATGCCGAGCTGGTTGGCGGCGAGCAGCAGCGCGGCGTTGCCGTTGCGCCGTACCCAGATCAGTTCCCGCAGCCGGCCGGGGGTGAGCAGATCGACCAGCAGGAAGCCGGCGGCCATCAGCGCCACCCCGACGATCCCGAACACGATGCTCTGCCACGCCCCGCTCAGCAGATCCTCCAGCACCCACGCCTCCCCGGCTCCGCGCCGGGCGAGGGTGCCGCGGCGGTGCCGCAGACGTTAGCGGCACCGCGCCACCATGATCTAGAGCGAGAGGTAGCGCTGCCGCTCGTACGGGGTGACCTCGCGGCGGTACTGCTCCCACTCGGCCCGCTTGTTGCGCAGGAAGAAGTCGAAGACGTGCTCGCCGAGCACCTCGGCGACCAGCTCCGAACCGGCCATCACGTCGATCGCCTCGGACAGGTTCTCCGGCAGCGCCTCGTACCCCATGGCGCGGCGCTCGGCGCTGCTCAGCGACCAGACGTCGTCCTCGGCGCCCGGGGGCAGCTCGTACCCCTCCTCGATGCCCTTGAGGCCGGCGCCGAGCAGGACCGCGAAGGCCAGGTACGGGTTGGTCGCCGAGTCCAGCGAGCGGACCTCCACCCGGGCCGAGTTCGGCTTGCCGTACGCCGGCACCCGGACCAGCGCGGACCGGTTCAGGTGACCCCAGCAGACGTACGCCGGGCTTTCGGTGATCCGGTCCGGCAGCGCCTGCGGGAAGAGCCGCTTGTACGAGTTGACCCACTGGTTGGTGACGGCGGTGTACTCGCGGGCGTGGGTGAGCAGCCCGGCGATGAACGACTTGGCCACCTTGGAGAGCTTCATCGGGTCGCCGGCGTCGTGGAACGCGTTGCGCTCCCCCTCGAACAGCGACAGGTGGGTGTGCATGCCGCTGCCCGGCTGGTCGGTGAAGGGCTTCGGCATGAAGCTGGCCTGCACCCCGGTGGAGAGCGCCACCTCCTTCACCACGTGCCGGAAGGTCATGATGTTGTCGGCGGTGGTCAGCGCGTCGGCGTAGCGCAGGTCGATCTCCTGCTGGCCGGGGGCCACCTCGTGGTGGCTGAACTCCACCGAGATGCCGATCCGCTCCAGCGCCAGCACCGCCTGGCGGCGGAAGTCCCGGGCCACCGCGTGGGTGGTGTGCTCGAAGTAGCCGCCGGTGTCCACCGGGGTCGGCAGCGAGCCGTCCTGCGGGCCGTTCTCCAGCAGGAAGAACTCGATCTCCGGGTGGGTGTAGAAGGTGAAGCCCTTCTCGGCCGCCTTGGACAGCGCCCGGCGCAGCACGTGCCGCGGGTCGGCCCAGGACGGGCTGCCGTCGGGGAGCAGGATGTCGCAGAACATCCGGGCGCTCTCGCCGCTCACCCCGCCCTCGAACGGGAAGACCTGGAAGGTGGTCGGGTCCGGCATGGCGACCATGTCCGACTCGAAGACCCGGGCGAAGCCCTCGATCGCCGAGCCGTCGAAGCCGATGCCCTCCTCGAAGGCCGCCTCCAGCTCCGCGGGGGCCACTGACACGCTCTTGAGGGTGCCGAGCACGTCGGTGAACCACAGCCGGACGAACCGGATGTCCCGCTCTTCCAGCGTACGGAGGACGAACTCCTGCTGACGGTCCACTTCCACCCCTCGTGACACGTACGTCCGCACCGGTCGGGCCGGTCCGGCCTGACCGCCCAGTCTCCACCGGCCTCGTTACGCCGACGTTACGCCCCCACCCCGCGTACCGTCCTGTCGTGTCCCGCCCCCAGGGACGGCGCCCCGGGCGGCCGGTCCGGGCCGTGCCACCGTGGCCGGCGTCTCCCGCGTCCGGCCCGATTCGACCCGTCCCGCTGGGGCAAGATGAGGGCATGCCCACCCTGCGTCTCGCCCTGTGCCAGGTCAATCCCACCGTCGGCGACATCGCCGGCAACGCCGACCTGGTCCGTGCCTGGGCGCGCAAGGCCGCCGACGCCGGCGCCCAGCTCGCCCTCTTCCCGGAGCTGATGCTGACCGGGTACCCGGTCGAGGACCTGGTCTTCCGCCGTTCCTTCGTCGCCGCGTCCCGGGCCGCGCTGGAGCGGCTCGCCGCCGACCTGGCCGCCGACGGGGTCGGTGACCTGCCGGTGCTGGTGGGCTACCTCGACGCGGACGGGCCGCCGCAGGTCAGCTCGGACGCGCAGCCGGGCCACGGGGCGCGCAACGCGGCGGCGGTGCTGCACCGCGGCCGGATCGCCGCCACCTACTTCAAGCACCACCTGCCCAACTACGGCGTCTTCGACGAGGACCGCTACTTCGTCCCCGGGGACACCTTCACGGTGGTGCGCGTCGGCGGGGTGGACGCGGCGCTGACCATCTGCGAGGACCTGTGGCAGGCCGGTGGCCCGTTCGCGGTCGCCCGGCAGGCCGGCGTGGGGCTGGTGCTCAGCATCAACGGCTCGCCGTACGAGCTGAACAAGGACGACATCCGGCTGCCGCTGGTCCGCCGCCGGGCCGGCGAGGCCGGCGCCGCCATCGCGTACGTGAACATGGTCGGCGGTCAGGACGAGCTGGTCTTCGACGGCGACTCGATGATCGTCGACGCGGACGGCACGCTGCTCGCCCGGGCGCCGCAGTTCGTCGAGCACCTGCTGCTGCACGACCTCGAGCTGCCGCCGGCGAAGGAGCCGGTCGACGGTGGCCGGGAACTGGCGGACGGGATGCGGGTGGTCCGGGCCAAGGTCAGCGACATCCTGCCGCCGGCGTCCACCGACCGGGTCGCCGTGGGCGGCATCATCGAGCCCGTCGCCGACGAGGCCGAGGTCTGGCACGCGCTCGTGCTGGGCCTGCGCGACTACGTCAACAAGAACCGCTTCCCGTCGGTGGTGCTCGGCCTCTCCGGCGGCATCGACTCGGCGGTGTGCGCGGCCCTCGCGGTCGACGCGCTCGGCGCGGACCGGGTGGTCGGCGTCTCGCTGCCCAGCCAGCACTCCTCGGAGCACTCCCGGGCGGACGCCGAGGAGCTGGCCAAGCGGACCGGCCTGGACTACCGGATCGAACCGATCCAGCCGATGGTGGACGCCTTCCTGGCCAACCTGTCGCTGTCCGGGGTGACCGTGGAGAACCTCCAGGCCCGGGTGCGCGGGGTGATCCTCATGGCGCTGTCGAACCAGGAGGGCCACCTGGTCCTCACCACCGGCAACAAGAGCGAGCTGGCGGTGGGCTACTCCACCCTCTACGGCGACTCGGTGGGCGGCTACAACCCGGTCAAGGACGTCTGGAAGACGCTGATCTGGCGGCTGGCCAAGTGGCGCAACGCCGACGCGGAGCGGCGCGGCGAGACCCCGCCGATCCCGGAGAACTCGATCGGCAAGCCCCCGTCGGCCGAGCTGAGCCCCGGCCAGCTCGACAGCGACAGCCTGCCCGAGTACGACGTGCTCGACCCGATCCTGATCGGCTATGTGGACGGCGACCTGGGCCGGGACGGCCTGGTCGAGTCCGGTCACGACCCGGCGATCGTGGACCGGGTGCTGCGGATGGTGGATACCGCCGAGTACAAGCGGCGGCAGTCCGCGCCGGGCACGAAGATCTCCATCAAGGCGTTCGGCCGGGACCGCCGGCTGCCGATCACCAACCGCTGGCGCGAGGACGGCTGACCACGCCGCGCCGGCAGCCGGCCGGCCGCGAGTGAAATCCTCCACTCCGCCCTGCCGCCGCCCGCTCGTCCGGTGCGACGATCGCGGCGGAACCCGGGGACCGCGAAGGCGGCCTCGAGGAAGGAGAGAGTCATGGTGGAGTCCACCCCGGCCGAGGTGACCGCCCTCTACGGCGGGCCGGCCACCCGGCGGGTCCGTACCCGCGACCTGATCGCCGCCAAGGAGCGCGGCGAGCGGTGGCCGATGCTGACCTCGTACGACCAGTACACCGCCGCGGTCTTTGACCAGGCGGGGATCCCGGTGCTGCTGGTCGGCGACTCGGCGGCGAACAACGTGTTCGGCTACGAGACCACCCTGCCGGTGACCGCCGAGGAGCTGCTGCCGCTGGTGCGCGCCGTGGTGCGCGCGACGAAGCACTCGCTCGTCGTCGGCGACCTGCCCTTCGGCTCCTACGAGGAGGGGCCCGCGCAGGCGCTGCGCACCGCGGTCCGGTTCATGAAGGAGGGCGGCTGCCACGCGGTGAAGCTGGAGGGCGGCCGGCGCTGCGCCGCCCAGATCGAGGCGATCGTCGGGGCGGGCATCCCGGTGATGGCCCACATCGGCTTCACCCCGCAGAGCGAGCACACCCTGGGCGGCTACCGGGTGCAGGGCCGCGGCGACACCGCCGAGGAGGTGATCGCCGACGCCCGGGCCGTGGCCGAGGCGGGCGCGTTCGCGGTGGTGCTGGAGATGGTGCCCGGTGAGGTGGCCAAGCGGATCACCGCCGAGTTGGCCATCCCCACCGTCGGCATCGGCGCCGGCCCGGACACCGACGCCCAGGTGCTGGTCTGGCAGGACATGGCCGGCCTGCGCACCGGGAAGGCGCCGCGCTTCGTCAAGCGCTACGCGGACCTGGCCGGGGCGCTGACCGACGCCACCCGCCGCTTCGCCGACGAGGTGCGCGGCGGCGAGTTCCCCGCCGCCGAGCACACCTTCTGAGGTACGCCGGGCGGCGCGGCCGTGCCCCGCGCCGCCCGGCTGCTTCCGGTACGGTGCGTTGATGATCTTCAAACCGGGGCAGGTCATCACCCGCCGCTACCTGCGCGGCGACCGGTGCTCCTGGCTGCAACCCATGCTGGTGGTCGCCGACGACCCGGACGGCCTGCTGCTCTGGCACCCGGTCGGCAGCGACTGCGCCCGGCTGGTCGACGCCGACGGCAACACCCTGCACGAGCTTCCCGTCGACCAGATGCGCGACGCGAAGCTGGCCGTCCAGGCCTGGACGGGCTACGACATCCTCGTGCTCATGCCGCCCGCCGCGGCGTACTCGGTGTGGTGGTTCTTCCGGGACGGCGTCTTCGCCGGCTGGTACGTCAACCTCGAGGACCCGTACGCCCGGCGACCCGACGGCGTCGACACCGTCGACCACGTCCTCGACCTCGTCGTGTCGCCGCAGCGGCGGTGGGAGTGGAAGGACACCGGCGAGTTCGCCGAGCGGATCGGGCACCCGGCCTACTTCGACCGGGCGGCGGCCGACGCCATCCGCGCGCAGGGCGAACGGCTGGTCGCGCTCGTCGAGGCCGGCGAGTTCCCGTTCGACGGCACGCGTACCGGCTTCCGGCCGGACCCGGGCTGGCCGCCGACGCTGCGCCTCACCCCGGACCTGCTCCAGGCCGCCCAGGCCCCGCGCGCGGGCGGCTGACCGTCAGAGGTCGGTGACCCGGATCCCGGCGTGCGCCTTGTACCGCTTGTTGATCGCGATCAGGTTGGCGGTGAACGCCTCGATCTGGTGCGCGTTGCGCAGCCGGCCGGCGTAGATGCCCCGCATGCCGGGAATCCGGGCGGCCAGCGCGGCGACCACGCCGACCAGTTCCCGGTCCTCGGTGCAGATCAGCACGTCCAGGTCGATGCGGTCGACCTCCGGGTCGGCCAGCAGCGGGGCGGAGACGTGGTTGAACGCGGCGCAGACCCGGGAGTCGGGCAGCAGCGCGGCGGCCTGCTGGACGGCGCTGCCCTCCGCCACGGCCAGCGCGTAGGGGCCCTGCTTGTCGAAGCCGAGCGGGTTGACGCAGTCGATGACGATCTTGCCGGCGAGCGGGCCGGCCAGGGCGGCGACGGTGGCGGCGTGCCCGTCCCACGGCACCGCGACGATCACCACGTCGCTGCGGCGCGCGACCTCGTCGTTGTCCGCACCGGCCACCTGGGCGCCGGCCGGCACGCCCGGCAGTGCGGCGATCTCCGCGGCGGCCTGGGCCGCCCGGTCGGCGGCGCGGGAACCGATCAGCACGGTCTGCCCGGCCCGGGCGAACCGGTAGGCGAGCCCCCGCCCCTGGTCCCCGGTGCCACCGATGATGCCGACGGTGAGCCCGGAGACGTCGGGCAGGGTGGTCGCGTCGTAAGCCATGCGGCCATCCTCGCAAAGGTCATCGTTCGATGGGACGGCCGGGCGCTGTGACAATCCCCGCTGCCACGGCCGCCTCGCCGGCCCGGGACGCCGGCGCCGGCCGGTAGCCCAGGACAACGGGCCGGCCGGGCCGGCGGTGCCGTCAGGCGCGTTCGAAGAGGACCTTGCGCTCGGCGGGATCGGCGGTGACCAGGCGGACCCGCACCCGCTCACCGAGCGGCAGCTCACCCAGGCACCGCGCCCGGACCGGCGGCTCGTCCAACGCGACCGTGCCGCCCGGCGGACGGCCGGGCCGGCCACCGTTGACGCCCGGACGATCCGCCCCGGCGTTCCCACCCGATCGCCCCCGACCGTCGTCGGCGGACCCGGCCGGGCGGGGCGGCTCGGTGGTGGCGGGCTGGCGGGGTACCTCGGCCGCCGGCCGGGGCGCGTCCACGTCGAGCACCGCCGCCTCGAACGTCTCGCCGACCCGGTGGGCCAGCAGCACCGCCTCGGCCAGTTCGACCGCGCCCCGGGTGGCCGCCGACGCGGTCCGGTCGGTGCTCGCCATCACCTCGGGCAGCTTCGGCAGCGCCGCCCGGACCCAGTCCGGCACCTCCCGGCCCTCGTGCAGGGCCAGGCACGCCTCGGTCGCGTACCGGTCGGCGAGCCGGCGCAGCGGCGCCGTCACGTGGGCGTACGCGGCCGCCACCCCGCCGTGCGCCGGCTGCTCGGGCAGCTCGCCGTCGAAGGCGGTGTACGCGGCCCCCCGCATCAGCTCGGCCGCCTGATCGACGAAGGCGGCCGCCCGGGGCTGGGAGGCGTCCAGCCCGGCGAGCACGGCACCGACCGGCATCCCGTCCGGCCAGTGCACGCCGAGCGGCCCGGCGGCCTGGCGCAGCCGCTGCACCGCCTCGGGCCGGGGCGGCGGCATGGTCCGCAGCAGCCCGATCCGGCCGGCGAGCATGATGTCGGCGGCGGCCATTCCGGTCAGCAGGGAGATCTGCGCGTTGTGGTCCTCCATCGGGCTGGGACCGCGCAGCACCAGCCGCCAGCCGTCGCCGTCGGACTCGACGTCCTGCTCCGGCAGGGGCAGGTTGACCGCGCCCCGGCGCAGCCCGCGGGCGGTGAGCAGGGCGCCGATCTCGGGCAGCAGGGCGATCGGTTCGGGCAGCCGGCCGGCCTCGGCGGCGAGCTGGACGCCGACGTAGTCGAGTTTGGCGCGGCTGCGGACCCGGGCCCGTTCCAGCGCGACGCCGACCGTGCCGCCGTCGGCGTCGAGGTCGATGGTCCAGAGCACCGCCGCCCGGTCCGCCTCGGGGAGCAGGCTGGCAGCCCCCTCGCTGAGCGTGTGCGGGTGCAGCGGGACGTTGCCGTCGGGCAGATAGACGGTCTGCCCGCGACGCCACGTCTCCTCCTCCAGCGCGCCGCCGGGGCGGACGTGGGTGGCCACGTCGGCGATGGCGTACCGGACCCGGAAGCCGCCACCCGGACGGCGGCTGAGGTGCATCGCCTGGTCGAGGTCGCGCGACGCCACCGGGTCGACCGTGACGAACGGGATGTCGGTGCGGTCGGCGGCGGCGGGCAGCGGCGCGCCCGCCGCCGCGTCGGCCTCGCGCTGCGCCGCGGCCGGGAAGCTGTCGGGCAGTCCCAGCTCGCGGCGCAGCGCGCCGAAGTCGATGCGGGGCGCCAGTACGCGTCGGATCACCACGGGGTCAATCCTGACAGCGCCACGCGTGATCCGCCCGCCGGCCCGGCGGGCGCGGCGCGGCAGCCCTCAGCCGGTCGTGCTCCGGGTACCGCCCGGCTTCCTGGTGGAACGACCGGCGACCACCCGGGTACCGGCCGGCTTGCGGGCGGCGGTGAGCCGCTTGTGGGTACCGGTCGAGGTGCTCGTCCGGGCCTCGACCGGCCCGACCGACGACGCCGCGCCGGTCGCCTTCCGGCCGGCGGCCGACGTGCGCGCACTGGTCGAGGAGGTGCCGGTGGTCTTCTTCGCCGGCGCCTTCTTCGCCGTGGCCCTGCTGGCCGGCGCCTTCTTCGCGGCCGTCCTGCTCGCCGGGGCCTTCTTCGCGGCCGTCGTCCGGGCGGTGGCGGTCTTCTTCGCCGGGGCCTTCTTCGCCGCGGCGGTCGTCTTCCGGGCGGCCGTCGTCTTCTTCGCCGCCGGCGCCTTCTTCGCCGCCGTCCTGCTGGCCGGGGCCTTCTTCGCCGCCGTCCTACTGGCCGGGGCCTGCTTCGCGGCCGTCGTCCGGGCGGTGGCGGTCTTCTTCGCCGGCGCCTTCTTCGCCGCGGCGGTCGTCTTCCGGGCGGCCGTCGTCTTCTTCGCCGCCGGCGCCTTCTTCGCCGGCGTCCTGCTCGCCGGGGCCTGCTTCGCCGCCGTCGTGCGGGCCGTCGCGGTGTTCTTCGCCGGCGCCTTCTTCGCGGCCGCCGTCCGGGCCGTCGTGGTCTTCTTCGCCGGTGCCTTCTTCGCCGCGGCCGTGGTCTTGCGGGCGGCCGTCGTCTTCTTCGCCGCCGGCGCCTTCTTCGCCGCCGTCCTGCTCGGCGGGGCCTTCTTCGCCGCCGCCGTCGTCCGCTTCGCCGCCGTCGTACTCGTCGCCGCCGTCGTCCGCTTCGCCGCCGTCGTACTCGTCGCCGCCGTCGTCCGCTTCGCCGCCGTACTCGTCGCCGCCGTCGTCTTCTTCGCGGGCGCCTTCTTCGCCGCCGTGGTCTGCTTCCCGGCGGTGGTCTTCTTCGCGGCCGGCGCCTTCTTCGCGGTGGTCCTGCTGGCCGGAGCGGTCCCGGCGGTGGTCCGGGTGGCCGGGGCGGTCTTCGCGGGCGCCTTGCGCGCCGCCGAGACGGCCTTCTTGGCGGCGGCCTTCCTGGCCACCGCCTTCTTGGCCGGCACCCGGCCGGCGCCGGCGCCGGAGGCGTTCGGGGCCGCCTTCGTGACGGTCGCGGTCCTGGCCGTGGCCCCGCCCACCGTCCGGCTGGCCGCGGTGGTCTTCTTCGGGGTGGTGCGTTTCGCCGTTGGGCGGGTGGTGGCCTGCTGTGCTACGGCCATCTTGGTTCCCTTCCTGGGACGTACTCTCGCCCTCGCGGAGCACGGATCACCTCGACGCGGGCCGTCCCGCGCCGTCTACTTCTCCTCCCCGGCCCAACGGGCGTCCTCGGCGTCCCACGCTTCGTTGCGCTCCCGCACCTGCTGCAGGGCGTTCTCGGCGTCGGCGGCGGAGGCGTACGGTCCGAGAACGTGCTTCGCGGGGCACACGTCGGCATCGGTCTCGACCCGGTGGTGTCGGGTGCACCAGTAGTAGTGCCCACCACTTCCGTTGTCGCTCATGCGATCACTGTGCACCGCGAATCATCCGACCGCCACCGGAACGCCCGAATTCGCCGTTAATGTCCTCCACTGTAGACCTCATCGCGCCCGTCCGGGTCCGGAACGGCGGAATGGGGCAGCCGGGAGCCCGGCCGGTGGCGGACAATCCCCAGGTGCGGTACGGGGGAGAACGCTGGACACCGGTGCGCCGACGGCTGCTGATCGGCGCGGCGCTCCTGGCGCTGGCCGCGGTGGCCGTGGCGGTCGCGCTGCCGCTGCTGCGGGACCGGTCCCAGCATCGGCTGCAACGCCGGGCCGACCGCGAGGTGACCGCGACCGCCCAGCGCACCCGGGCGACCCTGCTGGCCGAACCGTCCGGGCGGGAGGCGGCCCTGCGAACCGCCGCCGACGACGTGGACGGGGTGGAGGTGCTCACCGTGACGGCCGGCGCCCGCGGGGTCCGGCTGGTCTTCCGGGTACGGGTGGCGAAGACCGCCGCGTCGCTCTTCGGCTGGCAGCGGGCCACCGCCAGCGGATGCTTCGCCCAGTTGGTACGCGGGGGCGCCACCCCGGCCGCGCTCGAACGGCTGCCCTGCCCCAGGTGACCGGCTCCCCCGAACGGCGGCACCGGCGGGCGAGGTTCCCGGCCAGGATCGGCGCTTGTGATCATCGCGGAGACGGCGGCTCCGCTACGGCCCTGCAGTTGCCGTTCCGAGAGGCCGACGGGGTCGATGACCTCGAGTGCACGCGGTCAGGCTCAACGTCGCGCATGGAGCCTGGTTTGCGCCGTCAGATCCGCAGGGCGGTGTCCCTGGCTTCGCTGGGAGAGCCCGACGGGCGGAGCAGCGGGATCGCCAGGGCAGCGAGCACGAGCGTGACCAGGGCCGCCCCGGCCGCGATGAGGGCGAAGGAGTGTGCGAACGCGGTCTGGACCACGTCGGTCAGGCCGGGAACGCGTTCGAGAGTCTCCATCACCCCCTCGTGCAGTGCGTGGGTCTGGTCGGCGTCAAGGTTCTCCACGTACGGGGCGAGATAGCTGCGGTAGATCACCGTTCCGGCGCTGCCGAGCGCCGCGATCCCGAAGGCTTGACCGAGTTCGGTGCCGGTCTCGGAGATCGCTGACGACGCGCCCGCATCGCGGCTCGGAACGGTGCCCACGATGATGTCGGTGCCCAGGGCCGCCCCTGGACCGAAGCCCAGATAGGCCAGCGAGAACCCGATGATGGCGAACCGAACTCCGCCCTCGTCCAGGGTGGTGGCCAGGACGGCGAAGCCTCCGGCGGCGACGAGCAGGCCGATGGCGAGGGTCTGCGCCGGGGTGATCCAGCGGGTCAGGACCGGACCGATGGCGGAGCCGAGGCCGAGCGCCACCGCAGGCACGATCATGACGAGTCCGGCCTCGACGGGTGAGAGTTCGGCGGCGAGCTGGAGGTACTGGGCGAAGTAGAAGTACGTTCCACCGATCAGCACCGCACACACGGTCATGAGTCCCACGGCTGCGGTGAAGCGCCGTTGAGCGAACAGGGACACCGGGAGGAGCGGACGGCTCCGCCTTCGTGAGCGCCAGATGAACGCCGACAGTGCCAGCACGCTGAGCACGAACCCGCCCACTGCCGTACTCGCACCGGCGACGCTCGACAGGACCGCCGCCTTCAGGCTGAAGACGAGGCTCAGGATCGCCGTGCCCAGCAGGAGCGCCCCCGCGACGTCGAGCGACGTGTCGGCCTTGATCTCCGATTCGGGCAGTGCCCGCCGCCCGGTCACCAGCACGGCGAGCATGACGACGACCCCGGGCAGGAACACCGCTCCCCACCACAAGTGCTCCAGGAGCAGGCCGCCCAGGCTCGGGCCGAGCGCGATGCCGACCATGAAACAGGCCATCCACAGCCCGATCGCTCTCGCCCGGTCGCCCACATCCGGGAACAGCGTCACGATGAGCCCGAGACTGGCCGGGGCGATCGTCGCCCCGGCGATCCCGAGCAGGGCCCGCGCGGTGATGAGGACTTCGACCGACGGGGCGAACGCGGCGATCAGCGAGAAGATCGCGAATCCGGCAGCGCCGGCCAGCAGCAGCCGGCGACGGCCGATCCGGTCGGCCAGGGCACCGAAGGGAATCAGAAACACCGCGACCATGAGGCCGTAGATGTCGCTGACCCACAGCTGGCTCACGACGGATGCTCCCAGCTCGGCCGTCAGGGTCGGGAGGGCGAGGAAGAGAACGTTCTGATCCATCGCCACGACCAATGCGGGCAGCGCCAACAGCACCAGTGCCCGCCACGGTGCGGGGCCGTTCATGGCGCATCCTCGAACAGCACCCGGCGGATCTCCACACTGCCGTATTTCAGAACGGGCATCTGGCGAGCCCACTGCTCGACGTCCGCAAGTGAGTCGGCCTCGATCACATACTGGGCGAACACCACCTCACCGTCATCGCCGCCCGGCCGCTTGGCGGGAAGGTTGCCCACCGGCAGATCGAGACCGAAGGACTGTACGAGCCGTCCCGAGGTCGTGAGTTCGCGGTTGAAGCGATCCCAGGCGCGCATCTCCTCCGCGTGCTCGGGCGATCCGTCGGCGGGGCCGTGGCCGGGCACGAACTTCGTCATCACGAGATAGCGGTCCATTACCTCTTCCTTCCGGTTGCATTTTGCAAGCGGTCAGACCCTAACGTAGACTGCTTGCATGACGCAACTGGATGATGGCGTGCTCGACGTCGCCGTCGGGCGATCCGCTTGTCCGATCAATCTCTGCGCCGAGCTCCTCGGTGACCGGTGGAGCGTCATCGTCCTGCGCGATCTCACGTTTCGCGGCCCGCTGCACTTCCGCGAGATCCTGACCGGGTCGACGGAAGGGATCGCGACGAACATCCTGACCAGCCGACTCAACAAGCTCGTCGCCGCGGGCATGCTCACGCGGCATGCGGATGAGCACCACCGGCAGAAGGTGCGCTATCACCTGACGGAGGCGGCGATCGACTTCGTGCCGGTCCTCACGGCGATCGGCGCCTGGGGCAACAGGTGGTTGCCGGCCGACCCGGACCTGGGCAGCGCCGCCGCGGCGCTGGCCGCCGGCGGCGCGCGGCTCCAGCAGGACCTCATGCACGAGCTGCGCCGCGAACACCTCGACGGACAGCCACTAGGGCCCGACAGCCTCCGTCACCGCCTGCTGCAGAACCAGTCCTCCAGCCGGGGATCGTGATCATGGCTCGACGAAGGCTTGCCGGGCGTAGTGGACTGGCCATGACGCAGCGGTGGCCGCAGCCGGCGCTCGGGCTGATCCGCTGCGGTTCGGCGCCGATTCAGAGGGGCGCAGTCCAGGCGGTGAACAACATCGCCACACCCAGGCCGAGATCGAGCATGAAGCACGCTTCCGCAAGCGATCGGGGTACGACCCTGTTGCGGACGAAGTACACCACGTCCCAGGCGGCGTGACCGATGGCGGCGAGGGCGGCCAGGTACAGCGCGGCGACGGGATTCACCATCATGGCGGTGAGGGCGACGGCGCTGAAGCCCAAGAATGCCAGCGTCTGGGCTCCGAGTTCGCGACGGTCGATGTCGTTACCGCGGAGGAAGCCGAGGACGGCGAACCCTACCCCCATGACCAGTAGGGTTGCGGTGGGGTCGAGCCCGGTGAGGCGGGCGAGGATGACGGCGACGCTTGCCGCGCCGACCATGATCCAACCGCTGCGCTGGGAACCTATTGCGCTCGCCGCGAGATAGCACATGGAGGCGATGACGATGATCATCGCAGTCACATGAGAGTCGCCACCATCCGCGACATTGGCGAAGAGAGCAAGCAGACCGAGAACGGACGGCCAACGCCCCAGCAGGTGGTGCCAGATCCCTCGCTTCTGCCCAGAGATGTCGGGTCGGTGATCGTGGAGCTTCACATGGGTGTTCATGTTCGAAAGCCTCGGCCACGGTCCCGCCCGGTGAACCCGTGAATCGATCACGAAGACCCCGTGCAGACCGAGCAGGACTGCCGTCTCAGACCCACCCGTTTTCACGGGCCACTCGATGCGCGCTGGCACGACTGTCCACTCCGAGCTTTCGGTTGATGGTCGCGAGATAGTTGCGCACGGTGCCCGGCGAGAGGAAGAGTTCTTGCGCAACATCCCGGATGGGGCGATCTTCCTGCGCGGTTGCCAGCACGTTGGTCTCGCGAGCCGTCAGCGGAGACGGGGCCAGCGTCAAAGCGTCTGCCGCCAGCACGGGATCGACGTAGCGTTTCCCTTCGTGCACACGCCGCACGACATCAGCCAGCGCTGTGCCCGGCGCCCCCTTGGCCAGGAAGCCACGCGCACCCGAGGCGAGGGCCCTGCGCAGCACGTGCGGGTGGCCATGACCGGTGAGGATCACTCCCGCACACTCTGGAAGCACCCGCGCCAGTTCGCCGATGACCCCGAGCCCATCCACTTTCGGCATTTGCAGATCGATGACCGCGACGGCGGGTCGATGAAGTACGGCGCGCTCGATTGCCTCCCGGCCGTCGCGCGCCGTGGCAACGAGGTGGATGTCTTCCTCGCGCTCGAGGAGGCCAGCCAGCGCCTCTCGGATCAGTTCGTCGTCCTCGGCGAGGAGGACCCGGATTGGCTCGCTCATGATGGTCCCCCAAGGCCCTCGCGGGATTCCAGACGCAACTCGAAGCAGTCTTCCCCGCTACGGCCGGCAACGAGAGTGGCCCCCACCGCGGCGCAGCGGGCCGAAAGTGCCGCGATGCCGGTCCCGTCGGTGCCGTACGCCGGTAGAGATCGACTGACCCCGTCATTGACCACGCGCAAGGTCACCAGTGAAGTCGTGGCGGAGATCACGATCGATGCGCTGCGGGCGTCGCTGTGGCGCAGCACATTCGTGACCGCCTCCCGGATGACCGTTGCCAGGAGGGCGGCAAGCGATGCCGGTATGAGTGCGAGAGCCTTCGGATCGGCGTCGATCGTGGTACGGATTCCGGCCGAGCTGAGCACGAGGTCGGCTGATTGCAGCTGGGTCGGGAGGTCGGTGGCGGTTTCTCCGTGGATCGCGCGTCGCGCTTCACGGAGCGTTCCGTTCGCCAGATCCCGGATGCTATTGCTCTCTACTGCGGCTCGGTCCGGGTCCCGCGCAGCGAAGCCGGCCGCGAGTTCGGCCTTGAGCGCGATGACAGCCAGACGGCGTCCGAGTACATCGTGCAACTCACGGTCGGCGCGCAGCCGCTCCTCGGCGACAGCGAGCTCGGCCTGAGCTTCCCGCCCGTCTTGCGCGGCCAACCATAGCCGGTGAGCCCACACCAGCACCTGACACATCGCCCACACCGCTACGGCGCAGCCGAGGCTGGTGACCACGCTGGGGACGGGTGACCCCTCGAAAGCAGCACCCCCGACCCCAGCGGCACTCACCAGCACGACAACCGCCGTGACGCCGCCCTGCCAACTCGCCAGAGCGCTCGCGGCGACGGCGAAGCCTGCGAGCCAGGCCCAGGGCTGTTCGCCCGGCTCTGCCCAGGAGTAGCTCGGCGCCCACAGCACCAGGGAGACCGCTATCAGCAGCACCGTATTCCGGATTCCCGCTGCGGGGACGCGTCCGGGATCAACCGCGTTGAGCAGGACAAGCAGCAGAGCGAACCCGAACACCACGAGACCTCCGACGAACACCGCGGTGAGCGACACCGTCGGAGGTGCGGTGAACGACATCGCAATGATCGGAGCCCACGCAAAACTGGCCAGCAGGAAACCGAGAACGATCCAGCGTGGGGACCTCCCGGTCGTCCGCGACAGAGGCAGGTCCTGTCTGTTCAGCGCCATCGGAGCACCTTCATGGAGACGACGACCGACCTCATGACCCGTCCGAACCACCATCCACGCCGGTAGAGCTCTCGCGCATCAGGAAGATCGGTCGGATGCGGCAACCGCTTCACCGCGGGATCAGGCAGGGCCACCGTCTCTTGCATGTCGTTCACGCCGATCTCCAAGGAGTGTTCCTCACGTAGTCGGAGTCGACGTTTGCTCTGCCGAGTCCGTAGACCTTCTGCCGGGCCACGCCGAGCGCTTCGGCAACAGTGACCGCGCTGAACTCATCGAGCAATGCCTCGACACAGACCGCCCTCACACTCGCGGCGCGGGCGACGAGATGCGACATCAGAGCGCCGATCTCCGCAGCCAGCAGCGCAACGGCGCGTGCGCCACCGAACTGGGCGGCCCACGCCTCCTCACCCGACATCGCCGCCGCGTACAGCCGATCCCCTGCGTCGCTGAGATGAGATTCGACTTCTTCCGGCGTGACGCCAGCGGCGCGGAATCGCTCCACGACCGCGGCGAACGTCGTCCCGTGATCCCGGCTGCGATGCGCGAGGACGCGTGCCCACTCCGCCCCTTCGGAGAGTGCTGCGCTTCCGAGGAAGTTGTCACCCCTGGGGTTACTGCTCACGTCGGTGAGCATCATTGTGCGACTTCGGAATGTCAACCCTAGGGTGACAGTCGGTTTGTCATCGTCATGGTTCAGTCCGGATTGTTCACGTCCCACAGGCCATAGCCGCAGGCCACGGCAGGACGGCCGGCCCATAATTACGTCGGGTACACCTCCGGACCAGTTAGCCGCCGGCGGGCCGGCCAGATAGGAAGCGCGCATGCTGAAGGGCAAGACGGTCGGGCTCCGTGGCCGGCACGAGGACGACATCCCGATCCTGCGGGCCGAGCTCTACGACGACGTGGTCTACTCCTCGCGGTCGGAGAGCCGGCCGTGGCGGCCGATCACGCCCGGTGCGAAGGACCCCCGGCTTGTGGTGGACGACACGGATCAGGGGCACGTCACGTTCTCCGTCGTGGAGCTGGCCGGAGGCACGCTGGTCGGCTCCGCCACGCTGTGGGGCATCGACAACCACCACCGGTCGGCGCACATCGGCCTCGGGCTGCTCCCGTCCTGCCGCGGCAAGGGCTACGGCACCGACGTGGTCGCGGTGCTGTGCCACTACGGCTTCGTGGTGCGTGGCCTGCAACGGCTACAGATCGAGACGCTGGCGGACAACGCCGCGATGCTGCGCTCCGCCGAGCGCAACGGCTTCGTCCGCGAGGGCGTGCTGCGCTCGTCGGCCTGGGTGCTGGGCGAGTTCATGGACGAGGTGCTGCTCGGGCTTCTCGTGCACGACTGGACGCCTCGCTACGGTCGCGTCGACCACAGCCGCTGAGCAAGCGGACGTGCCGGTCGGAGCCACCGGCCGCCGCTGCTGACCCGGCTCAGCGATGCGGCCCGTCCCACGACCATCGTGGAATGGTCAGGCCCGCCGGGACGTCATCCGCGGACTCGTGCGGCCAGGACCCGGGCGTGCCATGCCGCCGCCAGGCGGAGCAGGCCCGCGCCGCCGCCGGCAGCCTCGTACACACTCTGCCTCGGCACAGGATGCCACGGCCGGCAGGTGCCCGTGGGGCGGAGGACCCGCCAACCGCAGGCGGCGGGCCTCCCCCAGCGGGCCCCAACCGCATGGATCGGCGGCGATACCCTACCGGCTGGAGCAGCCCCGAAGGAGCCAGCTTGAAGATCGAGACCGTCGCCGTCCTGGCCTCGGGCCTGACGCCCCTGCTGACCGCCATCGGATCAGGCATCTGGGTGATCAGCAGGAATCGGCGAGAGGATCGGATGTTGAACCTCCTGAAGGAGGAGATCGCGGTCGCGGAGGCCCTTCCGGCCGGCAGCATCGCCCAGACGGTCCTGCGCGAACACATCGATTCGCTCTCCCAGCGCTACGTCCGGAACCGGCAAGCGCGTGAGCTGGTTTCCCGCGACACGGCCGGGATCGTCCTCGCCACGCTCATGTTGATGGCCGGCGTCGCGCTCACCTGGCTCGGCATGACTGCCACCAGACCGTGGGCCATCCTGTCCCAGGTCCTCGCCGTCCCGCTGTCGGTCTACGGAGTCATGGTCGGCATCAACGCGTTCTTCTTCCACGAGATCGGCGCAACCAGGAGCGGCGGCGGGACAGACCCCCACCGCACCCAGGGCGAGGCGGCTTCGGAGGAGTACGCCAACCCGACCTGAGCGGTCCCTTGCCGCCACACAGGGGCGTCCCGTGCCCGTAGAGTCCACCCACATGGGGCCGGCCAGGATAGCGGCGGGCGCGGTGCTCCGATGGCCGCACGACGACCGGCCATTGCGGGTCATCGCGCATGACAGCGGCGTGGTCATGTACGACACGTGGTGGCCGCACCTCGGCAGGTGGGGCCTGGCCGACCTGGGCGAGGTCAAGAAGCGACGGGTCAGCTATTACGTCGCCACGGCGTCCGCCCTCAGGGAGAAGGCCGCGTACGTCCGCTCCGAGCCCTTGACCAAGGACGAGGTGGCGCTGCACCGGCCAGACCTTCCGTTCGCTGTCGGGCAGTGCGA
Source organism: Micromonospora sp. NPDC049836 (assembly GCF_044465125.1). NCBI lineage: Bacteria > Bacillati > Actinomycetota > Actinomycetes > Micromonosporales > Micromonosporaceae > Micromonospora > Micromonospora sp. NPDC049836. Next base: position 462,321 of record NZ_JBITLH010000003.1, read on the forward strand.
AGTGCTGTCGTGGCCGGCGGAAGCACCGGAGTCGACCGAGGCGTTGGCGCGGCGCCGGCGGGCTGCGGGCGGTCCGGAGGGCGAGGCGCTCGGCGTGTCAGAGGCGTATCTGCTTCCGTTCGGGCCGAAGGGCCGCGAACGAGCCGGAGTTCGGGTCGAAGCTGACAACGGCACCTCGTTCAGCTGCGACGAACTCGTCTGGAAGGCGGCGGTGGTCCAGGCGCCGTTGGTACGGGCCGGCGCGTCCGTCCCGGGGATCGGCATCTACCGGTCCGGCGTGTATCGCGGCATCCCCGCCTACTACCTGTGGGGTGCGCAGAGCCGCCTGCATGACCAGATCGCGTCCCAGGCAGCCCGGTCAGGCACCGGTTGAGCGTCGTCAGGTCCGCATCCAGCGCCGGCACCGAAGGGCACTGGACGAGACGGTCGGGTGAGGCCCCCGGGCGGCCCTGTGCCGATGAGCGGTAGTGGCAGCGCTGCGAGGAGCGGGTGTCAGGAGACCGATGGCGGCCAGCGGTGTCCGCGCCACTCGTCCCAGGTCGCGAATCCGGCCGGTGGGTCATCAATGGGTTCACTGCCGTCGAGTTCGCCGGGCGTTGGGACCTCGAAATCCGCCGCCCACCCGGCGAGTTCGTCGTCGGACATGGGCCAGGTCGTGTGTGGCGCCTCGGCCTGGCGCTGATCAAGTCGGCTCCGCTGCTCGGCCGGGGTGACGTTGAAGTAGCGCAGCTCCACCGTCGCGCCCAGGTCTGCTGCTGCCTGGCGTAGCGCGGAGCGCTCGTCTCGACTCCAGAGGCCGAAGTCGATCACGACGCTGTTGCCCAGCTCAAGGGCGCGCAGCCCGATCTGGATGAGCCGTCCTTCGATCACGTCTCCGGCCGATCGCGGATTCTCGTGCCCGTAGAGAGCCTTCACCCATTCGTCCTTGGTGAGACGAAGCGCCTCCTGCTCGATCTCGATGCGCCGAGCAGCAGTGGTCTTCCCGGTGCATGGGAGGCCCACAGTCAGGAACAGTGTCGGTCGCCTCATCATCGCTCCCGTCCGGCCGGACCGACCGTCGCCGCAAGGCCAGCGGTGGCCGCCGATGTCGTCAACTACCCACCGGCGGTGCGGTCATCATCCACTATCCGGTGCGGGACGGCGTCGGCTGAGCTGCGCCGGTACGCTCCGGGACGCGTTCGGTCGGCCGTTGCGGGCAGGTCCGGCTTGCGGCGGACGCCGTTCGCGGTTGCCGGTTCGTTGAGCGTCAGGGGTGGGCCGATGTTCTGGCCGGATGTCACGGTGGTTGATGCGTGCGTGCGGCGCGACGGCCGGGGCGGCAGCCCCACGGCCGTCACCGACGACGACCCGGCGGCCACGGACGCCGACCGGTGTGCGGTCGCGGCTGCGGCCGGCACCTCACACGCGGCGTTCCTCGGCCCGCGGCAGACGCCGGACGGTGGCTGGCCGGTGCGGTTCTTCACCGCCACCGCCGAACTGTCCGGCTGCGGCCACGGCACCGTCGCCGCGCAGGCCCTCCGGTTGACCCGCACCGCGCTGGGTGAGCTGAACGACCGCCAACACACCGGCGGGCGCACGTTCGACACCGCCGCGATCCGCCGCCCCGCCGCTGTCGAGGTGTGGTTCGACCAGGGCCTCGTCGCGCTGCGCCAGCCGGCGCCGGACGAGCGCGCCGCGATCATCGCCGCGCTCGGGCTCACCGCCGACGACCTGCCTCCGGCCGACGCGCCACGCATCGCCGCGCCCGGCGCACCACGCATCCTGGTACCGGTGGGCGACCGGTCGGCGCTGCGCCGAGTCCGCCCACACCTCGCCAGGCTGAGCACGGCGTGCCGGCGGTACGGGCTCCTCGGCTGTTTCGTGTACGTAGCGCCGGTGGGCGACCGACCAGGCGCGGCGCGGATGTTCGCGCCGGCGATCGGCGTCGACGAGGACGTCGCCAACGCCAACAGCACCGGCTGCCTGGCCGCCCACCTGCTCGACACGACAGGGGCACAGACGATCACGATCGAGGTGGAGCAGGGTGACACCCTCAATCGACCGGCCAGCGTGCTCGCCTCGGCCCGACACGGGCCGGCAGGCATCACGACCCGGGTCGGCGGATTAGCGGTGATCCGCCACAGACACCGAGGCGACCGGGACACCGCCCCAACCTTGCTGGAGGAACCAGCCCAGCAGTGCCGTGACGGAAGCCAGCCTGTCGACCTAGTCGGTGGTTAGGGCTTCCAGCTGCCGCGCCACGCTGCGTCTAGAGCTGGCGAACGACCCCGGCTCCATCGTCACGACGGTTCGGGTACGTCACCCGCCCGACCAGCTACTGACAGCCCGCATCCAACCATCATGTCGCTGCTCGCCCGCTATCAGGTCGTCGCTTAGCGATCTCAGGCCGTCACGGCCAAGACCAAGGCATCTCCAGGGCGTCAAACGCCGGCCAAAGCTAACCAACGGCGACCATCGACGCCCGAACATAGAACCAGCTCAGAGCTTGGTCAGGTGTCTGAGCTGGTAGGGCCTGCCCCTGCCTGCTGGCGACCTCCGGCCGGCGTCGGCCGGGCCGGCCAGCCTCAGAGATCAGCCGACTAATCACCCCGCCGGGCACCTACGTTGACTCTCCGGGGCAGGTACCACTACCGGTGTGTTGGCGGTCGCGTAGCCAACGGACCCGAGGCGCCTCATCGGGTCGAGGCGGCCAATCCCGGTAGGGCAGGAAGGCCAGCCGCCAGGCGATCACCGCGAAGATGTAGAGGCCGACGGGGCCCAGTAACCACCACAGCGCGTCTCGGCGGCGGTAGGAGGCACGCGGTGCAAGCCAGGCCGTAGTGGTTATCGGAACTACGATCCAGCCAACATCCGCGAGCGGGCCGTTTCCCAACTTTGCCTCGACCAGCCCACGGATGACGAAGGATGGCACCGTCACCCCGACTACAAGCAGCGCCGCGATCAACGCGCGTGGCACGCCTCCGAGTGCCGGGTGCGAGTTCGGCGCATGCTCGGCCATCATCAGAGGATACGAGCCAGCACCAATCGCCGGTGCAGCGCCGAAACGTCGGCGTACCCGACGCGTGCCCGATTGAGCGGTCAACAGCGGCACCTCGCGCGGTCTGAACACCTCGTCGCTTCGTCCTCCGTGCCGGTCGCACGGCTGCTCGCGCCGCGGAGGCAACGTCCGGACGCGCCCAGTCTGGCTTGCTCCGGGAATGGCGGCGCCGGGAAGCCGTAGCCTCGTGATCGTCGAGGGGGTCGCCGGGTGAACATCTCGTGGAGTGCTACGTCGCCGACGTCAGGAAGGTTCGCTCCGGCGGAGCGGTCCGGCGTCGCTGGCCTCATCGAGCGGTTCGATCAACTACGTGCCCAGGGGCGCGGCTACCTCGAAGTACGGTCCGACGCCGCATTCCCGGTGCTGACGCTCGGGTTCACGGGAAGTGCGGCGGTCGTCCATCTGATGACGGCCGAGGATGCCTTCTCTCTGCTAGCCGCCGACGAGCCCGCGAGAGCGAATGCGGAAGCGCTGGTGTTGGACGACCCGGTCGAGTTCACCGCGGACTTCGTTCTGGACCTCGAACGAGCCTGGCAAGTTGTCGAGGACTTCGTCCGCACAGGTGACCCTGATCGGTCAGGACAGTGGCGTGAGTTGCAGTGATAGCCCAGGCAGATTGCTCTGACATGTTGGCGCACGACCAAACCGGCAGGAGGCTAACTGAGTCACCACTCAGGGCGTCTCCAGGGCGTCAGGGCGTCAAACGCCGGCCAAAGTTGACTAACAACGACCATCGACGCCCAAACATAGAACCAGCTCAGAGCCTTGATCGAGGCTCTGAGCTGGTGGGCGACGGACGAGTCGACCTGTACGCCGGATTATGACGGTGAGACATCCGCTGACCTGGGGCGGAGCCTGGCGACAACCGCTGTAGGCCGTCGCCAGGCCGTCAGGGCTTCTCTCCCGACGCGAAGAGGTTGTCGATCGCGTTCCGGGTGCGTTCCTCGCTGGCCGGCATCAGGTGTGTGTAGACCCGGAGCGTGAAGCCGGGGTCGGCGTGGCCGAGGTACGACGCGAGGGCCTTGATGCTCTCCCCCGCGTCGAGCAGCGACGAGGCGTAGAAGTGGCGAAGCGCGTGCATCCCGGTGGCCCGGGTCGGCGTGATGCCGGCCGCCACGACAGCCGGTCGCCAGCTCTTGTCATCGAAGGTGCGCCGGTTGATCGCACCCTGCCGGGTAGTGGTGAACAGCAGCGGCACCGTGGCCCGTTCGTCGCTGGCCGGGTTCTCCCACGGCAGGGTCAGCTTCATCGGGGCGAAGTCGTCGACGTGCTGCCGCAGGACCAGGGCGACGGAATCAGGCAGCGGCACCCGGCGGTCACGATCGTTCTTGGGTAGCCCGAAGACCAGCCGGGACCGGACGAGCTTGACCTGACGCGAGACGTGCACCCAGCCCGCTTCGAAGTCGACGTCGTCGACGCCGAGCCCCAGGATCTCCCCCTGACGCAGCCCGCATCCGGCGCCCAGGTCGACCATCGGCCGATACCGCTCAGCGAGGCCACCGCGGATTGCCGAAACCTGGTCGTACCGCCACGGCACCACCCGACGCTGAACCGGTCGCGGCGGCTTCACCGACTTTGCCGAACACGGATTCTTCGCGATCCGTTCGTCGTCGACTGCCGCGCCGAGGATGGTCCGAAGGTGCGCGAACACGACGGCCCGGGTCGCCGGAGCCAGCTTCCCGACCATCGCGGCATCCCACTCCCGAATGTGGCCCGGTTTGATCGCCGCCAGCTGCTTAGACCCGAAGAACGGCAGCAGGTGCTTCCGTACCCGGAACTCCGTGCTCTCCCGGGTCGACTCGTCGAACGAGCGCGTCCGGAGCCAGGTTTCGGCGTACTCCATGAAGGTCATCCGCCCGGCAACCGGGTCGACGTAAGAGCCCCGGAGCTTGTCCGTCTCGGTCGAGACAAGGAACGCCTCAGCGTCCCGCTTGGCCCGGTCGGGGAACGACTTGCTGCGCTCCCGGCCGTCCGGTGCGATGTACCGGACCCGGTAGCGGTAGCCCGTACCGAACAGCTCCGACTTGACCCGCTCGGTCCGCCCGGTGGGGTGCCGGATGGTCTTGTACCAGCGATCTTCGATGTGTGCCATCTATGCCGCCGCCTGAGCCTTGAACCAGGCCCGCACGTCGGCCGCGTCGTACCGCAGGTACTTCCCCACTCGGGCAGCCGGCGGACCGTAGTTGACCTTCCGCCAGCGGTAAACGGTCGCCACTGGGACCCGCAGGAACTGAGCCACGTCCTCCACCGACCAGACCTCAGCCATCGGAATCCCCTCCCCTTTCTGGTGCTTGCTTCTTCCGCGCGGCGCGGATGCGGTCACCGATGGCTTCGGCGAGTTCGAGTTGCTCGCGGGAGTCGTAGCCGATGCCGAGGATGTACCAGTCGTTGACGACCAGGACCTCGGCATCGGCGGGTAGGCCCGCTTCGGTGAGCGCGGTCTGAAGCTGGTGCGCGCGGCGCTCAGCGCGCAGGTTCTTGAAGGTCGTGCTGTAGATGCGGGACTTGGTGAGGAAGTGGCCGCGGAAGCCGAGCATGTGCGCCCAATGGCGCAGCTTGAGGTCGGCGTACTGGTCGAGGCCGCCGAGGTCCCACGCGGTTTGGATCATGGCTCGGTGATGGCCGGACACCCGCAGTTGATCGATGTGCCCCTGTGAGCGGATGCGCCGGTCTCCGGTCTCGGTCGCGCCGGTGCCCTTGGTGGCGTACTTGGCGATGTAGCCGGCAAGCCGGGTGTCGTTGACCACCTGGTCGCCGTCGTCGTCGCCGTTGAGGACGTCGATGTCGGTGGCGGTGATGTCCTTGACGTCGACCTGTTTTCCCCACCGCAGGGGAAGGGTGGTCCCGTCGGGTCGGGCGGTGTCCAGCTCGACGGAGGAAGCCGCGGAACGGACCGCGTCGGCCAGGACGTCAGGGATGAGCCAGGCAGGGGGTGACGAGTCCGGGCCGGATGGGCCGTCCGCACGGATGACCGCGTGGAAGTGGACCAGGCCCCGGCCCTGATACTCGGCGACCTTGGCGTAGGAGATCCGCAGGTGTGCCCCGGATGCGCGGACGGTGAGCCCGCCAGCGGCGGCGACGGCCCGGCGTAGGGCGATGGTGAACCGGTGCCAGAGTTGGCCGCTGTGCGCCTGCCACAGCACCGCGCCCGTGTAGTCGTAGGCGCCCGAATCGATCGGGCTGCCCAGCAGTCGATGCCCTTCCGGGTGCCAGCGCCCGCAAGAGCAGGGCCGCTTGCCGGGCCGGTTGTGCACCGCGCCGAAGGACGGGGCGGTGAGGGTGACGAAGAGCCGGGTCGATCGGGCCACGGTGTCGGGCACGCCCTTGCCGCCGTTCATGCCCGCGTGGATGAGGTGCCAGGCGTCGGCGGCGTACCGGTCGGCGCAGGTGGGGCAGACGGCGGCGCGGCGGGTGCCGCAGGAGGCCCACACCCGGCCGTATCGGGATGCGATCAGGTCACCGGTGCCGAGGTGCCGGACTTCCCACTTGCCGGTGAGCCGGACAGGCTGGAGGCAGCCCTTGACGCTCTCGACGCCGGCCCGCCATTCCTTGTAGGCCGGCGAGCGCATCCACCGGGTGAGCGCAGCCTCAGCGTCGTAGCCGTGCGCCGGTCGAGGTGCGTGCGGTGGTGATGGCATGGAATCCCTCCAGAGACAGGCCCGCCGTGCCCCGAGGTGTGGAGCACGGCGGGCCGGAGCGAGTGAGAGAAGAGGCGCGAGTCAGTGCGCGTAGCCGTTGGCGGTGACCGGGGTAAGCCGGTCGACGACCCGCGCCGCGATCGGCAGCGGCAGCCGGGTGGCGCGTTGGACGTCGACGGCCGTGACCGGGTCGGTGGAGCCCGCGACGAGCTGCCGGATCTGCGCTTGCATGCCGGCCGGGATGCCCAGCCCATCCAGCTCGACAGCCGGAGCCGGGACCGGTGCCGGGGTCTGCTCCGGTACGGCCTGGGTGATCGGGTTGGAGGAGATCACGGCCTCCGGCATCACCGAGACGGCCACGCGCTCGACCGGGGTGATCGGTGGCGGAACCACGGACGCGGAGACGGCCGGAGCTTCCACCGGAGGAGTCGGGGTCTCAACCGCGACGGCCGGGACCTGGTCGACGGTGTCGGTCGCGCTGGCCTCAGGCTTGGTGAGCGTGATCGCGCGGCGTGCCTGGGTGCAGCGTGCTTGCACGATGGGCATGACTTCGGCCAGGAAGAACACCAGGACCGGCACCATGATGTGCGCCGCGAGCATGCCCGCGCTGATGCCGCCTTCCCGAGGCCACAGCGCCGGAACGACGTTCATGACGAGGGTCGAGCCGAGGAGGAACCGTTTCAGCCAGTCGACGGCCCCGGAGTCGATGTCGATGCCGCGTGCGATCATCGCGGCTTCCCACCGGAGCACGGTGATGAGGATGCCGACGAGGCACGGTTCGACGCCCCAGCAGCCCCACCAGACCGGGTCGGCCGGGGTGAGGTGCCCGGCGAGGAAGTCCTGAACGCCGGTGGTGGTGAACACCGACCCGACCGCCAGGAAGATCCACAGCGAGCGGGTCACGGACACCCGGAGCCGTTCGATGTCCACGATGTCAAGTGCGGCGTCCTGCTCCAGGTCGTGAAGCTGCCGCGCCACATCCAGACGCTTACTGAGCCGGCGGACCGGACGAGGCAGCCGAGCCGGTTTGTCGTCGCGCCCCATGTCGCTCACCGCTTCCCCGCCGTGGCCAGTTCCGAGACCGGCCAGCCGGCGACCCGGACGAGGTCGGCAATGTCGGTGTCGTCGCAGTAGGCGGCCCTGACCCGCACCGGGGTACGGGAACGCTGCTTGACGACGAAGCCGATGCCGGCCGTGCTCGGGTGGTTTGGGATCTCGTCGGCCAGCGCACCCCGGCGCCGCATGTCCTCACCGAGGACCATGTCGACGTGTCCGGCCGAGGTGGTCCGCAGGCAAACCCGCAGGGAGAACAGGTCACGCTGTGGGATGACGTCCTTGGTGGGTTCCTGAAGCGCGCCGATCACGCTGCCGCCCAGCGCCCGAGCCTGCGACAGGATCAGCGGCAACGCCGCCTGTGCGCCCTTGGTGAGGGACCGGTCGCCGTACCCGGTCACCGCGCCCAGCTCGTCGACGACCAGGACGTCAAGCGGAGTCTCCCGCGACATGGTGAAGGTCCGCTGGCCCTGCTCCGCAAGAACCTTCTTGCGTGCCTGCATCGTGGCCCAGAAGCCCTGGATGACCTCCACGATGTCGCCGTCGGATTCGGCGTACCGATGCGACACCGGCTGGAGGGCGTTGAGTTCGGTGCCCTTGGGGTTGACCACGTGCACGCGCACCAGGCCGTCACGGATCAGCGGAGCGCACGCCCGCAGCGCCATCCAGGTCACCGAGTTCTTCCCCGAGCCGGTGGCCCCGCCGATCAGCCAGTGTTGCCCGATCAGCGGCGCGTACCAGTCGGTGCCGTGCTCGGTCTCGCCCAGGTACACCCGCGACAGGTCGACCGCCTCGGAGTCAGCCAGCAGGTCCGGCGGGATGATCGCCTCGGTGAACGGCTCCGACCGCTGCACGACCAGCGCGATGACCTGGGGACGCACCCGCTCGACGCCGACCCGCTCAGCCCGCAACGCCACGGCAAGAGCGTCAGCGGCTTCCTCCCACATCGTCGGCGTCTGCCCGAGCAGCAGCCGCACGTAGACCGTCTCAGTGGACGGGGAGTGCGACCGCACCCGAATGATCCGAGGATGGTTGATCACGCCGGTCGTCCGGTGGACGGTCACCAGGTTGCACGCTTCCGTCACTCGACCCCACCACGGGCCGAGGTAGGCCCGCGACAGCCACCGCCGACGCACAGCCCGCAGCCGAGGAGCGGCCCACCGGGACCACGAGTCCGGGTGACCGCGGTACCAGCCCACACCGGCCGCCACCGCACCCGCGACCACACCACCGGTCGCCGCCGGCCCGAACTCGACCAGGGAGGCAGCCGCAGCGGCCGGAGTCGCTACGAACCCCGGGTGCCGAGCAGCCCAACCCGCCACACGCCATTCCCAACCCTGAACGCGCTTACCCATCTCTCGCACCTTCTCTCACCAGTCCGAATGCAATTTCGTCAAGTTGTGTTTCGGGACAAGGAAAGGCCCGGATCGGATCACCAATCCGGGCCTTCCCGTCGAACAATTACGGTCAGCGGACCGTGTCGAGCATCTTCCGCGCGAGCGTCGTTGCCCGCTTCGCCTTCTCCGTCTCCTCCATCCACGGGGTCGCGTCTTCCAGGAGGATTAACAGCACCGCCACCGCCCGCCGCAGTTCGTCGTAGTGCTTCATGTAGCGGTACCGCTCCGGCATTCCCTTCATCGACCGTCGCAGCAGCCGCATAGCCTGGTCGACGCCGTCGTAGGTGTCACTGATCCGGTATGACATCAACTCACCTTCCACGGCTTGGCGATCAGGTCCGCCTCGTACGTCTTGACCCGCAGGTGGAACGCCCGCAGCGTCTCCACGGCCTGCTTGTGCGCGTCCTCCAGGTCCTCGATCCGGGCCGCGAACTGGTACAGCGTCCCCGGCGGCGGTTCACACGCCTTGATCAGGCTGTTCACCCCGTCCAGCAGCAGCGCCAGCCCCTGCACGTTGCCGACCAGCGCCTCATACCGAGCCCTGCCGGTCCACGACTTCACGACCTCCGGCACCAAATCCATCCCCTGCCCCTTTCCGCCCGGGAGCCCACACGATCGGTGGACACCACCCGCCCCCGGGAAGCACGAATCCGAGGGACGGATAGAAACCACCGGCCGGCGGTCACTCCCGACCGGTCAGCCGCCATACCCGCCTCCACCGACGCGTTTCGCGGCGAACCAATCCGACATTGATGGAAACTGACAGCATCAGCAATCCGACAAGGATCAACTCGAAGTCCGACATGACAACCTCCTTTCGATTCTCGAATAGCGTCATTCAATCTGTTTCAGGCAAGGCTGTATCCACTGTGGAATTCTCAACGAACGAGACGCCCGGAAATGAGGACGGCAAGGACCGCATTCCCGAACGAAAGTGCCCCGACCCGACTCGAACGGGTCGCCCACCAGACAGGGGCGGAGCGGCGAGGCTTTCTGCCTCAGCGCATGACCGGCTTGAGGCCCTGCGCCTTCCACGTCAAGCCGGACCGCCCGTCCCGCTCCCAGTGCGACACCGTGGCCCCGACCAGTTCCACCAGGTCGCCTTCCTCCACCTGCCCCGGGTCCGCCGAGAGCGTGATCCGAAGCTCCTCGCCCTTGCCCCGGTAGCCGTCCTCGGTCGCAAGGGGCTTCGCGAACACCGCCACCGTGTACAGCGGGTCACTCGTGCCGTAAGCCGTGATCACCTTGCCGTCCTGATCCGCCTTGATCGACGGCTCCTCCACCACCCGCAGCTTGAAGCCAGCCAGGTTCACCGGGATGTTCCGCATCTCTGGTCTCCTTCGATCTTGATCGGTCTCACCGCGCGTAGCGCGAATCCAACGGAGTTGCCCGCCTGACTCGACGTTCGCCAGCTTGTCGCACCTGGCTAGTCAAGCAAGGTCTAGAAGGTAGCTGTGCCTGGCTAGCCAAGTCAAGGGCGCGGCGAGGAAGTTTCCCTACTTGGCTAGTCAGGGCTAGTCTGAACCTGTGAGCGAGAACCTTGATTTCCTCGGTGAGCTGGACCCTGATGACCCGAAGCAGGCGTCGCAACAGATCGCGAACAAGCTGCGAGCCGCCATCCTCACGCGCCGGCTCTCCCCCGGCGACAAGCTGCCGTCACAGCCCGACCTAGCAGCGCGCTACGGCGTCGCACGAGAAACCGTCAAGCGAGCCTTGGACCTGCTCCGGGCAGAACGACTGATCGTTACCCGGCAGGGAAGCGGCGCCTTCGTCCGCGCTCAGACACAGCGGGCCGTCGAGCTGCGCCCCCACATCGAAGCCGCATTCGAGCGACCTCACGTCAGCATCGACTTCGCCGGGTTCTCCGGGGAGACGCTGAGGGACGCGCTCGCTGAGGCGCTCGACAAGGTCCGGGTCGGGCGACTGACACCAGAGACGATCACCGTGCGCGTCCTGATCTCCGACATGACCGTCCCCATGGCACTCCCCGCACGAGCCGAGACCCAGGCCGACGATCCAGCCGTACGCGAGCGAGCGGAACGGATCACCCGCCGGGCAGCGGACGGCATCATCGACCAGGTCACCGAGCTGGGCGACCTCGGGCTCATCCGCTCAACCACGGTCGAGGTACGGATGCACCGGGCATCCCCGCTGTTCAAGCTCTACATCCTCAACGGCGACGAAGTCTTCTACGGCTTCTATCCGGTCGTTGAGCGCATCGTGTCGATCAAGGGTGAACCGATGGCGATCTATGACCTGATGGGCAAGGATGTGCCGCTCTTCCACTACGCGGTCACCGACGACGATGCCTCCCACGGCACGCAGTTCGTGGAAGCGTCGCGCCAGTGGTTCGACTCGGTGTGGTCGACCATCGCCTACCGGTACGACGCATGAACGCCGACCTTGGCCGGCTGTTCGACGAAGTCGGTGCCGTGCTCCTCGACTTCGACGGGCCGGTGTGCAGCGTCTTCGCGGGCTATCCAGCGCCGAGGGTCGCCGCGGAACTGGTCGAGGTGTTGCACCGGCGCGGCATCGAAGTCCCGCCGGATCTCGCCAGCGAACCGGACCCGCTTGAGGTACTACGCCGCATCGGGGCCGCCGGCGACCAGAAGGTCACGCAGGCGGTAGAGGATGCACTGTGCGCGGCTGAGCGCCAGGCCGTCGGGACCGCCGAACCGACGCCATACGGCCGGGAAGTCGTCGTCGCTGCCCGGCAAGCCGGCCTCCCCGTGGCGGTCGTCAGCAACAACTCTGCCGGTGCCGTGAGCGCCTACCTGGCAGCGCACCGCCTTGCCGTCCATGTCTCGCCGATCGTTGGCCGGGCCTACGCCGCCCCGGAGCGGATGAAGCCCAACCCGGAACCGATCCGGCAGGCTGCGCACGCGGTAGGTGAGCCGCCGGCCCGGTGCGTACTGATTGGCGACTCACTCTCGGACATCGACGGCGCGCGAGCAGCCGGGACACTTGTGATCGGGTACGCGAACCGCCCGGCCAAGGTCGGAAAGTTTCAGGAAGCCGGAGCCGACGTAGTGGTCACTAGCATGCGGGAGATCGCTGACGTGTTGGTCGCGCGGATGAACTCCTAAGGCTGGGGAGGACTGCAACCTTCGCCCTGGTTAGCGTGCGTTTCATAAGCCGTTTCAGGGCCACTCGTTGATCGCGGTGCCTGGGCGCACTACCTACGCTGGGCACGTGAACCTGCGACAGAGGAAGAAGCGCACGAAGCGACTGATGGAGGCAGTGCGACGCGAAGACGCCGCAGCCGTGAGCGCTCTCCTTCGCGCAGGTGCGGACCCCAACGTTCCCGACCGTGACCGCACCACTCCGCTGTATCAGGCATCCGTCAACGGCTCGGCTGAACTCGTGCAGGTACTTCTGGCAGCCGGCGCGGTACCCGACACGGAGAGCGGAGGGGACATGGAGGGAACGCCCCTATGCGCTGCCGCGGCCTGGGGATACAACACCGTCGTTCACCTACTCCTCGTCCACGGTGCAGACCCGAATCTGCGCGAAGACCAAGGAACCGGCTACTCACCACTGGATTGGGCGCTACGCGGCGATCATTCACAGGCGGCCGGCCTGCTCCTGGCCGCAGGCGCGAAGCGCGCTGCTCATACCGACGCTGACATCTGAAACACGGCCTAGTGCCCACCGCCTCCACCACCACCGCCGGCCCCGTCACCCAAGGCGCCGTTCTCGAAGATGGCGTTAGAGTGCCGATCCGGCACACCGTGGCCTCGCTCGAAGGTGTCCCGGTTCGGTCGGAGTGAATTCCTGCGTATTGACCGCGCCGCCCGCACCGCGTCCTGGCGCTGCTGTTCCTTGGTACGCGGTCTGCCGCGCCGGGAGCGCCGGAGCCACGCCATTGAGACCAACGCAACGACGGTTGCGATCGCGAGGACCATCCATCCGTAGGTCGGCATGAACCAATCTTATGAGCTGGTCGCCAGTGACTTGGCCGTTGGCCGGAGCGTATGCCTGGTCTCGCATAATGGTTGACGGAACGGCGTCGGAGGTCGTTTGACGCCTGGTCGTGATCGATTAGGTCGTGCCGTGGTGCTGCGATCGATCGTAGGGGTTAACCTCCCGGGGTGACCCAAGATCTGCCACGCGAGATCAAGAGGCTGGGTAAGGCTGAGCTGGTCGCACTCGCGCAGCGGGCGAGGGACATGCATCTTGGCGTCGGTCGACGCGCCGACTGGATCACCGAGCACGTCGAACACGGCCGTGCGGCGATCATGCGGGCGATCCTGCGCGAGTCCACCCCGCAGCCCTGCTATCGCACCCTTGTTCTCGCGCACCGCCTGGATGGCAGCGTGGAGCACTTCCCCCTCGACGTGCTCCCCGGTGACTTCGCCGCGCTGTCAGACGTGAGTTCCGCCGAGCTGCTCAAGCTGACGCGGTGGGCGTTGTCCTGGGTACCGATCAGTGATCTGCCCGCCGAGTACCAGGCCGAGTGGGACCGGGCAGGCCGGGGTGAGTCCCTGGAGTCGCCCGGTGGGTGTCCGAGGCCCTGATGTGGTGGTGCGCTTTGGTGCGGGTCAGACCGGTGGTGCTGCGCCGAGGGACGGCGTTGATCGGGCTGTTGGCGTCGTAGACGGTGACGGTGTGCTCGTCGAGAACGACGGAGACCACCTTGCGGGCATGGACCTTGCCGACTTGGATTCTCTGTCCGGCGACTTGGATGCTGCCGTTGATGGATACGACTCGTTCCGCGCTCGGGATGGCCGCTGGTGGCGGGATTGCGGATGCTGGGCGGGCGTCGCGAATACGGGTGCAGGCGGTGGGCGGGAGTGGGCAGCGCAGGGTGCGGCGCAGTTGCCCAACGTCGTCGATGACGTGCAGGAGAATCCCGTCAAGGCGGACCCGAACGCGCTGGCCTGCCAAGGGCATGCCGACGCTGATCTGCCGGCCGCTGATGCTGATGCCACCGCAGGCGTTGACGACTCGGTCGACCTCGACAGCGGCGGTTTGCGGCTCAGCCGGCGGCAATGGTGGTGGACCGGCGGGGATACCACCGTTGGCCAGCAACCGGGTTAGGTCACGTTGGGACAGCCGGGACGGGCTGGACTTGATGCGGGCGCCGTCGGCGGTCAGGACGTGCAGCCGATCGGTGTCGACCCAGATCGTCACCGCGGTGCCGGCGAGGCCGGGGCCGAGCCACACCTGCTGCTGAGCGACGGTCAGGTTCCCCGACGGCGGCACGACCCGAACCAGCTGCACTGGCTGAGAACGGGCGGTGGACACGGTCAGCGACGTGTCGACTTCGACGGCGGGTGGCGTTCTCTGGGCCGGCGGCGCGGCGGGCAGTAGCCCGGCCGGCAAGCGCAGCGGCAGGCCCTCTACGGCGGGGCGCACCAGTTCGGCGGTGGGGCGATGGAACCGTTCGGCGGGGAAGGCATCGTCGATGCCCTGGTGCGGCCGGTCGTGGTTGTATTCGGCGACGAACGCGTCCACCGCGGCCTGGGCCTCCTCCAGGGTGGCGAACACCCGTCCGTCCAGGCATTCACCCTGCAGGCTCTGGTGAAACCGTTCCACCTTCCCCGTGGTGGTCGGAGATCGGGGCTTGGTGTTGCGGGCGACGATGCCGTTGTCCCGGCAGATCCGCTCGAACAACACCTCACCCGGACGGGGCTTGGTGAACCGGCCGGTGAACTGCTTGCCGTTGTCGGTCAGTACCTCACCCGGCACCCCGAACCGGGTCAGAGCAGCAGCGAACGCGGCACACACGGCCCGGCCGGTGGCCCGACGCACCACCGTGGCGATCACGCAATAGCGGGAGTGGTCATCCAGACCAGTGACCACCTTCGCCTCGGTGCCGTCAGCGAGCAGGACACCCCCGACGATGTCCATTTGCCACAACTCCATCGGCTCCGGCCGTTCCCACCTCCGATAGTCCTCCCGCCGACGCTTACGAGGCACCGCCAGCACCAGGTTGTTCCGTCGCAGGATCCGATACACCGTCGCCCGAGCCGGTGGTGGAGTCACCCCGCGACGGCCCGCCTCGAACCGCAGCCGCCGCGGACCCCACCGCGGATGATCCCGCCGCAGCTCACACACCAACGCTTCCGTCGCGGCGTTAACCCGGTGCGGGCAGACATGCGGACGATGCGACCGGTCCTCCAAACCCTTGACGCCCTCGGCGGCATACCGGGCCAGCCAGTTGTGAATCGTCTGCCGAGACACCCCATACCGGGCGGCGACCTCCGTCTTCGGCGTCCCGCCCAGGCACTCCATCACGGCGTGAAACCGCTGCTCCATAACGCTCAACTCCGCAAGCCTCAACCCGGTGCTCCTCCCGCCTGAGTTACAGGCGCAACGAGCACCAGGCCGACCAGGTGTCAAACGTCAACCGAGGCCGCCGTGTCAAGCATCAACCGGCGCAGGACAGTTGGCCGGAGCGTAGTGTGTTCAGACTTTCTTTACTTGGTCAAGGGCGGGCCTGCGGCCCGCCGCCGTGTCGCGCCGGGGCGCGCGTGCGGCCTGGCGGCCGGTCACGCCCCGGCGCACGGCGCAGCAACGAGAGAGCCAAGAGGCCGCCGCCGGCCGAACAGGGCAAGGCTCCCGGCGAGCCAGGTCAAAGCGCCTCCGGCGGGGGCCTCAGGCTCCGGGATGGCTGGGGACCGTCAGCGGCTCACGGTCCGCGGTGGTTGCGGTGGCTGCCATCCCGTCACCGCCGTCCCAGGCAAAGCCGAGCAGACCTGCCCCGGGGTGCCAAGGTCGTTCGTCCGGCAGGGCGCTCCACCTTGTCGCCCCGGGGCAGGCCCGCTCCACGAGGTGTGGGACGACGGTGACGGGATGGCAGCCCGGGGGTAAGTGCGGCGCGCCGCCGAGCCAGAAACCGACCACAACCTCAACGCAGATAGACGCAAAGCGATGAAGGCCCGTCCAAGATCAGGCCGTCGCCGGGCCGTCAGGCCGTCGCCAGGCCGTCAAATGTCGGCCAAAGTTGACCAAGAACGACCATCGACACCCGGACATAGAACCAGCTCAGAGCCTTGATTACGGCTCTGAGCTGGTGGGCGACGGACGAGTCGACCTGTACGCCGGATTCTGTGACCGACGCGCCGCGAGGGCGCATCGGCGGCGGCCATCCATCTCGGCCTGCCGTTGCCGGCAGGCTCCAGCGGCCTACCCGCAGACATCGGGCGGGCCGCCCTCAAGCGTCTGCGCGGGTCGTCATCTTGCGGTGACGGCCCTTTCTTGGCCTTGCTCCGGGTGGGGTTTACCGAGCCATCCCGGTCACCCGGGATGCTGGTGGGCTCTTACCCCACCGTTTCACCCTTACCGTTCCGTTACGGGCCGGCGGTCTGTTTTCTGTGGCACTGTCCCGCGGGTCACCCCGGGTTGCCGTTAGCAACCACCCTGCCCTGTGGAGTCCGGACGTTCCTCGGCGACGGGCCGCAGCCCGTCGACGCGACCGCCCGGTCGACTCGTCCGTCGCGCACCCATCCTAACGACGGCGGCGCCACGCCCATTTCCGCCCCGTCCCCAGCACGTCGTAGGCGCTCACCTGGCTGAGGATCCGGTCCGGGATCGGCGTCTGCGGTGAGGTCGCCCCGGTTGGGCGCCGGCGTACGGGATGGTCAGACGTCCGTTTCCGGGGTGGCTGACAGTGCCTGGACGAGCACGAGGGCGGAGACGAGGTCGGTGTCGAGGATCGATCTGATCTCCGCGAGACCCAGCCGGTCGAACGGCGCCTTCTCCCAGATGCTCGCGTTGAAGATGATCGTGCCGACATTGGCGTCCGTGAGCTGGGCGATGGCGGTGCCGGCGACATCAGGTCGAGGTCCCCGCGAGCGGGGCCCGATCCGCGATCTGCTCGAAGAGCAGCAGGTCGCGGCCGGCGAAGACCTCGCCCTGATCTTCCTTGAGGGACGCGGTGTCTGCCAGGACCGCCGAGAGCTGGCTACCGAGCGTCGGCTCGCCGTACCGCTCGCGCCCCACCGGGACCCGCTCGCGGTACGCCTCGTGGTGGGTGCGGGTCGAGCTGGCATGGATGTGGAGGGGACCGCGTACTCCGTCCTGCGTCTGCGCCAGCATGGCGTCGACGTCGTCCTTGTCGGGCGTGGTGGCCGTGAGGTGGAAACGACGGACCGGGTGCCGACAAGTTGAGTTACCGGCGGGCCGTACTAGCCTCTTGAGATCATGGACCTCTCCGACGCCGCACTGCTGGTCGCCGCCGGTCTCGCCGCAGGCACGGTGAACGCGGTGGCCGGGGGCGGCTCGCTGATCACCTTCCCGGCGCTGATCGCGACCGGCCTGCTCCCGGTCCCGGCCAACGTCAGCAACTCGGTGTCGGTCTTTCCCGGGTACGTGGCCAGCGTGGCGGGCAGCCGGGCGGACCTGCCGCCGGGCCGGGCGCTGTGGCGTCTGCTGCCCACCGCGGTGCTCGGCACGGCCCTCGGCTGCGTGCTGCTGCTGGCCACGCCCGCGCGGGCCTTCGAGCTGGTGGTGCCCTTCCTGGTGCTGGGCGCGACGGCCGTGCTGGCCTTCCAGGATCCGCTGCGCCGGCTGGTCGGTCACCCGGCCGACCTGAGCCCGCGCCGCCGGACCGTCACGGTGCAGGCCATGGTCGCGCTGGGCACGGTGTACGGCGGTTACTTCGGCGCGGCGCTCGGGGTGATGCTGGTGGCCGGGCTGGCGCTGGTGCTGGACACCACCCTGGCCCGGGTGAGCGCGATCAAGAACCTGCTCTCGGCCGTGGTGGGGTTGACCACCCTGGTGGTCTTCGCGCTCTTCGGCCCGGTGAACTGGGCGGCCGTCGCGGTGGTCGCGCCGGCCACCCTGGTCGGCGGGTACGTGGGCGCCCGGGTGGTCCGCCGGCTGCCGCCGGTGCTGCTGAAGAGCATGATCGTGGTGTTCGGCACGGTGATCGGGCTCTACCTGCTCTACCGCGCGCTGCACTGACCCCGGACAGCGAACCGCCCCGGCACGCGTCGCACCGGGGCGGTTCGGCCGGCAGGCCCGAGGCCGGCCGGCCCCAGGCCGGCGGGCCCCAGGCCGGCGGGCCCCAGGCCGGCAGGCCCGAGGCCGCCAGGCCCGAGGCCGGCAGGCCCGAGTCAGCCCGGGTCAGTACGCCTCGCCGACCGGCTCCTCGGGGGCGTGCTCGTTGCGCCGGGCGGCGGAGTTCCACCGCGACCAGAGCACCCGCTCGCCGTAGCCGGCGGCCATCACGTGGGCGAAGGCGAGGTAGACCAGCACGCCGACGGCGAGCACCCCGAAGCCGACCCAGAACGGCAGCGCCAGGCTGTGCTCGGCGAGCTTGCCGGCGATGATCGGGGCGGGCGCGGCGGCGCCCCAGCGGACCAGGTTGAACGCGCCGGTGGCGACCCGGCGGTCGGCGGAGCCGAGGCCGAGCGCCAGGTCGGTGAGGTTGGCGTTGGCCAGGCCCATGAACAGGCCGGCGAGCACCAGCACGACCAGCGACATGGCGGTGCCGGTGGAGGTGGCGAAGAGGACCATGCAGACCAGCAGGCCGGCGATCGCGACGCCGACCGTCTGCACGGCGCCGATCCGGTGCGCCAGCCGGTGGCCGATCAGCAGGATGCCGGCGGCCAGGCCGAGTCCCCAGCCGGTGAAGGCCAGTCCCAGCGGGATGACGTCGAGGTGCAGGTAGAGCGGGGTGTAGCCGAGCACCACGAAGAAGACGAAGTTGTAGGCGGCGGTGACCACGCAGAGGGTGATGAACGCCGGCTTGCGGTAGGTGGCGAAGATCTGGCCGACGCGTACCGGGGCCTGCCTGCGGGCCGGCTCGCGGAGCTTGCGGGCGGCGACGCCCAGCGCGAGCACCATGAACACGCCGCAGACGAAGAAGGGCAGCCGCCAGCTGATCTCGCCGAGCAGGCCGCCGATCAGCGGGCCGACGGCGAAGCCGAGACCGAGCGCGGTCTCGAAGAGGCCGACCACCCATTCGCGGTCGTTGGCGAGGTTGACCAGCACCACCATGGCGGTGGCGAAGAACATCGCGTTGCCCAGCCCCCAGACGCCGCGCAGCACGGAGAGCTGCACGATGTCGTTGCTAAACGAGGCGAGGATGGCAGCCAGGCCGACCACCGAGACACCGGTGATGAGCACCGGCTTGAAGCCGAACTTCCCGCTGGCCAGGGTCGCCGGAATCATGCCGACGGCCATCACCGCGATGTACGCGGTGAAGAGCAGTTCGACCTGCCAGGCGGTGACCCCGATGGCCGCGCCGATGGCGGGCAGGATCGGGTCGACCACGGCGATGCCGGCGATGGCCAGGAAGGCCACCAGGGTGGTGGCGTAGATGGCACTGCGGTTGGGCTCGGAACGCCGATCCACTCCGCGACCTCCAAGATAGCTGTATTATGCAGGTAATCAAGTTGTATCCTACAGCTATGAGCGAGGACGCCAACGCGGGAGATGCCACACTCGGCCGGATCGAGACCGAGGTCGCGCTGCTCATGCGGTTCGGCGAGGCCACCCGCCGGGCCACCGGCAGCGCCGAGCACCGGGTGCTGGACCGGGCCGCGTACGTGATCCTGCGGCACCTGGACAGCGCCGGCCCGCAGAACGTGTCGGCGCTGGCCGCCCGGCTCAACCTGGACGGCTCCACGGTCACCCGGCAGGTCTCCGCCCTGCAACGGGACGGCCTGATCGCGCGTACCCCCGACCCGGCCGACGGGCGCGGCACGGTGATCTCCCCCACCCCGGCCGGCCTGCAACGGATGGCCGCGGTGCGGGCGGCCCGCACCCGGCTCTACGGCGACATGCTCGCCACCTGGTCCGAGACGGACCGGGACAACCTGGCGGAACTGCTCCACCGCCTGAACCAGGCGCTCGACTCCCGCAACCGCCGCCGCTGAGGGGGTGGAGCGGGGCCTGCCCACGCAGCAGGCGTAGCGCGGGGCCCCCGCCCACGCAGCAGGCGTGGTGCGGGGGCCCCTACCTTCCGTCAGGCGACGGGCTCCCGGGCGGAGTCCGCGTCGCGCTCGGTACCGGGGATGACCCGCGGGTCGCCCTCGTCGGCGAAGTAGTCGTCCGGGGTGGTGCCGTCCACCCCGTCGGCCACCTTCGTCGCCCGCAGCACCAGGGTGAGCAGCGCGGCCACCGCGAGGTTGACCAGCACCGCCACGATGCCCACGTAGATCGTCTTCTTGGTGTCGAAGCCGAACTCGGAGAGCGGGAAGGCCGAACCGGCGAAGTGCTTCTTGCCGGTGGCCGGGTTGCCGATCTGGTAGAGCATCCACATGCCCAGGCCCATGCCGGCCACCCAGCCGGCGATCAGCGCGCCCCGGTGGAACCAGCGGGTGTAGAGGCCCAGGGCCACCGCCGGCAGCGTCTGGAGGATGATCACACCGCCGATGAGCTGCAGGTCGATGGAGAACTGCGGGTCGAGGAAGACGATGCAGGCCACCGCGCCGACCTTCACCACCAGCGAGGCGATCTTGGAGACGTTCGCCTCCTGCGCCGGGCTGGCGTCCCGCTTCAGGTACTCCTTGTAGATGTTGCGGGTGAACAGGTTCGCCGCCGCGATCGACATGATCGCCGCCGGCACCAGCGCGCCGATGCCGATGGCCGCGTACGCCACGCCCGCGAACCAGTCGGGGAACTGGCTGTCGAAGAGCAGCGGCACCACGGTGTTGCCGTCGACGCTGCCGGCCTTGGCGCCGGGCAGCGGCTTCACGTTCGCCGCGATGGCCATGTAGCCGAGCAGCGCGATCAGACCGAGCAGCAGGCTGTACGCCGGCAGCGCGGACATGTTCCGCTTGATCACGTCGCGGTTCCGGCTGGCCAGCACGCCGGTGATGCTGTGCGGGTAGAGGAACAGCGCCAGCGCCGAGCCGAACGCCAGGGTGACGTACTGGAGCTGGTTGTTGGCGTTGAGCAGGATGCCGTCGCCGGGCGCCGGACTCGCCTTGAACTTCGCGTCGGCCGCGTCGAAGATGCTCCCCCAGCCGCCCAGCTTGTACGGCAGGTAGACGACCGCCACCAGGATCACGATGTAGATCAGGGAGTCCTTGACGAACGCGATCAGCGCCGGCGCGCGCAGCCCGGACTGGTACGTGTACGCCGCCAGGATGGCGAACGCGATGATGATCGGCAGGTGCCGGGCCAACGCGCTGTCCCCGGTGACGCCCATCGTCTTGAGCACCGCCTCGATGCCGACCAGCTGCAACGCGATGTACGGCATCGTCGCCACGATGCCGGTGATCGCCACCAGCAGCGCCAGGATCGGCGAGTCGAAGCGGTTGCGGACGAAGTCGGCCGGGGTCACGAAGCCGTGCCGGTGCGACACCGACCAGAGCCGGCACAGCACCAGGAACACCAGCGGGTAGATGACGATCGTGTACGGCACGGCGAAGAAGCCCGCCGCACCGGCCCCGAAGATCAGCGCCGGCACCGCCACGAAGGTGTACGCGGTGTAGAGGTCACCGCCGACCAGGAACCAGGTGATCCAGCCGCCGAAGCTGCGCCCACCCAGGCCCCACTCGTCCAGGTGCGCCATGTCGCGCGGCGCCCGCCACCGGGCCGCCACGAAACCCATCGCGCTGACCAGCAGGAAGAGCAGCGTGAAGACGATGATCTCGGTCAGGTGATCCCGCCACATCACTGGACCCCCTTCGTTCGCGACTGCGGGGCTCGCAGGCCCGACTCACTCCTCGCGCTCACCGGTCACCCCGCTTCTTGGTCATCTGGTAGACGAGCGTGGTGGTGCCGACGCCGAGCAGGATCCAGGCCAGTTGCAGCCAGTAGAAGCGCGGGAATCCGAACAGCCGGGGTGAGTCGGCGTTGAAGAAGGCCGGGATCAGCGGCACCACGATCGGGATGAAGAGCAACCAGTTCCACGGGCTGTGATCCTTCGCCCTGGATCGCGCCGGTGTCGGCGCCTCCGGTCCGGGTGCAGCCATGTGACACACCTCCGGGAAGTAGTGACTTGCCATGTGACGGCCGGAGGCTACGACCCTGTGAGCGCGGTCACGTTCGGCGGAACGACCGTGATGCGCCGAGCGGCGGCCCGCGTGCGCCGAACGGCGACGGCCCGGCGGCCGGGCGGCGACGTCAGGTCACGGCGGCGCGGCGGCCGGCCCGCGACGTCAGGTCACGGCGGCGCGGCGGCCGGCCCCGCCGTGCCGGAGCGGGCGGCGGGCGGCGGGCGGCGGGCGGCGGGTGGCGGGCGGCGGGCGGCGGGCGGCGGGCGGCGGGCGGCGGGTGGCGGGTGGCGGGTGGTCAGATGTCGTTCAGGTGCGCGGTGTCGTTGACCGAGCGGACCGCGACGCCGCCGTCCGGGTACAGGTCGAGCACCGAGATGCCGGCGGTGTCCAGGTAGAGCCGGTGCAGGAAGGCGTCGCCGGCCGCCAGCGCGTCGCGCAGCACCAGCTTGATCGGCGAGACGTGGGAGACCACCACCACGGTCTCCCCCGGGTACGCCCGGCGCAGCCGGTCCACCGCCCGCCCGGTGCGTTCGGCGACGGCGGCGAACGACTCGCCCTCGGGCGGCGCCACCCGGGTGGAGGCGAGCCAGGCGTCCAACTCGCCCGCCCAGTCCGCGCGTACCTCGGCGAAGGTGCGCCCCTCCCAGACGCCGAAGTCGCACTCGATCAGGTCGTCGTCGGCCCGGACCGGCGGGTCGCCGACCAGCGCGGCGATCGCCTCGGCGGTCGCCGTACACCGGGACAGCGGCGAGCTGACCACGGCCGCGACCGACGGCGCCAGCGCGGCGACCCGCGCCGCGGTGGCCCGGGCCTGGGCCCGGCCGCGGTCGGTCAGCGCCACGTCGCCCCGCCCCGAGTAGCGCTTCTGCACGGTGCGCTCGGTCTCGCCGTGCCGGACCAGGATCAGCCGGGTGGCCTCCTCGGTCGGCCGCGGCTCCCAGGAGGCGGGGGTGGTGGCCGGGTCGGTGCCGGTGGCCCGGCCCACGGCGGCGCGGGCGGCCACCTCGCGGGCGGCGGCGCGGGCCGGCGAGTCGGCAGCGGCGACCTGGCGGGGCGGCTCGGCGGTCCGGGGCGACCCCGCCGGCGCCGTGCCGCCGGCGGCGGCGTCCATCGCGGCGTTGGCCAGCGCGTCGGCGTGCGTGTTGCGCTCCCGGGGCACCCAGCTGAACCGGACCCGCTCGAACCGGCCGACCAGGCCGGCGGCCTGCGCGGCGAGCGGCCGCAACCCCGGGTGCTTGATCTGCCAGCGGCCGCACATCTGCTCCACCACCAGCTTCGAGTCCAGCCGCGCCTCGACCTCCGCCGCGCCCAGCTCGGCGGCGGCCTCCAGCCCGGCGATCAGGCCCCGGTACTCGGCGACGTTGTTGGTGCTGGTGCCGATCGCCTCGGACCGCTCGGCCAGCACCTCGCCGGTCTCCGGGTCCCGCACCACCGCACCGTAGCCGGCCGGCCCGGGGTTGCCCCGGGACCCGCCGTCGGCCTCCACCACGACCGCGCGCACCGCCACGGGCTACAGCCCCGACTCGTTGGTCCGGACCATGATCCGCCGGCACTCCTCGCAGCGGACCACGTCGTCCGGGTCGGCCTTGCGGATCCGGGCCAGGTCGGCGCCGGAGAGTTCCAGCCGGCAGCCGCCGCAGCGGGCGCCGGTGAGCAGCGCCGCGCCGAGGCCGGTGTCCGTCCGGATGCGCTCGTAGAGGGCCACCAGGTCGGCCGGGAGGTCACCGGCGAGGGGCTGGCGGGCGCCGCGCTTGAACTCCTCGTCCTTGGCGATCTCGGCCAGGCTCTCGTCGCGCCGCTGCTCGGCGGCGACCCGCCGGTCCCGGGCCTCGGCGATCCGCCGCTCCACCCCGTCGAGTACGCCCTGCGCGGTCTCCCGCTGCTCCATCAGCTCCAGCTCGGCGTCCTCCAGGTCGCCCTGGCGGCGGTTCAGCGAGACCAGCTCGTGCTGGAGCGCCTCCAGCTCACGGGCCGGGCCGCTGCCCCCGGCGAGCCGGGCCTCGTCCTTGCTCTTGCGGGCCCGGACCTGGTCGATGTCCTTCTCCAGCCGGGCGATGTCCCGGTCCAGGTCGTCGACGGCCACCTGGGCCCGGACCCGCTCGTCCTCCAGCGCGGACAGTTCCCGGGCGAGGGCGTCCAGCTCGGCCAGCTCGGGCAGCGACCGGCGGCGGTGGGCGAGCTGGGCGAGGGCGGTGTCGAGCGCCTGCAGGTCGAGCAGGCGGCGCTGCACCTTCGGGTCAGCCTTCACGGTCGGGGCTCCTTGTCGTCCGGTCGGGGCGCGGCGGCGTGCACGGTCCACGGGTCGGTGTCCAGGTCGGACACCACGGTCTCGACGCCCAGCTCGGCCCGGAGCCGGGCGGCCAGGTCGTCCAGCCAGGGTCGTTCGGTCGCCCAGTGGGCGGCGTCCAGCAGGGCCGGGCCACCGGCGGCGAGGTGCTCGCCGGCCGGGTGGTGGCGCAGGTCGGCGGTGAGGAACGCGTCCACCCCGGCGGCGGTCGCCTCGGCGAGGAAGCTGTCCCCCGAGCCACCGCTGACCGCGAGGCTACGAACCATACGCCCGGGATCCCCGGCGGCGCGAACTCCCCAGGCGGTGACGGGGAGCACGGCGGCGGCGTGCCGGGTCAGCTCGGCCAGCGTCATCGGGGTGGGCAGCGTGCCGATCCGGCCGATGCCCCGCCCCGGGCCGTCGGCCGGCGAGCCGGGACGCGGGCGGTGCAGCGGGCGCAGCCCGGTCAGCCCGAACCGGGCGGCCAGGGCGTCGGATACGCCGGGGTCGGCCACGTCGGCGTTGGTGTGCGCCACGTACAGGGCCACGTCGGCCTTGATCAGCCGGTGGACGATCCGCCCCTTGTACGTGGTGGCGGCCACCGAGGAGACCCCGCGCAGCAGCAGCGGGTGGTGCGCGACGATCATGTCGGCCCCGGCGGCCAGCGCCTCGTCCACCGTCTCCGGCACCACGTCGACGACGCAGGCGACCCGGCGCACCGGGTTGGCGGGCTCGCCGAGCACCAGGCCGACCCGGTCCCATTCCTCGGCCCAGGCGGGCGGATAGCGGGCGTCGAGCGCGGCCACCACGTCAGCGACCGTCAACGCGGATCCGGTTGTGCTCACGGCCGGCCAGCTTACCGGCGTCCGGGCCCGGTCCGGGTCGCCTGTCCGCGACGCGTCGTGGTGGCGGGCCGGCGGGACGGCGCCCGCCGGCCCGTGCGGGGGCCGCTCAGCCGACCGGGGCCACCGGCGCCCGCGCGCCGCGCAGCGCCGCGAGGCCGACCGCCCAGGGGAAGGCGTCCAGGTGCCGCTCGCCGGTGCCCGGCGCGTGCAGCGGCACCACGTGCTCGCCGAGAACCACCTGGACGCCCCACTCGCGCAGCCGGGCCACGCCGGCCCGGAAGGCCGGGTGGGCGGCCATCGCCGAGTTGGTGTACGGCACGGCGGCGATCGGCACCCCGAGGCCCTGCGCCTCGACGAGCAGCCCGAGGGCGAGCGTGTCGGTGATGCCGGCCGCCCACTTGTTGACCGTGTTCACCGTGGCCGGGCAGACGATCATCGCGTCCGCCCCGGGCAGCACGTCCGGGTCGCCCGGGTTCTTGTAGTGGGTGCGGACCGGATGGCCGGTCTGCCGGGCCAGCGCGGTCCGGTCGACGAACTTCGCGCCGTCCGGCGTGGTGACCACGCAGACGTCCCAGCCGTCCCGCTGGGCGAGGTCGACCAGCCGGTCGACGTGACGGGCCAGCGGCGAGCCGCAGGCGATGACGTAGAGCACCCGCCGGTGCCCGTTGCTGGTGTGCGGACCGCTCATCCGCTCATACTCCGACTCCCATGTGCTCAGCCAACTCCGCGATCGGCGAAGGCGGCGCACCCCGTGTGCGACGGAGCACGTCCGACATCACCTCGTGGGCGATCGGCCGGCAGCGGATCTCGGAGGGCGCCAGGCGGTCCCCGCGCAGCAGCATCTCCCCGGCGTTCGCGACGTCGCCGATCTGGGCGAACCCCCGGGCGATGTCGAGCAGGTGGTGCGCCCGGCGCTCGGGCAGCAGGGCGTTGAACGCCGGCTCGGCGAGCCGGTGGTGGGTCTCCACCGCCCGGCCGCCGTCGCCGAGTTCCACCGCCGCGGCGGCCCGGTGCAGCTCCAGGTTCGTCGGCCCGAACGAGGTCCAGTAGTGGTTGTGGTCCCCGCCCAGCAGGACGGCCGCCTCCTTGGCGCCGGAGAGCAGGTCGTCGACCGTGGCGGAGTCGCCGATCCGGGCGGCGGCCATGGCGCCCTGGAGCAGCAGCATGCCGTAGACGGAGAGGCGTTCCGGGGTGACGTCGTTACCGCCCCCCGGGGCGAGCCGGTTGGCGATCCGCACGTTGAGTTCGAGCGCCGGCCGGGGGCGGCCCATCGCCACCAGGGCGTTGCAGACCCGGGTGGTGGCCACCCCGGCCAGCAGCGGGTCGTCGGCCCGCTGGGCCACCGCCATCGAACGGTCGGCGGCCAGCCAGGCGAGGTCGCACTCGCCGAGCTTGCGCAGCACCGAGGAGGCGATCTGGTAGACCTGCCCGAGCAGGTGGGCGGCCTCCCGGCCCTGCTCGTCCCCGCCGTAGCCGGCGTCGGCGGCCTGGGCGTCGCGCAGCAGCTTCGGCAGGGCGCGGGTGAGCATGCCGTACCGGCCGTACTGGTAGGTGAGCCAGGCGTGGTTGACCGCCTTGCGCATGTCGGTCAGCGGCGGCGGGTACGGCGCCGCGTCGAAGTAGGCGCTCATCGAGTCGTACCGCTCCAGGGCGGCCCGGATCTCCTCGACCTCGACCTGGTCGATGCAGTTGAGCGCGTCGGTACGCCGCTCCGGGTCCTTGCCGAGCAGGAGTTGCACGTCGACCTGGAGGATGTCGGCGATCTCGTAGACGACGGAGAACTTGTCCAGCCGCCGGACCCCCCGCTCGACCTTGTCCACCCAGCTCTTGGACTTGCCGAGCCGGTCGGCGAAGACCTGCTGGGACATCTTGCGCCGGCCACGCCAGTAGGCCACTCGACGACCTATGGGTAGTTCGTCCATCCCTGCTCCTCCCCCTCGCGGTTGCGGACGGTCCCCCCACGTCCACCAGGTTTGCCCTGGTCGCACAGTCTGTGCGTCAGCCGTACGGCCAGTCCTCGTAGTTTCCGTGCAAGTTGCACGAGCCGTTCCGTCAGCTCAACGAGCACGGGTTACGGCAGTGACGGCGCTCGACGTGTGACGCGGGCGTGTCCGGGCTCAAGAGAAGAGGGGATGGCACACATGTGGGGGAATGTCGGGCCACGCGTCGCTCACCTGTCGCCTCTGGAGCGGGTCCGGCTGCGCCGGGTCGCGGTCCGGTACGCCGCCCACGGCTGGCCGGTCACCCCCGGCGCGTGCCTGGCCAACCGCCGGTTCGTCTGCGGCCGGGCTGGCTGCCCGACGATCGGCTGCCATCCCGCCCTGGAGAACTGGGAGCACGCGGCGAGCGCCGACCCGGCCCGGGTGGCCACCTGGTGGCGGGACCGGCCGCACGGGGTGCTGCTGCCCACCGGGCGCTCGTTCGACGTGCTGGAGGTCGCCGCCCAACTCGGCCGCCGCGTGCTGGACGCCGTGGCGACCCACCCGGCCGGCTTCGGCGTACGGGGGCCGGTCCTGGTCACCCCGACCGGACGGTGGATGTTCCTGGTCCGCCCGGGCGACCCGCTGCGCCCGGAGCTGGAGCACTGCTTCCACGTGGTCCGGCACGGCCCCGGCTCGTGGATCGCCGCGCCACCCACCCGGCTGCCCGAGGGGACGGTGCGCTGGGCGGTCGCCCCGGAGCAGGCGCGCTGGCAGCTGCCCGACTCGTACCTGGTGCAGAACGCGCTGATCGCGGCGCTCCGGGCGGCCGGGATCACGCTCGCCCCCGAACTGCTGCCCGGTCAGCTCCCGCTCCCCCGACGCGGCCGCTGACCCGACAGCCCCGCAGGCGACCGCCGACCCGACAGGCCCGCAGGCGGTCGCCGACCCGACGGAGCAGGCGGTCGCTGACCCGACAGGCCCGCGGACAGCGACCTTCCCGATGCCGTGCTCGTTGAACCGGTGACGGCGCGCTTGCGCCCAGAGCGGGGGTTGACCATGTCCAGGGACGACGCGGCCCGCCACACCGGCGGCACCGGAGAACCCGCACCGCATCACCGCCGCCCACGCCGCTGGGCCGGCACCCGCCCCTGGTTCACCCGCCCCGGCCGCCCCCGCCCCACCGGTTCCCGCCCCGCCACCCTGCACCGCCCCCTCCGCTGACCGCCCTGCGTCCCCACCCACCACCGGTGGGGGTCAGGTGAGGTACGGGAGGGTGCGGGAGCGCAGGAGGTGGGCGTTGTCGGTGATCACGGCGTGCTGCCAGGGCGCGGGGAGGCGGTCCAGCCAGCCGATGCCGGCCTCGCCCATGGCCATGGCGGCGGTCGCGTACGCGTCGGCCACGCCCAGGTCCGGGCCGACCACGGTGACCGAACGCAGCCCCCGGGCCGGTACGCCCCGGTGCGGGTCGATCACGTGGTGCCCGCGTTCGTAGTTGCCGGAGGTGGCCACGGCCAGGTCCGTGCCGGCCAGCACCAGGCAGGTGGCGGTCGGGTCCCACGGGTGCCGGATGCCGATCCGCCACGGGGTGCCGGTGGCGGAGGAGCCGCGTACCCGGACGTCCCCGCCCGCGTTCAGGCAGTGGTTGGGGGCGCCGGCGGCGACCAGCCGGTCCGAGGCGACCTGCGCCGACCAGCCCTTGACGTAGCCGGACGGGTCGAGCCGGCCGGTGGCGTACGCGTCGAAGGCGCCGTCGGTCTCCCGCCACAGGTCGGCGCAGCGCGCCAGCACCGCCCGCAGGTCGGCCGACGCCTCCGCCGGCCGCAGCTCGCCCCGGTCGACCCGGCACACCTCGCTGTCCTCCCGGTACGTGCTGAACCGCGCGTCCACCTCGCGGAGCCAGCCGAAGGTCTCCTCGGCCAGCGCGTGCAGGGTGGCGGCGGGCAGGTCGTCGGCCAGGTCGAGGCTGATCGCCGTACCCATGATCTGCTCGACCCGGCGCAGGCCGGGGCGGGCCGCGGCGCCCACGCCGGTCAGGCCCGGTCGATGGCGGCCTGCAGCGACTGCTGGTAGGCGTCGCTGGTGTAGGTGGCCCCGGAGACGGTGCTGAGGTCGGCGCTCTGCGTGGCGACCACCTCGCCCGAGGTGCCGCTGTAGCGGGCCTGCACGTCGTCGCTGCGCAGCCCGGACTGCCCGCCGACGGGCAGGCCGAGGGCGGTGGCGTCGACGATCCGGCTGCCGCTCAGGGTGATCCGCACCTGGAGCGAGCCGTACCGGTAGCTGACCGTCGGCCCGGTGACCGTGCGGGTGGCCGGCCGGGGCGCGGCGGTGGTCGGTTTCGGCGCGGCGGTGGCCGGCTTCGTGCGGGTGCCGCCGCCGCTGCCCGCGCCCCGGGTGGCGGTCGCCTTCGGGCTGGGCCGCACCGACCTGCCCGGCGCCGCCGAGGTGGCCCCGGCGGCCGGGGTGGGACCGGCGCCGGCCGGGCCGCCGGGCACGACGGGCGCCGCGGCGACCGGCCGGTCGGGGGCGGCCTGGGTGGCGGCCGGTGCGCCCTTGAGCGCCACCAGTGCGGTGGTGCCGGCGGCGAGGCCGGTGATCGCGAGGAACGCGCGGCGCATGGGTGACGGCCTTCCTACAGCTCGAAGGTGGCGAGGTGGATCTGCCGGCGCGGGACGCCGGCCCGGCGCAGCACCTGGACGGCCTGCTCGACCAGCCCGTCCGGTCCGCACAGGTAGACGTCCCGGCGGGTCAGGTCCGGCACCAGCCGGCGCAGCCCGTCCGGGCTCATCACCTGGCGCGGGCCCGGGTCGTCCCGGGAGCCGACCACGTACCAGATGGCGGTCCCCCGGGCCTGGGCCAGCCAGTCCAGTTCCCGCTGCATGAGCACGTCGGCGGGGGTGCGGGCGCGGTAGATCAGGGCCGCGCCGGGCGGCAGTTCCTCCAGCATGGCCCGCAGCGGCGCGATACCGCTGCCGCCGGCGATCAGCAGGGCCCGCTCCCGGGTCCGGTGCGCCGCCGTCACGGTGCCGGAGGGGCCCTCGGCCCAGATCCGGGTGCCCGGGGTGAGGTCCCGCAGGTCGGCGGTGTGCGCGCCGACGACCTTGACGGTGAGCCGCAGCCACCGGCCGTTGGCCGCCGCGGAGACCGAGAACGGGTGCGACTGCCACCAGCCGCCGGCGTTGAGGAAGCGCCACCGGAAGTACTGGCCGCCGAGCAGGTCGATCTGGTTGAGCCGGTGCCCGGTCAGGTAGATCGAGATGGTGTCCGGGCTCTCCGCCACCACGTCCGCGACCCGCAGCCGGTGCCGCAGGTTGAAGTGCAGCGGGGCGAGCACCCGGCCCCAGACCAGGGCGGCCACCACCAGCAGGTACCCGGCGGACCACCCGGTCCGTACCGGGCCGGGCTCGTAGAGCTGCGCGCCGTTGCTGAACTGGTGGCCGTAGCCGAGCAGCAGCGCCAGGTAGCTGGTCAGGTGCAGGTGGTACCAGAGTTCGTAGGGCAGGCGCCGGCGCACGCCCCGGACGGCGGTGCAGCCGACCACCACCATGATCCCGGCGGCGACGAACGCGGAGACCATGTCCTCGTACCCGGTGAGCAGCGCGCCGACCTCGCCGAGGACGGAGTTGCGCTGCCGGCCGGCGTAGCCGACCACCAGCAGGGACAGGTGCGCCAGGACCGCCACCAGCAGGGTCGCGCCGATGTCCCGGTGCGCCCGGGACAGCCGCTCCCCGCCGAGCCAGCGCTCCAGCACGCCGAGCCGGCTCATCATCAGCACCTGCACCAGCAGCAGGTAGCCGGCGATCAGGCCGGTGATCTGGCCGGCGGCGGTGAGCACGGCGGCGGTGCCGGCCAGGGAGCCCGGCGGGGTGTCCAGCCACCACGGCGCGACCGCGGCGAGCAGGCCCAGCCAGAAGAGCGCGACCAGCGCCCGCCGGCCGCCGGCGCCGCGCCGGGGCCGACCGGGCGGGGGTACGGGGGCAGCCGACGGGCCGCCGTACCGGGCGGGTGCCCCGGTACGGCGGCCGGCGGTACGGAGATCCTGGTACGTCACGTGTAGAGCTTCATGGGGGTGAATTTCTGCCGGGGGAAGATCTTGTCCACCTGGGCCGCGGTCAGGCCGAACCGGCCCTGCGCGACCGAGCCGTAGACGTTGAACATGTTGTTGTACTCGGGTACGTCACCGCTGTCCAGATCGTTCAGCCCCTGCCAGGCGCCGAGCAGCGAGCCGGCCAGCTTGCGGCCGCTCAGGATGGTGATGACCCCGCCGTGCCCGTGGTCGGTGCCGCCCTGGTTGGAGGCGACCCGGCGGCCGAACTCGCTGGACACCATGACCGTCACGTCGGCCGACCGGTCGCCCAGGTCGGTGAAGAACGCGGCCAGCGCGCCGGCCAGCTCGTTGAGCCGCCGCCAGAGCTGCCCACCGTTGCGGGTGCCCTGGTTCTCGTGGGTGTCGTAACCGCCCATGCCGACGGTGGCGACCCGGACGTTCGCCCCGCCCTTGATCAGCTGGGCGAGCTGCTTGAAGGCGTTCCCGACGCCCTGGTACGTCACCCCGTCCGCCGGCTGGTACGGCTTTGCGGCGAGCTTCTGCGCGGTGGCCAGCGCGCTCATGCCCTCGATCACCGCCTCCTCGACCGGGTGGTTGATCCCGGTGAAGAGGCCACGGATGGCCTTCTCGGTCGCGGCCCGGTACCGGTCGTCGCCGTTGAGCCGCAGCTCGCCGACGTTGTTGAGGGAGAGCGCGCCGTTCACGCCGACCAGCGAGCGGGGCAGCGTGCTGCCGATGCCGACGCTGCGGAACGCGGTGCCCTTGCCGAGCGCGTCGACCAGGCTGTCCAGCCAGCCGCGCCCGCCGGTCTCGCCGGGCAGGCCGCCCAGGTTGCAGGCGTCCGCGGCCTGGAAGTGGCTGCGGGAGAGCCGGGGGTCGGAGACCGCCGGCACGAAGCCGAGCTGGCCGGCCTTGAGCCACTTCTCCAGCGGGGCGAACGCGCTGGTGAGCTGGAAGCCGCGGCCGAGGGCCAGCGAGTCGTTGCCGAGCAGCAGGTCGGGACGCGCCTTGCCGAGCACCGGATCGTCGGCGGGGGCGACCAGGCTCAGCCCGTCCAACCCGCCGTAGAGGAAGACGTGGATCAGCGTGCCGGTCTTCGTCGCCGCGAACGACGCCGAGGTGGTGACGAACTGGGCGGTGGCCAGCGCGGTGGCGGTGGCGGCGGCGCCGGCCACGAAGGTCCGCCGGGTGACGCCCCGGCCGTCCTGCTGGGCCTCCTCCAGTTCCTCCAGCCGGCGGTACCGGTCCGCCTCGGCGGCGTTCTCGGCCGCCACGACGTCGGCCTCGGCGCGCAGCAGCGCCTCGGCCGGGTTGTCGGCCAGCCGCCGCAGGTCGGGGCATTCGGGGTGCAGGGGGTACGGGTTCACGGTCATCTCCATCGAATGCCTCACCGGAGGTGGTGCTGGGGGGACGCGAGGATCGTCCGCGCGACCGCGGCGATGGCCCCGTTGAACGTGGCGTCGACCTTGGTGCTCGCCGACACCCCGGCGACGTCCAGGACGAGGGCCTTCTCCCGGGCGCTCAGCTTCTGGTGCACCAGCCGCAGGGCCAGCGCGTCCAGGTACGCCCCGGCGGTCGCCGGCGGCCGGGCCACCAGCTTCTCGGGCTTCATGTAGGTGAACTGCTGGCGCCCGCCCGCGATCAGCGTGCCGGCCTCGTTCCAGCCGTCGACCATCGTGCCGGCCGAGGTCCACGCGAGGTAGACGTCGGCGTACCCGTCCGGGGTGGGCTTGCCCATCGGGTACTGGCCCAGCTCGCGGAGCTTGTCCTGGATCTGCCGCAACCCCTGGGCGAACGGGGTGCGCCGGTCGTCGCCCTGGAAACCGGCGGACGCCTCCGGCCCCACCCCGAGGGTCCGGTACGTGGCGACCAGGTACTCCATCGGGCGGCGGACCTTCTGGCCGACGGCGGCCCAGAACTCCGAGGAGCGGAAGAGCGTGGCCAGCACCGGCCGGATCTGCCCCCGGTTCGTGGTGTACGCCTTGGCCAGCCGGTCCACCAGGGACTTCGGCGGGGTGTCCGAGACGAACCGGGTGGCCAGGTTGCGGGCCACGTACCCGGCGGTCGACGGGTGCAGGGCGATGTAGGTGATGTACTGGTCGATCACCTTGTCGGCCGCCGCCGCGTCGGCGGAGTTGTTGGCGTGGCTGAAGCCGAGGATCTTCACCTTGCCCAGGTAGTGCCGCTCCGGGAAGAACTTGTACTTCCCGTCGGCGACGCCGCGGCCGGTCTGCAGCAGCGCGGCCTGGCGGACGTCCTTCTCGGTGTAGCCGCCGTCCACGCCGACCGAGTACAGCTCCAGGTTCTCCCGGGCCAGGTTCTCGTTGACCGCGTCCTTGCGGGAGTCGGTCTGGTTCAGGTAGAGCAGCAGCGCCGGGTGCTTGTTGGCGGCCACCAGCATCTCCGGGTAGCTGCCCAGCGCGTGCTTGCGGATGACGTCCCGGTCGAACGCGTTGCGGTAGTTCTCGCCGCCGTCGAAGTCGGCGGCCACGTGCAGGAAGTCGTTCCAGAAGTCGACCATCACCTCGAAGAGCTGGCGGTCGGACCAGATCTGCCGGGCGATGGTGGCGTCCACGGTCTCCCGCGCCGGGTCGACCCCCCGCTCGTTGAGCTGCTCCCGCTGGTCGCGCAGCTGCGTCGGGCTCAACTTGAGCGAGGGCAGTTCGGCCAGCTTCAGCTCGGCCTTCGTCGGGGCGATCTTCTCGGGCTCGAGCTGCTCGCGCAGCCAGTCGTCGATGCCCAGCCGCTTGATGTCGGCGAGCACCTTCGGCGTCGCGCCGAAGGTGGCCCGGCTGGCCAGGTGCCGGATCGGGTCCTTGGCGAGCACCGTCTTCACGGTCACCCGGGTGGCCGCCGCGGCGGCCGCCGGGCTGGCGAAGACCCGACCGGTGGACGGCGAGTTCCGCTTCAGCGCCGCACCGGCCCGGGAGCCCATGTAGCTCTCGTTCTGCTCGGTGTAGGTACGCACCGTGCTGGGCTGCTGCCCGCTCGGCCGGGCCGCGGTGCCGTCGGTGGCCACCGTGCCGGTCGCGTCGCCGGCCTCCGGGCCGCCGCCGAAGATCCCCCGCACCTGCGAGGACATCGCCAGGGCGGCGCCACCGGCGACCACCGCGGCGCCGCCGAGCGCGACGAGGGCGCGCCGCCGGCCCGTCCGGGGCTCGTCGTCATCGTCCAGGTTGGGCAGTCCGGGGTTGGGGGTCGGGGCGTACCCGGCGGGGGCGAAGCCCTCGGGGCCGACCCACTGCCCGCCCTGCGGCCCGGCCGCGGCGGGGTACGCGGCGTAGCCGGGGCCGGCGTGCGGGCCGCCGTACGGCCCGGCGTCCAGGTCGCGGTACCCGTCCGGGCGAGGGGTGTGGGGTCCGTCCCAGCCGCGATCGTCCCGGGGACGCCGCGGCGGCACGTTCAGCTCGGCCATGTTCCTGTCCCGTTTTCTTTCAGCGCCGGCGCGCCTGCGGCCGGTGAGGGCGGCGGGGCGGCGACGTGCCGGAGGAGTTGCTACGGGAAAGTAACCACGGGTTCCGGGCCGCTCAAGGGCCGCCGTCGGCACCTCCGAGGGCACTTAAGGCGCCACTCAGCCCCCGGTGCCGGCGGGTGGTACGCCCCGTTCCG
Source organism: Micromonospora sp. NPDC049836 (assembly GCF_044465125.1). NCBI lineage: Bacteria > Bacillati > Actinomycetota > Actinomycetes > Micromonosporales > Micromonosporaceae > Micromonospora > Micromonospora sp. NPDC049836. The sequence continues at coordinate 497,032 of NZ_JBITLH010000003.1, forward strand.
GTCGCCCCCGTCCGGAGCAGGGCGGACCCGGGTGCGGCGCACCGCCGGGTAACGTTTTCGGCTGCGGCTGCGCTGTGCGCGCCGTTACACGGCACAGCAAAACTTAAGTCACCGATAAGCCCGCGCTGAGGTGCTCCGACCGGAAGGTCCCGCGGGTCCGCGCGGCCGGCGAAAGTAGCGGCAGCGGCGGCGCGTGACCGGCGGCCGTTGCGGGTATGCCGCCGAACCGCTGAAGCCGTGAGGGGAAGGCACCGCCATGCTCAGCAAAGAGGATCAGCGCAGGTTCGAACAGATCACCCGCCAACTGCGGGAGAGCGACCCGCACTTCTTCGCCCGGCTCGATTCCCGGGCCCGGGCCCGCCGTGGCCGGTACCTGATGCTGCTGACGATCGTGCTGTGGGCCTCGCTGCCGGCGATGACCGTGCTCGCCGGCCGGCTCGCCGGCGCGATCTGTGCCGTGGTGCTGCTGGCCAACGCCGGCCTCATGTGGCGGTTCCGGCGACGCTGGCTGTGACCGGGCCGGGCCGGGGTGGCGTCAGCGCGGCCCGGGCTCCGGGTCGGGCCCGCCGAATTCCCGGTACGCCCGGCGCAGCCGCTCCACCAGGCCCGGCCCGCCGAGGTCGGCGCCGGGCGGGGCGAGCTGGCGCAGCAGCAGTTCCGGCCCGGTCGGCAGGGTGGGCGGCCGGTCGGGCAGCGGCACCGGGGACAGCCAGAACCGGTCCACAGTGTCCGCCGCCGACGCCGCCGGCAGCCCGGCCAGCACCCGCGCCGCCCCGGCCACGGGCGGCTCCGCGGCAGCAGGACCGTCCACCGGGACGGCCGGTCCGCCCGCCGGCACCGCCGGGCCGTCCGGCGCGGCGTCCGCGACCTCGGCGCCCCGCAGCGTACGCAGCCGCTCCAGCAGCTCGGCGCGGTCCCGGCCGCGCCAGTGCAGGAGCCGGAACGGGTCGGCGTCGAACGCCTCGGCCAGCAGGTAGAAGGTGGCCGCCAGGTGCTTGCACGGCACCGCGAAGTCCGGGCAGCCGCAGTGCTGGTCCAGCTCGTTCACCCGGGCCGGGAAGAGTGGCGCGCCGGCCGCCGCGAACAGCTCCTCCAGCTCGGCGGGGAGGTCCCCGGCGAGCAGCCGGGCGCTGAAGAACGCCTGCCCGGCCAGCTCGGCCGCCAGCCGCTCCCAGACCTCGTCCGGGTACGCGGCGAGCCGGATCCGCACCGGGTACGGCTCGGGCCGGGAACCCTGCACGCTGGCGGTGACCAGCCCGGGGGCGACGTCGAGCCGGAGCACCTGCCCCCGCCGCGCGTACGCCCGGCCCCGGGTGAGCCGGGTGCCGAGGGCGAACGACTCCAGCACCTCCAGGAACCGCCGGGACCACCAGGAGCGGCCGATGGCGCCGCGGGTGCTGCGGGCCCGCAGTCCACCCTCGACCCGCCGGGGCGGCCCGAAGTCGGCGAACCGGGGTTGCTCGGGACTCATTCGACCACCGCCCCGGACTCCAGCGTGAACAGCTCCCGCAGGGTGTCGGTGGAGAGCTCGGTGACCCACTGCTCGCCGGTGCCCACCACCCGCTGTGCCAGGCCACGCTTGTCCGCGATCATGGCGGCCACCTTCTCCTCGACCGTGCCGGCGCAGACGAACTTGCGGACCTGCACCCGGCGGCGCTGACCGATCCGGAACGCCCGGTCGGTGGCCTGGTCCTCCACGGCCGGGTTCCACCACCGGTCCACGTGCACCACGTGGTTCGCCGCGGTCAGGGTGAGCCCGGTGCCGCCGGCCTTGAGCGAGAGGACGAACAGCGGCGGCCCGTCCGGCGACTGGAACCGGGTCACCATGGCGTCCCGTTCGGCCTTGCCGACGCCGCCGTGCAGGTAGAGCACCTCCCGGCCGGTCCGGGCCGACAGGTGTCCGCGCAGCATGCCGCCGAACTCGGCGTACTGGGTGAAGAGCAGGGCCCGCTCCCCCGCCGCCAGCACCTCGTCGACGATCTCCTCGAGCCGTTCCAGCTTGCCGGAGCGGCCGGCCAGGGCCGAGCCGTCGTGCAGCAGCTGGGCCGGGTGGTTGCAGACCTGCTTGAGGCGGGTCATGGTGGCCAGCACCAGGCCACGCCGGGCCATCCCGTCGGTGGACTCGATCTTGGCCATCATGTCGTCGACCACCGCGCGGTAGAGCGCCGCCTGTTCCGCGGTGAGGTTGCAGAGCACCTCCATCTCCAGCTTCGCCGGCAGGTCCGAGATGATCGACGCGTCGGTCTTGAGCCGGCGCAGCACGAACGGGCCGGTGATCCGGCGCAGCCGACCGGCCACCTCGGCGTCGCCGTGCCGCTCGATCGGCTCGGCGAACTTCTTCCGGAACGTGGCGGCCGGTCCGAGCAGGCCGGGATTGGCGAACTGCATGATCGACCAGAGGTCGGCGAGCCGGTTCTCCACCGGCGTACCGGTGACCGCGACCCGGTGCCGGGCGGGCAGCGCGCGGACCGCCTCGGCCTGCCGGGTGGCGGCGTTCTTGATGGCCTGCGCCTCGTCCACCACCACCCGGTGCCAGTCGATCCCGGCCAGGTCGTACGCGTCCCGGGCGGCCACCGAGTAGGTGGTGAGGACCAGGTCGGCCGCGTGCACGGCGGCGTTGAACTCCGCCCCCCGGGCCCGCTCCGCGCCGTGGTGCACGTGTACCCGCAGCTCCGGGGTGAACCGCGCCGCCTCCCGCTGCCAGTTGCCGACCAGCGACATCGGACAGACCAGCAGGGTGGGCCCGGCCTCCGGCGGGTCCCCGGCGAGCAGGGCGAGCAGCTGCACCGTCTTGCCCAGCCCCATGTCGTCGGCGAGGATCCCGCCCAGCCCCAGCGACTGGAGGAAGGCCAGCCAGGCCAGCCCGCGCCGCTGGTACGGCCGCAGCGCGCCGACGAAGCCGGGCGGCGGGTCGGCGGGGGCGAGCCGGCGCTCCGCCGTACCGGCCAGCAGCTCGCCCAGCGCGCCGTCGGCGGTCACCTCCAGCACCGGCAGCCCGTCGGCCCGGTCGCCGTCGCCGGTCAGGCCCATCCGCAGCAGGTCGGCCACGGTCAGCTCACCGGTCGAGCGGAGCAGGCGCAGCCCGGCCTCCAGGCGGCTGGGGTCCAGCTCCACCCAGCGGCCGCGCAGCCGCACCAGCGGGGACTTCACCTCGGCCAGCGAGGCCAGCTCGTCGGCGGTCAACGGCTGGTCGCCCAGGGCCACCTCCCAGCGGTAGTCGACCAGGGCGTCGAGCCCCAGCCCACCGGCGGCGGCGGCGACCGTGCCCGGCGCGGTCCGGCCGCGTGCCCGCAGCCGGGCGCCGAGGCGGGACGAGGACCGCCGCCACCAGGACGGCAGGAGCACCCCGAAGCCGGCGGCGTGCAGCACCGGCGCGCCCTCCCGGAGGAACCGGTGCGCGCCCTCGGCGTCCAGGTCCATGCCCTCCGGCGTGGCGGTGCGCAGCGCCGCGTCCAGCTCCGGCCAGAGCCGGCTGGCCCGGCCCAGCTCGGCCAGGAGCGTCTCCTGCGGGTCGATCCCCCGGCCGGCCAGGGCCCGCGCGGATCCCCGCCAGATCTGCGCGGCGGCCAGCACGAGGCCCGGCTCGTCGACCGGTTGCAGGCCGAACTCGATCCGCCAGGCGTCCCCCTCGACCAGCTCGGCCACCGGGTCGGCGGCCGGGTCGGCGGCCGGCTCGATGAGCCGGAAGGCGGCCCGGACCGCGCCGCCGACCGCGTCGCGCTGCCAGGCGTCCAGCTCGGTGCGGAGCAGTTCCAGGGCGGCGGGCTCGGTGCTGAAGGCACGCTCCGCGCCGGTCAGCGCGGCCAGCCAGCGGGGCACCGGCCCGCCCGGACGCATCCCCCGGTGCAGCCGCAGCTCACCGAGGGCGGCGCGGGCGGCCGCGTCGGCGAGCGCGTCGAGGGCGGCGGCGAGCACGTCGGCCGGCTCGGCGAGCCCGTCCGCCCCGACCGCGCCCACCGACCCGGCCGGCAGACCGCCCCCGGACACCGCCGGCGGGCCCACCTCGGCGGTAGCGGACGCCGCCGGCAGGCCGCCCCCGGGCGCGGGAGGGGCCACCGACACGGGGCCGGCGGCCACTCGCTCCTGGGGCGCGGCGGGCGGGACTGCCGCGGTCCATTCGGCGGCGGCGCGGGCGGCCGGCGGGAGGGCCTGCGCGAGTGAGCGGGCCCAGGCGGCGTCGGTGCCGGTGAGCAGCGGCCGCCAAAGCGCCCGCGCGGTCACCACCTCGGAGCCGTCGACCGGGCGCAGGTGCCGCCGGCCCGTCCTGGTCGACGTGTCCGCGCCTCGCGTCCTGGCGGTCGAGGCAGCCGGGGCGGTGGCGCCCATCGGGCCTGCCGTGGCCAGCGGGCCACCCGTGGTGAGGGTGCCAGCGGTGGTCAGCGGGTCAGCCGTGGTCGGCGAGTCGGTGATCGGGGCGAGCGGGCCGGTCACCCCGGGCAGTACCCGGCCACGGCTGACCAGGTCGGCGGCGAACGCGGCCAGCTCGGCGAGGTGGCGCAGCCCGGCCCCGGGCACCACGTCCCCCGGCTCCAGCTCACGGAGCAGGGCGTACGCGGCGTCCGGGGCGTACACCAGGGCCGGGACCCGCCAGCCGGCGAGGGTGACCGGGCCGCGGACCGGCTCCCCGACGGTGGTCCGGACCAGCTCGGGCGAGTCCAGCGGCGAGCCGGCCCGGGTGGGCAGGCGCAGCAGCACGGCGGCGGGCAGGCCCGACCCACCGAGCGCGGCGGCCAGCGTGGCGTGATCGGCGGCGAACGGGTGCGGCCGCTCGCGCGGGGCACGGCCGGGGCGGCGCGGCGCCCGGGCCGGCCGGGTGCTCTCCTCGCCCCACACGGCGAGCCCGCCGCCGGGCAGCCACACCCCGTGGATGACCAGCACGCACTCCCCCTCGACGACGTCCGGGGCAAGGATAGGCGGCCGGGCCGGACTACTGTCGGCGCCATGGTCGATCTGCTCGTGATCGGTGGCCTCGGCGTGGACATCCGCGCCCGGGTGCCGGCCCTGCCGCTGCCCGCCGCGGACTCGCTGGCGGTGCCCCCGATCGACCTGCGGATCGGCAACACCGGCGCGGGCGTGGCGCTCGCCGCGCACGCCCTGGGGTTGCGGGTGACCCTGGTGGACGTGCTCGGCGCGGATCCGGCCGGCGACGTGGTCCGGGCCGCGCTGGCCCGCACCTCGGTACGGACCGTGCTGGCCGCCGCCCCGGCCGGCACCCGCCGGTCGGTGAACCTGGTCGACCCGGCCGGCCGGCGGATGTCCCTCTACGATCCCCGCCCCTGGTCGGGGCCGGCCCCGTTCGCCACGGCCGAGCTGACCGCGCTGGTCCGGGACGCCGCGCACGTACATGTGTCGATCATGGATTGGGCCCGGGACGCGCTGCCGGTGCTGCGCGCGGGGCTGGCCGCCGGGGTGACGCTCTCCACCGACCTGCACGACTGGGACGGCGAGAACGACTACCACCGCCCCTTCGCCGACGCGGCCGGGCTGGTCTTCGTCAGCGACGTCCGGCTCGGTGACCGGGCCGGCAAGGTGGCCGCCGGGCTGGTGCCCCGGACCGTGCTGGTGACCGGCGGGGCGGCCGGCTCGACGCTGCACGCCCCGGACACCCCGCCGATCCGGGTGCCGGCCGGTACGCCGCCGGGCCCGGTGGTGGACACCAACGGCGCGGGCGACGCCTTCGCCGCCGGCCTGATCGCCGCCCGGCTGCGTGGCGCGTCCCCGCTCGACGCCGCCCGGTACGCCGCCCGGGTCGCCGCCGCGGCGTGCGCCCACGACGGGATGGAGTACCCGCCGGGCCTGCTGCCGCGCGACTGATCCGGGGTCAGAGCGCCCCGGTCTCGCCGTCGGTCAGCTCGCGGAGGATGTCGGCGTGGCCGGCGTGCCGGGCGGTCTCCTCGATCAGGTGGACCAGCACCCAGCGCAGCGACACCTCGCCGAGTTGCGGGTGCGGCACCACGTGGTCCAGGTCGAAGCGGGCGGCGACCGCCCGGGAGCGGTCGCAGGCCGCCCGGTACGCGTCCGCGAGGCCCGCCACGGTCTCGCCGGGCGCGAGCGTGAAACTGGCCCGGGCCTCCTCCTCGGTGGTGAGGTAGACGTCGCCGGGCCCCGGCGCGAAGAGGCAGGGCAGCCAGTTCCGCTCGACCAGGGCCAGGTGCTTCAGCAGGCCGGCCAGGGTGGTCAGGGACGGCACCAGACGCCGGGCCGCCTCGGCGTGCGCCAGGCCGTCCGCCTTGCGCAGTACGACGGCGCGGTGGAAGTCGAGGAACGCGTCGAGCACCGCCCGTTCGTCACCCGTGCGGGCGAGGACCGGACCGAGGGTCGGGTCGATCGTCGGGTTCGCCATCTCCGGACCCTAGTCCCGGGCCCGGCCGGCTCGCAGCCCCGCTATTCGCGTCCTGCCCCGGCGGTCGCCGGGGCAGGATGGGCGCATGGCATCAACGGTGCAGATCCCCCTGGTGGGTGGCGGGGCCGACGGTGAGACGGTCACCGTGGAGCTGGACACCAACGGCCGGCCGCCGCTGACCCACCACCATCTGGGGCCGGCGGGGCTGGCCGAGGCGCAGATCTACGAGCTGGAGTCGGACGACCAGGCGGGCCATCCGTGGATCTACGCCTGGCGGGGTCCGGCGGTCTGAGCGGCGACTCAGGCACCGACCCGGGTGAGGGTGCGCGACCGGATGCTCTCCAGCACGCCCCGGGTCACCCGGGAGGTGCCGTGGGCCTGCTCGCAGACGGCGGCCACCCGCCGGGCCGTCTCGTCGGCCCGCGCCTCCCGCTCGTCCCAGAGCCGGTCGACCTCCGCCAACAGCGGGCCCTCCACCTCGCGCTCCACTCCGCGCAGCGCCGGCACCCCGAGCCGCTGGGCCAGGTCGAAGACCTTTCCGGCGTACGGCAGGGGCAGGAACGGGGTGCCCATCATGGCCGCGAAGATGAGGAAGTGCAGGCGCATGCCGACCGCGAGGTCGAAGTGCTTCATCAGGCCGAGCACCTGCCGCGGGTTGTAGGCGTTGTGCAGGATCCGGCCCCGCTCGGCGGCGACCATGTGCGACATGACGCCGTGCGAGTGCCGGATGTCGTCGCGTTCCATCGGCACGAAGAGCACGTACGCGTCGATCCGGTGCACCAGGAAGTCGCTGATCTGGGCGAGCAGCCGGTGGTAGCCGTCGACGTCGAGCCGTTCGGCGGCCCGGCCCGGCTCCCGCACGCTCAACCCGACCAGGCGCTTGCCGGACGGTACGCCCTCCTCGCGCAGCCAGCTCGCCGGGAACTCCTCCGGCTCCAGCAGGAACGCCGGGTCGGCGGTGACGGTGATCGGGTTGAGCAGCCCGGCCTCCTCCAGCACCATCCGCGACTCCTGGTCGCGCACGGTCACCTCGGTGGCCCCGGCCAGGGTCTCCCGCACCATGCCGGTGTCCACCCCCTCGGTGAGCGGGCCGACCCCGACCGCGTACGTCAGCAGCGGCAGGCCGCGCTCCTGGGCGACCCGGACCACCCGCAGGTAGCGGCGGGCCTCCTTGTCGTAGAGGATGCCGCCACCGCCGAGGATGAGCAGGTCGAGCTGGGCCAGGATGGCCGAGGAGTCGACCCGGCTGACGCCTTCCCAGGGCACCGCCTCCACGTCGGGGTGGGCCAGCGCGGTGTGCGCGGGGTTCCGGGAGAACACGATGATCCGGGCGTTCGGCTCCTGCTGGCGCAGATCGGCCAGCAGGCCGGTCAGGATCGCCTCGTCGCCGAGGTTGCGTCCGCCGTACGAGCCGAGCACACCGATGGTCAGTCCGGCGCCATCCCTCATCCGTTGCTCCTCCCCGAGGCTGGTTCCGCGCCGGTTTTCCCGCTGGCCACGGGGACATACCTGGTTTGATCACGATCGGCCGGTGGCGGTTGGCGGCGGTCCGCCGGGGACGGTGCCGACCAGCCGGGACACCAGGGCGGAAACCACCTGGTCGGCATCGAACCCGGCGTCGACGGAGGTGGTGAGCAGGTCCAGCAGGAACCCGTCCACCGCGTAGTGCAGCAGCGCCACCTCGAACGCGCCGCCGGGCAGCCCGGCGGCGACGTGGAAGGCCACGTCGTCGGCGTACCCCCGGCGGAGCACGTCGCCGAGCGCCTGCCGCAGCTCGGGCCGGCGGGAGGCCTCCAGGCGCAGTTCGAACAGCGCCCGGGTGAGCTCGGGCTCGCGCGTGGTGCGCTCGACGATGTAGCGCAGGTGGTCGGTCACCAGCTCCAGCGACGGCGTACGCCGGCCGAGCTCGGCCAGGACCGCCGGATCGGGTGCCAGCCGCTCGAAGATCCGCTGGGCCAGGCCGGCGAGCAGCGCCGCCCGGGACGGGAAGTAGTTGGAGGCGGTGCCGGTCGGCACGCCCGCCTCGGCGTCGACCGCGCGGTGGGTGAGCCCGCGCGCCCCGGCCGTGGCGAGCACCCGGAGCCCGGCGTCGGCGAGCAGGGTACGGCGTTCCGGGTTTCTGGCCATGCCGTCACCCTAGCAACAACCACGACAGGTGTTGTACATTGTCTCGACCACGACAGTCGTCGTGGTTGCCCCGGACATCGGAGTCGGTTTGCGCAAGCTCGTGTACTACGTCGCCAGCACCCTCGACGGCTTCATCGCCGCCCCCGACGGGTCCTACGACTTCTTTCCGCTGGAGCCCGACGTGGCGGCCTACCTGACCGCCGCATGGCCCCAGACCTTCCCCACGTTCGCCCACGCCCAGCTCGGCATCGCGTCACCGCCCACCGGCCGGTTCGACGCGGTGCTGATGGGCCGGGCCACCTACGACCCGGCCCTGAAACTGGGGGTGACCAGCCCGTACGCCCACCTCGAGCAGTACGTGTTCAGCCGGTCGCTGCCCCCGTCGGACGATCCGCAGGTGCAGATCGTCGACGGCGACCCGGTGGCGTTCGTCCGCGACCTGAAGCAGCGGCCCGGCGGCGACATCTGGCTCTGCGGCGGCGGCAGCCTCGCCGGCCAACTCCTCGACGAGGTCGACGAGCTGGTGGTCAAGCTGAACCCGGTGCTGATCGGCAGCGGCATCACGCTGGTAGACCGCGGCTTCGCCGCGCACCGGTTCACCCTGACCGAGACCCGACCCTTCGACAGTGGCGTGGTCGTCCTGCGCTACACCGCCGGGCCGCGGTAATCGGTTGCCCGGCCGGGCGGCGGGGCGCACGGTGAGGCGGTGGAAAGCGCGACGAAGACCCGGATCCACTGGACCGACCTGCCCGGCCACGTCCGGGCCGCGGTCGAGGAGATCCTGGGCGACCGGGTGACCGCCGCGGTCTCGCAGTCCGGCGGCTTCTCCCCCGGCACCGCCGACCGGGTCCGCACGGCCGGCGGCCGGCGCGCGTTCGTCAAGGCGGTCAGCCCGGCCCAGAACGACCGCAGCCCGGCCCTGCACCGGGCCGAGGCGCTGGTCGCCGCCGCGCTGCCGGCGACCGCGCCGGCGCCCCGGCTGCTCGGCAGCTACGACGACGGCGACTGGGTGGCGCTGGTCTTCACCGACGTCGAGGGCCGGCACCCGGTGACGCCGTGGGACGCCGCCGAGCTGGCCGCCGTGTTCGCCACCCTGGAGACCATGGCCGCCGTGCTCACCCCGGCGACCGTGCCCGCCGCACCGAACGCCGCCGACCAGCTCCGGTACGACTTCGCCGGCTGGCACCGGATCGCCGCCGACCCGCCGGCCGACCTGGACGGCTGGGCCCGGTCCCGGCTGCCGCAGCTGCGCGCCGCCGCGGAGCGCGGGCTCGCCGCGCTGGCCGGGCAGACCCTGTGCCACCTGGACGTCCGGGCCGACAACCTGCTGATCGGCCCGGACGGCACGGTCAGCGTGGTCGACTGGCCGTGGGCCTGCCGGGGACCGGCCTGGTTGGACAGCCTGCTGGTGCTGATCAACGTGCAGGTCCACGGCGGCCACGACCCGGAGCCGCTGCTGCGGGCCCGGCCGCTCACCGCCGACGTCGACCCGGCCGACGTGACCGGCGTGCTGGCCGGCTTCACCGGCTTCTTCCTGGACGGCGCGCGGCAGCCGCCACCGCCCGGCATCCCGACCGTACGGGCGTTCCAGCGCCTGCAGGGCGACGCGCTGCTGCCCTGGCTGGCCCGCCGGCTGGGCTGATCCCCGCCGAGGTCAGCGCCGCTTGGCGAAGGCCACAAACGCGCGCCAGGCCGACCGGTCGAAGGTGAGCACGGGTCCCGGACGGTCCTTGCTGTCCCGAACGCCGACGACGCCCGGAAGGTTGTCGGCCACCTCGACGCACGCACCACCGTTCGGTCCCGAGCGGATCGAGGTGCGCCACCGGGCACCGGTCAGGTCCACGAGCACGCCGCCTCCTTGATCAGGTCGAGGGACTGGCGGCGGGACAGGGCTTCCCCCCGGACCGCCTCCCAGTGCCGTTGCAGGACCACGATGTCCTCGGTCCGGTGCATCATCTGCGCACGGACCTGTTGGTCGAGGTAGGCGACCACCGCGCCGTCGCCGAGCGTGGCCAGGATGAAACCGCCCTGCAGCGCGGGGTAGAGCCCGGCTTCCTCCGGCACCACCAGGATCTGCACGTGCGGCAGCTCGGCCATCTTCACGAGATGGGCGAGCTGCTGCCCCATCAGCTCGGCATGCCCCCGCAGCGGCCGGCGCAGCACCATCACGTCGAGGACGGCGACCAGCTGGCACGGGTGCTGGCCGGTGAGAATCACCTGCCGTCCGAGCCGGGAGGCGACCTGCTGCTCGATCTGCTCGGAACGCGACAGGTTGTCCGCCAGCGTCAGCCGGGCATACGCCTCGGTCTGCAGGATGCCCGGGATGTAGGCGGGCTCGTACCAGCGCAGCAGGTCGGCCTTCCGCTCGTCGTCGACCCACCCGCGCATCCACCCCGGAACGCCCTCGATCAGCACGGCGCGGTCAAGCAGCCGGCCAAACATGCCGCCGGTCTCCATCGCCTGGTCCATCGCGGCGAGGTAGTCGGCCTTCGGCGGGCGCTGGCCGGTCTCCACGCCGGACACGTGGGACGCCGAGTAGTTGATCAGCTTCGCCAGGTCCTCCTGGCTGAGGCCGGCCCGCAGCCGCGCCTGGCGCAACTCGCCGGCGATGAAGTCCAACCACGACCCGCCCATGTTCTCCCCTGCCTCCGCCCGGCTCGGCACACCACTTCCCACGGCCTCCCGCGACCTGTCCCGGCCCTGCTCAGCCGCCACCCGGAGGGGCCGGATGCCTTCCGAGCGTAGTGCCGTCCTCAACAGACTGTCACCGGTGGGCCGCCTCCCGTCCGGCCCGCCTCGGGGCCGTCCCGATCCCCCGACGCCGGGGCGGCCCCGACCCCGTGCGTACCGCGAGACAGAAGGGCCGTCATGAGTGGCGCCATGCTTCCCGTACCCCGGTTGGGGCCGCACCCGGACCGGCCGCGGCCGTATCCGCTGGGCCAGCCGCCGCACCTGCCGATCCGGCCGCTCTGGTTGTGCCGGGCCTGCGGCGGGCCGTGGCCCTGCGCGCAGGCCCGGCTGCTGCTCAAGGTCGAGTACGCCGGCCATCCCGTCGACCTGGCCGTCTACCTCTCCGGCCTCTACCACGAGGCGACCCACGACCTGTTCCGGCTCAACCCGCACGACGGGCCGACCCCACGCGAGCTGTTCGAGCGCTTCGTCGCCTGGGGCCCCTACCGCCGGGGCCTGGTCGAACCCCCCGCCGGCGACCGGTGAGCCGGGCGGCCGACGCGACGTCCGATCGCCGCCAGACGCGCCCGCCCCGCCCGGCGAGGCTTGTCCCATGACGACACTGGACGGAAAGGTCGCCCTGGTCACCGGCGGCGCCCGGGGCATCGGCGCGGCCATCGCCCGGCGCCTGGCTGCCGAGGGGGCCGACGTGGCCATCACCTACGAGACGAACGCCGAGCGGGCCGCCGTGGTGGGCAAGCAGGTCGAGGCGGCGGGGCGGCGGGCCCTGGTGCTGGCCGCCGACAGCGCCGACCCCCGGGCGGTATGCGAGGCGGTCGACCGGACGGTCGGGGAGCTGGGCCGGCTGGACATCCTGGTGAACAACGCGGCCGTCTTCCTGGTGGGCCCGGTCGAGGAACTGGGGGTCGACGCGCTGGACCGGACCCTGGCGGTCAACGTCCGGGCGCCCTTCGTGGCCGCTCAGGCGGCGGCCCGGCACCTGGGCGAGGGCGGCCGGATCATCACCATCGGCAGCAACGTCGCCCGCCGGGCGCCCTTCCCGGGCCTGGCGCTCTACTCGATGAGCAAGACCGCGCTGATCGGCCTGACCAAGGGGCTCGGCCGCGAGCTGGGGCCGCGGGGGATCACCGTCAACCTGGTGAATCCGGGCCCCACCGACACCGACACCAACCCGGCGGACGGGCCGAACGCCGAGTTCATCGCGGGTCTGACGGCGCTCGGCCGGTACGCGGCACCCAGCGAGATCGCCGCCGTGGTGGCCCACCTGGCCGGCCCGGACGGCGGTTACGTCACCGGTGCCGTGATCGACGCCGACGGCGGCTTCGCCATTTGAGCGGATCGCGGGCGGGCGCGTCGCGCGCCGCGCCCGCCCGCGATTCTGTCCTCACCCGCGCCGGTCAGGCCGCCCCGGCGCGGGCGGTCACTCGGGCGCGCGCAGCGTGTGGGTGAGGAACGGCAGCACGACACCGGGCAGTGCCGGCGAGCCGAGCACGTCGTAGTGGGTGAGCCCGGGCAGCACCGCCAGCCGGGACGCGGGCCGGTCGGTGCCGTCCCCGCCGGCGTCCCGGTGTCCGCCGCCGAGCAGCCCGAAGAACTCGGCGACGTGGCGGACCGGGATCGCGTCGGCGTCGGCGTAGACCAGCAGCACCGGCATGGGCAGGGCGGCCACCTCGGCTGACCAGTCGTACTCGCGGCGCAGCAGCTCACCGGTCTTCGCCCAGAGCACCGGCCAGTCCTGCGGGCGCGGGGCGACCGACGCGTACCGCTCGTGCGGCGGGCTGCCGCGCATCCGCTCGCCGGTCCGGGCGTCCTGCGCGGCCATCGCCGCCAGCACCTCCGGGTACCAGCCCTGCCGGCGGCACGGCGTGGAGACCAGCACCAGCCGGCGGACCAGGGCGGGGTGCTGGATCGCGGTACGCAGGGCCACCCCGCCGCCGAGCGAGTAGCCGAGCAGGTCGGCCACCGGCAGGTCGAGGTGGCGCAGCAGGGCGGCCACGTCGTCGGCCAGCGACTCGTAGCGCAGCGGCCGGTCGGTGTCGGCGGTGCGGCCGTGCCCCTGCAGGTCGACCGCGATCACCTGGCGGCGGGCGGCCAGCGCCGGCCGGATCGGGGCGAACATCTCCACCGAGCCGTACCCGCCGTGCAGCAGGACCAGCGGCTTCCCGGCGCCGTGCACCTCGTACCAGAGATGTAGTCCGTTGACGTCCGCGTAGCTCACCCGGCGTCCTCCCGTCCGCGCGGCCGACGGTCTGCCGGTGTCACGTGCACACCCATCTTCGCCCCCGGGCCCCGGTGGATGCGGGTGAAAGCCGGCGGGCGTCGCGCCCGGCTCGGCCCTCCGCCAGCCGCGCCGGTGGTCGCCGGAGCGGTGGGCAGCTACGGGCTGACCAGTCCTGTCTGGTAGGCGACGACAACCAGTTGGGCGCGGTCCCGCGCACCCAGTTTCGCCATCGCGTGGCTGACATGGGTGCGCGCGGTGGCCGGGCTGAGGAACAGTTCGGCACCGATCTCGTCGTTGCTCAGGCCCTGACCCACCAGGGCCAGCACCTCGCGCTCGCGCTGGGTCAGCACCGCGAGCCGGTCCGCCGCGGCCTGGGTCGCCGTTCGTTGCGCGGTGAACTGGCCGATGAGGCGTCGGGTGATCCGCGGCGCGAGCAGCGCCTCGCCGGCGGCGACCACCCGGATGGCATGCAGCAGTTCGGCCGGTCCGGCGTCCTTGAGCAGGAAACCGCTGGCGCCGGCTTGTAACGCGTCGAAGACGTACTCGTCGGTGTCGTAGGTGGTGAGGATGAGGACGCGGACCTGCTCCAGGCCGCGCATCCCGGCGATCTGCGCGGTGGCTTGAATCCCGTCCAGCTTCGGCATGCGGATGTCCATGAGGACGACGTCGGGGCGGGTGGCGCGGGCCCGCTCGACGGCCTCGGCACCGTTGGTGGCCTCCCCCACGACCGTGATGTCCTCCTCGAGGTCGAGCAGCACCTTGAACCCGGAGCGCACGAGGCCCTCATCGTCGGCGAGCAGCACCTTGACCGGAGCGTGGGTCAGCGCCGACGCGGCCGCCGCGCTCATCGGCGGGGCCCGGTCGGCGCGAGGGGCAGCCGAGCGTTGACTTCGAACCCTCCGCCCGGCCTCGGCCCGGCGTCGAGTTCACCGCCGAGCAGCTCACAGCGCTCGCGCATGCCGACGATCCCGCGGCCGGGCCCGGCCGACGTGCCGGCACCGGCCCGATGCTGGGACGGTAGGTGCAGGTCCCCGGCGTCCTCACCGGAGGCGGCGCGGCGGCCCTCGTCGGTCACCCGGATCTGCACGGCGTCGACGCCCGGGTGCAGCGCTATCGTCACCCGGGTCGGGCCGACGTGGCGGATCACGTTGGTGAGGGATTCCTGCACGATCCGGTAGGCGGCGCTACCGACCGCGCTCGGCAACGACGTCTCCGGGGACGTTTCCTCGATCTTGATGTCGAGTCCGGCCTCGCGCGCCTTGACGGCGAGTTCGTCGATCTGACCGAGCCCGGGGTACGGCACCCGTCCGTCGTCGTCATCACGCAGCACCCGGAGGATGGCCCGCATTTCGCGCAGCGCCCGGGAACTGGTCTGCTCGATCGCCCGCAGCGCCTCGCGTGCCACGTCCGGCCGCTTGTCGAGCACGTGCGCGGTGACCCCGGACTGGACGTTGATGATGGCGATGGCGTGGGCGACCGTGTCGTGGACCTCGCGGGCGATCCGGAGCCGTTCGGCGTCGACCCGCGCCCGCGCCTCCTCCTCGCGGGTCCGTTCGGCCAGCTCGGCACGCTCCTGAGCCTCGGCGGCGATGACCCGCCGGGACCGGACGGACTCGCCGAGGGCCGCACTCATGACCGACGCACCGATCCGGAAGAACACCCAGCCGATGGCGGCGCGTGGCTCGATGTCGGCCGCGGCGACCAGCCACCCGACGGTGAGCAGGCTCGTGCCCACGCCGGCCACCACCAGCGACCGGCGCCCGTCACCGTACGCCGCAAGGGTGTACAGGGCGACGAAGAGGCCGAGCCAGCCGGGCCCGTCCGGGAAGTCGAGGCCGTAGTACACCAGGCTGGCGAGGGCGGTGGTGACGAACACCGGAACCGGCCACCGGCGGCGGACGGCCAGGACCAGGCCACTCACCGCCAGCAGCGCGTAGCCGAGGTTTCCGAGGTGACTGAGCGAGCGGAGTTCTCCCTCGCCGGCAACCTTGGCGACCGTGCCCTGCACCTGCATCACGGTGATGAAGAGCGCGAGCGCCACGTCCTGCCCCACCACCCGCAAGGGGAACGACACGGTACGTGGCTGCATGCCGTGATCGTACTGTTCCCGCCCACCGACGACGCTCGGCAGAGCTGCGCGACCGACTACGCCGACGGGCGTAGGGAGATCCGGGTGCGGCTACGCCGGATTGCGTAACGCCCGCCATCCACGGCCAGAGGCGACAACCGCCGCACCGACGCGACGATCGCCGCCATGAGCGATCACCCCCTCCGAATTCGAGGAGCGCGCCATGCGTAGATTCTTCGCCGGCCTGGCGGCCCTGCAGATGCTGGCCGTCGTCACGCAGTTCTTTCTGGCTGCCAGCGGGGCTTTCGACACGGCACCCAACGACGAGTCCTTCCAGCCGCACCGCGCGCTGGGCGGCGTCATCGTGCTGATCGCCGTCCTGGTGACCGTCGTCGCCGCGGCGTCCCGGATGCCCGGGCGGCTGATCGGCATGAGCGGCCTGGTCACCGGACTCGCGATTGTCCAGTTCCTGATCAAGGGAGTCGCCACGGCGCTCGACGGCACCGCCGGCGGGCTCGTCTTCGGCCTGCACGCGGTCAACGGGCTGGCCATCGTGGCGGTGACCGGGACGATCATCCGGCAGGCCCGGCAGTTGTCCAGGCCGGCCACGCCCGCGCTACCGGCGCCATGAGCACCGGCTCGTGGATCCTTCTGGACCACGTCGTCGCGCTGCTGAGCATCGCCGCGTGGTTCGCGGCCGGCGTGGCACTGGCGCTGCGGCGGACCCGGCTGACGGCTGCCGTCCTGGGCACGGCGGTGCTCGTGACGCTGCTCCGGGTGGGCACCGTGGTGATGCTGGCCGGCCGGGGCTGGTGGTTCGTGCAGGAGAAGGTGCTGCTGGGGCTGCCGATGCTGGGCGCCGCCGGCGTCGGCGCCGTGCTGCTCGCCGGCCCGCACCTGCTCGCGGCAGGGCGGGGGCGCACCGTCGGTCGGTCGGTACGCGCCGTGGTCGCGGTGTTCACCGCGGCCTACGCCGCGCTGGCCGGTCTGGTGGTGACCTTCCTGGTCGGATATCCGCTCACCGCGGGCACCGCCCTGATCACGGTCTCGCTCGTCTGCGCCGGCGCGTTGCTGACCGCGCGGGTGGTCGCTGCCCCCGGCGAGGGCACCGCTGAGGTGGATGTCGCGCCGGCACCGGAGGATCGACGGGCGATCTCGCGTCGCCGGTTCATCGCCTGGACGGGTGGCGCGGTCGTGGTGACCACGGCGGGTGCCGGCACCAGGCTGTCGTTCCTCCCCGCCGAATCGGTGACCCGGGGCGGCGGCCCCGGGCGCCCGTCGCGGGCGGGCCTGTCGGTGGCCGACCTGCGGGGCGCTGACGCACCGGCGCCGGGTGGCACCGTGCGGCGGCACGTGCTCACCGCGAAGAAGGCCACGGTACGGCTCCCGTCCGGTCGAGAGGTCGACGCCTGGGCCTTCAACGGCGAGGTCGCGGGTCCGGCCCTCACCGCGACCGAGGGTGACCTGGTCGAAGTACGGCTACGCAACGCCGACATCGAGGACGGTGTGACCCTGCACTGGCACGGCTACGACGTGCCGTGCGGCGAGGACGGCGTACCGGGGGTGACCCAGCGGGCCGTGCCACCCGGTGCGGACTTCGTCTACCGGTTCCGCGCCGACCAGGTGGGCACCTACTGGTACCACACCCACCACGCGTCCCACATAGGCGTACGTAAAGGGCTGTACGGAAGTCTCGTGGTGTCACCGCGTGCCGGGCGGCGGGCCGGCGAGCAGGTGGACCTCACCCTGCCCGTGCACACCTTCGACGGCACCGTCGTGATCGCCGCGAGGGACGGCCGGACCGAGCACCGCGCGCCACCCGGTGCACCCGTGCGGCTGCGACTGATCAATACCGACTCGGATCCGCACCGGATCGTCCTCGCCGGCACCCCGTTCCGGCTGGTCGCCGTCGACGGTCGGGACCTCAACCAGCCCGGGGAGGTCCGCGACGTTGGACTGCACCTGCCCGCCGGCGGTCGGTACGACCTGGTGTTCCGCATGCCCGACAGGTCCGTGGCACTCGTTGTCGACGACGATCGAGCGGGCGGACTACGGCTGCGCCCGCCCGCCGATGCCGCCGCGGCAACGCACGTGGCGGACACCTCCGGTCTGCCGGAACTCGACCTGCTGCGATACGGAGCCCCGGCCGCCATACCCTTCGATCCGGGCAGGGCCGACCGGCACTTCACCATGGTCCTCGACCGCGGAATGGCCATGGTGAACGGCCGCCCCGCGTACGCGCAGACCGTCAACGGCCGAGGCCACCCCGGCATCCCCGACCAGCTCGTCGCCGATGGTGACGTGGTCCGGATGACCGTCGTCAACCGGAGTCTGGAAACCCATCCCTGGCATCTGCACGGCCATTCCGTGCTGATCCTGTCCCGGGACGGAACGCCGTCGACGGGCAGTCCGCTGTGGGTGGACACCTTCGATGTCCGCCCCGGGGAGACGTGGGAGGTCGCCTTCCGCGCGACCAACCCCGGCATCTGGATGAACCACTGCCACAACCTGCCCCACGCGGAGCAGGGCATGATGCTGCGGCTCCGCTACGCCGGCGTCACGACGCCGTTCGGCGGCCCGCACGGCGAGGGCACCGCCCATGATCACTGATCCGGCCCCCGCCGCTGGTCGGCCCACTGACTGCGCCCCTGCTGACGCGCATCTCCGCACCGAAATGAAGACCGATGACTGAGGAGAAGATGATGGCGACCGAGGCTCCCCGTGCGGATGGAGCGCTGGCGAGACTTGCCCGGTTCTGTTACCGGCGCCGCCGGCTCGTCCTGTTGACCTGGATCGTCGGCGTGCTCGCCCTGGCGTTCCTCGGCTTCACCTTCGGTGCCGCCCCGGACAACGAGTACGCCGGTGGTGACAGCGATTCCGCCAAGGCGCAGGCGTTGATCGAGAAGCACTTCCCCGAGCAGCAGGGCGACACCCTGACTCTCGCGATCAAGGCGGAGAAGGGGGTCGACGATCCCGCCGTCCGGCAGAGGATCGAGAAGGTCATCGCGGAGCTGGACGCCTCGCCCATCACCGGACCGGTGACCTCGCCGTACGAGGACCCGAAGCTGGTGACGCAGGACCGTCGTATCGCCCGTACGATCATCCCGCTGACCGCGAAGGATGTGGCGAAGACCGAGGTCAAGCCCCTGGTGGACACGGTCAAGGAAGCCTCCGGCGACGGTGTGACGCTGGGGCTGGGCGGGGACAGGGCGGAAAAGGCCGAGACGCCGCCGCAGGGCCCGGCCGAGAGCATCGGCGTCCTGACGGCAGCCGTGATCCTGTTCATCGCCTTCGGATCGCTGGTGGCGATGGGCCTGCCGATCGTGACCGCGCTGCTGGCGCTCCTCGGCGGCGTCGCCCTGATGAAGCTCGTGGGGCATCTGGTCGCCGCGCCGGACTTCGCGGTGGTCTTCGCCGTGCTGATCGGACTCGGTGTCGGCATCGACTACGCACTGTTCATCGTGACCCGCTACCGGGACGCCTTGGCGGACGGCGACGCTCCGGAGAGCGCCACGGTCAAGGCCATCACCACCGCGGGTCGCGCGGTGCTCTTCGCCGGCACGACGGTGGTGATCGCGTTGCTGGGTCTGGTCGTCATGGGTGATCAGATGTTGACCGGCATGGCCGTTGCCACGTCGGTGGCCGTGCTGGTCACGGTGGGCGCCGCGGTGACCCTGCTGCCGGCGTTCCTGGGCTTCACCGGCTACAGGATCAACTCGCTGCGACTGCCCCGCCGCGCGTCCCGCCGGGCGAGGGCCGAGGGCGTTCCGGCCAAGGACCGTCGTACCCTCGCGGAGCGCTGGGCGGGCGTGGTGCAGCGGTGGCCGCTGCCCGCCGCGCTCCTGGCCGGCGCGGTCATGCTGGTGCTGGCCGTCCCCGTGCTGTCGATGCGCCTGAGCATGCCCGACGCCAGTGTCCAGCCCCACGACAGAAGCAGCTACACCTCCTACGAGATCATCTCCGAGGGCTTCGGACCTGGCTACGGCGCACCCCTGATCTTCGCCACCGAAACCGACTCCGCCGGCGCCGATCTGCATTCCGTCGTCGCGGCGGTCGGCAGGACCGACGGCATCGCCTACGCAACCCCGCCGAGGGTCAGCACGGACGGGCAGGCCGTCACCTTCATGGCCTTCCCGAGGACCGGGTACCAGGACGAGGCGACCTCGGACCTGGTGCACAAGCTCCGCGACGACGTGCTGCCCAGGGCATCCGGCGGCAAGGAGGTCTACGTCGGCGGCCCGAACGCGGCCACCATCGACTACGCCGACAGGATCAGTTCCCGCCTGCTTCCGATGATCGCCGTCGTCATCCTGCTGTCCCTGGTGGTGCTCATCGTGCTGGTCCGGTCCGTGACCATCGCGTTGCAGGCCGCCGTGATGAACGTCCTGTCGATCGCCGCCGCCTACGGCGTGATCGTCGCGGTCGTCCAGTGGGGATGGTTCGGCTCCGCCCTCGGATTTCCCACCGAGATGCCGGTCACGACCTACATCCCGGTGACGATGTTCCCGCTCCTGTTCGGGCTCGCCATGGACTACGAGGTCTTCCTGATCTCGCGGGTCCGTGAGGAGTACGAGCGCACCGGCGACACCCGGCTGGCCGTCACCCGCGGGCTGGCACAGACGGCCAAGGTCATCACGGCCGCGGCCGCCATCATGATCGCCATTTTCACGACCTCGCTGCTCGGCCCCGACGTCTCCCTCAAGCAGGGCGGCCTGGGCATGGCCGTCGCCGTGCTCATCGACGCCACCATCGTCCGGATGGTCCTCGTCCCCGCGGTGATGGAACTGTGCGGCAAGGCCAACTGGTGGATGCCGGGACGCCGAGCACCGCGGGCGACCCCGACCGCCCGGGCCAGGGTCGGGGAAGAGGCCAGAGCCTGACCCCTCCGGTGTCCCCGGGCCGGCGTTACTCCGCGACGTACCGGTGCAGCGGGCCCTCGTCGGTCTCGACCACGCCGTCCCGGCGCAGGCCGGCCTTCTCCAGCACCCGCACCGACGGCACGTTGGCCGGGTCGACGGTGGCGAACACCTGGGTCACCCCGGGCAGGGTGCGGGCGTGGGCCACCAGGGCGCGGACCGCCTCGGTGGTGTAGCCGCGGCAGCGCCGCGACGCGACGATGCCGTACCCGAACTCGACCGCACCGTCGGTGGGCGGCAGCTTCAGCCCGATGCCGCCCACGGTGAGGCCGGTCTCCCGCTCGATCATGAGGCGGTGGCCGTGCGGCCGGCCCGGGTTGCCGGCGATGATCCCGGCGATCATCCGCTCGCCCTGGGCGGGGAAGTCCGGCGCCCAGTGCGGGCGCCGCTCCCCCGCCGCGACGGCGGCGGCCTCCTCGGCCGGCCAGAGACGCAGCACGAGTCGTTCGGTGGTCAACTCAGGAATGAACAACGCGATTCTCCAAGGTCATGGAGTGACCCGGGTCGCGGTCGATCAGCGCGCGCGACCCGGAACGGGGCATGGCAGGGGCAGCTCATGGCGATCCATGGCCTCATCTCCCCCTGCGCCCACGACGGTCGCGTGTCCGCGCGAGGGCACTCTAGCCCATGATCCGGATACGCCGCGCCCCCGCTGCCTCGGGCCGGGGGCAGCGGGGGCGCGGGCGCGGACCGGTCAGCTGACGCCGGTGACGGCCTTGACCAGGTTGATGCCGAAGTAGATCACGAAGGCGGCGGCGACCGCCCACATCAGCGGGTGGATCTGGCGGGCCCTGCCCTGCGCCACCCGGATCGCCACCCAGCTGACGAAGCCGGCGCCGATGCCGTTGGTGATCGAGTAGGTGAACGGCATGAGGGTCATGGTCAGGAACGCCGGGACGGCGACCCCCACGTCGGTGAAGTCGATGTCCTTGACCTGGCGGATCATCAGCGCGCCGACGATCACCAGGGCGGGGCCGGCGGCCTCGCTGGGCACCAGCGACACCAGCGGGGTGAGCAGCAGGGCGCCGAGGAAGAGCACGCCGGTGACCACGCTGGTCAGGCCGGTACGCCCACCGTCCGCGATGCCCGAGGAGGACTCGACGTACGTGGTGGCCGAGGAGGCGCTGCCCGCGCCGCCGGCGACCGCCGCGACACCGTCGACGAAGAGCACCTTGCCCAGGCGCGGCATGTCGGTGCCGTCCTCGGTCGCCAGGTTGGCCTGCTTCGCCAGCCCGACGGTGGTGCCCATCACGTCGAAGAAGTCGGCCAGCACCAGGGTGAAGACCAGCAGCAGGGCGGTCACCAGGCCGACGTGCGCGAACGCGCCGAACGACACGTTGCCGATCAGGTGCAGGTCCGGCTTCTGCACCAGCGGGTCGGGCAGCGTCGGCACGTTGAGCCGCCACCCGTCCGGGTTGGGCTTGCCGTCGACCACGGCACCGCCGGGCTTGGCCAGGGCGTTGACGATCACCGCGAGGACCGTGGTCGCCACGATGCCGATCAGCACGCCGGCCTTGACCTTGCGGGCGACCAGGATGCCGGTGACCAGCAGGCCGACCAGGAAGACGACGGTGGGCCAGCCGTGCAGGGTGCCGTTGCTGCCGGAGCCGAGTTGCAGCGGCACGCCGGAGCCGGCCCGGACGAAACCGCCGTCGACGAAGCCGATCAGCGCGATGAACAGGCCGATGCCGGCCGCGATGGCGGCCTTCAGCTCGGCGGGGATGGCCCGGAAGACGGCCTTCCGGAAGCCGGTGAGCACCAGCACGGTGATGATCAGACCCTCGATGACCACCAGGCCCATCGCCTCGGCCCAGGTCATCTGGGAGGCGACCGCGTACGCGACGAACGCGTTCAGGCCCAGGCCGGTGGCCACGGCGAACGGCACCCGGCCCACGACGCCCATCATGATCGTCATGACCGCCGCGACGAGGGCGGTGACCCCGGCGACCGGCGCGATGCCGAGCAGGTTGCCGTCCTTGTCCGGCGCGGTGCCGATGATCAGCGGATTGAGCACGACGATGTACGCCATCGTCGCGAAGGTGGTGAGCCCGGCCAGCACCTCGCGCCGGACGGTCGAGCCACGGCGGGTGATCTCGAAGAAGCGGTCGAGGCGGCCGCGCTCGGCGGGTTCCGCCGGGTCGACCGGGGCGGCAGGATCCTGCGTAGTCACGCTCATGGCGTGGCTTACTCCGTTCCGGGTTGGCCCGCCGGACGTGCCGGCCGGGCGGTGGGGGTGCAGCCGTCCCGATTCGGTTGGCCCGGAGAACGTCGGTACGGCTGGGCTCCACGGATCCCGTGAAGCGCTACGAAGCCGCACCCCGGGTCCGGGGAGCGACTTCGCGACGCCCACTCTAACCACCGGGTAACCACCGATGGCCTGCCCCTACGCGTACGCCCGGCGCGGGGTGGCCAACATCACCGGGGGGCGGGCGCGGGCTCGGGCGCGACCGGCTCGGGGTGCCGGGCGCCGCGTACCGGGGAGAGGACGGCGACGGTGGCGGCCACCGCCAGGCCGGCCACCGCCACCCCGATCGCCGCCCGGTAGCCGAGGTGCGCGGCGAGCAGACCGCCGACCGGCGCACCGACCGTGAGCATGCCCCAGTTCAGGGAACGGATGGTGGCGTTCATCCGGCCCTGGAGGCGGTCCGGGGTGACGGCCTGCCGGTAGCCCATCTCGTTGGGCCCGCTGACCCCGAGCGCGAGCCAGATGACGAACTGGGACGCGCTCACCATGATCCAGCCCGCCGGGCCGGTCACGGTGAGCGCGGCGAGGGCCCAGCCCAGCGGCTCGACCACCCGTTCCAGCAGGATGGCCCGACCGGCGCCGTGCCGGCCCACCCGGTGCGAGAGCCCGTTGCCGAGCACCGCGCCGACCCCGCCGAGGGCCAGCACCACGCCGAGCCCGACGGCCGCCCGCTCCGGCGGCAGCCCGGGGTCGAGCCCGCGTACCACCAGGAGGGTGAACGCGGTGGAGGCCATGCTGGCGAAGAGGAAGCGGGCGTGCAGGGTGAGCGCGTACGGCCCCAGCACCCGGTGCCGGTACACCCAGGCCAGCCCTTCCCGCAGTTCCCGTCGCAGGTGGCGGCGGGTCGGCGCCGGGACCGGCTCCGGCCGGCGGATCGTCGCCAGCAGCAGCCCCGAGCCCAGGTAGGACACCGCGTCGAGCAGCAGTGCCACCGGCGCGCCGACCGCCGCCACGACGGCCCCGCCGAGGAAGGGGCCGGTGGTCTGGGCCAGCGAGCCGCTCTGCTCCATCCGCGCGTTCGCCCGGGTCAGGTCGGCCGGCGGGACCAGCCGGGGCAGGTAGGACTGGTGGGCCGCCTCGTACAGCAGGGAGAGCGCGCCGAACGCGGCCACCAGCGCCATCAGCAGGCCCACCCCCAGCGCGCCGGCCAGCGCGAGCACCGCGACCAGGGCCAGCAGCGCCGCGCGGGCCAGGTCGGTGGCGACCAGGATCGGCCGCCGCCGGTAACGGTCGGCGACCACCCCGGCGAGCAGCCCGAAGATCAGGTACGGCGCCCAGCGGGCACCGTTGACCAGCCCCACCTCGGCGTCGCCCGCGTGCAGCGTGACGATGACCAGGATCGGCAGCGCGACGGTCGTCAGGTACGTGCCGAACGTGGAGACCGTGTCGGCCGTCCAGAACCGCGCGTACCCGGGATGGCCGAAGAGCCGCGTCATGATCACGACGGTAGTGCGCGCCGGTCGCCGTGAACGACCTGGGCGTCGTTAAATTCCTGGTCGGCCGGGGCGGTATCGCCCATGATTGCCGTCATGACCACCACCGGACGAGCTGACGCGTTCACCGTCGCGGCGACCGACGGCCGCCTGGGTGGCAACGCCGCCTCCATCCGGGCGACCGCCCGTGCCCTGGCGAAGGTCGAGTCCGCGGCGGCCGTGGTGCTCGTCGAGGGCATCACCGACCAGGTCGCCCTGAGCGCGGCCGCGCTCGGCCGCGGTCGCGATCTCGAGGCCGAACGGGTCGTCGTCGTGCCGATCGGCGGCGCGCACGCGATCGGCCGCTTCCTGACCGGGCTGGCCACCCGGGTACGCCTGGCCGGCCTCTGCGACCTGCTGGAGGAGGAGGTGTTCCGGCGCGCCCTGGTGGCGGCCGGGGTCGGCGCGCCGCACGCCCGCGCCGAGATGGCGCGACTCGGCTTCCACGTCTGTGTCAAGGATCTGGAGGACGAGCTGATCCGGGCCCTGGGCACCGCCGGGGTGGAGGCACTCCTCGAGGCGCAGGGCGACCTGCGGTCGTTCCGCTCGTTCCAGAGCCAGCCGGCCTGGCGGGGTCAGCAGCCGCAGCCGCAGCTGTGGCGTTTCCTGCGCAGCAGTTCTCGCCGCAACCTGCGCTATGCCCGCCTGCTCGTCGAGGAGGCGGTCCGCCGCGACGCCCTGCCGCGGCCGCTCGACGCCGTGCTCAGCGCCGTCTGAGCCGTACGGCGCCGCGCCGGCGGGTCTCCCGCCGTCAGCTGAGGGTGGACAGTTCGTTGTAGCCCGGTGCCGGTTCCTGGCCCGACAGCCGCTGGATCGCGGCCATGATCTCGTCGGTGACCGCGCGCCGGGCCTGGCCGGTACTGCCGGCCGGCGGGGACGCGAAGCGTAGCGGTGCGCCGAACCGCACGGTGATCCCGCCGAGCCGGGGTAACCGGGCGCCGACGGGTTGGACCCGGTCGGTGCCGAGGACCGCGACGGGGACCACCGGGGCACCGGAGGCGAGCGCGAGCCAGGCGACCCCGGTACGGCCCCGGTAGAGCCGCCCGTCGCGGGACCGGCTGCCTTCGGGGTGGATGCCGAAGGCCCGCCCGTCGGCGAGAACGTCGAGCGCCAGGTGCAGCGACGCCTGGGCGGTCCGGTGGCCGCCCCGCTGCACCGGGATGGCGTCGATGCCGGTGAGGCAGGTGCGGGTCAGCCAGCCCTTGAGCCCGGGCTGCCGGAAGTACTCGGCCTTGGCGAGAAAGGCGACCGGCCGGGGCGCCACCAGGGGGATCACCACGCTGTCGAGGAAGGACAGGTGATTGGCCGCCAGGATCACCGGGCCCCGCCGGGGCACGTTCTCCCGGCCTTCGATCACCGGTCGGAAGGCCAGTCGCGCCACCGGGACCAGCAGCGACCGGATGGTGGTCTGGAGCAGCACGTCGTCCTCCGAGGGTCAGTACCGGCCAGCGTGAGGTGGCTCGGGTGCGGGGGTCTTCGCCGGCCCGAGATGGGCGTCCAGCGCGGCGCGCAGCAGTGGTTCGACGTCCGCGGTCCGCACCGTCGTCTGCAGGCTGCCCCACTGCCACAGCTCGGCGATGCCGTGCAGGTTGGCCCAGAGCGCGCCGGCGGTGACGGCCGGCGGGCGGCCGTCGGCCGCCTCGGCTCTGGCCCGAGCGACCAGGTCGACCAGTACGCCGAACAGGCCCTGGCTGGCCTCCCGCAGGCCGATCCCGTTGCCCCGCAACAGGTCATGCCGGAACATCAGCTCGAACATGCCGCGGTTGGTCCGGGCGAAGTCCAGATAGAGCCGGCCCAGCGCGAGCAGTTGGGCGTACGGATCTCCGGGTTCGCCGCCGATCAGCTCGGCGACCTGCTGGCCGAGCTGGTGGTATCCCTCCCGCGCGATGGCGGCCAGCAGGGCCTGGTGGGTCGGGAAGTAGCGACGTGGCGCGCCGTGCGAGACCCCCGCCTGCCGGGCGATCTCCCGCAGGGAGAGGGCGCGGGTGCCCTCCCGGGACAGCAGGTCGACCCCGACCGCCACGAGGCGGGCGCGCAGGTTGCCGTCCGGTGTCGACACGCACAAGATCTATCACCCCGCGGTAGACACTGTCTACTGCTCTGTTCAGCGGGCGGCGGCGAGCGGCCACCGGGCCTGAGGCCGCCAGGGCACGCCCGCTCGCGCCACCCCGGCGCGTCGTCAGGTACGCGGCCGGAACGGGGCGAGGGTGGCCCGGATCTGGTCGGCCGCGCCCCAGTCGTCGTCGAACTGGGCCAGCACGGCGAGGTGCTGCCGCAACTGGAGGATCGGCATGCGGACCGGCCAGTCGCGGTCGAGGCCGGTCAGTTCGGCGTAGACGGCGAAGAACCGTTGCGCCTCCGGCGGTGGCGCGGTGGTCCACAGGTGGGCGAGGTCGACCTCGGCCCAGGTGTAGGACACGGCCGGATCGATCACCGCTGGCTGCCCGCCCGGGGTGGCCAGGACGTTCTGGGCCCAGAGGTCGCCGTGCGTCAGGCAGGCAGGGCGGTCGGGCAACAGCTCGGGCAGCCGGTCGCAGAGCCGCTCCAGGGCGGCCCGGTCGCCGGCGTCGAGGGCCGCCTCGACCCGGGGCTGCCCGAGCCACCGCAGCAGCCGGTGCTGCGCGAAGAAGGCGAAGCCGTCGTCGTTCCAGGTGTTGACCTGCCGGCGGCGGCCCAGCCAGTTGTCCCGGTGCCAGCCGAAGCGTGGCTGGGTGGTGCCCAGGTGCAGGCGGGCGAGCGCGTGCGCGAACTGCTCCCAGAAGGTCTCGCTGGGCGGCCTGGGCCGCAGCACCGACAACACCAGCAGATCCCGGTCGGCCAGGATCACCTCGGGCGTCGACAGGCCGCCGAGCTCGCGCAGGGCGGCCAGCCCTTCGGCCTCCGCGACGAAGACGTCGTCGGCCGGCGCGTCGGCGAACGCCTTGACGAACACCGGCGACGCGTCCCGGCGGGTGGCTATGCCGGCGAGGGCCGCCAGCCCGCCCGTCGCCGGCTCGACGGTGTCGACATCGGCCAGCCCGGCCTGGTGCAGGCGCTCCAGCAGGAACGTCGGTGACCGCAGCACGGCTGGCTCCTCATCTCTGGGCCGCTTGTGGGCATGATCTTAGGGGCCTGGTGATCAGCCGGCACCGGCTCAACCGCTTCACCGCGCGGCTGCGGGCGAGCACGTCGCCGTGGACTGGCCTAGCCGGCTGGGATCATCCGGGTGGCTTGAATGGCGCGGCGCAGTCGACCGTCGGCAGCCAACTCCCCGAACATGTAGATCTCGGTGGTGATGGTGCTGCCCTTGCGCAGCTCGGCGATGAGCCGGTACCGGGCGGCGACCTGATCGCCGTCCACCAGCGCCTGCTCCACCTCGACCCGGAGCCCGGTTGCCCGTCTGCGGGCCGGACGGATGTGCTCGAGCAGCCGCTTCCGGTCCAGCAGCACGCCGTCGTTGACCAGCTCATAGTCCGGCGTGTGGTAGCGGTCGAGCACGGTCGCCGGGTCCTCGTCGCCCAGCCCCGCCTCCTGCGGATAGCGGATCAGATAGCCGGTCAGGTCGGTACGAGGCGTCACGCGATCTCCCTGTGTCGGACTTATCTTTGACATGCTGTATAGGTTAACGGCGAACGGTAGATTGGACAACGTGTCAGAGCTGACGGGTGGTCGGCGCCGGCGGCGACGTTCGGACGCCGAGCGCAGCGCCGCCGCCGTACTCGACGCCGCCGTCCAGGTGCTCGGCCGGCATCCGGACGCGAAGGTGGAACAGGTCGCCGCCGCGGCCGGCGTCACCCGCCAGACCGTGTACGCCCACTACCCGTCCCGGCCGCTGCTGGTGGCCGCGGTCGTCGACCGGATCACCGCCGAAGCCGTCGCCGCCCTCGACGCCGCCAACGTGGGCGGCGGCACCGTCACCGAGGCACTGCTGGGCTGGCTGGACGTCACCTGGCGGCTGTTCGACCGGTACCCGCTGCTCCTGCATCCCTCGATCACCGCGATGGAACAGGCGGACGCCGACCGCCAGCATGCCCCGGTCGTCGAGCGCCTGGAGCGGCTGATCAGGCGCGGCCAGGCCACCGGCGAGTTCGACACCACCCTCAGCCCGGCCTGGCTGGTCTCCGCGACCATCGCGCTCGGTCATGCGGCCGGCGGCGAAGTCGCCGCCGGCCGGATGACCACCGCGCAGACCGCGGCAGCGCTACGCCACAGCATCCTGCGCCTCTACCGCGCCGACGAGCCCTGATCAGCCAGGGTCGACTCCGCCGGTCCGTCGCCGTGGACGACGGCGGCATGTCGACGTCGGCACCCTAGTCATGACGGCCACGCGTCACGGCGGCATAGCGCTGGCCGAGTTGCTGGCGGGCGTATTGCAGCCGCTGAGCGGCGTTGGCGCTGGTGGAGGTCGCTTCGGGTTGTGAGATCGACGATATCCACCAGTCCGGCGGAGCTTTCGCGTGCAGGATGAGGGTCGAGATCTCGATGATCTCCTCGACTATGGACAGCGCCCACTCGCGCTCGTCCTTCAACAGGAAGGGCGCGGCGTCAATCAGCAGCAGGTTGACCTCTCGACGCTCCTCGGCGCCCAGCGGGATCGGACCCTCACCGAATCTGGCGACCTGCCGGAAGGCACTCTCCACCTCGGACAACTTCGTCCACACCGTCGAGAGGTATTCGATGCGCTTGGCCCGGTAGTCCTTGGACTGCTCGCGTGCCTGCGTGCGCCGCCACTGCCAGAACCCCGCCCCGATGACCAGGAGCGTGCCCACGAAGGTGAACAGGGACGCATAGATCTGGGACATTCACACCTCGCCCGATCGCCGGTCAGCCTTCACGAGACACGCGCCGATCCTGCCGCACCCGAGCAACATCCGAGCTCAGCTGCCGCCCGCCGCGTCCCGGCGGGTGGCGTGCCGGCGGACGCCGCGGGCTTGCCTGCTCGTAGCCCCGGGAGGCGATCCACCCACTCGACGACTACGCCGGCGTTAACCGCTTGCGAGCGACCGGACAGTAGTTGGCATGGATGTCTTCGAGGATCGGGTTGCCCGTGCGGAGGCGGACCCCGCGGTGGTGGGCCTGGTGTTGACGGGCTCGCAGGCGAGGGGAATGGCCACCCGGCACTCCGACTTCGATGTTCACGTCGTCGTTCATGAGCGCGGCGGGCAGTGGGGCCGTACTCGCCGTACCGCGGAGCTGGACGAGATCGTGTGCACCGTTGACGAGTTGGCGGATACGTCGGACATCTGGCAGCGGTACGCGTACCGGGGAGCACGAGTGCTGCTCGACCGGCTCGACGGAGGCGTCGCACGGCTGGTGGATCGACAGGCCACGCCAACGGAGGCGGAAGCAACGGCCTGGGCTCGTGAGGGACTCGACGGCTACCTCAACCTCGCCTACCGCTCGGCGAAGAGCCGACGCGACGGGAACGACATCGCGGCGGCGCTGGACGAGCGGGAGAGCGTCTCGTGGTTGCTGACGACCGTGTTCGCTCTACACGGTCGGCTTCGCCCGTACAACAAGTACCTGGGCTGGGAGCTTGAGACGCACCCGTTGGGTGAACCGTGGAGCGCCTCGTCCCTTCCCGCGCGCGTGCTCCGGGACCCGATCGGCCTGTTCCCGGAGGTTGAGCGGTTGGCTCGCCAACGCGGCCTGGGTGACGTCGTCGACGCCTGGGGCGACGACCTGACCCTGTTGCGGGAGAACCGGGCGGTCGGGTGACCCGCGGATCAGTAGCTGTCGGGGCTGACCTCGTGCATCGTTCCGTCCGGTCCCATGCGGTACATCCGAGGCGGTCCCATGGTCTGTCGTGCCTGCGCGTACGCCGCCGTGCGGGCGGCGTGTTCCTCCCCGGACGGGTCGGTCACCCGAAAGCCGTGCAGAGGAACGGCGTCGGCGTCGATGTCGTCGGGGGAACGCAGGCCCTCGATGATGAAGCCGAACAGCGCACGCAACGCTTCCTCGCCCAGGTCGAGGGGATGGAACGGCAGCGGGTAGGGGTCCTGGTTGTGCCAGCCCGGTACGGGCTCGACGGGATGCTCACCGGCCCAGTACGGCGCCTCGAAGTCGTACGGCTCACCGATGTTCTCCTGGATGCCGCCGTCGGGCGACAGGCTCAGCGACCTGATCAGCACGCCGTCCTCCCACACCGCGAAGCCGAGCCAGTCCACGACCGAGTGCATCCCGTGCAGGATGATTCGCCGGCCGGCTCCGGCCCGACGCAGGTGCTCCGGTAGCTCAGACGGGCGATCGAGCATGAGCCGTCGGTCGCAGTACAGCTCGGCCCCGGCCAGCACCGTGGCGTACGTGAGGTCATCCGGCGGGTAGGTGCCGTCGAGCAACGTGTTGTCATCGGCGGGTTCGACGACGTAGCCGGGGTGGAGTTGACGTACCAACGCCTCGGCCTCGGCCCGGTCCGACCGGGTCGCGCCACGCAGCGCCGTACGGATGTCGCCGTCGGTGAACGCCAGCAGGGCTGTCTTCGCGCCCACGTCACTCCTCCCCGTTCCGTGGCAGGGCCAGCTCCCAGGTGCCACCTGGCGGACCTGATCGTCTGGCCGACGGTGTCACAGCCGCCCGGAGAGCGACCATACTGCCGTCACGGCTGCCACCGCCCCGGGGGAGTGATCTTCCCGGAAGGGCTCCCTGGTGGTGTGGTGGGCGCGGCAGGGCTCGAACCCGCGACCCCCTCGCCCGTAAGTCCGGTGGCGCTGTGTGCCGGGGGCCAGTGCGGTGCTCGGGCCGGCACTATCGTGACCCGGTGACGACCGACAGGTGGGCCCGGTGGCTGTTGACGCGCCGAGACGGCGGCGACGCCACCCTCCGCGCCCGGTACGCCTCGGACCTGGCGTGGTTCCGCGACGGCGTCCTCGACCGAGCGGACCTGAAGCGCGATGACGTCCTCCTCGACGTCGGATGCGGGACCGGACTCATCGGGTTCGGTGCGCTCGACCGTCTCGGCCCGGACGGCCGGGTCATCTTCAGCGACGTGTCGCAGGACCTGCTCGACCAGTGTCGGCAGACCGCCGACGGCGATGAGCGGTGCAGCTTCGTGCAGGCGCCGGCCGAGGACCTTGCCGGCGTTGCGGATGCCTCCGTCGACGTCGTCACCACCCGGTCGGTGCTCATCTACTCCGACCACAAAGCCACCGCGTTCGCAGAGTTCTTCCGGGTGCTACGACCAGGCGGAAGGCTCTCCCTCTTCGAGCCCATCAACCGCTTCGAGCGACAGCACCGCCCCGACGATCTGTTCGGCCTGGGCGGCTCGCCGGTCGACGACCTGCTGGCCAAGGTCCGCGACGTGTACCGGGGCGGCACCGAAGCATCCGAGCGGCCGATGGTCGACTTCGACGAGCGCGACCTCCTCGCCTGGGCGGAGGCTTCGGGGTTTGAGGCGGTGGAGCTGGACTACCGCGCCCAGCTCGACGTTCCCGCCGAGCCGATCAGCGACTGGGAGTCGCTCAAGCGGGTGGCCCCCAACCCCCTGGTCCCGACCTATGGCGAGGCGATCGCCGCCGCGCTGACCAACCACGAGCGCGAGCGCCTCGACGCGCACATGACCGCCCTGGCCGCGGCCGGAACGCCGACGCGCCGCACGATGGCCATCGCGTTCCTCCGCGCGCTGCGGCCCTGACGTCCGTCCTGACCTCGGCCCTGCAATCAAGGGATTGCCGGCGAGGCGGCCGCGTGCGGCCCGGCACGCAGGTCGCCGGAGGTCTACGCGCAGGCCAACCTTGACGCGACGCGGCAGGCGCTCGGCAAGCTCGACGGGCGGCTCTCGTGGACCCTGCTGCCGTCACCGCCCCGGGGAATGAACTTCTCGGGGCGGTTCTCGCTGGTGGTGTGTGGTGGGCGCGGCAGGTTTCGAACCTGCGACCCCTCGCTTGTAAGTTCCGGGCGCTCCGTCAGGCGGCGTCCGGGACCGTCTCCCGCCTCGGCCGACCGTCCGAGCGACGCCGTCCCCGGTCGTGTTCATCCGGGCCGGTTGCTGTCACCGCTGCTGTCGGTAACGCAATGGGGCCCAGCAGAGGAACGCGCCCCCCATCACAGAGAAGGACTCGCCGAGGCCCCATGACGCCGGGCTCCCTCTAAAGGGATGGTCGCCCACCCAGACCTCGATCATGAGGACACCCAAGCCGAAGACCAGGAACCACAAACCCAACTGAGCAACCTGCTTGGCAGTTGGCCGTGCGCGGGTCTTGGTCATGGACTCATGGAAGCACGCCTACCTACTGCCGACCATCCCCCGGTCTCCCGGCTCGACGGTCATACGTTGAAGCGGAACTAAGAGCCGCTAGCCCGCTACCAGCGGGAATGGTGCGCGCCGGCTGCTCACAGGGCGTCTGAGGCTGCCATTGTTGAACGCTGGTTGACGACGTTTCACGGTATCTTGTGCCCCCTGTGTGCCCCGCTGCCAGGAGCTGGCATTGCTGCTCTCGCCGCTGCACTGCCCGCAGCACCGGTGACCGCTACGACTGCCGAACCTAGGGTAGAGACCATGATCGTCTGGGTGTCTTCGTTTCCACGCTCGGGAAATACGTTCCTCCGCATCCTGCTGCACCGTCTCTACGGGGTACGAACGTCCGTCGTGTACGACGTCGACGGCGTCGCGACACGCTTGGGCGCGGCCCTGGTCGGATTCGAGGAGCGGCCGACGGCAATCCGCGCGATGCGGACTGACAAGCAGGTGCACTTTATCAAGACGCACAGGCAGCGCGATGACGACGTGAACGAGTCGGACCGAGCCATCTGCCTCGTCCGCGACGGCAGAGACTCGCTGGTCTCATGGGCTCGGCTCAACAGCGAAGGGCAAGGCCGCGAGTTCGAGACCGAGCTGAGAGCGATGATCAACCGAAACGACAGGGTCGGGACCGGGAGTTGGGGGCAGAACGTGCTTAGCTGGCTGCTGCCGCCAGCACCTCATCGGGTCATGCTCAGGTACGAAGACCTCGCACGCGAGCCGAGAGCGTCCGTCGAGCGAGTAATGGGGAAACTACTTCTGCCCGGATTCACGCCTCGCGCCGATGTGGACATTCCGTCGTTCGAGGAGCTGCACGCAATTGACTCGGGGTTTTTTCGACGAGGACAGGCGGGCACCCATCTCGACGAACTGTCGGACGATCTCCATCAGCTTTTCTGGTCCCGGCCTGACAATCGCGCCGCGATGACGCTACTGGGCTACCGCTAGGCCACGAAAGACTCCTTGACCCCCAGGCAAACAGCACGGCTACGTGAGCTGCTGTTCCGTGGCCCTTGATCTGGAGGCGTGGTCCGCCACCGTCCGCGCTTGTCCACTGGCGTCCGCACCGATCGTCACTCGGTTAGTCACCCAGCCGGCGACGGACGCGATCGTGGTCAGGTCAGCAAGCGCTCGGCAACTCGGTCGGTCCCGTCCCGTCCGGTCCGGTCCGGCGGCTCCCACCCGTGGCCACCAGACCGCCACTCGTGGGCGCTCGACCCGGCCTGCCAAGCTGCATCTATGCAGGCGCCGTGAGGTGCTGACCGCTCGGCCTCGCCGCCTCTACATCAGGTATCGCATGGAGCGGGACCTTGCCGAGGTCGACCGGTCGAGAGGTAAGACTGACGTCTATGTACCGCCCTGGTGGCTACCCGGATGGGCGGATCGCATCGGCCAACTCCTCGGCGTGATTGGCCGAAGGGCGTAGAGCATCCGCTGCGACGCAGTTCGTCACCCAGCTCGGCTCCTGTGCATCCGGGATAGCCTCCGAGCATGCGCTACCTCACCCGGCCATTCGTCCTCGGTGCGCTCGGCCGCAGGAAAGACGTTGAGCAGTTCGTCGGACCCATCGCGCTTGCGGGCGCCCGGGGCGTCCGCTGGGTCTCGGTCTGGCCCTGGCGGGACGGCTACAACGTGTCCGTCCATGACGTACAGGACCTGGACGACGAGCACTACCGCGATCTGTCCGTGTTCCCACCCCTTGACCCCGAAGTCGAAGACGACACGGGCTATGGCCGCGTGATCGGCCACGTTCAAGACCCGGCCGAAGCGTTGGAGTTGGCCGAGCAAGGGACTGGAGCCTCCCCGGATCGGTGGGTCAACCACGGGGTTGCCGGGGAGGATTATGCGGACTTCGTGTTAGCGAGGCGAGCCCAGCACCAGCCCGGACGACCTCCAACGTAGCGGCGTACCTCGGCGTCAAGGTGGCGACCGTGACGAACTACCGGAAGCGCAGCCAGATGCCGGAGCCTGACGCGACCGTAGGGCGTACCCACATGTGGCGCCCGAGCCGGATCGTGTCCTGGCACGAGAGCCGACCTCGTCCCGGTGTCGGTGGCCGTCCGGCCCGAAGCGGTTCGGGCGAAAGTTGCTGTCGCCGTTGCTGTCACCGCCCCGGGGAATGATCTTCTCGGGGCGGTTTCTGCTGTTGGTAGGTGGTGGGCGCGGCAGGTTTCGAACCTGCGACCCCTCGCTTGTAAGGCGAGTGCTCTCCCACTGAGCTACGCGCCCGGAACGCCCGTACGGCGGGCCGGAGGTTGGCAAGCTTACCTGCCGACCTCCGACCCGGTCGAACGACGTGCCTGGGGTGGGATCAGGCGGCGACGGCCTCCGCCAGGGCCTTGCGCCACCCTTCCTGGTCCCGGGGTTCACCGGGCATGTTCATCTCGGCGAAGCGGACCACGCCGGCCTTGTCGATCACGAAGGTGCCCCGGTTGGCGATGCCGGCGACGTCGTTGAAGACCCCGTACGCCTGGGCCACCGCGCCGTGCGGCCAGAAGTCGGCGAGCAGCGGGAACTGGTAGCCCTCCCGGTCGGCCCAGATCTTGTGGGCGTAGACCGAGTCGACGCTGACGGTGAGCACCTGGACGTGGTCGTTGACGTACTCGTTGAGGTTGTCCCGCACCTCGCAGAGCTCGCCCTGGCAGATGCCGGTGAAGGCGAGCGGGTAGAACACCAGCAGCACGGTCCGCCGGCCGCGGAAGTCGGCGAGCCGGACCTCCTGGTTGTTCTGGTCCTTGAGCACGAAGTCCGGCGCCTCGGCGCCAACCTCGATGGGCATGCGTACTCCTCGGGTCGAGTCTGGAGATGATCAGCCTGCCACACCCGGCGGCGCTGCCGCCGGGTGCGCCCGGGCGGCTACTTCTTGCCCTTCGACCCGCGCCGGAGCACGAGCCGGGCGCCGCTCCAGTCGCGGCCCGCGTTGATCGTGGAGGTCTGCTGCAGGCCGGCGGTCTGCGCGCTCTCCGCGACCTCGCTCGGCTCGACGTGACCGTCCCGGCCCGCCTTCGGCGTGAGCAGCCAGACCACGCCGGCGTCGGCCAGCGGTCCGAGGGCGTCGACGAGGAGCTCGAAGAGGTCACCGTCGCCGTCGCGGTACCAGACGAGAACCGCGTCGACCACCTCGTCGGTGTCCTCGTCGACGAGCTCTCCACAGCGGTCGGTCAGGGCGTCCCGGAGATCCTGGTCGACGTCGTCGTCGTACCCCATCTCCATGACGACCATCCCCGGTTCGATCCCGAACCGGTCCGCCAGGCTGCGTACCCCGTCGGCGGCCTGACCAGCGGTCGCGCTCACTGTCGCGTGCCTCCTCATCTCATCCCTGCTCGCGGCGTCCCACGGATGCCGTCGGGCCAAGTCCACACAGTTGTGGCTCCCCGCGCAAGTGGCGCACCGGGTGGAACGGAATTTACCGTGCCAGCAGCGTACGGGCACCCTCGGTAATGGCTTCCTCGGAGACCAGAACCTGACGCGCAGCCGGGCCTAATGGTACAAACGAGTCAAGTCCGGCCACCCTGCGCGCAGCCCCGACATACCCGGCGTCGACCAGCGCGGCGATCACTCCCTCACCCGCCCCGCCCGACCGGCGGGTCTCGTCGACGACCAGCACCCGGGACGTGGCCGAGGCCTCCCGGATGATGTCGGCGACCGGCAGCGGGGCCAGCCAGCGCAGGTCCACCACCCGGGAGCCGATCCCCTCGTCGGCGAGGGTGGCCGCCGCGCGCAGGGACATCCGTACCCCATTGCCGAAGGTGATGATCGTGACATCCTCGGCGGAGCCCACCCCGTACACCCGGGCCCGCCCGATCGGCACGTGCCCGGTGGCCCAGGCGCCCGGCTCGGCGTACCCGGCCAGCCACTCGCCGTCGCCGTCGACGTACAGGTCGCGGGTGTGGTAGAGCGCGATCGGCTCCAGGAAGACGCTCACCGTGCCGTCCACCGCGGCGGCGGCCAGGCAGGTCCGCAGCATCGGCGCCGCGTCGTCCGGCCGGGCCGGCACCGCGATCACCAGTCCGGGTACGTCCCGGAGCACGGCCACCGAGTTGTCGTTGTGGAAGTGGCCGCCGAACCCCTCCTGGTACGCCAGCCCGGCGACCCGCACCACCATCGGGTTGCGGAACGCCCCCCGGGAGAAGAAGCGCATGGTCGCCGCCTCGCCCCGCAACTGGTCCTCGGCGTTGTGCAGGTACGCCAGGTACTGGATCTCCGGCACCGGCAGCATCCCGGCCAGGCCGGCCCCGAGCCCGAGCCCGAGGATCGAGGTCTCGTCCAGCAGCGTGTCGAAGACGCGGGCCGGACCGAACCGGTCCCGCAGCCCCTTGGTCACCCCGTACACCCCGCCCTTGGCGGCGACGTCCTCCCCGAAGACGGCCATCTCCGGGTGGTCCAGCATCCCGTCGGCGAGCGCGGCGTTGATGCTCTGCGCCAGGGTGAGCGGTCCGGCCAGCTCGGGCAGCTTGCCGCCGAACCGGGCGGCCCGGACGGCCGCGGCCGGTCCCGCCGCCCGGGCCGCCGCGTCGGCCACCGCCCGCGAGACGCGCGCCGGCCGGCGGGGGGCCAGCTCGGCCACCACCTCCGCCGGGGAGGCGAGCTTCGGCTCGTCGAGCACCTCCTCGGCGATCCGGCGGAGCTGCCAGCCGCGCTCGTCGTACCGGGCCAGCAGTTCCTCGCCGCCGGCGAAGCCCGCCTCGACGAGCAGCCGCGCGGTGGCCAGCAGCGGGTCCCGCGCGGCGTCCGCGGCCAGCTCGGCCGGGCTGCGGTACGCGGTCTCCGCGTCCGCCCCGGCGTGCCCCATCAGCCGGACGGTGCGCAGGTGCAGCACGGCGGGGCGCCGGTGCCGGCGGACCCAGGCGGCGGCCTCGGCGGCCACCCGGTACGCCTCGACCGGGTCGCTGCCGTCCGCGGCGAAGTAGCGGATCCCCGGCTTGGCGCGCAGCGTCGCCTCGACCCAGCCGTCCGGGGACCGGACGCTGATCCCCAGCCCGTTGTCCTCGCACACGAAGAGCACCGGGATGCGCAGGCCGGTGTGGTCGTACCAGCCGGCGGTGTTGAACGCGGCCGTGGCGGTGGCGTGGTTGACCGAGGCGTCGCCGAAGGAGCAGACCACGATGGCGTCGGGCGGCCACGGCGAGGCGGTGCCGGCGTCCCCGCCGGCCCGGCGGCCGGTGCCGGGGTCCTCCCCCGCCCGGCGGGCGGTGCCCGGGTCCTCCGCGGCCCGGCGGGTGGTGCCGGGGTCCTCCCCGGCCCGGCGGCCGGCGCCGCTCCGGCGCAGCCGTTCCAGGGCCAGTCCGGCGCCCACCGCGCGGGGCAGGTGCGAGGCGATCGTGGAGGTGGTCGGCACCACGGCCAGGTCGGCCCGGCCGAACACCTTGTGCCGGCCGCCCGCGATCGGCTCGCAGGCCGAGGCGACCATGCCCCGCAGCACGTCCCGCGCCGCCTCCGCGTACGCGTCACCGGGGTCCGGCGGGGGCAGCGGCGGCGCGTCGACCTCGGCCCGGCCGGCGCTGTCGACCGCCACGGTGACGCCGGCCGGGAGCGGGGCCGCCTCCGCGCCGGGCCCGGTGGGCGCGACCTCGCCCGCCGGCTCGCCCGGGTCCGTCCCGCCCGGGTTCGTCCCGCCCGGGGCGGGCGGCCCGACCACGACGGTCCGCTCCGCGACCGGCGGCACGCCGGCCGACTGCTCCGGCACCCCGGGCTCGCCGGCGACCGGCGACGCGCCAGCCGGCGGCTCTCCCGATGCCGGCGGGTCCGCGCCGGGCGCGCTGTCGGCCGCGGGGCCGTCCAGGGCCGGGGCGTCGGGTGCCGGTTCGGTCCGCGCCGGGACGTCCCCGTCGACCGGGGTCCGGGCCCCGGGGATCCCGGCCGCCGGGCCGGCGGCGCCGTCGTCGGTGGTGCCACCGGTCGGCTCGGCCGGCGCCGGGAAGCCGCCCGCGGCCTGCGCGGCGCGCAGGCAGTAGAAGGCCCCGGAACGGTAGTGCAGCAGAGCGGGGTCGGTCGGACGCAGGGCCGCGGCGACCGCAGCGTTGCCCTCGTGGCCCGCCGAGCCGATCGTGTAGTAGCCCTCCCCGAAGCCGCGCAGCCACCGGCCGGCGAGGTCCAGCAGCCGGCTGGTCAGCTGGGCGTCGAAGAGCGCCAGCGCCTGCGCGCCGGTCAGCGGGGCGCCGTCGGCGAGCGGCTCGGCCAGGTCGCGGCGTCGGGCGGGGGCGCCGAGTTCACCCAGGGCCGCCCGGAACCGGTCGTCGAGATCTTGCGGGGAGGTCACGTCGGACAGCATTACCGACGCGGGCCCGGGTCGCCCAGTCGGACACGTACCACGCGGTGCGGCTCAGTCCTCCGCGCACCGCTCCGGGCAGCCGCCGTCGGAGACCTTCCAGACCAGCTCACGCAGGGTGGCCAGCTCCCCGGTGGTGAGCCCGCCGAGGAGTCGGGAGTCGGACATCACCCGGTGGACGTGGTCGCGTACCCGCCGGCCGGCCTCGGTCACCACGAGCGTCTTCTGCCGCCGGTCGGCCGGGTCGACCCGCCGTTCCACCAGCCCGGCGTGCTCCAGCTTGTCGACCAGGGCGGTGACGTTGGACCGGTCGCAGCCCAGTTGCTCGGCCAGCTCGCGGGCCGGCAGCGGACGGTCCGGGTCCAGCTCGTGCAGGGCGCGGGCGGCGGCCGGGGTGAGCCCGAGGCCGGTGAGCTCCACGTCCTGGTGGTGGCGCATGGCGGCGGCGATGTGCAGGATCCGGCGCACGGCGTCTCCGGCCAGGCCCGCGCGGTCGCTCGCGTCGGGGCCGATTGAGGAGAGGACTGGGTACGCCACGAGAACCATTCTACTTGCCCGGCAGCAGTTGACTCGCCAACTATTGACCAGTCTCGGATCGGCTGACCAGGTGATCCGCGCCAACCTCCGGCCGGACGGGCATGGGCGCGGCGGTTCCGAGAGTGCGGCGGGCGGCCAGGGCGCCGGCCAGGAGCAGGGCGGCGGTCAGCCCGGCCGGAGCCGCCGGGGTGTCCGGTCGGGCCAGGTGCAGGCCGCCGATCAGCGTCACGCCCAGCACCGCGGCCAGCAGGGTGCCGGTGGAGACCAGCGCGGAGAGCGCGGCGGCCGCACCGGCCGGCACGCTCGCGGTGAGCCGGGTCACCAGCGGGCTGAACGACGCGGCGTGCGCGGCGCCACCGGCGAGCAGCAGGACGCTGCCGGCCGGCCACGGCCAGCCGGTCCGGGCCAGCCCGGCCAGCGCCAGCACCACCGCCGCCAGCACCAGCGGCCCGGCGACCGGCAGCCGCCGGCCGATCCGCTCCGGCAGGCGCGGCACCGCCAGCCCACAGAGCGCGAAACCCGCGGCGTACGGGACGAAGGCGAGCCCCGCGGCCAGCGCGGTGAAGCCCAGCCCGTCCTGCAGGCGCAGGGTGAGCACGAAGAGGAATCCGGCGTAGCAGCCCATCACCACGCAGCAGGCCAGCAGCCCGGTCGCCACCCCGGGCCGGCGCAGCACCGTCACGTCCAGCAGCGGGTCGGCGTCGCGCCGGGCGCGTCCGGCCTCGTAGCGGAGGAAGAACCACAGCACGGCGGCGCCGATGGCGACCGCCACCGGCGTCGTCCAGCCGGGCCAGCCCAGATCCCGGCCGACCACCAGCGGTCCGACCAGGGTCAGCATGGCCGCCGAGAGGAGCAGCACACCGGGTACGTCCAGACCCTCCCGGCGCGACGGCGGGGCGGTCGGGCCGGCCAGCACCCGACGACCGGCCACCAGCAGCACCGCCCCGACCGGCACGTTGACCAGGAACGCCGTCCGCCAGCTCGACCCGGCCAGGTCCAGGGTGACCAGCAGCCCGCCGGCGACCTGGCCGGCGGCAACACCGAGCGCCAGCACCATGGCGTACGCCCCGATCGCCCGGGCGCGGGCCGCGCCGCCGATCCGGGTCTGGATCAGCGACAGCACCTGCGGCACCAGCAGCGCGCCGGCCGCCCCCTGCGCCGCGCGGGCCAGCACCAGGGCCACCGGACCGGGTGCCAGGCCGCAGGCCAGCGAGGCGAGGGTGAACCCGGCCAGGCCGAGCCGGAAGACCCGGGCGTACCCGTGCCGGACGCCCAGCCGCGCGCCGGTGACCACCAGCACCGCGAAGGTCAGGGTGTAGCCGGCCAGCACGAGTTGCTGCACGGCCGGCGGGCCGGCCAGGTCCGCCCGGATCGCCGGGGCGGCGACCGCCGCGATCGAGGTGTCCATCGAGGCCATGCCCTGCCCGGTCAGCAGGACGGTCAGCAGCGCGGTCGTGCCGCGGTTCGGTCCGGTCACGCCGCCAGCCTGCCGAGCACGCCGGCCCGGGTCTTGTCGATCCTTGCGGCACCGGCCACCCACCCTGAGCGGCGGATCGGGCCGCCTTTCCTCGGCGGCGACCGACAGCCCTCCCCACGACGACGACCGGCAGCCCTTACCCGGGCGGCGGGTCGGGCCGTGCTCGGGTGCGCGGCCGGCGGCCCTTCCCGCAACGGCGACGGGCAGCCCTTGCCCGGGCGGCGGGTCGGGCCGTGCTCGGGTCCGCGCGGCCGGCGGCGTTGTCGGCCGGGCGGCCTATCCTGGCCGGCGTGCGCACCGCCACGCCGCTGCTGCGGCACCCGGACTTCCGGGTGGCCGCGGTGCGCTGCCGCGACGAGCACACCCCCTGGTCCGGGCCGGAGCCGGCCACCGCGTACGGACTGGTGCTGACCCGGCGGGGCGGCTTCCGGCGGGCCGGGCGCGGCGGCCCGGAGTTCGTCGACCCGACGACGGCCTACCTGACCGTGCCCGGCGAGGAGGAGCGCTTCGCCCACCCGGCGGCGGGCGGGGACGACTGCACCTCCGTACACCTGTCGGAGCGGTTGTGGCGGGACCTGTTCGCCGACCGGCCGGTGCCGGCCGTGGTCCACGTCGACGCCCGGGTCGACCTCGCCCACCGGCTGCTGCTGCGGGCCGCCGGTCGGGGCGACCC
Source organism: Micromonospora sp. NPDC049836 (assembly GCF_044465125.1). Taxonomy (NCBI): domain Bacteria; kingdom Bacillati; phylum Actinomycetota; class Actinomycetes; order Micromonosporales; family Micromonosporaceae; genus Micromonospora; species Micromonospora sp. NPDC049836. The sequence goes on from NZ_JBITLH010000003.1 coordinate 538,285, forward strand.
GGACTTCGCGGCGGCCGAGCGGTTGGTCCGGCTGGTCGGTACGGCCACCGGGCCCGCGACCGGCGGCACCGGCCGGAGCCGGCGGCTGGTGGAGCGGGCCCGCGCCGCGCTGCACGACGGCCTTCCCGACGCCAGCGGCCTCGTCCCGCTGGCCCGCTGGCTCGGCGTGTCGCCCTACCGGCTGAGCCGGGAGTTCCAGGCGCTGGTCGGGGTGCCGCTCACCCGCTACCGCAACCGGTTGCGGGTCGGGCGGGCGCTGGACCGGCTGGAGGAGGGCGTCGACAGCCTCGCCGGGCTCGCGGCCGAGTTGGGCTTCGCCGACCAGGCGCACCTGACCCGCACGGTCCGCGCCCAGCTCGGGCACACCCCACGCGAGCTACGCCGCCTGCTCGGTCCGGCCGGCGGCGGACCGACCCGGCGGCGGCCCTGAGCTTGGGTTCGTGGTCAGCCCGGGAGGAAGGAGAAGCGGACCTTCCGGGTCGGGTTGTCGCCGTTGGTGTCGACCAGGCAGACGGACTGCCAGGTGCCGAGCTGGAGCCGGCCGTCGAGCACCGGCAGCGTCGCGTACGGCGGGACGAAGGCGGGCAGCACGTGGTCCCGGCCGTGCCCGGGCGAGCCGTGCCGGTGCCGCCACCGGTCGTCGGTGGGGAGCAGGTCGTCCAGCGCGCGCAGCAGGTCGTCGTCCGAGCCGGAGCCGGTCTCGATGATCGCCAGCCCGGCGGTGGCGTGCGGCACGAAGACGTGCAGCAGGCCGTCGCCCTGGCCGGAGACGAACCGCTCGGCCTCGGCGGTGATGTCCCGGACGGTCGGCCGGGACCCGGTCTGGACACTGATCACCTCGCTACGCATACGGCGCATTCTGCCCCACCCGGCCGGGCGGCGCGGCCGGCCGGCGGAGGGACCCCGACGGGGCGACCGTTCGCCGCTCGGACCCGGGGCCGCCGGTAGCGCAAAGTTACTGGTGAGTACCTGTGTTGAGCGTCGCGTCTGAGGGAGGGAGACGTGACGACGAGCGGTATCAGGGGGCAGGATGGCGCTAGAGACCTAACCCACACAGAACCGAGGGAACGCCTGTGGCTACGGAACGCAAGCGCCCGGTGATCACCGCTGGTCTGCCGAGCCAGCTTCCGGACATCGACCCTGAAGAGACCAGTGAATGGGTCGAGTCGCTTGATGGTGTCATCGATGAGCGCGGAACCAAACGCGCCCGCTATGTGATGCTGCGCTTGTTGGAGCGGGCTCGTGAGCGGCAGGTCGGGGTGCCGTCGTTGACGACGACCGACTACATCAACACGATTCCGCCGGAGCGCGAGCCGTGGTTCCCGGGGGACGAGCACATCGAGCGGCGGCTGCGGGCCTACATCCGGTGGAACGCCGCGATGCTGGTGCACCGGGCGCAGCGCCCGGAGATCGGCGTGGGTGGCCACATTTCCACCTTCGCCAGTTCGGCGTCGTTGTATGAGGTGGGCTTCAACCACTTCTTCCGGGGCAAGGACCATCCGGGCGGTGGGGATCACATCTTCTACCAGGGTCACGCGTCTCCGGGCATGTACGCGCGGGCTTTCCTGGAGGGGCGGCTCAGCGCTGATCAGCTCGACGGTTTCCGGCAGGAGTTGTCGCACCCGGGTGGTGGTCTGCCGTCGTATCCGCACCCGCGGTTGATGCCGGACTTCTGGGAGTTCCCGACCGTGTCGATGGGTCTGGGGCCGATGAACGCGATCTACCAGGCGCGGTTCAACCGTTACCTGCAGCACCGGGGTATCAAGGACACCTCCCAGCAGCATGTGTGGGCGTTCCTGGGTGACGGTGAGATGGACGAGGTGGAGTCGCTGGGCGCGATCGGTGTGGCCGCGCGGGAGGAGTTGGACAACCTCACCTTCGTGATCAACTGCAACCTGCAGCGGCTGGACGGTCCGGTGCGGGGCAACGGCAAGGTCATGCAGGAGTTGGAGGCGTTCTTCCGGGGCGCCGGCTGGAACGTGATCAAGGTGGTGTGGGGTCGGGAGTGGGATCCGCTGCTGGCCGCGGACACCGACGGCGCGTTGGTCAACCTGATGAACACCACGCCCGACGGTGACTACCAGACCTACAAGGCCGAGTCCGGGGCGTACGTGCGGGAACACTTCTTCGGCCGTGACCCGCGCACCCGCAAGATGGTCGAGCACCTGTCCGACGACGAGATCTGGAACCTCAAGCGGGGTGGCCACGACTACCGCAAGCTCTACGCCGCCTACAAGGCGGCGATGGAGCACACCGGCCAGCCGACGGTGATCCTGGCCAAGACCATCAAGGGCTGGACACTCGGCTCGCACTTCGAGGCCCGCAACGCCACCCACCAGATGAAGAAGCTGACCCTGGAAGACCTCAAACTCTTCCGCGACCGGCTCTACCTCGACATCCCCGACAAGCAACTCGAGGACAACCCGTACCTGCCGCCGTACTACCGGCCGGGCGAGAAGTCCGACGAGATGGAGTACCTGCACGAGCGGCGCAAGCAACTCGGCGGCTACCTGCCGACCCGTCGGACCACCGGCAAGACGCTGCAGATCCCGGGCCCGGAGCGGTTCGCCGACGTCAAGCGCGGCTCGGGCAAGCAGAAGGTGGCCACCACGATGGCCTTCGTCCGCCTGCTCAAGGACCTGATGAAGGACAAGGAGTTCGGCAAGCGCTGGGTGCCGATCATCCCGGACGAGGCCCGCACCTTCGGCATGGACTCGCTCTTCCCGACGGCGAAGATCTACTCGCCGCACGGCCAGCGGTACACCTCGGTGGACCGGGAGCTGTTCCTGTCCTACAAGGAGGCCACCACCGGCCAGATCCTGCACGAGGGGATCAACGAGGCCGGCTCGGTCGCCTCGTTCACCGCGGCCGGCACGTCGTACGCCACGCATGACGAGCCGATGATCCCGCTCTACATCTTCTACTCGATGTTCGGGTTCCAGCGCACCGGCGACGGGCTCTGGGCCGCCGCCGACCAGATGGCGCGGGGCTTCCTGCTCGGCGCGACCGCCGGCCGGACCACGCTCAACGGTGAGGGTCTGCAGCACGAGGACGGCCACTCGCTGCTGCTCGCCGCCACCAACCCGGCGGTGGCCGCCTACGACCCGGCGTTCGCGTTCGAGATCTCGCACATCATGGAGAACGGCCTGCACCGGATGTACGGGGAGGCGCAGGAGAACATCTTCTACTACCTCACCGTCTACAACGAGCCGATCTTCCAGCCGGCCGAGCCGGAGGGTGTGGACGTCGAGGGCATCGTCAAGGGCATCCACCGCTACTCGCCGGCCCCCCGGGTCGACGGGGACGCGCCGAAGGCCAACATCCTGGCCTCCGGCACCGGCATGCAGTGGGCCCTCAAGGCCCAGCAGCTGCTCGCCGAGGACTGGGGGGTGGCCGCCGACGTCTGGTCGGTGACCTCCTGGAGCGAGCTGCGCCGGGACGCGGTGGAGTGCGAGGAGTACAACCTGCTCAACCCGGGCGCCGAGCAGCGGGTGCCGTACATCCAGCGGAAGCTGGCCGACGCCGACGGGCCGAAGGTCGCGGTCAGCGACTGGATGCGCGCGGTGCCGGACCTGATCGCCCGCTGGGTACCGGGGGACTACACCTCGCTCGGCACCGACGGCTTCGGCATGTCGGACACCCGGCACGCGCTGCGCCGGCACTTCCACGTCGACGCCGAGTCGGTGGCGGTCGCGACGCTGCGCCAGCTCGCCCTGCGCGGCGCGGTGCCGGCCCACGTGCCGGCCGAGGCGGCCAAGAAGTACGCGCTGGAGGACGTCAACGCGGCCCCGGTCGGCGAGACCGGCGGCGACAGCTAGCTCGTACCCGCGAAGGGGCCCGGCGTTTCGGCGCCGGGCCCCTTCGTCGTCCGCCGCTCCCGCCCGGCATCCCGTGGCCCCCACCACCCCTGAGCCGTGGGCCCGACTTGCGGCATCCCGTGGCCACCTCCCGGCCCGTAGGCCCGACTTGCGGCATCCCGTGGCCACCACCCGACCCGCAGGGCCGACTTGTGGGATCCCGTGGCCATCGGCCGGTCCGTCGGCCCCGATCGGCCGGCGGCCGGTCAGCCGTTGCCGGCCATCGCCGTGAGGCGGTGGGCGAGCCGGGCGACGGCCTCTCGCAGCTCCGGCGGCTCCAGCACCCGCGCCTCGACGTCGAGCCGGGCGACCTGCGCGGCGAGCCACTCCCAGTCGTCCCCGCCGACGACGAGCACGCACCACCCGTCGCGATCGTCCTCGACGCGCCCCACCTGCGGCGGCACCAGTTGCCGCAGCCGGTCGGGCTCGGTGTGCACCCGCACCCGGGCGAGACACCGGTACGGCGCCTCGGTCACCGACCGCTGCACGTAGGCGACCGGGTCCGGGTGCTCGCGCGCCCGGAAGCGCCAGGTCGTCGCCACCACCTCGCGCATCCGGTCCAGCCGGAAGGTGCGCCAGTCGTCGCGGTCGACGTCCCAGGCCATCAGGTACCAGCGGCGGCCGGTGGTGACCATCCGCACCGGCTCGACGGAGCGCTCCCGCTCGGCGCCGTCGCGGTCGGCGTAGCGGAACCGTACGCGTACCGCGTCGCGGCAGGCCCGGGCGAGCGTCACCAGCAGTTCGCCGTCGATCTCGACCCCGGGGCCGACCAGGGTCTCGGTGGCGTCGTGCACCGCCCGCACCTCGGCGCGCAGCCGGGCGGGCATCACCTGGTCGAGCTTGGCGAGCGCCCGCAGCGCCGCCTCGCCCGCTCCGGCGACCGTGCCGCCCGAGGCAAGCCGCAGCGAGACGGCCGTGGCGATCGCCTCCTCGTCGTCGAGGAGCAGCGGTGGCAGCCGGGTGCCGGCGCCCAGCTGGTAGCCGCCGCCGACGCCCGGCACCGCGTGCACCGGATAGCCGAGCGCCCGCAGCCGCTCCACGTCCCGGCGTACCGAGCGGTCGGTGACCCGCAGCTCGGCGGCGAGCGCGGCGGCGGTCCAGGACGGCCGCCGTTGCAGCAGCGCCAGCAGCCGCAGCACCCGCTCGGTTGTCCCCTCGACGGTCACCCGGTCATGGTCGCACGAATCGCGGAACGTTCCTGTCCGCTATTGCCGGCAGGGTGGGGGCATGACCGACCAGAACTGGAACTTTCTGCTGCGGGACCAGCTCGCCGGGCACTGGACCCGGCAACTCCGCGACCGCCTGGACGGGCTCACGGACGACGAATACTTCTGGGAACCAGCCCCCGACTGCTGGAACGTGCGGCCGCGGGGCACCGGCACCGCGCCGGTGCAGGGCGGGCAGGGCGCCATGACGATCGACTTCGCGATGCCGCAGCCCGAGCCGCCACCGTTCACGACGATCGCGTGGCGGCTCGGGCACGTGATCGTCGGCGTGCTCGCGGTCCGCAACGCCGCGCACTTCGGCCGCGCGCCGACCGACTACCAGTCGTTCGAGTACGCCCCGACCGCGGCGGCGGCCCTGGCCCAGCTCGACGCCGAGTACGCCACCTGGCAGTCCGGCGTGGCGTCGCTCGGCGAGGCCGGCCTCGCCCGGCCGTGCGGGGAGGCGGAGGGGCCGTACGCGGAGTTCCCCATGGCGGCGCTGGCCTTGCACATCAACCGGGAGCTGATCCACCATCTGGCCGAGGTGTGCCTGCTCCGCGACCTCCACCTGCACACCCACCAGCAGACCGGACGGGAGGCGAGCTGAGATGGCCCGCGACGTGCAGATCACCTTCGACTGTGCCGACCCGGCCGCGCTGGCGGCCTTCTGGGCCGACGCGCTCGGCTACCGGTTGCAGGATCCGCCGGGCGACTTCGCGACCTGGGAGCAGGCGCTGGACGCGCTGGGCGTGCCGCCCGAGCGGCGCAACGACGCCTCCGCGGTGGTCGACCCGGAGGGCGCCGGGCCACGGCTGTTCTTCCAGCGGGTGCCGGAGGGCAAGCAGGCCAAGAACCGCGTACACCTGGATGTGCGGGCCGCGCCCGGCCTGGCGGGTGACGCGCGGATGGCGGCCCTGGAGGCGGAGGCGGCGCGGCTGGTCGCCCTCGGCGCCACCCGGCTGAGCCGGCACGAGCCGGCGCCGCCGCTCGGCGCCGGGCACCTCGTGCTGACCGACCCGGAGGGCAACGAGTTCTGCCTCGACTGACCGGCCGCGCGGCGCGGTCGCGTCGCCGGGATCAGGTGACGATGGTCCGGCGTTCCTGGCGGGAACGCCGGACCATCTCCATCGCGGGCGACGCCGGGACCGGCTCCGGTCAGCCGACGGCGGCCAGGTCGGTCAGCCGGGCCAGCGAGTCCTCCAGGTCGGCGCCGACCCGGCGCAGGCCGAGCCGGAGCAGGGCGGCCTTGACCGGCCCGGCGGGCCACCGCACGACGATGAGCCGCACGACGGTCCCGCCCTCCTCCTCGTCCGGGGTCAGCTGCACGTAGATCTCGGTGCGCGCCTCGGCCCGGGCGCCGGCGCCCTTGGCCCGCTCGCGCCACCCGATCAGGGTCGGCTCCTGGTAGGCGATCACCTCGGCCTCGTGCGCCGCGCCGCGCCCGGCCTGGACCAGTTGTCGCCGCCCGAAGCCCTCTCCAGAGAGGACCTCGGCCGCGCGGACCCCCGCCAGCCAGGCCGGCAACTGCTCGGCCCGCTGCACGACGTCCCAGACCGCTTCCACCGGCGCCATCACGTGCGCACTGCGTTCCACGAGGATCATCTTGTCTTTCCCCCACTTAAACCACATCCGCGATATTCGGCACTCTATGTGTAAATCGGACTTACCCGGACGGGTTCGGAAAAAGACACGCCGAAAGCCCTTGCCCTGCCTGGCTTTCGGGCCTATGGACCGGCGGCGCTCCGCGCCCTAGAGTCGCGAACACGCTTCGCATTTCTGGAGGGCGAATGACGAGCGCGCCGATGCCCGACTTCCCCGCCGGCTTCCGGTGGGGGGTGTCCACGTCCGCCTACCAGATCGAGGGGGCGGCCACCGCCGACGGCCGGGGTCCGTCCATCTGGGACACCTTCGCCCACTCCCCCGGCCGGATCGCCGACGGCAGCACCGGCGACGAGGCCTGCGACCACTACCACCGGTACGCCGAGGACGTCGCGCTGCTGGCCGGGCTGGGCGTCTCCGGCTACCGGTTCTCCATCGCCTGGCCCCGGGTCCAGCCCACCGGCGTCGGGCCCGCCAACCCCGCCGGGCTGGACTTCTACGACCGGCTGGTGGACACCCTGCTGGCGCACGGCGTCGACCCGGTCGCCACGCTCTTCCACTGGGACCTGCCGCAGGCCCTCGAGGACGCCGGCGGCTGGCTCAACCGGGACACCGCCGGCCGCTTCGCCGAGTACGCCGACCTGGTCGCCGCCCGCCTCGGCGACCGGGTACGGCTCTGGATCACCCTCAACGAGCCGTTCATCCACATGAGCCTCGGGCACGGCATGGGCGTGCACGCCCCCGGCCGGGCGCTGCTCTTCGACGCCTTCCCGGTGGCCCACCACCAGCTCCTCGGGCACGGCCTCGCGGTCGCCGCGCTGCGCGCCCGCAGCACCAGCCCGGTCGCCATCGCGAACAACTACTCGCCGGTGCGGCTGGCCGGCGACACCGACGCCGACCGGGCGGCCGCGGCGGCGTACGACGCGCTGCACAACCGGCTCTTCACCGACCCGCTGCTCGGGCGCGGCTACCCGGACGGCTTCGACCTGTCCGTGGTCCGCCCCGGCGACCTCGACGTGATCGCCGCCCCGATCGACGTGCTCGGGGTGAACTACTACAACCCGACCGCCGTCCGGGCCGCCGAGCCGGACTCGCCGCTGCCGTTCGAGCTGGTGCCGCTGGACGGCTACCCGCGTACCGCCTTCGACTGGCCGGTGGTGCCCGACGGGCTGCGCGAGCTGCTCGTCGACCTCAAGCAGCGGTACGGCGACGCGCTGCCGCCGATCCAGGTCACCGAGAGCGGCTGCGCGTACGACGACGTGCCGGGCACCGACGGCCGGGTGCCCGACCCGGAGCGGATCGCGTACCTGGACGGGCACGTCCGGGCGGTCCACGCGGCGATCGCCGCCGGGGTCGAGGTGACCGGGTACTTCGTCTGGTCGCTGCTGGACAACTGGGAGTGGGCCGAGGGCTTCACCAAGCGGTTCGGCCTGGTGCACGTCGACTACGCCACCCAACGGCGCACCCCCAAGGCGTCGTACGCCTGGTTCCGGGACGCGGTGATCCGGGCCGGTGCCGATCCGGGGCCGGCGCGGTGACCACCGTGAACCCGACGCCGGCCTCGCTGCCGGCGGCGCTGGCCGAACCCACCGTGCCGGTGCGGCGGAGCTGGATCGCGCTGATCTTCGCGGCCAACCTGGGCGTCTGGATGGCCTTCTTCACCCCCATCCAGGTGCTGCTCCCCCAGCAGATCGAACGGATCGCGCCCGGCGACAAGGAGGCGATGTTCGCGGTCGTCACCGGCCTCGGTGCGCTCGCCGCGGTGCTGGCGAACCCGCTCGCCGGGGCGCTCTCCGACCGCACCGTGCTGCGCCTGGCCAACCGGCACTTCGGCCGGCGGCACGTCTGGACCGCCGCCGGCGCGGTGCTCGGCGCGCTGGCGCTGGTGCTGCTGGCCCGGCAGAACACCATCGCCGGCGTGGCGGTCGGCTGGGTCGCCGCGCAGGTCTGCTTCAACGCCATGCTGGCCAGCCTCACCGCCGCCATCCCGGACCGGGTGCCGGTGGCCCAGCGCGGCGGGGTCTCCGGCTGGGTGGGCATCCCGCAGGCGCTCGGCCTGGTGCTCGGCGCGGTCCTGGTCACCGCCGTGGTCACCGGCAACGCCGCCGGCTACGCGGTCGTCGCGCTCGCGGTGCTGCTGCTGTCCCTGCCGTTCGCGCTGCTCACCGAGGACGACCCGCTGCCCCGCGAGCACCGGCCGGTGCTCCGGCTGCGCGCGCTGCTCGCCTCCATGTGGATCAGCCCGCGCCGGCACCCCGACTTCGCCTGGGCCTGGTTCACCCGGTTCCTGGTGCAGCTCGGGAACGCGCTCGGCACGCTCTACCTGCTCTACTTCCTCACCGACGGGGTGCGGATGGCCGACCCCGAGGGCGCCCTGCTGGTGCTGATCCTGCTCTACACGCTCGGCATGATGCTCACCGCCGTGGTGTCCGGGCGGATCTCCGACCGGTCCGGCCGGCGCAAGGTGTTCGTGATCGTCTCCGGGCTGGTCATGGCGGTGGCCGCGACGCTGCTCGCGGCCGCCCCGACCTGGCCGATGGCGATCGTCGCGGCGCTGCTGCTCGGCGCCGGCTACGGCGTCTACCTGGCGGTGGACGCGGCGCTGATCACCCAGGTGCTGCCGGCCGCCACCGACCGGGCCAAGGACCTCGGGGTGATCAACATCGCGAACTCCGCCCCGCAGGTGCTCGGCCCGGCGCTCTCCGCCCCGATCGTGGTCCACCTGGGCGGCTACCCCACCCTGTACGCGGCCACCGCGGTGATCACCCTGCTCGGCAGCGCCCTGGTCCTCAAGATCCGCTCGGTGCCGTGACCGCCCACCGCCCGCCCCGGCTGTTGGCCGGGGACCGCCACCTCCGAATGCGTTAAGAAGGGGCCCCTCCTTATCCGCTCGCGTGCCGCCGTAGGCTGGAGCACGTGACGGTACGTGTACGCTTCGCCCCCTCCCCGACCGGTATGTTCCACGTCGGCGGCGCGCGCTCCGCGCTGCAGAACTGGATCTACGCCAAGCAGCAGGGCGGGGTGTTCGTGCTCCGCATCGAGGACACCGACGCCGCGCGCAACAAGCCCGAATGGACCGAGGGCATCCTCTCCGCGCTCGACTGGATCGGCATCGCCCGGGGCAGCTACGAGGGCCCCCACTTCCAGTCCTCGTACGCCGGTGAGCACCGGGCCGCCGCGCAGCGGCTCTACGAGGGCGGCCGGGCGTACTACTGCGACTGCACCCGGGAGGACGTGCAGGCGCGGACCGGCTCGCAGTACCAGGGCTACGACGGCTTCTGCCGGGACCGGGGCCTGACCCCCGGCGAGGGCCGGGCGCTGCGCTTCCGCACCCCGGACGAGGGCGAGACCGTGGTGGTCGACCTGATCCGGGGCGAGCCGACCTTCGAGAACAGGCTGATCGAGGACTTCGTCATCGCCCGCGGCGACGGCTCCCCGGTCTTCCTGCTCGCCAACGTGGTCGACGACATGACCATGGGGATCACCCACGTCATCCGGGCCGAGGAGCACCTGCCCAACACCCCGAAGCAGCAGCTGCTCTGGGACGCGCTCGGGGTCAAGCCGCCGATCTGGGCGCACGTGCCCGTGGTGGTCAACGAGAAGCGGCAGAAGCTGTCCAAGCGGCGGGACAAGGTCGCCCTGGAGGCGTACCGGGACGAGGGCTACCTCGCCGCCGCGATGCGCAACTACCTGATGCTGCTCGGCTGGGCCCCCTCCGGCGACCGCGAGATCGTGCCCTGGTCGGTCATCGAGGACGAGTTCCGGCTGGAGGAGGTGAACCCCTCCCCGGCGTTCTTCGACGAGAAGAAGCTGCGCGCGTTCAACGGCGAGTACATCCGGGCGCTGCCGATCGAGGACTTCGTCACGGAGTGCCAGCCGTGGCTGACCGGCACGGAGACCATCGCCCCGCCGCCGTGGCAGCCGGCCGAGTTCGACGCCGACGCCTTCGCCGCGGTCGCCCCGCTGGCGCAGACCCGGATCGCGGTGCTCAGCGAGATCGTGCCGAACGTCGACTTCCTCTTCCTGGCCGACCCGCTGATCGACGAGGCGGCCTGGGCCAAGGCGATGAAGGAGGGCGCGGCGGACCTGCTGGACGCCGCGATCGCCGCCTTCGACGCGCTGGCGTCCTGGGACGCCGAGTCGCTGAAGTCCACGCTGGAGGCGGTCGGCGCGGAGCGCGGGCTGAAGCTCGGCAAGGCGCAGGCGCCGGTCCGGGTCGCCGTCACCGGTCGTACGGTCGGCCTGCCGCTCTTCGAGTCGCTCGAGGTGCTCGGCCGGGACCGCACCCTGACCCGGCTGCGCGCCGCCCGGGTGCGCCTGGTCTGACCGCCGGTGCGGGGCTCAGCGGCGGGCGGCGCGGCGGCGCAGCAGCAGCCCGCCGCCCAGCACGACGAGCAGCGCCGCGACGCCGAGCGCCCAGAACCAGCCGGTCCCGCCGCCCTCCTCGGCGCGGGACGCGGCGGGCCCCGGAGCCGGCGCGCTGCCGGACCGGGCCGGCGGGGTGCTCGGCGCCGCGCTGGTCGACGCCGGGACGGTCGACGGCGTCCCGGCCGGCACGCCGGTGGTCAGGGTGAAGCGGATCTGCCCGCGCACCGGATGACCGTCGGCCGAGCCGACCTGGTAGGCGACCAGGTACTCGCCGGCCCGGCCCGGCGTGAAGGGCACGCTGACCCGCTTGCCGGCGAAGGTGGCCGCGCCGGTCGCGGCGGGCACGTCGCCCGGGCCGGTGACGGTGACCTTCGTGGTGGCCGGCGACGGGGTGGCCAGGAAGCGCAGCTCGATCCGCTCCGGCGCGGTCGCCAGCCGGGCGCCGTTCGCCGGGTCACTGCCGGCCAGCGAGTTGTGCGCGGCGGCCGGCGCGGCCGGCAGCAGCACCGGCACCCCGACCGCCAGGCAGAGCACCATCAGCCCGCCACACGCCACGCGGGCGACCCTGCCCCCCATGAGCCCCTCCATCCGGGTACGATCCGGCCGCTGATCAACGACCGCTCATTGGTCGGTCGTAGATCGCAGATAGTTCCAAATACTGTTCCACTAGCTGCAACCGAGCGACGTTCTGCGGAGTCTTTGAAGGTGGGCACCCGAAGTTCGGGCCGGGCCACCGCCGTCGGCCGATCAAGCGTGACCTGCAGCGGATGCCACCCATCGAACGGGGCGAGGAGGCGGCGATGGTCCGTAAGGTGAGGCGGCTGCTGGCAGCCGTGACGGCCGGTGCGCTCGCCGCCCTGTGCACGTTGACCCTGGCCGGTGCCCCGGCCGCCCAGGCGGCCCCCAAGCCGAAACTGCCACCGGCCGGAGTGGACATCACCGGCGACCGCCTCGACCAGCCGCTGCAACTGCGCGCCGACAGCCGCCCCGCCGAGGTCAACGCCGTCATCGACCAGGTGAAGTGGCTCGGGCAGACCGGCCAGCAGCGCGGCCCGGGCGCCAAGGACCTCGGTCCGAAGTACACGGTGGTGGTGCTCACCGGGGGCAACCCGGCGAAGACGTACGACCTCTACCCGCTCGCCAAGGGCGGGCCCCGGGTCTACCGGCCGGCCAAGCAGCCCGACCTGAGCAAGCCCCGGGCCGGCTGGTTCTTCGGCCGGCTCAACATGTCCGAGACGCTGCGCGGCGTCGGGGTGCCGCTGGAGAAGCAGTTCGACACGCTCAGCGGCGGCATCGGCGGTGGCGAACGGGTCATCCCCGAGGAGGCGCTGGACCCGGTGCAGGACATCGACGCCGCGATGGGCGAGTTGCAGCGGCTGCTGCTGCTCAACGTCGGGGTGGTCGTGATCATCACCGCCGGCCTCGCCGGCATCGCGCTGCTGGTCCGCCGCCGCACCCGCTGACCGGGCGCCACCCCGGTCAGACCTCCAGCACCACCTTGCCCCGGACGTGCCCCGCCGCCACCAGGCGCTGCGCCTCGGCGGCCTCCGCCAGCGGGAACGTCCGGGCCACGTGCACGGTCAGCCGGCCGGCGTCCACGAGCCCGGCCAGCACCGCCAGGTCGGCCGTGGACGGCTTCACGAACAGGTAGCTGCCGCCGAGTTGGGTGACGTGCTCCGGGTCGGCCGTGGAGACCAGCCGGGCCGGCCGGGCCAGCAGCTCGGCGGAGACGTCCAGGGCGTCGCCGCCGAACAGGTCCAGCGCCACGTCCACCCCGTCGGGCGCGAGCGTGCGGAGCCGGTCCAGCAGGCCGGGGCCGTAGCTGACCGGCTCGGCGCCCAGGGACCGGACGAAGTCGTGATTGGCCTCGCTCGCGGTGCCGATCACCCGACCCGCGCCGAGAGCCCGGGCCAGCTGCACCGCGAGGTGGCCCACCCCGCCGGCGGCCCCGTGCACCAGCACCGTGTCGCCCGCGCCGGTGCGGGCCAGTTGCAGTGCCTGGTACGCGGTCAGCCCGCTCAGCGGCAGCCCACCCGCCTCGGCCCAGGACGCCTGCACCGGCTTGTCGGCCAGGCAGCGTTCGGGGGCCGGCACCAGCTCCGCGTACGTGCCGTGCTGCAGGTCGTCGCGGCGGACGTACCCGATCACCTCGTCGCCCACCGCGAAGCCGGCCACCGCCGGGCCGACCGCCTCGACCACCCCCGCCGCGTCCCACCCGGGGACCAGCGGGAAATGGGTCGGGATGGCGCCGGCCAACTGGCCGTCGCGGACCTTGCCGTCGACCGGGTTCACCCCGGCGGCCCGCACCCGCACCAGGACCGTGTCCGGTCCGACCGGCGGGGTGGGCAACTCCCGCAGGGTGAGCCGGTCGGCCGAGCCGTACGCGTCGATCGCGATCGCCTTCACCCTGCTCAGGCTAGCCGCCGGCGGGCCGCCGCGGGGTCAGCACCAGCGCCGCGGCGGCCGCTCCCGGCGGACCCCGCGGTTGCGCGGCCGGACCGGGCCGTGCCGGTGCCCGCCCGCCCAGCCGGGCAGGTCGCTGCGGCAGCCCTCGTCCGCCGGCTCGGGCCCGGCCGGCGGCACCGGCTCGGCGGGCCGGGGCCGGGGCAGCGGCGCGGCGTCGTCGCGGTCCGGGCCGCGGCCGGCGGCCGGCTCGGCCGAGTGGGTCAGCCCCGTCCAACGGGGCTGCTTGGCGGGCGCCGGCTGCTCGTGGTGGCCCGGCCGGCAGGGCTCGCCCTGGGCGCAGCCGTGCTCGGCCTCCCCGTGCGCCATCCCGGTCTCCTCACCTTCGCCATCGCCCGCCGGGCGGTCGCCCCGACGTGCCCTGACACCGTACTGGCCGGGGCCGACGGCGCGGACGGCGCGTACCCGTGGAGATCGTCCGCGACCGGCGCCGGCGCGGGGCGGGCCGCGGTCGGGCCGGTCACCGGCGGACATTCTGCCCCAGCCCGCCCGGCCGGCCCCCCGCCGGACCGACCTCGAGGTGCCGTTGCTGGTCAGGGCGTGTCAGGCTGGGGCGGTGAGCGAGCCGGGCGGGACCGAACTGTCGGCGACGCTGCGCCGGATCGAACGGGCGGCGGGCGCGCTGGCCACCGCCAGCGTGTCCCGGATGGACGAGACCCTGCCCTGGTTCCGGGAGCTGCCGGCGGACCAGCGGTCCTGGGTGATGCTGGTCGCCCAGGCCGGCGTCCGGTCCCTGGTGCAGTGGCTGCGGCAGGGCGGCGGCGCCACCGACAGCACCCAGGAGGTCTCCGACGAGGTCTTCGCCACCGCGCCGCAGGCCCTGGCCCGCTCGATCAGCCTCCAGCAGACCGTCGCGCTGATCAAGGTGACCATCGAGGTGGTCGAGGAGCAGGTGGCGCACCTGGCGGTGGAGGGTGAGGAGCAGTCGCTGCGCGAGGCGGTGCTGCGCTTCTCCCGGGAGATCGCGTTCGCCGCCGCCCGGGTGTACGCCCGCGCCGCCGAGTCCCGCGGCTCCTGGGACGCCCGGTTGCAGGCGCTGCTGGTGGACGCGCTGCTGCGCGGCGACTCGCCGGACGTGCTGGCCAGCCGCGCGGCGGCGCTGGGCTGGTCGGACGCGCCCCCGGTCGCGGTGGCGGTGGGCCGCTCGCCGGGCGGTGAGGTGGCCGCCGTGCTGCACACCGTCTACCGGCAGGCCCGCCGGATCGGCGTCGAGGTGATCGGCGGCGTGCACGGCGACCGGCTGGTGATCGTGCTGGGCGGGGCGGCCGACCCGCTGGCCGCCACGGAGAAGCTGCGGTCCGCGTTCGGCGAGGGCCCGGTGGTGGTCGGCCCGGCCGTGCCCAGCCTGGACGAGGCGACGGACTCGGCGCGGGCGGCGCTGGCCGGGTTCCGCGCGGCGCCGGCCTGGCCGACCGCGCCGTGCCCGGTGCCCGCCGCGGAGCTGCTGCCCGAGCGGGCGCTGGCCGGTGACGCCGAGGCCCGGCGCCGGCTGCGGCACGACGTGTACGCGGCGCTGGTGCGCGCCGGCGGTGAGCTGCTGGAGACGCTGGACGCCTTCTTCGCCGCCGGCGGCACGCTGGAGAGCGCGGCGCGTGCCCTCTTCGTGCACCCGAACACGGTGCGCTACCGGCTCAAGCGGGTCGCCGAGGTGACCGGCTTCTCGCCGCTCGCCCCACGGGACGCGTTCGCCCTGCAGGTGGCGCTGACGGTGGGTCGGCTGGACCCGGTGGTCCCGGGGGTCACACCGGTACCGAGCCAGACATTGGGCCCGACCGGCCGGAAATCGCCACAGACAGGTGACGATCACCGCCGATCTTTGTAGGAAACATCCAAAGCTTCTAGTACGGTTTGGTGCCGTGCGTTACAGCGTGACCCGCGAGTATCCGTCAGAGTCGTAAGCGTGCTCGCCGTACTCTCGCCCGGCCAGGGTTCCCAGAAACCCGGCTTCCTGATCCCCTGGCTCGACCTGCCCGACGCCGAGGCACGGCTGCGCTCGTGGTCCGCGCTGGCCGGCGTCGACCTGGTCCACCTCGGCACCGAGGCGGACGCGGACGAGATCAGGGACACCGCGCGCACGCAGCCGCTGCTGGTCGCGGCCGCGCTGCTCGCGGCCGAGCACCTGCCGCTGCCGGACGGCGCGCTGGTCGCCGGGCACAGCGTCGGTGAGCTGGGCGCCGCCGCCCTCGCCGGGGTGCTCACCGCCGAGGCGGCCGTGACGCTCGCCGGGGTCCGCGGCCGGGAGATGGCCGCCGCCTGCGCCCTCGAACCGACCGGGATGGCCGCCGTGCTCGGCGGCGACCCGGACGAGGTGCTCGCCGCGATCGAGGCCAACGGGCTGCACCCGGCGAACCGCAACGGCGCCGGCCAGATCGTCGCCGCCGGCTCCCTCGACGGGCTGGACAAGCTCGCCGCCGAGCCGCCGACCCGGGCCCGGATCACCCGGCTGAAGGTGGCCGGGGCGTTCCACACCCCGTACATGGCCCCGGCCGAGGCCGCGCTGGCCGAGGTCGCGGCCGGCATCACCCCGGCCGATCCGGCCCGGACTCTCCTGTCCAACCTGGACGGCACCGCCGTCGGCGACGGGCGGGAGCTGGTCCAGCGGCTGGTCCGCCAGGTCACCGCCCCGGTCCGCTGGGACCTCTGCATGCGTACGCTGGCCGACCTCGGCGTCACCGGCGTCATCGAGCTGCCGCCGGCCGGCACCCTGGCCGGCCTGGTCAAGCGTGAACTCAAGGGCGAGGGCGCGCCGGAGATCGTCACTCTCAACACCCCGGACGACCTGCCCGCCGCGCGGGACCTGATCGCCCGGCAGGCGCGAACGGAAGGCAACCACTGATGACCGGCAGCAGGATCGTCGCGATGGGGCACTACCAGCCCTCGCGGGTAGTGACCAACGACGAGCTGGCCCAGATGGTCGACACCAACGACGAGTGGATCCGGGACCGGGTCGGCATCGTCACCCGGCGGATCGCCGGGGACGAGACGGTGGCCGACATGGCCACCGCGGCGGCCGGCAAGGCGCTGGCCAACTCGGGCCTGACCGCCGCCGACATCGACCTCGTCGTGGTGGCCACCTGCACCTCGGTCGACCGCAGCCCGAACGTGGCCTGCCGGGTCGCCGCCAAGCTGGGCATCGCCGCACCCGGCGCGTACGACATCAACACCGCCTGCTCGGGCTTCGCGTACGCGCTGGGCACGGTCGACCACGCCATCCGGGCCGGTGCGGCGCGCAACGCGATCGTCATCGGCGCGGAGAAGCTCTCCGACTTCACCGACTGGACCGACCGCTCGACCTGCATCATCTTCGGCGACGGCGCCGGCGCCGCGGTGGTCACCGCCACCGGCGACGACGAGCCGGCCGGGGTCGGTCCGGTGGTCTGGGGCTCGGTGCCGGAGAAGAGCGACGCGGTCCGCATCGAGGGCTGGCGGCCGTACATCGCGCAGGAGGGGCAGGCGGTGTTCCGCTGGGCCACCACGGCGCTGGCGCCGCTGGCGCTGCAGGCCTGCGAGCGGGCCGGGGTGGCGCCGTCGGAGCTGGCCGCGTTCGTGCCGCACCAGGCCAACGCCCGGATCATCGACGGCATCGTCAAGCGGCTCAACATCCCCGATGCAATCATCGCGAAGGACATCGTCGAGTCCGGCAACACCTCGGCGGCGAGCGTCCCCCTGGCCCTGTCCAAGCTGATCGAGCGGCGCGAGGTGCCGACCGGCGCGCCGGTGCTGCTGTTCGGCTTCGGCGGCGGCCTGACCTACGCCGGCCAGGTCGTCCGCTGCCCGTGAAGACCCCCTCGGGCGCGAGCGCGCCGAGGAGTGACGACCGGCGTCGCCGGCCGTCGAGTGAACCCCCGATGAGAGGAACCAACCGCAATGACCCGTGACGAGATCACCGCCGGCCTCGCCGAGATCCTCGAAGAGGTTGCCGGGGTGAACCCGGACGACGTGGCCGAGGGGAAGTCCTTCACCGACGACCTCGATGTCGACTCGCTCTCCATGGTGGAGGTCGTGGTGGCGGCCGAGGAGAAGTTCGGCGTCAAGATCCCGGACAACGAGGTGCAGAACCTCAAGACGGTCGGGGACGCCGTCAGCTACATCGAGGCGCAGTCCTGATCATGAGTCGTCCCGACGTCGTCGTCACCGGGCTCGGCGCGACGACCCCGCTCGGCGGGGACGTCGCGTCGACCTGGGACGCCATGCTCGCCGGCCGCTCCGGGGTGAGTGCGCTCACCCAGGAGTGGGCCGAGCAACTGCCGGTTCGGATCGCCGCGCAACTCGCCGTCGACCCGTCGACGGTGCTCGACCGGGTCAAGCTGCGGCGGCTGGACCGTTCCGAGGCGATCGCCCTCATCGCGGCCCAGCAGGCCTGGGCCGACGCCGGGCTGGCCGACTCCGGGCTGGACCCGGAGCGGTTCGCGGTCAGCGTCGGCTCCGGTATCGGCGGCGCCACCACCCTGCTCGCCCAGGACGACATCCTGGAGGCGTCCGGCCCGCGGCGGGTCTCCCCGCACACCGTGCCGATGCTGATGCCGAACGGCCCGGCCGCCTGGGTCGGGCTGGAACTCGGTGCCAAGGCCGGGGTGCACTCGGTGGCCAGCGCCTGCGCGACCGGCGCGGAGGCGATCGCGCTCGGGCTGGACATCATCCGCGCCGGCCGGGCCGACGTGGTGGTGGCCGGCGGCACCGAGGCGGTCATCCACCCGCTGCCGATCGCCGGTTTCGCCTCGATGCGGGCCATGTCGACCCGCAACGACGAGCCGGAGAAGGCCTCCCGCCCGTGGGACAAGGGCCGCGACGGCTTCGTCCTCGGCGAGGGCGCGGGCATCGTCGTCCTGGAGCGCGCCGACCACGCCGCCGCCCGCGGCGCACGGGTGTACGCCCGCCTGGCCGGTGCCGGCATCACCTCGGACGCGTACGACATCGTGCAGCCGCACGCCGAGGGCGAGGGCGCGATCCGCGCCATCGCCCGGGCGGTCGCCGACGCGGACGTCGCCCGGACCGACATCGTGCACGTCAACGCGCACGCCACGTCGACCCCGGTGGGCGACATGCTGGAGATCGGCGCGCTGCGCAAGGCGGTGGGCGACCACCCGGTGCTGACCGCCACCAAGTCGATGACCGGGCACCTGCTCGGCGCGGCCGGTGCGCTGGAGTCGATCGCCACCATCCTGGCCATCCGCGACGGGGCCATCCCGCCGACGATCAACCTGGACGACCCGGACGAGGGGCTCACCCTCGAGGTGGCCGCCCACAAGGCGCGCCACCTGGAGATCCCCGCGGCGCTGAACAACGCGTTCGGCTTCGGTGGGCACAACGTGGCCCTCGTCTTCACCCGCGGCTGAGCGCCGGGCCGGCCGCCGGGTGACCAGCGGTCCTGCCAACAGGGTCCGCGCCCGTCCCGGGCACGGACCCTGTTCGCGTCCCCGGCCGGAGCAGGGTCCCGGTCAGCTCCGGTTGCGGGGGTGCTGGCGCGCGGTGCGCTCGTTGCCGCGCCGGTAGTTGCCGGTCCAGCGCGCCATCGCCAGCTGTGGGTCCTGGCCGACCTCGGCGAGGAACTCCGCGGCCCGACCGCCGCGCAGGGTGGCCGCCGTCCGGCCGCGGTGGGTGATCACCACGGTCCCGTCGGCCCGTTCGACGTAGTCGAAGCCCTGCGCCTGCTGTCCCATGGGCGCCCACCCTGCCAGCGTCCGCCGCGCCGCGCACCGGATTTTCGCGCTGCCCGGACCGGTCCCGATCCGTCCCTTAGGGTGGATCTGTCCGGACCGAGGAGCACTGGGTGGAAGCCACCGAGATCCACAAGCTCGCCGCGCTCGAGGACACCCACTGGTGGTACCGGGAGCGGCGGGCCCTGCTGGCCGGGGCGCTGCGCCGGCTGGCGGCGACCGGGGTACGCCCGGAGCGGGCGCTGGACGTCGGCGCGGCCGGCGGCGGCAACACCCGCGTGCTGCGGGCCCACGGCTGGCGGCCGGTCGCGCTGGAGTACAGCGCCGAGGGCGCCGGGCTGGCCCGGGACCGTGGCCTGCACGTGATCCGGGCCGACGCCCGGCAGTTGCCGCTCCGCTCGGCCGGCCTCGGCCTGGTGGTCGCCTTCGACATCCTGGAACACCTCGACGAGGACCACCTCGCCGCCGCCGAGATCCGTCGCGTCCTGCGTCCGGGCGGCACCGCGCTGATCGCGGTGCCGGCCGACCTGCGGCTCTGGTCCGCCCACGACGTGGCGGTGGGGCACGTCCGCCGCTACGACCGCGCCGGGTTGCGCGCCCTGATGGAGCAGGCCGGCCTGGTCGTCGACGAGCTGTGGAGCTGGAACGTGCTGCTCCGCCCGGTGGCCGCCTGGCGGCGCCGCCGGTCCACCGGTAGCGACCTGGAGCACCTGCGTCCCGTGGTCAACCTCGGGCTGCGCACCGTCATCACCGCCGAGCGGTACCTGCCGGTGAAGGCGTTGCCCGGTGTCTCGCTGGTGCTGCGCGCGCACCGCCCGGCCTGACCGGGACACCAGAAACCACCAAGATCTACTAACATCCCTGGTCCGCCGTCGAACGCGACGGCACGGAACGCAGGAGGACGGGGATGCTGCGACGTACCGCGACGGCCGCACTGGCCGCGCTGACCCTGGCCGGCGTCGCCGGCTGCGGCGACGAGCAGCCACGGGCCGCCGGGAGCGCGTCGGCGGCGCCGAGCCCGACCGCCTCGCCGGTGGTGGCCGGACCGCCCTGGTACGACGACGTCGCCCCGGCCGAGGCGGCCCTGGAGCTCGGCGACCGGGCCAGCGCCTGCCCGATGGAACTCCTCATCTCGGTGCCGGCGAAGTGGCGGGCGAAGGCGGTGAAGAACGGCCGGGACGCCGCGATCGGCGGTGCCGTGCCGGTCTGCGAGGTCGACGCCAAGCCCGCCGGTCACCTCGGCTTCCTTCGGGTCTGGAAGGCGGACGCGCCGGGCAACCAGCAGGAGGTCCTGGACCAGTTCCTCGACGGGTACGGCGAGGTCACCGACCGGCAGTACCGGCGGACCAAGGCCGGGCCCCTCGACGCCGTCGAGGCGACCTACGTCGCGCAGAGCGGCACCCACGAGCGGGCGGTCCTGGTGTCGACCATCTGGGGGCGATTCCTGCTCACCCTGGGCGGCGCGGACGACGCGGAGCACCAGGCCATGCTGCCGGCGTACCAACTGGCCAAGCAGAGCGCGAAGAACAACCGGAACTGGGAGTAGCGCTCAGCGCAGCCGGTAGACGGCCAGCCGGGCGGTGTCGTAGCGCAGGTCGGCCACGGTGCGCAGGGTCGACGACTCGCGGCCGACCTGGCGGTCGACGACCAGCCAGCGCACCCCGTACCGGTCGCGCAGGGCGGCCAGGCCGGCCGCGGTGGGCGCGGTGAAGGCGGCGTCGTTGGCGCGCAGCCGGGCGGCGTCCCAGAACGGCGCGTACGGGCCGGCGGGCCGGCCGACCATCCGGGGGGCGAACGCCCACCCCTCGACCAGCACCGACCGCTCGGCGTAGCCGCTGAGCCAGAACGAGCGGGCGTCGCACGAACCGGCCACCACCTCCCGGCAGTGCACGTTGGTGGCGAGCACGTCGTCCGGGTCGCTGTGCGCGTGCACCCAGCGCGCCGCGGCCACCCGGGAGGCCGGCATCGGCACCACCGGGTACGCCCCGCCGTTCGGGTGGGCGCGGGCCGCCGCCGCGTCCAGCACCAGCCCCGGCGCCCCGGCCACCAGCACGGCGCTGAGCAGCACCAGCCCGCCCCGGCCGGCCAGCCCCGGCCAGCGGCCCGCCAGCACCGGCCAGTACCCGGCCAGCGCCAGCGCGAGCAGGGCCAGCACGCCGGCCCAGCGGAGCAGCGGCAGCACCGGGGCGTACGCGGGCGTGGCGGGCGTGCTGGTCGCGGCGCCGAGCTGGATCGCGGTGAGCAGCACGGCGAAGCCGGCGGCGGCCGCGCCGAGCAGCCGCCGGCCGCGCGCGGACAGGGGACGCCGCTCGGCCAGTTCGACCCAGCCCCAGCCGGACAGCAGCACCCCGAAGGCGAACCCGGTACGGGTGAAGTACTGGTTGCTGCTGCCCGGGTGACCGAGCAGCAGGTAGCCGGCCGGCCCGGCGAGGGCGCCGCCGAGCAGGAACACCTGCACCGGCGCCAGCCGGCCGCGGCGCACCCGCAGCAGGGCCACCACCCCGGCCAGCCGGAGCTGGAGGCTGAGCAGGAACGCCAGGAACACGCCCGCCCCGACCAGCGCGGTGAACCCGGCCGAGCGCCCGGCCGGCAGGTACGGGCGCAGCCCGGAGAACGGGTCGACGGTCACCCCGTGGCTGGTGAAGGCGAAGAGCACGGCGGTGGCGAAGAGCTGGGCGGCCAGCGCCAGCCCGGCGGCGACCAGCACGGCCCGGGGCAGCCGGCGGCGCACCACGAGGGTGACCGCCGCGGTGAGCCCCAGCGCGGCCAGCACCACCGGCAGCGAGCTGGCCTTCGCGCCGGTCGACGCGGCCAGGAAGAGCACCACCAGCACCCACGCTCCTCGGCCGAGCGCGGGCACGGCCACCCCGCGGGCCTGGCCGACCAGCTCGCCGAGCGCGGCGATCAGCGGCACCAGCAGCACCCAGCTGTACGTCATCGACGGGCTGCCCCAGACGATGAAGGTGGCCTGGGTGCCGAAGAGCTGCCGCCACCCGTTCTCGAAGCCGAACTCCCCGATCGTGAACATCAGCGCGCTGGCCACCACCCCGGCGTACGGGCGGCCACTGATCCGCCAGCCGACCACGGCGACCAGCACGGCGGCGAGGGCGCACAGCGCGGGCACCCCGAGCCGGAAGAAGACCGTGGGCAGGTCGACGCCGCTGATCAGGCTGGTCGCGGCCAGGTGGGCGAAGCCGAACCAGTGGTAGTGCAGCGGCTCCCCGGCGGCCTGCGGCACGTCCGGCGGCACCTGGTGGGTGGCCGCCCCGGCCAGGGAGAGCTGGAAGGCCAGGTCGATGTACTGCGCCTGCCCCTCGTCGGCGGGGAGCACCGGGGTCACGGCGAGGAACGACCCGTACAGGTAGCCGGTGCACCCGGCGATCACCCCGGCCAGCGACCAGGCCCAGCCGGCGGGCACGGTGGTGGCGTACCGGACCCGCCAGTGCCGGCGCAGCCGGCGTACGGCCACGAACGGCACCACCACGGCCAGCGGCCACAGCCGCAGCCAGCCCGGCACGCCCAGGCCGGTGCAGACGGCCCACGCGGCCAGCTCCAGCACCAGGCCGACGGCCGCGCCCAGGGCCAGGTCCTCGACCAGGGTGTACGCCCGGCGGCGCAGCGCCCGGAAGACCAGCGTCCCGGGCAGCAGCACGGCCAGCAGCGCGTACGCCGTCCAGCGGGCCAGCGCGCCGACCGGGGTGCCGGCGACCAGCAGGATGGCCGCGACGGCGAGGTAACCGGCGGCGGCCGGGGCGTACCGGCGCAGCCGGGAGCGGCGGCCCGGGGCGACCGCGGCCGGGGCGGGACCCCCGGTGGCGAGCGCGGTCACCGGAGGCTGTCGGCCAGCTCGGCGGCGTCCGGGCGGGCCGGCACGCCGACCGCGCTGTCGCTGGCCACCGCGTACGCCGGGCGGCGCTGCACGGCGGTGTAGATCCGGGCCACGTACTCGCCGAGCAGGCCGAGGCAGAGCAGCTGCACCGCGCCCAGGAAGAGCACCGCCACGTAGAGCGACGGCCAGCCGGTCACCGTGGCGCCGGTGGACCAGGCCAGCAGCGCGACCACCACCAGCACCCCGCAGACCGCGACCCCGAGCAGCCCCAGCCAGGTGGCGACCCGCAGCGGGGCGGCCGAGAAGCTGGTGACGCTCTCCACGGCCAGCCCGGCCATCCGGGACAGTGGATACTTGGTGCGGCCGGCGGCCCGCTCCTGCCGCTCGTACGCGACCTCACCGCTGGGAAACCCCAGCCAGGGCACCACCAGCCGGAGCACCGGGTTGCGTTCGGGCAGGTCCCGCAGCGCCTCGACGGCCGCGGAGCTGAGCAGCCGGAAGTCACCGGCTTGGGCGGGCACCTGCTCGCCGACCAGCCGGCGGACGGCCCGGTAGTAGCCGGCCGCGGTCCACCGCTTGAACCAGGTGTCCCGGCTGCGGTCGGCCCGGACGCCGTAGACCACGTCCAGGCCGTCGGCGCGCGCCCGGCGGAGCATCTCGACGATCACCTCGGGCGGGTCCTGGAGGTCGGCGTCGATGCTGACCACGTACCCGCCGCGGGCCCGGAGCAGCCCGGCGTGCAGGGCGGCCTGGTGGCCGCTGTTGCGGCGCAGCCGCAGCACCCGCAGCTCGGGCCAGCCGGCCCGCAGCGCGGCCAGCCCGGCGGCGGTCCCGTCGGTGCTGCCGTCGTCGACGGCCACCACCTCGTACGCCTCGCCGAGCCCGTCGAGCACGCCCCGCAGACGCTGGGCCAGCAGCGGCAGGACGGCCGCCTCGTTGAACATCGGCACCACCACGGAGAGTGCCGGCTGCGCTGCGGTCACGGCGCTTCGACCCCCCGGTTCGCTGCGGCGCGGACGGGGCCGACGCTACCCGTCAGGACGGTCGCCGCAGCCCGTCCTCGGGCTCCGTCCCCCGGTCAGGTGCCGCAGACGGTGGCCGGCAGGCCGGTCACCGCGACCGGGGAGCGCCCGGCCGGGCGGGACTTGCCGGCGAGCACCGCGGCCAGCGCGGTCATCGACGCCTGGCCGGACGAGTAGGTGGCCAGCAGCGTCGGCGAGTCCGCGCCGGCCAGCACGTACGGGGTGTCCATGGCGACCGTCACGGCCGCGCCGGCGCGCAGGTCCTTGGCGTTGTCGCCGTACCCGACGAGGTGCACCACCCGCCCGCCGGAGGGCACCACCCGCACCCCGGCGGCGGTGAGCGCCTGGGTCAGCGCGGCGCGGGCGCGGTCCCGGCCGGCGGAGGAGGTGACGGTGACCGGGCCGGCGATCGCGGCGCCGCACCGGCCGCGCAGCTGGGTGACGGCCGCGGCGGCCAGGTCGGCGGCGGCCGTACGGTGTTCGGCGCTGCCCAGCGTGGACAGCTCGGGGGCGGGCCGGTCGGCCAGCTTGAACTTCATCGTCAGCACCCGGGTGGCCGCGTCGACCAGCCGGGCCCGGGGCAGCGACCCGTCCCGCAGCGCGGCCAGCAGCCCTTCGTACGCCTGGCCCACGTTCGGGGTCATCAGGATGAGGTCGTTGCCGGCGTTCAGCGCCCGCACCGCGGCCTCTCCCGGCGACCAGCGCTTGGCCGGGGCCATGTTCATCCCGTCGGTGATGATCACGCCCTGGAAGCCGAGCTGGCCGCGGAGCACGTCGGTGAGCAGCTTGTGGGAGAAGGTGGCGGGGGTGCCCGGGTCGACCGCCCGCACGTCCAGGTGGGCGGACATCACCGCCATGGCGCCGGCGTCGATCCCGGCGCGGAACGGCGGGAACGCGGTGCGGTCCAGCACGGCACGGGACTGGGCGACGACGGGCAGCTCGGTGTGCGAGTCGGCGGCGGTGAGCCCGTGGCCGGGGAAGTGCTTGACGCTGGCCGCCACCCCGGCCGCCTGCAGGCCGCGGACCGCGCCACCCACCTGGGCGGAGGCGTTGCCGGGGTCGGCGCCGAAGGAGCGGGAGCCGATCACGGTGCTCCGGGTGGCGAGCACGTCGGCGACCGGGGCGAAGTCCAGGTTGATCCCCATGGCGGCCAGTTCCGCGCCGGCCGCCCGCCAGGCGGCCTCGGTCAGCGCCGGTTGCCGCGCCGCGCCGGCCGCGAGCGGGCTCGGCAGCAGGGTCACCCCGTCGGTGATCCGGGTGACCACCCCGTACTCCTGGTCGGTGC
Organism: Micromonospora sp. NPDC049836; assembly: GCF_044465125.1. Taxonomy (NCBI): domain Bacteria; kingdom Bacillati; phylum Actinomycetota; class Actinomycetes; order Micromonosporales; family Micromonosporaceae; genus Micromonospora; species Micromonospora sp. NPDC049836. Next base: position 563,570 of record NZ_JBITLH010000003.1, read on the forward strand.
CGATCAGGAAGGGCGCCGCGCCGGCGGGCAGCCGGCCGGCGACCGCGCGCAGCCCGGTGGTCAGCTCGTGGACCTGCTTCGGGTTCTCCACGTTGGTGGTGGCCTGGTTGCCGGAGGTCGGGTCGTCGGCGCTGAAGCCGACCAGGATCAGCCCGCCCAGGCGGTATTTCGCCACCATCTCGGCGGGGGTGGCGACGCCGGCCAGGGCCCGGTTGCCGGCCGCCGACCCGGGCGAGACCTTGGTCGCCGAGCTGCCGTAGGCGTAGGGCATCAGCACCTGGCCGACCAGGTCTTCGTCGGCGAGCGTGCCGACCAGGGCGGCCGCGCGGGCGGCCGGATCCGCCGCCGGATCCGCCCTGGTGGGCGTCGGCGCGGCCGAGGAAGGGCTCGACGAGGGCGCCGGGCGCGGCCGGTCCGGCCCGGTGCCGCACCCGGTGATGAGCACGGCGGTCAGGGCGGCGCAGGCGACGGCGGCACGTCGAGGGGAAGTCGACATCACCCCACGGTATCGGCGGAACTGAGTCCCCCGTCAGCCCACCCGGGTGAGCAGGGTCACCGGGGCGCCGTCGCCGGCGTACCGGTAGGGCTCCAGTTCGGCGTCCCAGGCGGTGCCGAGCGCCTTGTCCAGGGCGTGCGCGAGGGCCTCGGGGGCCCGGGCGGACGCCATGATGGCGCGCAGCCGGTCCTCGCCGAGCTGGATGTCGCCGGCCGCGCCGACGGTGGCCCGGAACAGCCCCCGCCCGGGCACGTACATGAACCGCTCGCCGTCGACGCCCGGGCTCGGCTCCTCGGTCACCTCGAAACGGATCATGGGCCACTGCCGGAGGGCAGCAGCCAGCTCGGCGCCCGTCCCCGGGCTGCCGGTCCACCCGCACTCGGCACGCCGGGCCCCCGGATCGACCGGCTGGGCCGTCCAGTGCAGGTTGACCGGCGCGGCGAGGACGCGCGCGATCGCCCACTCGACGTGCGAGCACACGGCGAGCGGGGTCGAGTGGACGTATACGACGCCACGCGTTGGCACGGTGACCTCCCGGTGAGCCGAGGTGCGTCTTCCCCTACGACCTCGTCCACCCGAGTGGCCTCTGGTAACTCATGATGACGCTGTGACGGGTGGTGCGCCAGCGAATCGGAAAATTCGCCGCCTCCGCCGCCGGGAAATACCCGGGTGGCTGACCTGGTTGTGCTCCCTGACGGCGCGACGACCAGCCAGGCGTCGAGGTCGTGTACAGTTCTCTGGGCGGTTCTGTGCCGCCGTACATCTTCGCGGGTTGACGCTCACCCGGGCGCCATCCGCACCAGCCCCCGGACGTTTTCCGTCCTCCCGTACGTCTGCAAGGAGTACCTCCGTGGCGAGCAACACCTCTAAGACCGCGCGCGCGTCAGTCCGGGCCGGCCAGGCTGGCCAGGGTGGCGCCCTCAGCGTGCTGGGCGAGTTCAAGTACCTGATCCCGCTCAACGGCGGCAAGCACGCCTACGTGCGCAACCTGACCAACGGCAAGACCGCGCACCTGCGTACCGACTCCGAGGCCTTCGTCGAGGAGATCCGCACGCTGGCCGCCGCCGGCCACGCCGCCAAGGTCCGCGCCGAGATCAACAGCCTCGCGGCCGCCCACCCGGAGCACGGTTGGGACGCCACCGAGAAGCGCCTCGTCGAGGCCGGCGTCTTCGAGGGCTGAGGCCCAGCGACACCCACGAACCGCCCGCCGGGTCATCCGGCGGGCGGTTCGTCGTCTATCCGTCCTCGGTCAGCGGGGTGACCTCGCCGGTGGCCAGGTCGTAGAGGGCGCCGACCACGGCCACCGTGCCGGCCGCGACCGGCCCGGCGAGCCGGTGGTCGGCGCGCAGGGCGGCCACCGTGCGGCGCACGTGCCGGCGGATCGCCAGCGACTGCGCCGCCGGGCCGTCGGCGCCGACCTCGACGACCGCCGGGGCGATCCGGTCGACCAGGTACGCCAGCGCGCCACCCGGTCGCCGCCCGGTCCGCAGCGCCCGCACCGCCGAGCCGACCGCACCGCACCGCTCGTGCCCGAGCACCATCACCAGCGTCACCCCGAGCTGCTCGACGGCGAACTCCACCGAGCCGTGCACCGCGCGGTCGAGCACGTGCGCGCCGGTGCGGATGACGCAGATCGAGCCGAAGGTCTGGTCGAAGATCGCCTCCAGCGGCACCCGGGAGTCGATGCAGCCGAGCACCACGGCGTACGGCTGCTGGTCACCGGAGGCGACCGCGGCCGCCGCGGTGACGTCGTGGCCGTGCACCGGCTGCCCGCTGGCGAAGCGGCGGTTGCCGGCCAGCAGCTCGGCGAGGGCGGCCCGGGGGCTCCGGGCAGCCGGGGTGGGGCGCGGCATGCCTTACAGCGTGGCCGCCGATCCGGCCGGACGGGGCCGGGTCGGGAATCTTCTCCACGGCACGGTTGGCGTGATGTCATGGGGGGTAGCCGGTCGTTACCGCCGGGTTACCCCGGTGCACAGGGCACCGGCCGCCCGGGGGAGGTTCAGCGATGGGGCAGCAACTGGAGGTACGGCTTCCCGACGGCGTACGCCTGCACGTGGAGGCGACCGGGCCGGTCGACGCCGAGGTCACCGCGATCCTGCTGCACGGCTGGACGCTGGACGGGCGCAGCTGGCACCGGCAGCTCGCCGAGCTGCGGGCCCGGTTCGCCGGCCGGGTCCGGGTGGTGACCTACGACGCCCGGGGCCACGGCCGCTCCAGCTGCATGGCGCTGCGTACGGCGACGCTGGCCCAGCTCGGCGACGACCTGGCCGCGCTGGTCGACGAGGTGGCCCCCACCGGGCGGATCGTGCTGGTGGGGCACTCGATGGGCGGGATGACCGTGATGGAGTACGCCCACCGCCACCCGGAGCACTTCGCCGCCCGCACGGCCGGGCTGGTCTTCGTCTCCACCACCGCCGAGGGGCACACCCACACCGCGTACGGGCTCTCCCCGCGCATCGCCCGGCTGATCCGGCTGGCCGAGACCACCGGCGCCGGGGTGCTGGCCCGGTGCGGCGCCTGGCGTCCGCCGCGCGCCCTGCTCCGCGCGCTGCGCCCGAGCATCCGCTGGATGCTCTTCGGGGACCGCTGCGACCCGGCCGACATCCGGCTGGTCACCTCGGCGGTGGCACACGCCTCGGTCCGCTCGATCGGCGGGTTCCGCGCCTCGATCGGCGCCCAGCACCGGCTGGCGACCCTGGCCGCGCTGGGCCGGCTGCCGGCCGCCGCCCTGGTCGGCGACCGGGACCGGCTCACCCCGCCGCCGTGCGCCGAGTCGATCGCCGCGGCGCTGCCCACCACCGAGCTGACCGTCTGCCCGGGCGCCGGGCACATGCTCATGATGGAGCGCCCCGACGCGGTCAACGCCGCGCTCGCCGCCGTCCTCGGCCGGGTCCTGGACGCGGCACCCGGGCCGGCGCAGCGACCGCTGGCCGCCTGAGCGGCGCAGCGACCGTCGGCCTGACCGGGGGCGAGCGTTGGGCCAGTGACCGGGGGCGACCGTTGGTCGGGGTGATCGGCGCAGTGGCGGTCGATGGGCTCGCGAACAGGTGGGAACCGCTGGATAACGGGCATCCGGCACGGGTCGAACGCCACGCGACGGCATGGCCCCGGCAGGGCGCTCAACCGCCGCCCCGTACCCTCATTCAGCCCGCCGTGCCCGCCCCGTGACCATCAGGAGCCCCCGCGTTGAGCGACCAGACCACCCTGGAACAGGAGATCGCCGTCGAACAGCGGCATCTCGACCGGGTGTACGCCCGGCTCGCGGAGCTGCGGCGCGCGGCCGCCGAGGCCGAGCGGGAGGGCTACCGGCTGGCCCGGGTCGGCAATTTCGGCGCCCTGGTGGAGCGGGACGCCATGGTCTTCCACGCGGCGCAGCGCCGGTACGTGCTCGACGCCGAGCACGAGGGGCTGGTCTTCGGCCGGCTGGACCTGCGGACCGGGCAGGTGCTGCACGTGGGGCGGCTCGGGGTGCGCGACGAGAACGCCGAGACGCTGGTGGTGGACTGGCGGGCCCCGGCGGCGGCGGCCTTCTACCAGGCCACCCCGGCCGAGCCGATGGGCGTGGTGCGCCGGCGCACCATCCAGTCGTCGGCGGAGAAGGTCACCCGGATCGAGGACGACCTGCTGGACCCGGAGTCGGCGCCGCCGGAGCTGGCGGTGGTGGGCGACGGCGCGCTGCTGGCCACCCTGTCCCGGGCCACCGGCCGGGGCATGCGGGACATCGTGGCCACCATCCAACGGGAGCAGGACGAGGCGATCCGCTCCCCCGGCAACGGCGTGACGATCGTCTCCGGCGGCCCGGGCACCGGCAAGACCGCGGTGGCCCTGCACCGGGCCGCGTACCTGCTCTACTCCGACCGCTCCCGGTACGCCGGCGGCGGCATCCTGGTGGTCGGCCCGTCGAGCGTGTTCGTCGAGTACATCGCCTCGGTGCTGCCCTCGCTCGGCGAGGAGACCGCCACCCTGCACTCGCTCGGCTCGCTCTTCCCGGGCGTGTCGGCGACCCGTACCGACCCGCCGGAGGTGGCGGCGGTGAAGGGCTCGCTGCGGATGCGCCGGGTGTTGGAGCGGGCCGTGCGGGACGCGGCGCCGGGCGCACCCACCGAGTTGCGCCTGCTCTACCGGGGCGAACTGCTGCGGCTGGAGCGGGCCGAGCTGGACGGCATCCGGGACCGGGCGCTGCCGCGCGGGGCACGCCGCAACGAGGTGCGCCGGGCCGGGTTCGACGCCGTGCTGGCCGCCCTCTATGCGCAGGCCCGCACGCTGCGCATCGGCCGACTGCCGGAGCAGCCCGCGTTCGAGGACGAGATCATCGACCGGCCGGAGTTCCGGGAGTTCCTCAAGGCGTGGTGGCCCCGGCTGCATCCCCGGCACGTGCTCGGCTGGCTGGCCCGCCCGGAGCGGCTGCGCCGGTACGCCGGCGGGGTGCTGTCGAGGGCGGAGATCGGGCTGCTCGTCGAGGCGTACCGGAGCCTGGACGGGGAGGGGCCGACGATCGCCGACGTCGCGCTCCTGGACGAGTTGGACGCGTTGCTCGGCAAGCCGGTGCAGCGGCGGCGGCCCCAGCGCGACCCGTTCCAGCTCGCCGGGGGTGTCCGTGAGCTGAGCACGCACGCCGACCGGCAGCGGGCGGCCCGGGCCGCCGCCCGGGAGCGCCCGGAGGACTACCGTGACTACGCGCACGTGGTGGTCGACGAGTCGCAGGACGTCTCACCGATGCAGTGGCGGATGATCGGCCGGCGCGGCCGGCTGGCCTCCTGGACCGTGGTGGGCGATCCGGCGCAGACCGCCTGGACCGGCGATCCGCAGGAGCTGACCCGCGCCCGCGACCAGGCGCTGGGCCGGCGCCGCCGGTACCGGTACGAGCTGACCACGAACTACCGGAACTCGGCGGAGATCTTCGCGGTGGCCGCGGCGGAGATCCGCCGGCTCTACCCGGACCTGGCCCTGCCCAGCGCGGTGCGCTCCACCGGGGTGGCGCCGGTCGAGCGGGTGGTGCCGGCGGCCGGGCTGCCGGCGGCCACCGTGGCCGCGGCGCGGGATCTGCTGGCCGAGGTGGAGGGCACGGTCGGGGTGATCACGCCGGTGCCGCGCCGGGACGAGGTGGCCGGCTGGCTGGACGAGCTCGGTGCCAGCCGGTTGCAGGTGGTGACCAGCCTCCAGGCCAAGGGCATGGAGTACGACGGGGTGGTGCTGGTCGCGCCGGGCGAGATCCGCGCCGATCCGGGGTCGGGGGTGCGGACCCTCTACGTGGCGCTCTCCCGGGCCACCCAGCGCCTCACCACGCTGGAGCCGGCCGCCTGACGTCGGCGGGTCCACCGTCCGGGGCCGGCCCGGCCATTCACTTGCACACATAGCGATGTGAGCATAGATTGAGTCCGGCCGGGCCGAGGGACGAGAGGGTAAGGGCGTGGGCGCAGGTCATGACCACAGCGGCGCGGTGGCCAACGCCGCGCAGCGCCATCGGGGCCGGCTGTGGGCCGCGTTCGGCCTGCTCACCGCCCTGATGCTGGTCGAGGCCGTGGCCGCCTTCGGCACCGGCTCGCTGGCCCTGCTCTCCGACGCCGGGCACATGTTCACCGACGTGCTCGGCATCGGGATGGCGCTGGCCGCGATCACCGCCACCCGCCGGGCCGGGACCGATCCGCAGCGCACCTTCGGGCTCTACCGGCTGGAGGTGCTGGCCGCCCTGGCCAACGCGGTGCTGCTCGGCGCGGTCGCCGTCTACGTGCTGGTCGAGGCGGTACGCCGGTTCGGCGAGCCGCCGGAGGTGTTGGCCGGGCCGATGCTCGCCGTGGCGGTGCTCGGCCTGCTGGCCAACATCGCGGCGTTCGCCCTGCTGCGCGCCGGCGCGCAGGAGAGCATCAACCTGCGCGGGGCCTACCTGGAGGTGCTCGGCGACCTGCTCGGCTCGCTCGGCGTGATCGGCGCCGCGCTGGTCATCGCGGTCACCGACTGGTGGTGGGCCGACCCGCTGGTCGCCGTGGCGATCGGGTTGTTCATCCTGCCGCGCACCTGGCGGCTCGGACGGGCCGCGCTGCGCATCCTGGTGCAGGCCGCACCGGAGCACCTCCAGGTGACCGCCGTGCACGACCGGCTGGCCGCGGTGCCCGGCGTGGCCGAGGTGCACGACCTGCACGTCTGGACGCTCACCTCGGGGATGGAGGTGGCCTCCGCGCACCTGACCATGACTCCCGGCGCCGAGGTGGGCGAGGTGCTGGCCGCGGCCCGGACCGCGCTGCACGAGGACTTCTCGATCGATCACGCCACGTTGCAGATCGAACCCGGAGCGTCGGCGGGCGCGTGCGGATCGGTCGAGTGGTAATGAGGACAACCTTAAATCCGAGTGGCTATTGTGCATCTATGCCGGTTTTGTGCCTGAATGCTCGGCCCGCCTGCCGGGCCGGGACCGGGTACCGCCGGTAGGCTCGGTCCCGGCCGCCGGGCGGCGCCCTCCGGCGCCCGCGGTGGCCGTCGCCTAATCGCCGGAACGCGGCGAGCCGGGGAACCACGCACCTGGGGTGCATCCGCGTCAGCGGTAGGGATCTTCCGTCCCGAACCCGTCAGCTAACCCGGTCGGCGGTTGACGGAAGGAACCTGAATGCCATCCATGGCACCTGTACGACGGACGGCCGCCCGGTTGGCGGCCCTGCTCGTCGCGACGCTCGCCCTCGGCGTCGTGACCGTGCCGACCTCCCCCGCGTCGGCGACCTCCCCCGCCGGCCGGCTCGCCGGCCCTTCCCCGACCGGCCTGCTCGCCGCCGCCCCGGGCGGGGACGACGAGGGCGGCACCCCCGCGCTGCGCGCCCAGCTCGACGCGGCCAGCAAGGGCTGGCTGGAGGCGCGGACCGCGCTGAACCGCTCGACGAGCCGGCAGAAACAGCTCACCGCCGACCTCGCCGGGATCGGCGCGGAGCTGGACGTGCGGGGCGCCAAGGTCGGCGAGATCGCCGGGGTGGCGTACCGGACCGGCCGGCTCGGCACCGCGGCCGCGCTGCTCGGCAGCAGCAGCCCGGAAGGCTTCATGGACCGGGCCGCCGCGCTCCAGCAGGTCGCCGCGCACGAGGACCGGGCGCTGCGCGACCTGCTCGACGCCCGGGACCGGGCCACCCGCACCCAGACCGCACTGGCCGCCGAGATCCAGGAGCAGCGCAAGCAGGTCGCGGTGATGGCCAAGCGCAAGCAGCAGGCCGAGCACGCCCTGGAGGTCGCCAACCGGTCGGCGTCCCGGCCCGACGGCGGCAGCGTGCAGGGCACCTCCCGGACGAACGCGAAACCGGCGCCCCGCAACGCCGACGGCTCCTGGCCGTCCGAGTCGTGCAGCGTGAACGACCCCACGCCGGCCGACGGCTGCATCACCCCGCGCACCCTGCACGCCCTCCAGCAGGCCAAGGCGGCCGGGTTCACCCGCTACGTCTCCTGTCACCGCAGCGGCGGCTCGGGCGAACACCCGAAGGGCCGGGCCTGCGACTTCGCCGCGCAGAAGGACGGCTTCGGCGGGGTGGCCAGCGGCGGCGACAAGACGTACGGCAACAACCTGGCCGCGTACTTCATCCGCAACGCCGACGCGCTCGCCGTGCTCTACGTGATCTGGTTCCGGCAGATCTGGCTGCCCAGCAGCGGGTGGAAGGCGTACAGCGGGGGCAACGGCGACCCGTCCAGCGACCACACCAACCACGTGCACCTGTCGGTCTACTGAGCCGCCGCGGGTGGTCCGCCGCCCCGGCGGGCCACCCCGGCGCGACCCCCGCTACGCCCCGGGACGTACGCGGGGTGTCGTCCGGCGGACCACGACGGCGGGCCGGCGGCGGAGCAGCATCGGCGGCATGACCCGACTCTCCCCGACCGGACGCAAGGCCCTGCTCACCCTGCACCTGGTCACCGCGCTGGGCTGGCTCGGCACCGACCTGGTGCTGCTCACCCTGGGCGTGGCCGGGCTGCGCGGGGCCGACCCGGACGTGGTCTACCCGACCGCCGGGCTGCTGGTCACCTACCTGTTCGCCCCGCTGAGCGTGGCGGTCTGGCTGATCGGGGTGGCCAGCGCGCTGCTCACCCCGTGGGGCCTGCTGCGCTGGCGCTGGGTGCTGGTGAAGCTGGTGCTCACCACGGTCATGCTCGGGCTGGTCCTGCTGCTGCTGACGCCACGGATCCGGCACCTCGGCGCGCTCGGCGGCGCGGCGTCCCCGCAGCTGCGGGTGGACCTGGTCGTCCCGCCGGCCGTCTCCAGCACGCTGCTCCTCGTCGCCACCGTGCTCTCCACCTACAAGCCCTGGGGGCGGCTGCGGCCGGCCGCAGCCACCAGCCGACGGGCGGCGCCGCAGCGCCCGGGCCACCCCGGCGGGCAACGCCCGGCGGTCGAGGATCCGGCCGGCCGGCGGGCCTGAGCCAGCGGCCCGACGGTGTGGCCGGCCGGCGGCCGGGTCCGACGGCCGGCGGTGTGGTCGGCCGGCGGGCCGGGGTCAGGCGGCCGAATCTGTGGCCGGCCGGTGGGCCGGGGTCAGGCGGCCCGGCCCTCCAGGGTCGCGCCGAGGCGGCTGGCGAGGCCGAGGTGCGCGGCCCGGGCCTGCCGGAAGGCGTACCCGAACAGCGGGGCCGGTGCGGAGAGGGTGATCTCCACGTCGATGCGCACCACCCCGTCGGGCTCGTCCCGCAGCCGAGTGTGGTTGCGCACCGTGGTGGCCGGCTGCTGCCGGGCCACCGTCACCACCTCGTCCTCGTTGGCGACCAGCACGTCCGCCTGGTAGGTCACCGGGAAGTGCAGCGGGCCCAGTTCCAGCCGGTCGGTGATCGCGTAGCTGGCCAGGGCGCCGGGGCGGGGCGGCAGCTCGCGGACCCGGATGATCAGCGGATGCAGCTCGCCCTGCCGGCTCAGGTCACCGAGCAGGGCGAGAGCCTCCGCGCGGGTGCAGCGGGCCTGCACGGTGTAGCTGAAGCTGTCGCTGCTGAGCAAGCCGGACCCCCTCGCCGTCGACGGTCGGCACGATCGTGCCGTACCGGGGCCGGGCTGGCAACGGTGGGGCGGTCCCGACGGTCGGCGCGCGACGCGACGGGTCAGGCGCCGGGGAGCACCTCGGAGCCGCTGTCGGCGAAGTAGGGCTCCGGAGCGCCGAAGAGACCGAGCAGACCGGTCACCCAGAGCTGCCGGTGCACGAAGCGGCTCGGCTCGGTGACCACCAGCTTGACGCCGCTGACCTCGGCGGTCTGGAAGCCGGCCACCATCGCGCTGATGCCGACCGAGTCGATGAAGGTGACCAGCCGCATGTTCAGCTCGATCCGGCTGGGGCGGCCCTTCGCGAGCACCTCGGCGATCGCTTCACGCACCTCGTACGCGGTGTCGACGTCGATCTCGCCCCGCGGGGCGATCTGGATGACACCACCCGACAGAACCGACTTCACGATCGACAGGCTCACGCGAGCACCTCCACTCGCCCGTACGGGCGCCTCATCAGTACGCGGGCCGCGACCGAGAGTATTCCTCCGATGGCCTCGGTCGCCACCCCTCGGGATGAGCAATTCGCGGACTGGGCACACCTGGGCATCCCAATCCGGACTCTATGGGTCTTCATTTCCCTACGACAACTGTTCTGAATCCTCAACGACCGGCCGGGCCGGCCGATCCGCCGACCCAGGGTAGCGGGCGTCCGCCCGTGAGGCCCGTACGTATTCCCGGCGCGTTTCGGGTGGTTCCTCCCGCCCCGGGCCGGAAGCGGGCCGGCCGGCCCCGGCACGGCTGGTTTGCCGCGGCTGCCGCGTGGGCACAGCCCGGGTGGAGCGAACCGTCACCCGCCCGATGCCCGCCGGAGTCCCGCCGACCCCCGGGACTTCGGCAGCCGAGGAGGTACACCATGTTCGGAAGCAGTCTGCTGGACCGCCGGAGCAAGCCCGAGCGGATCGCGGACCAGGCGTGGGAGCAGCTGCTCTCCACCGTCGGGTCCGCCGGTGACAGCGTCCGGGACGCCGCGCGCGCCGCCCGCCGCAACGGCACGGGCCTGGCCGACGACGCCAGCGACCTGGTCGGGTCCGCCGCCGAGGAGGCCCGCCGCCGGGCCACGCTCGCCTTCGACGCGCTCGCCGGCCGGCGGCCGGCGCTGCCGTGGACGCTGCTGATCGCCGCCGCGCTGGCCGGCGCGGCCATCGGCTGGGCGGCCGGCACCGCGGCCCGCGCCGCCGGTGGCCGGTCCCGCGAGCTGGAGGAGATCGAGTTCGTCGACGTGGACCGGCCCGACTCCCCCGTCCTGGACAACTGACCCGCACCCCACCCACCGACGCGGCGGCGTCCCCCGGCGGGGACGCCGCCGCTCGGCGACCAGGGCCGGCCCGAGCCGATCAGGGCCGGTCCGGGCCGGGGACGCCGCCGCTCGCCGGCCCGGACCGGCGCTCATCCGGAGGCGAATGCCTCCGGACCGGCGTCGCCCGGGCCGGGGCGGCTCAGCGGGCGGTGCAGGAGACCGCCGGTATCCGGTTGCTCCCGGTCGCGGTGCCGGTGAAGCCGGCGGTGGTGCTGCCACCGACGCCGAGCCGGCCGTTCCAGCCGGCTTCGGTGACCGTCACCGCCGCGCCGGACTGGGTGTACGACCCGCTCCACAGCTGGGTGATCTTCTGCCCGTCGGCGAAGGTCCAGCTCAGGGTCCAGCCGGCGATCGGCGCGGCCCCGGAGTTGCGGACCGTCAACTCGGCCTGGAAGCCGCCGGGCCAGGAGTTCGTCACCGCGTACGTGGCCGCGCAGCCGCTGCCGCTCGGCGTGGGGCTCGGCGACGTCGGGGTGGGCGTCGGGCTCGGCGAACTGGGCGTCGGGCTCGGCGACGTCGGCGTCGGGGACGGGCTGGCCGAGGTCGGGGACGGGCTGGCCGAGGTCGGCGTCGGGCTGGGGGTGCCGCCGAGCCGGTCGGCGACCAGGATGCCCCGGCCGTTGGTGCCCAGGTAGACCCGGCCGTAGACGCGCGGGTCACCGGTCAGCGCCTCGCCGGCGTTGCCGTACTGGTGCTGGTCGTCGTTGATCCGCACCCAGCTCGCGCCGGTGTCGTCGGAACGGTAGACGCCGTGCTTGCCGTCCACCGTGCCGATCACGAACAGCGCCGGGTACGTCCGCCCGGGCGCGGCCTTGCCGAAGCCCACGTTGATCGAGGTGGAGACGCCGGCCAGCTTGGTGAAGCTCGCGCCCGAGTTGGTGGAGCGCCAGAGCCCGCCCTCGCCGGCCAGCCAGATGTCGCCCTCGGCGCCGGGCAGCGCCTTGAACTTCACCCCGGTGCTCGGCAGGCCGGTCGCGGCGGTGGCCGTGAAGGCCGCCCCACCGTTGGTGCTCACGTAGAACTTCCCGTTGCTGAAGCCGTAGAACTTGTTCGGGTTGACCCGGTCGGACTCGATCGTGGCGTTGGCCGGGATGCCGGTGGCCGCCGTCCACGAGTTGCCGAAGCCCACCGAGCGGACCACCTGCTGGCCGGCGTCGCCCGGCGCCCAGACGAACTGGCTGCCGTCGGCCGACGCGGCCACCGTGCCGCCGTTGTTGATCCCGCCGGGTTCGGTGCCCTGGAACCAGTTCGCGCCGCCGTCGGTGGAGAACGCGACGTGGCTGTCGTTGGGCCGGTCGGCGTCGGTGAAGTTGCCGGCCCGTACCAGCACCGCCGGCTTGGTCTCGGCGTAGTCGAGGCTCGTGGTGCTGGTGAAGACCGGCTGGGTGAACATCATCGCCGGCACCGCGGCCAGGTCGGTGTGCCGGAACCCGCCGACGTCGCCGAGCCCGCTGATCAGCGGCGCGCCCGACGGCGGGCTGACCAGGTCGAGCACCGCGGTCTCCTCCAGCCCCTTCACCATCGGGGTGATGGTGAACGTGCCGCCGGTGTCCCACTTCGTCAGGCCGGTGGTGCCGTAGATCGTCGCGCCGGTGCCGTACATCATCCGGTCGCTGTTGAACGGGTCGATCTCCAGCGACTCGTTCATCCAGCCCAGCTTCGGGGTCTCCTCCGGCGGCGCGGGGTTCGCGCCGAACGTCAGCCACGGCACCGAGCTGATGTCCATGGTGTACTTCTTGCTCCGGTTCGGATAGCTGGTGAACTCCCAGATCCGGGTCCAGGTGGCGCCCCCGTCGGTACTGCGCCAGAAGATCGCGTCCGGCCACCAGGAGATCTGGGTGGCGACCATCAGGGTGTTCGGGTGCTGGCGGTCGATGGTCAGGCCGGAGTAGCCGAAGTAGTCGTCGCCGCTGGACGACGGGATCGGGCTGATCTGGGTCCAGGCGCCGGTGGCCCGGTTGAACTTCCACACGTCACCCTTGCCCCCGTCGTACGGGCCGCCGGTGTCGCTGGTGGCGATGTAGAGGTAGCCGCCGACCGGGTCGACCACCCCCTTGTGGGCCAGGTAGCCGGTGGGCTGGCCGGCGATCCGCTCCCAGGTGGCGCCGCCGTTGGTGCTCCGGTAGACCGGGTTCTGCTTGTCGGCCACCCCGACGTAGATGGTCTGCGTGGCGTTGCCGGCCGTACCCGTGCTCTTGTCGAAGGCGACCCAGGTGAGGCCCTGGTTCTGGCTCTGGTAGCCGGTGCTGTCGTTCGGGTCGGCCCGGTAGTTGCCGACGTTCGGGAACGCGGTCACCTTGGCCCAGGTCACCCCGTAGTCGGTGCTGCGCCACAGGCCGTTGCCGCCCTCGGCGCCGTAGTACAGGATGCTGTTTTTGTTCGGGTCGATCGCGAGCCGCTCCCCCATGCCGCGGCCCGGCATGTTGCCGCCGTTCTTGAACGGCAACTCGGTGGCCTGCCAGGTGGCGCCCTTGTCGGTGGAGCGCAGGATCGCCCCGTTGTTCGGGTCCCAGTCGTTGGTGTACATGCCGACGGCGGCGTACACCCGGTTGGTCTGCACCGGGTCGGTGGCGATGCTCAGCACGCCGTTCCAGCCCCACCTGTCGGCGCCGACGTGGTCCAGCAGCGGCGTCCAGGACTGGCTGGCCTGCTCCCAGCGGTACGCCCCGCCGATGTCGGTGCGCGCGTAGATCAGGTTCTTCTCGGTCTGGTTGAAGACGATGCCGGGCACGAAGCCGCCGCCGTCGATCCGGACGTTCTTCCAGGAGTACGGCTCGGCCGCGGCGGCGGCCGCCGGGACGGTGGGGGTGGCGGCGAGCTGCACGACGACGGCGGCCGCCGTGGCGGCCAGCGCGGCGGCGGCCACGCTGGCGAGACTTCTGCGCATGGGGGAATTCCTCTCGGGGTGCGCGGGGACGGTGGGGAGCTGCCCGGGCTCCCCGTCGGCGAACGCGGCTCCCGCAGCCGAGGGACATTCACCCTAACCGCCCGGCCGTCGAATTTGGAAGCGTTCCCAACTAACTCGTCCCACCCGGATGGGATGAGGGCAGGTCACCCGGGGTGTGGACAGGATCGGTGGTGCGGGTGTGCGTGCCGCAGCCGCCGTCCGCGCCAGGAAACCGATCCGGAGGGAGCCATCGCATGGCCACCGCGACGATCGCCCGTACCGACCAGGACATCCAGTCCGACGTGCTCGACGAGCTGACCTGGGAGCCCCGGGTACGCCCCAACGAGATCGGGGTGACCGTCACCGAAGGGGTCGTCACGCTGACCGGCTGGGTGGACAGCTACGCCAAGAAATGGGCCGCCGAACGCGCCGCCCACCGGGTCACCCGGGTCCGCGCGGTCGCCAACGACCTCGCCGTCCGGATCGCCACCTCCGCCGAGAAGAGCGACCCGGAGATCGCCACCGCCGCCGGCCGGGCCCTCGAGTGGGACGCCTTCGTGCCGCTCGAGGCGCTGGACGTGACCGTCGCCGACGGCTGGGTCACCCTGCACGGCGAGGTCGAGTGGGAGTACCAGCGCCGGGCCGCCGAGCGGGCGGTCGGCCGGCTCACCGGCGTACGCGGGGTGAGCAACGGGATCACCGTCCGGCCCGCCACCCGCTCCGACGGGCGCGAGCTGGCCGAGCGGATCGTGGACGCGCTGGCCCGCAACCGCGCCACCGAGGCCGAGGGGATCAGTGTGCGGGTGCACGGCGACACCGCCGTGCTCGCCGGACTGGTGCACTCCATCCCCGAGCGCGAGGAGATCGAACGGATCGTCTGGTCCGCGCCCGGCATCCGGGAGGTGCACAACCACGTGACGGTCGGCGCCTGAGCCGGACCACCCTCGGCGGGTGATCCCCGCTCACCCGCTCGCGGGCCACGGTGGGTCACATGACTGAACCGAACGGCCCGCGCCGACCCGGGCGTCCCGCGCCCGGGCCCACCCTGCCGTCGACCCGGGACGGGATGACCCGATGACCACGCCACTGCAGGTGACCAGCGCCCGGCTGCACGTCCCGGTGAGCGAGGCGGACCACGCGCGCGGGCCGGCGGACGCACCGGTCACCATCGTCGAGTACGGCGACTTCCAGTGCCGGTACTGCGGGGCCGCGTACCCGAACCTGGCCGAGGTGCTGCGCCAGCGCGCCGACAGCGTCCGGCTGGTCTACCGGCACTTCCCGATCGCCAACGTGCACCCGTACGCGGAGAGCGCGGCGGAGGCGGCCGAGGCCGCCGCCGTACGGGGCCGGTTCTGGGAGCTGCACGACTGGCTCTACGAGCACCAGGACCAGCTCGACCCGGTGCACCTGTCGCTCGGCGTCGAGCAGCTCGGGCTGCCCCCGGACGAGGTCGCCGGGGAGGTCGGCCGGCAGGCGCACGCCGACCGGGTCCGGCGGGACTTCGTGGGCGGCATCCGCAGCGGGGTGACCGCCGCCCCGACGCTCTTCGTCAACGACGTCCGCCACGACGGCGGGTACGACCTGGCCGAGCTGCTGGCCGCCGTCGACGCCGCCGAGCATCCCTGACGCGCCGCCCACCGCCCGCCGGCCCGGCGGGCGGTGGACCGGTCAGATCAACCGCAGCTCGCGGGCCCGCCGGACCGCCTCGCGCCGGCGGGTCGCGTCGAGCTTGCGGTAGATGTTGCGGACGTGGGTCTTCACCGTGTTGACCGACAGCGACAGCTCGCTGGCGATCTCCACGTTGGACAGGATGCTCTGCAGGTAGCGCAGGATGGTCAGCTCCCGCTCGGTGAGCGGTTCGTCCAGCGCCCGCGCCGGCGCCGGCGCCCGCTCCGCCGGCCCGTCGGCGTCCCGCTCGTCGGCGCCGCGGACCAGCTCGCTCACCGTCGCCCAGTGCGCCGTGCCCGAGTCGAGGTGGGCGGCGAGCAGGTCGCGTACCCCCGGCTCGGGGCGGGTGAAGTCGCGCCGGTACCCCTCCGGCGCGGCCAGGTCGAGCACCTGCTCCAGGATCCGCCCGGCCCGCCGCTCGTCGCCCGCGTCGCGGGCCAGCACGGCGTCGAGCAGCCCGGCGCGGACCCGTACCGGCCGCGGCCACGACCGGGCGTCCGGCCCGGCCCAGTCCGGCAGCGCCCGCTCGGCGGCCCGCCGGTCCCCGGCCCGCAGCTCGACCCGGGCCAGTGCCACCCCCAGCGCCGCCGCCACCGCCCCGGCCACCGCCGCGTCCGGCCCGCCTTCCCCCTCGTCCAGCGCGTCGGTGAGCAGGGCGCGGGCCGTGTCCACGTCGCCGACCGCGGCGCGCACCTGCGCCTCGGCGGCGGTCAGGCCGGCGGCCGGCTCCACCCCGGGCGCGGTCTCCCGGGCCGCCCCAAGGGTGCGCAGGGCGGCGGCCGGGTCGCCCGCCGCGACCAGCAGCTCGGCCCGGCAGAGCGCGGCCAACGCCGCCACGCTCGGCGCCGCGCTGGCCGGGCCGGCCAGGGCCAGGTTCGCCGCGGCCTCCGTCGGGTCGTCCCGCTCCCCGGCGACCAGGGCCAGCGCCAGGTACGCGTACCCGCGGTCCACCTGGCCGGACCAGCCCTGCCCGGGCGGCATCGCCAACGCCTCCCGCGCGGTCCGCTCGGCCGCCCGCAGCTCGCCCCGGGCCGCGTCGAGCAACGCCGACCGGCTGGCGCAGACCAGTTCGGTGCGCGGCCGGCCCGCCTCCCGGGCGGCGGCCAGCGCCTCGGCGAACCGCTCCCCGGCGGCGGTCAACGCCCCCTCGGCGAGCGCCACCAGGCCCAGCGCGGTCCCGGCGACCGCCCGGATGTCGGCCTCCTCCCCGGCGCCCGCGCGTGGATCGCCCGACCCGGCCGGGACGGGACCGGTGGCGCGCAGCCGGGCCGCGACCCGGCGTACCTCCGCATGGTCGCCGGCGAGCCGGGCCAGGGTGAGTTCCAGCGCGGCGGCCAGCCGGCGGACCCGGTCCCGGCGCGGGACGGGCAGCTCGGCGGCGTGGCCGGCGCCCTCCCGCAGGTGCCCGGCGGCGGCGTCGAGGTCCCCGGCGTACGCCCGCTCGGCGGCGCAGGCCAGCGCCAGCTCCGGATCCCGGCGGACCGCCGCCGCGGGCGGCGCGGCGGGCGGCGCCCCGGCCCGGTCGTCCCCGTCGTACGGCAACAGCTCCGGCCAGCGGGTGATCAGCAGCTCGGTGGCCCGGTCCCAGTCGCCTCCGGCCAGCGCATGCCGCAGCGCCTCGGCCGGCCGGCCGTTGCCCGCGTACCAGCCGGCCGCCCGCAGGTGCAGCTCGCGCAGCTCGTCATGGGGCAGCCGGGACAACTCGTCGCGGAGCACCTCGGCTAGCAGTTGATGGCACCGGTACCAGGGCGGCGCGCCCCCGTCGTGGTGCACGAAGCCGCCCGACCGGGCCAGGTCGGCCAGCACCTGCCCGGCATCGGCCCGCCCGGTCACCGCCTCCGCGAGGTCGGCGCAGACGGCCGCCGCGACGGCACTGCGCCGCAGCACGTCCCGGGCGTCCGGGTCCAGCGGGGCCAGCACCTCGTCGCGCAGGTACGCGGCCACGTCCGGCTGGTCGCCGCCGAACCGCTCGACCGCCCACCCCGGGTCCGCCCCGCCACGCAGCGCCAGCGCGGCGAAGCGCAGCCCGGCCGGCCAGCCGCCGGTGCGGTCGCGCAGCCGGGGCACCACCGCGGCGGGCAGCGGCACCCCGTGCGCCACCAGCAGGTCGGCCACCTCGTCGTCGGTGAACGCCAGCTCCGCCGGGCCGAGTTCGGTCAGCTCGCCGGCCAGCCGCCAGCGGTGCAGCGCCAGCGGCGGCTCGGTCCGCGCCCCGACCACCAGCCGCAGCCGCCCCTCGGTGTGCCGGAGCAGGAACTCCAGGCCGGCCAGGGCGCCGGGGTCGGTGATCCGGTGCAGGTCGTCGAGGACCAGCAGCACCGGACGGTCCCGGGCGGCGAGCGCGGCGGCGAGCAGTTCGAGCTGGTCGGGGCGGGGCGGGGCGTCCGGCACCGGCGACCCACCCGGCTCGGGTGCTCCCGTGACGGCGCCGCGCAGGGCGGCCGCCAGGTAGGACCAGAGCCGTTCCCCGGTGTCCCCGCCCTCCACCGACACCCAGGCGGGCGGTGGCTCGGCCCGGGTGGCGCGCGCCCAGGCGGCGAGCAGGGTGGTCTTGCCCCAGCCCGCCGGCGCGGCGACCAGGGTCACCGGGCCGGCCGTTCCGGCTTCCAGCAGGTCCACCAGTCGCGGCCGCAGCAGCAGCGGCCCGGGCGGCGCGGGCGCGGCCAACCGGGACGCCAGCAGCGGCGGCCCACCCGGCGCGGCGTCCACCGGCACGACGCCACCACCCGGCGCGGCAGTCACCGGCACCGGGTCGTCGCCCGGCGCGGCGTCCGGCGGCACGGTGACGTCGCCGGGCGTTCCGGCCACCTCGACGCGGTCAGCCTCCTGCGCCATGCGCCCTCCCCCGTCGCGTCCACTCCCCCGCGGCCGTGCGCTGCGCGGTTACCCGGCCCGGACCGGTTCACCCCTTCGGGGCGAGCCGGCTTCACCCGGCCGGGCCCGACGCTGGCGGTACGCGGGCGGCCGGCCGCGCGTGACCGGCCGCCCGACGCCCCGCGACGACGGGAGGAACAGGTGGCACGGATGGGACGGCTGACCGGTGGCGTGATCACCCTGGTGGTCGCGGCCGGGGTGACCGCCGCGCGCGCCCTCGTACGCCGGGAAGGGGTCCGGTCGGGCCCGGCCGGAACCGATCCGCGGCCCGGACGCTGGCAGGTGGTCACGGTGGCCGGCCGGCCCGAGGAGCTGCTCCCCGGCGGGCGGTGGCCGGAACCGCTGCGCCGGCTCGACGGGGCGGTGGAGCTGTCCGCCCGACCGGCGCCCGGCGGGCGCGGCACCGAGTTGGCGGCCCGGCCGCTCGGCGGGGAGCCGGAGCTGCCCGGACTCGCCGCCCACCTGGTCGGGGACGAGCCCGGCCGGTTCGTGCGGCAGGTGCTGCGGGAGGTCAAGCAGCTCGCCGAGACCGGCGAGGTGCTGCGCGCCGACCGCTCCCGGCTGGACCGCCCGGGGACGACCGGGTGAGAGCACTCTGCTGGGCAGGCGCCGACGGGCTGGTGGTGCGCCAGGTCCCCGACCCGGAGCTGCGCAACGCCCAGGACATGATCGTCCGGATGCGACGCAGCGCCACCTGCGGGGCGGACCTGCCGCTGCTGGCCGGCCGGCTCCCCCACCTGGCCGTCGGCGACGTGCTCGGGCACGAGTTCGTCGGCGAGGTGGTCGAGGTCGGGCCGGAGGTGCGCCGGCACCGGGTCGACGACCGGGTGGTGGTCTGCGCCTCCATCGCCTGCGGCGCCTGCTGGTTCTGCCGGCAGGGCAACTACGGCTGCTGCGACAACGGCGCCCCGGCGGCCACCGAGCCGGCCTGGGGCGAGAGCGCCGCCGGCTGCTACGGCCACCCCGCCCGGTCCGGCGGCTTCGCCGGCAGCCACGCCGAGTACGTCCGGGTGCCCTACGCCGACGTCGGCGCGTTCACCGTGCCCGAGGGGGTCAGCGACGACCGGGCGGTCTTCGCCGCCGAGGCGGCGCCGACCGGCTGGATGGGCGCCGAGCTGGGCGAGGTGTCGCCCGGCGACGTGGTGGCGGTCTGGGGCGCGGGCGCGGTGGGGCAGCTCACCGCCGGGGCGGCGGTGCTGCGCGGCGCGGCCCGGGTGGTGATCGTCGACGACGACGACCAGCGGCTACGGATGGCCGCCCGGCACGCCGGCGCGGAGCCGCTCAACTACCGCTACGTGGACGTCCTCGCGGAGCTGCGGGAACGCAGCGGCGGCCGGGGCCCGGACGTGTGCGTGGAGGCGGTCGGCATGGGGGCCGACCGGCGGGGACGGTTCGGCCGGCTCGGCGACGGCGGGGAGCGGCCGACGGCGCTGCGCGAGGCGGTGCACGCCTGCCGCAAGGGCGGCACCGTGGTGGTGCTCGGCACCTGGACCGGCGTCGTCGACGCGTTCCCGCTCGGCGCGGTGCTGACCAAGGGGCTGACCGTGCGCAGTGGCCGGCAGCACGGGCAGCGCTGGATCCCGACCCTGCTGGACCGGATGGCCCGCGACGAGCTGCGGACCGAGCACCTGGCCACCCACCGGCTGCCGCTGGAGCGGGCCGCACACGGCTACGCGCTGTTCCGGGACCGGGCGGACGGCTGCGTACGGGCGGTCTTCTCCCCGTGAGCCGCCGGCCCCCGTTGGTGGCACACTCGGCGGATGCGCGACGACCGCCCGTACGACCTCGTCCTCTTCGGCGCCACCGGGTTCACCGGCGGCCTGACCGCCGAGTACCTGGCCCGGCACGCCCCGGACGGGCTGCGCTGGGCCCTCGCCGGCCGCAACCCGGGCAAGCTGGCGGCGGTGCGGGACCGCCTCGTCGCCATCGACGCCGGCCTGGCGGAGCTGCCGCTGCTGACCGCCGACGTCACCGATCCGGGGTCGCTGCGCGCCGTCGCGGAGGCCGCCCGGGTGGTCGCCACCACCGTCGGCCCGTACGTGCACCACGGCGAGCCGCTGGTCGCGGCGTGCGCGGCCGCCGGCACCGACTATCTCGACATCACCGGCGAGCCGGAGTTCGTCGACCTCATGTACGTCCGGCATCACGCCGAGGCGGTCCGTACCGGCGCGCGGCTGGTGCACGCCTGCGGCTTCGACTCGATCCCGCACGACCTGGGCGCCTGGTTCACCGTCCGGCAACTGCCGACGGACGGGCCGGTGACCGTGGACGGCTACGTGCGGGCCGGCGGCCGGTTCTCCGCCGGGACGTACCACTCGGCGCTGACCGCGTTCTCCCGCACGGCGCAGATGAGCCGCGCGGCGAAGGCCCGCCGGGCCGTCGAGCCGCGGCCGGCGGGCCGCCGGGTCCGGGCGGTGCCCGGGAAGGTCGGCCGGGCCACCGAGATCGGCATGTGGGCGGTGCCGCTGCCGACCATCGACCCGCAGGTGGTCCGCCGGTCGGCGGCGGCCCGCCCGGAGTACGGCCCGGACTTCCGCTACCGGCACTTCGCCGCGGTGAAGCGGCTGCCCACGGTGCTGGCCGCGGGGGTGGGCCTGGCCGGCCTGGTCGGGCTGGTGAAACTGCCGCCGACCCGGCGCTGGCTGCTCGGGCGGCTCTCCTCCGGGCAGGGGCCGAGCGCGCAGCAGCGGGCGAAGTCCTGGTTCCAGGTGCGGTTCGTCGGCACCGGCGGCGGACGGACGGTGCTCACCGAGGTGGCCGGCGGGGATCCCGGGTACGACGAGACCGCGAAGATGCTCGCCGAGTCGGCGCTCTGCCTGGCCTTCGACGACCTCCCGCCGACCGCCGGTCAGGTGACCACGGTGACCGCGATGGGCGACGCCATGCTGGACCGCCTGGTCCGGGCGGGGATGACCTTCCGGGTGGTCGGCGCTTGACCCTCGACCGGGTTGAGGGCCCAGGATCCGGCGTTGTGGAGAGCGACCTGCGCAGCATCGGCGAGCTGGCCCGGGCCAGCGGCCTGACGGTCAGCGCGCTGCGGTTCTACGACCGGTCCGGGGTGCTGGTGCCGGCCTTCGTCGACCCGGTCACCGGCTACCGCTGGTACACCGACGAGCAGGTGGCCCCGGCCCGGCTGGTCGCCGGGCTGCGCCGGGTCGGAATGCCGCTGGCGGGGATCGCCGAGGCGCTGCGGGACCGGCACCGGCCGGCCGCGGTGCACCGGCTGCTGGACGCGCACCTGCGCCGGCTGGAGGACGGCCTCGCCGACGCCCGCCGTGAGCTCTCCCGGATCCGTACGCTGATCGAACCGGAGGAGTTCCCCGTGACCACCCGCCTCGTGCTGTCCCGCGTCGACCTGGCCGCCGCCGTCGACGCCGTCCGTTTCGCCGTCGGCACCGACCCGGAACTGCCGGTGCTGGCCGGCGTGCTGCTGGACGTCGAACCGGACGGCGTCCGGCTGGTCGCCACCGACCGGCACCGGCTGGCGGTGGCCCGGGTGGTCGCGACGGTCGACGGGCCGGCGCTGCGCGTGCTGCTCCCGGTCGACGCGGTCGACGCGCTGCGCGCCCTGCTGGACACCGGCGTCGAGATCACCCCGGCGGCCCACCTCACCGTGTTGCCGGAGCGGGTGGAGGTCGCGGTCGCCGGCCGGATGGTGTCCGCCGTCCCGCTGCCCTACGACTATCCCGACTACCGGCGGTTGCTGCACGGCTCGACCGGCTCGACCGGCTCGCCCACCTACCGGGTGCCGGTCGACGTGGCCGCGCTGCGCGGCGCGCTCACCGCGGCCGGTGCGCCGGTGCTGATCCGGGAGTACGCGGGGACGCCGCACGAGGTGACCGTGCTCGGCCTGGACGAGCGGGGCGCCCTGCACGTGGTCGGGCCGGACGAGGCGGTCGCGCACGCGGTGCGGATCGGGGTCAACCGGGAGTACCTGTTGGACGCCCTGGACGCCGGGGGCCGGGGCCAGCTGGTGTTGGAGCTGGACGGCCCGATCGCCCCGCTGGCGCTGCGCCGCCCGGACGGCGCGGACGCGTTCTCGATCCTCATGCCGGTGCGCCTCTGACGGCTTGCGGCGGCCCGGCCGCCGGGCTGGCCGTCCGGTGCCCGACCCCGACCCCGGCTCGGTGCCCCCGACCCAACGCCGCCGTCCCCGCCGCCAGCAGCACGCGGGCCCGCCAGGGTGGGTCCGGTCCGGCGACCGCCGTTCATCACCCAGCGTGATCGCGCCGGCGGGCACCGGCATCATCACGTACGGTCACCCGAGTCGTGCGGCGACGACCGCCGCCCGCGGCCTTCCCGCCCGGGGCGGACCGGGCCGGCCGGGCCGCGACGGTAGCATCTGGGGGTCCCACCTGACTGCCTGGACGGAGGCGTACGGAGCAGCATGCTCGACATGGAGTTGATCCGGAAGGATCGCGAGGCGGTGGCAACCGCGCTCGCGAAGCGTCTGGATCCCGCCGAGGTCAATCGGGCGCTGGACGAGATCCAGCGGCTCGACCAGGAACGCCGCGCCCTCATCACGGAGATCGACGCCGAGCGGCAGCGCCGCAAGGCCGAGGCGCGGGCGTACGCGCAGGCGAAGCGCTCCGGCAGTACGCCGGAGCCGGCCGCGCCCGAGGCGGAGCGCAAGCAGCTCGCCGAGCTGGAGTCCCAGCTGGACGAGGTGCAGTCCCGGCTGCGCGGCACCATGAGCGAGCTGCCCAACCTGCCCGCCGACGACGTGGTCGCCGGCGGCAAGGAGGCCAACCGGGTGGTGCGGACCTTCGGCGAGCCGCCGGCCATCGAACAGGTCCGCGACCACGTGGAGCTGAGCCGGGCGCTCGGGCTGGTCGACCACGAGCGCGGCGTCAAGCTCGGCGGCTCCGGCTTCTGGATGTACACCGGGATGGGCGCCCGCCTGGAGTGGGCGCTGGTCAACTGGCTGATCGAGCAGAACATCGAGGCCGGGTACGAGTTCCTGCTCCCGCCGCACCTGCTGCTGGACTCGGCCGGCTTCGCCGCCGGCCAGTTCCCCAAGTTCTACGACGACGTCTACCACCTGGACAAGCAGTCCGCGCCGCGCGGGCAGTTCCTGCTGCCCACCGCCGAGACGGCGATCCTCGGCGCGTTCCAGGACGAGATCCTGGAGACCGCGAAGCTGCCGCTGAAGGCGTTCGCCTACACCCCGTGCTACCGGCGGGAGGCGGCCGGCTCGCACTCCGACGAGCGCGGCACGGTGCGGGGTCACCAGTTCAACAAGGTGGAGATCTTCCAGTTCACCCTGCCGGAGCAGGCCGACACCGCGCTGGCGGCGATGGTCGCCCACGTGGAGGGCCTGGTCGGCAAGCTCGGGCTGCACCACCAGACCAGCCTGCTCGCGGCCGGCGACGCCAGCGCGGCGATGAAGAAGACCCTCGACGTCGAGGTCTGGATGCCGAGCACCGGCAAGTACAAGGAGGTGTCGTCGGTCTCCTGGGGCGGCGACTACCAGGCCCGCCGGGCGGCCATCCGCTACCGCGAGCCGGGCGGCAAGCAGACCCGCTTCGTGCACACGTTGAACGGGTCGGCGCTGGCCACCAGCCGGCTCTTCCCGGCCATCCTGGAGCAGTTCCAGCAGCCCGACGGCTCGGTGCTGGTGCCGGAGGTGCTCCACGACAATCTCGGCACCGACCGGCTCACCCCGGTCCGCTGAGCAGAGCGGTCCCGCGGTGACGGCGGGGCCTGGGCGTCGCCCGGGTCCCGCCGTTCGCCGTCACCAGGCCCGGTCCACCCCGACGGCCGCCGCGCCGAGCATGCCCGCGCTGAGCGCGAGCAGCGGGCCACCGGTCATCCCCGGGCCAGCGCCGCAACCTGACGGGTCAGGGCCTCGCCGTCGAGGAAGCCCTGGTGCACGACCCGGCCGTCCCGGTCGATGATCACGAAGGTGCTCTGCTCGACCACCTCGAAGCGCCGCCACAGCGCCCCGCCCCGGTCGTCGAGCTGCGTGGTACCGGCCAGGTCGAACTCGGCGACGAACTCCTTCATCGCCCGCTGCTCACCCAGCCCGGCGACCCCGACGATGGGCACGGTGTCCCGGTACGCGGGGGCGATCTCGGCGACCGTCCACGCCTGACTGGCGCAGGTGGCGCACCAGGGCGCCCAGAACCACAGCACCACCGGCCGCCCGGCCAGGGCGGCGGCGGAGAACGCCGTACCGTCGAGGGTCTTCGCGGTGAATGCCAGCGTCTCGGGCACCCGGGCCGGGACCGACGGGGCGGCCGGCCGCGCCGAGCCGGTCGGGGCCGGCGACGCGGGGGCCACGGCGCCGACCGGCGCGGCCCGCTCCGGGGCGACCGCGCAGGAGACGGGGGCGGCCAGCGCCACGGCGAGCGCGACGGCGGAGACGAGGCGGCGGGCCGGCCGGTCCGGCGCCGGTGAACTGCGGGACATCCGCGCCTCCTCTGGCGTCGGCTACTCGGCCCGGACCAGCCGGAGCGCGAGTTCGGGGCAGACCTTCACGGCCTTGAGCGCGCCCTCCCGCAGCCAGGTGGGCACCGGCGTGGTGGGGAAGGCGGGGTAACCGTTGCCGTCGAGCCGGATGAAGTCCGGCACCACGTGGGCGCAGAGTCCGTGCCCGTCACAGCGGGACCAGTCCAGGGTGAGCTTCTGCGGGTTGCCGTCGGGCGCCCCGGGCAGGCCCATCACGCCCTTGACCCGCTTGCCGCACCCCTCGCCGGTGGCGTGCAGCCGCAGGTCCTCGGCGAACACCTCCATGGCGGAGAGGGCGAAACGCGCGGTGCCGTCGGGGTGACTGCACGCGCCCCGACCCTTCACGTCGCCGGCCGCGGCGCGGACCACCTCGACCGGCGCGCTGCCGGAGACCGCGAGGTCGACCGCGCGGGCCAGGTCGGGCAGGCCCATCTTGCAGGGGCCGCACTGCCCGGCGGACTCACCGGCCAGGTAGCGGACCACCTGGGCGGCCTCACCGAGCGGGCAGGTGTCCCGGCCGAGCGGGACGATGATGCCGGCGCCGAGGGTGCCGCCGACGGCGGCGAGACCCTTGCGGGAGACCTCCGCCCGGTCCGCCGCCTCCGGCGTGATCCATTTGCCGTGGTAGCCGCCCATCAGGATGCCGGGCCCGTCGGGCACCTCGCACAGGTCGAGGATGTCCCGCAGCGGGGTGCCGGCGGCACACTCCACCACGGCCGGCCGCTTCGCCGCCCCGGTGACGGTGAGCAGCACGGTCCCCGGCTCGTCGTCGGTGCCCAGCGCCGCGTACTCGTACGGGCCGATCCGGGCCGCCACCGCGACCTGGGCGTACGTCTCGGCATTGGAGAGCAGGGTGGGCAGCCCGCTCACCCCCGAGTCGCTGGACCGCCTCTTGGTGCCCGGCGGGATGTGCGGCAGCCCGTTGATGCCGTTGACCAGCGCGCCGCCCTCCCCCGAGATGAACCGGTGCGGCACGGTGACCACGGTGGTCGGCACCGGCATCCGCCGCTCCTGCAACGCCTCGGTCAGCGACGGGCGGCCGATGTCGTCGTCGGCCACGCCGATGACGATCTCCTCGGCGTCCAGCGCGTACGCGGCCAGCGCCGCGCCGTCCAGGATCAGGTGCGGGGCCCGGGTGAGCAGGACCTTGTCCTTCCAGCTCGCCGGCTCGCCCTCGGTGGCGTTGACCACCACGACGGCGGAGAGGTCCTGCCGCTCGCAGGACTCCAGCACGGCGCGCAGCTTCCGGGCGAACGGGAAGCCGGCGCCGCCCTTGCCCTTGAGGTCGATGGCCTCGGCGAGCCGCAGCAGGGCGGCCGGTTCCATCGGCCCGATCGGGCCGTGCACGTCCTCGTGGGCCAGCAGGTCGAGCCGGCCGAACTCGGCGAAGCCGGCGGTGAGGCGGGGCTCGCCGACGCAGGCGACCGGCGGCACGGTCGTCCGCATCACTTCGCCTCACCCCGCAGCCCGGCCCAGTACGCGCCGTCGACGGCGTCGGCGTCGGCCCGGCGGCGGCGCCGGCCGGAGCGGCCCTCCCCGGCGGCCCGCAGCGCCCGGCGGGAGGCGAGGTCGACCAGGGTGGGAGTGTCGTCGAC
This sequence comes from Micromonospora sp. NPDC049836, assembly GCF_044465125.1. NCBI lineage: Bacteria > Bacillati > Actinomycetota > Actinomycetes > Micromonosporales > Micromonosporaceae > Micromonospora > Micromonospora sp. NPDC049836. Next base: position 589,829 of record NZ_JBITLH010000003.1, read on the forward strand.
GAAGACCTCCTCGGGGGCGTACCGGGCCGGCGGGCGCCAGTAGTCCGGCTCCTCCGGTACGTCCGCCTCGACGCTGTGCCGGCCGGCGTCGCTGCGCGGCTCGGCCGAGATCGGGTTGCCCGAGACGGGGCTGCCGGAGATGGGGCCCGCCGAGATCGGCTCGCCCGAGACCGGCCGGGCCGACCAGCGGCGCGGGCTGTCCCACGGCTCCTCCGGCTGGTCGGTGCGGCGGGGCGGGACCGAGTAGCGGGTACCGGGGTCCGGCGGGGCGGAGTGGCGGCCACCGGCGTCCGGCGGGGCGGAGTGCCGGGCGGCGGTCCGGGACCGGCGACCGGCCCGCTCCTCCTCGTCCCGGTAGCGGCGGGTCGACCGCTCGGCGTCGCGCTCCTCGCGGCGCTGGTCCGGCCGCTCGTCGGTGCGCCGCGCCGACCGGTCCGCGTCGCGCCGCCCGGACCGCTCGTCGGTGCGCGTCGGCCGGTCCTCCTCGCGCCGGGCCGGGCGTCCGCCGCCGCGCCGCGCGGCCGGGGCCAGCTCGGCCGCGCCGGAGACCGGCTCCGCCGTGGCCCGGCGGCGGGTCGCCGCCGCCCGGACCGGCTCGCGCAGCGAGCCCGGCTCCGGCACCACGGGTACGGCGAACCGCTCCGGGTCGCGGCGGCGGGCGGTGCCGGCCGGCGCGGTCCAGGTGGCGGTCGCCTCCGCCCAGCTCGATTCCCGCCGGCCGGACCGGCTCTCCTTCTCCTCCCGGCCGCCCGCCCGCTTGCGGGTGAGCCCGGCGAGCAGGCCCTTCCCGTCCTCGGCCCGGCCGGTCATCGCCTTGTTGAGCGCGGCGGCCTGGTGCTGCTCGCGGCTGCGGCGGCCGAGGTGCACGGAGAGGCGGACCAGCAGCGCCAGCACCACCAGCAGCACGCAGGCCAGGTAGCTCAGCAGCACCCAGGTGCTCGCCGCCCGCCCCGCGTTGAGTCCGTGCAGCAGCGCGAACGGCCAGGAGAGGTACGCCAACGAGTGCAACGCGCGCCAGAACCACTTGGGTCCGACCCCGGCGAAGCGGACCCGGACCAGGCCGGTCCAGAGCACGCTCACCATGAGGAAGGCGGCCACGGTGCCGAGCCCGACGTAGAGGCCACGGCCGCCGATGAACGGCACGAGCGCGTCGGTGGGCGCGGCCCGGCCGGTGGCCACCTTGGTGATGACGTGGCAGACCAGCCCGGCCACGCCGAGGATGCCGGTGGCCCGGTGGGCGGACTGGAGCAGCACCCGGTGCGGGATCCGCAGCACCAGCCGGTCGGTGGCGAGCAGCCCCATCATCACGGTGAGGCTGAGCGAGACCAGGGCGACGACCCCGGCGAAGAACTCGGTGAAGAAGAATCCGTACGCGTACAGGGCGCCGCCCGCGCCGGCTAGCTCGACGCCGGCCCACGCGGCGGCGAGCGCGGACCCGCCGAGCGCGACCATCGCGGGCTTCGACATGGTCCGGACGCCACGGCTGGTGCTGGCGGTGCGGACGGTCGTCGGCTTCTCGTTCTGTTGTGCCCGGGCCATCTGCTCCTCGATCGTCTCGCGGCGGCGCCCCCACCGACCGGTGCCTGCTCCCTCCTCCTGTACGGACGGACGGCGTGGACGGATCAGCCCGGTGGCGAATTTCTCGGCCGGTTCGTCGAACCGGCCCGAGCCGGCGTGCGTGTAGCCGCATCCGGCGCGATACGCAACGACAGATGTCCATGCGTTGACAGGTTTTGCAACACGCTTGTAACCTTGCCGAAAATTTCAGGCCCCACTGCAAGAAGCGTGCAGCGGGCCTCGTTCCCCCGCACCGCCATCCCCGTCCCCCGCACCCCTCAGGAGTCCCGATGCATCGACCCGGATGCCGGCAGTCACGGCTCCAGCCCGGCGCTCCCGCGCCCGCCCCGCGCCGCCGCGCCGCGGCGGCGTCCCTCGCCCTGGCCCTGGCCGCCGGCCTGCTCGCCCCGGCCGCGCTGGCCGCGCCCCCGGCCGCCGCCGCCACCCCCGGCGGCAAGAAGGTCATCGTCCAGCTCTTCGAATGGAACTGGCCCTCGGTGGCCAACGAGTGCACCACCGTGCTCGGTCCCAAGGGCTACGGCTACGTCCAGGTCTCGCCGCCCCAGGAGCACGTCACCGGCAGCCCCTGGTGGGTCGCCTACCAGCCGGTCAGCTACCGGGTGGAGTCCCGCAAGGGCACCCGGGCGCAGTTCCAGTCCATGGTGAACACCTGCCACGCCGCCGGCGTGAAGGTCATCGTGGACGCCGTCATCAACCACATGTCGGGCCAGGACAACGGCGGCACCGGCTGGGCCGGCTCGTCGTACGGCCACTACAGCTACCCGGGCGTCTACGGCTCGGCCGACTTCCACTACTGCGGCCGCAACGGCGGCAACGACATCGCCAACTACGGCGACCGGTACGAGGTGCAGAACTGCGAGCTGGTCAACCTCGCCGACCTCAAGACCGAGTCCGACTACGTCCGGTCGCGGATCGCCGGCTACCTCAACGACCTGCTGTCGCTCGGCGTGGACGGGTTCCGGCTGGACGCCAGCAAGCACATGCCGGCCGCCGACATCGCCGCCATCAAGGGCAAGCTCTCCCGCTCGGCGTACCTGGTGCAGGAGGTCATCTACGGCGCCGGCGAGCCGATCCAGCCGACCGAGTACACCGGCAACGGCGACGTGCACGAGTTCCGCTACGGCAAGGACCTGGCCCGGATGTTCACCAGCGAGCGGCTGGCGTACCTGAGGAACTTCGGCGAGTCCTGGGGGTACCTGCCGGGCGGCCAGGCGGTGGTGTTCACCGACAACCACGACACCCAGCGCGACGGCGGGGTGCTGACCTACCGGGACCGCGGCGAGTACGCCCTGGCGAACGCCTTCATGCTGGCCTGGCCGTACGGCACGCCCGCGGTGATGTCGAGCTTCACGTTCAGCAACAAGGACCAGGGGCCGCCCTCGGACGCCGGCAACAAGACCCGCGACACCACCTGCTACTCCGGCTGGGAGTGCGAGCACCGCTGGCGGGTCATCGCCAACATGGTCGGTTTCGCCAACGCCGCCCAGGGCGCGGCGGTCGCCAACTGGTACGACAACGGCTGGCAGCACATCGCGTTCAGCCGGGCCGGCAAGGGCTACCTGACGGTCAACGACGAGGACTTCGCGATCACCGGCCGCTCGTACTACACCGGGCTGCCGGCCGGCCGGTACTGCGACGTCATCCACGGCGACTTCAGCAACGGCTCGTGCAGCGGGCCGGTGGTCACCGTCGACGCCAACGGCTGGTTCGCCGCGACCGTCAACGCGCACGACGCGATCGCCATCCACGTCGGGGCGAAGCTGTCCTGACCGCGGTCACCGTGGCGCGGCGCCCCGGCGGCGCCGCGCCACCGCGCCGACCACCCGCGCCACGGGCACCGACCACCCGCGCCACCACCGACCACCGGCGACCCGCGCCATCTGGCCGAACGGCGGGTTTCGGTCTACTACAGTCTGTATGTGCTGTTTGACCGATTGTTCTCCCGGTGGGCCCTCGGCTGGCTGCTCGCCGCCGTCGGCGTACCGCTGCTGATGGTGGCCGCGTTGCTGGTCGGGCGGGCGCTCACCGCCGACCCGGCGCCCGCGCGTACCCCGTTGGTCTCGGCCCCCCAGCCGCCGCCGGAGGAGCCGAGCCCGACACCGAGCGTGCCCCCGGCCGCACCGGCCCCGGACGACCTGCCGGTGGTCAGCTACGACCCGGCGCCCGGCGGTTTCCCCGCCGACCCCGGCGCGGGCGACACCCGGCCGCTCACCGAGGGGCTGTCGCCGACCCGCACCATCGCCGCGTACGACGCGCCGGGCGGGCGGCCCCGGGCCTTCCTCGCCCCGACCATCAGCGGGGTCGACGTGACCATGCCGATCGTCGACCGGCAGGTCGGCTGGACTGCGGTGCTGCTGCCCTCGGCGACCCGGCGGATCGCCTGGCTGCCGGCCGGCGGTTGGCAGACCATCGCGCTGCCCGACCAGCTCGTGGTGGAGCGCCGGACGCACCGGCTCACCTGGTTTCACGACGGCCGCGCGGTCCGGTCCTGGCCGGTCAGTCTCGGCATGCCCGGTCAGGCCACCCCGCTCGGCCGCACCTTCGTGCTGGGCCGCACGCCCCCGCCGCAGGACGTCTACGGCGGCGTGGACATCTTCGCGCTGGGCGCGATCCCCGACGAGCCGGACGCGGTGCCGACCGGGCTGCGCGGCGCCCACATCGGACTGCACAGCTGGCACAACGACGACACGCTCGGCCAGAACGTCACCAACGGCTGCATCCGGCTGACCCGCAGCGGCCAGCGGCAGCTCCTGGCCGCGCTGCGGCCGGGCACCGAGGTGGTGGTGGTCGACCGCCTCGCCACCCCGCCCCCGACCGCCTGAGCCGACCGCCGGCACCGACCGCCGGGTCGCCGACCGACCGCCGGCGCCGCCAACCACCCGCCGGCACAGCCCCACCCGTCGACACAGCCCCGGCCGCCGGGCCGGTCGCTCAGTCGCCGAGCAGCCAGCCGTTCTCCTCGGCGACCCGGACCGCGTCGGCCCGGTTGCGGGCGCCGGTCTTGCCGATCGCGGCGGAGAGGTGGTTGCGCACCGTCCCCTCCGACAGGTGCAGCGTCGCGGCCAGGTCGGCGACCGTCCCGCCGGCCCGGGCGGTACGCAGCACCTCGGTCTCCCGGTCGGTGAGCGGGCTCGGCCCGGTGGCCAGGGTCTCCGCGGCCAGGGTGGGGTCGACCACGCGCAGCCCGGCGTGCACCCGGCGGACCGCGTCGGCGAGCTGCCGGGCCGGGGTGTCCTTGACCACGAAGCCGTTGGCGCCGGCCTCCATCGCCCGGCGCAGGTAGCCGGGGCGCCCGAAGGTGGTCACCACCAGCACGCGGCACCCGGGCAGCGCGGCCCGCAGCGCCGCGGTCGCCGCGATGCCGTCCAGGCCTGGCATCTCCACGTCGAGCAGCGCCACGTCGGGCCGGGTCCGGCGGGCCTCGGGGACCACCTCGTCACCGCGGCCCACCTCGGCCACCACAGTCAGGTCCGGCTCCAGCGACAGCAGCGCGGCCAGGGCGCCCCGGACCAGCGCCTGGTCGTCGGCGAGCAACAGCTTGATCGGCTCGGTCACCCGGTCATCCTCCGGGCCGCTCGTCGGCGCCCGCGGGCAGGGCCACCCGGAGCCGGAAGCCCGGCCCGTCGGGGCGGCGGCCGACGGTGACCGTGGCGTCCAGCCGCCGGGCCCGCTCCCGCAGCCCGACCAGGCCGTGACCGGTCGCGCCCGGCTCGCCGGCCGGCCCCCGGCCGTCGTCGCGGATCTCCACCGCCGACGGGTCCACCCGGATCTCGCAGCACCGCGCGCCGCTGTGCCGGACCACGTTCGTCACCGCCTCGCGGACCGTCCAGCCGAACAGCTCGTCCTGCTCGGCCGGCAGCGACGGCACCGTCTCCGGCAGCTCGGCGGTGATGCCCGCGGCGGCCAGCGCCGAGCGGGCGCCGGCCAGCTCCGTCGCGAGGCTCACCCCGCGGTACGCCCCGACGGTGCCGCGCACGTCGGCGAGGGCCTGCCGGGCCAACCGTTCCAGGTCGGCGATCTCACTGGCCGCCCGGGCCGGGTCCAGGGTCAGCAGCCGCCCGGCCAGCTCGGCCTTGACCGCCACCACGGTGAGCGAGTGCCCGAGGATGTCGTGCAGGTCGCGGGCGGCCCGGGCGCGCTCCTCGGCCACCGCGAGCCGGCGGATCTCCTCCTGCGCGCGCTGGAGTTCGGCGTTGCGCTGGGTCAGCCGGGTGACTCCGAACATCGCGAAGGAGGCGAGCAGCACCGCGAAGACGATCGTGCCCTCCGACTCCCAGCCGGGCACCAACGCGGCCGCCACCGGCGGCGCGAGCGCGGCCAGCGTCACCACCACGAACGCCGGCTTGCCCGGGAGCAGGAACACCGCCGCCGCGGCGACGAAGACCAGGGTGGTCAGCCAGTCGCCGTCGGTGCCCGGGATGCTGGCGAGCCCGAGCCCGACCAGCACCGCCAGGGCCGCCCAGGCCGGGGCGGGCGGGACGTCCCCGCCGCGCACCCGCCGCATCCGGGACCACTGGAAGACCCACACGTAGCAGAGGCCGAAGGCGACCAGGCTGCTCGCCCCGACCACCCGCCGCCACAGCTCGGGCTGGTGCAGGGCGGTGAGCAACGGGATGTTGAGGAAGAAGAGCCAGACCGCGGCCAGCAGCCAGCCGGTGAACCGCCAGTGTCGGCGGTTCACCGGCTGGTCCGGGTCCGGCGGCAGATGCATCCTGAACACGGTAGTCCCGCCGTCCTCCGTTCAGACCCGGGTGGTGTCGCGGCGGAACAGCCGGGCCGCCGCGAGTCCGAAGAACGCGGTCCAGCCGACCACGTTGCCCAGCGCCGCCCAGTCCAGCCCGGTGCCGGCCAGCGGGGCCCGGGCGAGCTGACCGACGCCGTACACCGGGGTGAACTTGGCGATCTGCTGCATGGCGTGCGGCAGCACGTCCAGCGGGACGAAGAGGCCGCCCAGCATGGCCAGGATGGCCAGCAGCGGGCCCATGAACTGCATGACGTTCTCGGCCGGGGCCAGGTAGCCGACGAAGAGGCCCAGGGCGGCGAAGACCAGCGAGCCGAGCCAGGCGGTCAGCCCCGACTCCAGCCAGACGTGCGCCGGCAGGCGGACCCCCGAGACGGCCCCGACGGCGAACTCGACCAGCACGCCGAGCAGACCGAGGACCATGGCGGTGGCCACCTTGGTGGCCACGTACGCGGTCGGGCGCAGCGGGGTGAGCCGCAGCTGCCGGCTCCAGCCCAGCGCCCGCTCGGTGGCGACCGCCGCGCCGGCGCTGGTGGTGGCCACCATGGCCGCGTAGACGGCCAGGCTGATCATGATCCAGCCGGTGACCGGGTTGCCGTTGTCCAGGTACTGACCGCGCTGCGGCAGTCCGAAGAGGAGGAAGAACACCGCCGGCATGATCAGGATGAAGACCAGCGTCCGGCGGTTGCGCAGCACGCGCCGGATCTCGATGCCGAGTACGGCGACCGAGAAGCCGCCCAGGGCGGGGGGCCGGCGGTCGGCGGCGCTGCGGGGCGCGGCGGCGGTGGTGGACGAGGTGAGGGTCATCGCGGGCTCCCGTGGTCAGCGCGTGGTGGCGGTGAGGGCGTCGGTGGTCAGGGCGAGGAAGGCGTCCTCGAGGTTGCGCGAGGTGATCTCCAGGTCCCGGGCGGTGGTCCGGGTGAGCAGGTGCCGGGCCACGGTGTCCGAGTCGTCGGTGTGCACCAGCACCAGGTCGCCGCGTACCTCGACCTCGCGGACGCCGGGAAGGGCGGCGAGCGCGGCCTGGTCGGCGCCGGGCAGGCTGGCCCGGACGACCCGGCCGGCGGCCAGGTTCTTGATCTCGGCGGTGGTGCCGTCGGCGACCACCCGGCCCTGCCGGAGCAGCACGATCCGGTCCGCGTACGCGTCGGCCTCGTCGAGATAGTGGGTGGCGAAGAGGACGGTCCGGCCGCTGCGGGCATCGGCCCGGATGGCCTGCCAGAAGTCGCGCCGCCCCTCGACGTCCATCCCGGTGGTCGGCTCGTCGAGCACCATCAGGTCGGGGTCGGGCAGCAGCGCCAGGGCGAACCGCAGCCGCTGCTGCTGGCCGCCGGAGCACTTGCCCACCAGGCGGTCGGCGATGTCGGCGATGCCGGCCCGCTCCAGCACCTCGGCCGGCGGGCGGGCGTCGGCGTAGAAGTGGGCGGTCAGCCGTACCGTCTCGGCCACGGTGAGGTCCTTGAGCAGCCCGCCGGTCTGCATGACCGCGGCGACCCGGCCGAGCTGGACCGCGTCGGCCGGCGTACCGCCGAAGAGCCGCACGGTGCCGGCGTCCGGGCGGGCCAGGCCGAGCAGCATGTCCACGGTGGTGGTCTTGCCGGCGCCGTTGGGGCCGAGGAAGGCCACCACCTCGCCCGGTTCGATCCGCAGGCTGAGCCCGTCGACGGCGGTCACCGGGCCGAAGGTCTTGGTGATTCCGGCCAGGTCGACGGCCGGTGCGGTGTCGGTCATGGCAACGATGTTCCGGTCTCGGGCGTCCGGTTCCCCGGAGAGCGCGTCACCTTCCGACCGTGACATTTGTCAGGCCGACCCGGGCGGCCGCGACGGGCCGCCCGGGCGGGCCGGGTTCAATGCCCGGCGGCGGCGCCCTCCCGGGCCCGCCGGGGCAGCAGGAACGCACCGAGGACGGTGACCGCCAGCAGCCCCAGCTCGGCGATCAGGGTGACCCGCACGGCGTGCCCGACGCCCTGGCCGGCCGCGTCGAAGAAGACCGTGCCGAGCAGGGCCACCCCGAGCGCCCCGCCGAGTTGCTGGACCGCGGTGAGGGTGCCGGAGGCCGAACCGGTCTCCTCCTCCGCCACCCCGGAGAGCACGATGTCGAAGAAGGGCGCCATCACCAGGCCCATCCCGAAGCCGACCGCGAGCAGCGCGGGCGCCATCCGCCACGGGGTGACGTCGTCGCCGGCCAGGTTGAGGGTGACCAGCATCCCGGCGACGCCGGCGAGCACCACCACGAGTCCGAGGTGGATCAGCCGGCGGCCGAACCGCTGGGCCAGCCCGGCCCCGGCAAGCACGAAGGCGATCACCATGCCGAGCGCCTGCGGCACGCCGGCCAGGCCGGTGCGCAGCGGCGACCAGCCCAGCCCGAGCTGGAGATAGAGGCTGAACACCAGCGAGAAGCCGGTGAGCGCGGTGAAGAAGGCGAGGCCCGCGACGAGCCCGCCGGTGAACGCCCGGCGGCGGAACAGCGCCGGCACGACCAGCGGGTCGCGGCCGGCGCGCTGCCGGACCACCTCGTAGCGGGCGAAGATCGCGAAGACCACGGCCGCGCCGGCCAGCATGGCGAACGCCCAGCCGGGCCAGTCGTGCTCGCGGCCCTGCACCAGCGGGTAGACCAGCAGCACCGCGCCGAGCGAGACGAGCGCCACCCCGGGCAGGTCGAGACGGCTGGCGTGGCCGGGACGGGACTCGGGCAGGAAGCGCGCCGCGCCGAGGGCGGCGAGCAGGCCGAGCGGCACGTTGATCAGGAAGATGGCCCGCCAGCCGGTGCCGGCCAGGTCGGCGTCGACCAGCCAGCCGGCCAGGATCGGGCCGCCGACGGCGGAGATCCCCATCACCGGGCCGAACGCGCCGAACGCGGCGGCGAGCTGCTCGGGCGGGAACATCTCCTTGATCAGGCCGAGTCCCTGGGGCAGGAGCAGGGCCCCGAACAGGCCCTGCGCCACCCGCGCGGAGATCAGCGTCGCCGGGCTGCCGGCGAGCGCGCAGAGCGCCGAGGCGGCGGTGAAGCCGAGCACCCCGATCAGGAACATCCGGCGCCGGCCGTAGAGGTCGCCGAGGCGGCCACCGGTGACCAGGCCGACCGCCATGGCCAGCGTGTAGCCGGCGCCGATCCACTGGATCAGGGCCGGTGAGCCGCCGAGGTCGGCCCGGATCGCCGGGCCGGCGAGGTTGGTGACCAGCACGTCCAGCAGGTCCATCACCTCGGCGGCGAGGATCACCGCGAGGGCGACCCACCGCCAGCGGTGGCCGTGTTGCTCGCCGGGGGCCGCCCGGTGCGCTGCGCTGAGGTCGGTCGTCATCAGTTCTCCCCGATATCTTCGAACAGCGTTCGTTAACGAACACCGTTCTATCAGCGAACGCCGTTCGTAGCAAGTACGATGTTCGGGTACCGCTGATCCGGAGGTCGCCCGTGAGCGAACAACCCGCCCCGCCGTGGCGTACCCGGCCCCGTGGCCGGCCGGCCCGCCAGCCGCTGAGCCAGCAGGCGGTGGTCGACGCCGCCCTCGCCGTGCTCGGCCGGGAAGGGCTGGGCGGGCTGAGCATGCGGCGGGTGGCCCAGGAACTGGGCACCGGCCCGGCCTCCCTCTACGCCCACGTCTCCGGGCGGGAGGAACTGCTCGAGCTGCTCGTGGATCGGGCCAGCGCGGAGATCACCGTCCCGGCGCCCGACCCCGAGCGCTGGGCCGAACAGGTCCGGGCGGTGGCCCGGCAGTCCTACCGGGTGTACGCCGCGCACACCGAACTGGCGCTCGCCTCGCTGGCCACCATCCCCACCGGGCCCAACGCGCTGCGGGTCACCGACGGGCTGCTCGCCATCCTGCGGGCCGGCGGCGTACCGCCGCAGCCGGCGGCCTGGTTCCTGGACCGGCTCTTCCTCTACATCGCCGGCGACGCCTACGAGGGCGCCCTGTACGCGGCGAAGGTGCGGGCCTCCGGCCAGGACCAGCGGACCTGGTGGACCCGGCTGCGCGCGCAGCTCACCGAGTACTACCGGAGCCTGCCGCCGGGCCGCTACCCGCAGGTGCAGGAGTACATGAACGAACTCATGAATGGCGACGGTGACGTCCGCTTCGACTTCGGGCTCGACCTGCTGATCCAGGGCGTCGCCGCGCACGGCCCCGCCGGGAGTGCGCGCGGCGCGAGTGGCGGCGGCGGGAGTGCGCGCGGCGGGGCCGGGTAACCAGCGCACTCGTCCGAACGCCGACGTCACGGAACGGGGGGCACGTCATGGGGGTGCCGACGGGACGGGTCGACACGATCGTGCTGATCCACGGGCTCTGGATGACTTCGCGCAGCTGGGAGAAGTGGGTCGACCGGTACGCGGCACGCGGCTTCCGGGTGCTCACCCCGGCCTGGCCCGGGATGGACCGGGAGGTCGAGGAGCTGCGTGCCGATCCCACACCGATCGCCGGCCAGCGGGTCCGGACCATCGTCGACTACTACGCGGCGATCATCCGGGAGCTGCCCCGGCCGCCGATCATCATGGGCCACTCGTTCGGCGGCCTGATCACCCAACTGCTGGTCGACCGGGGGCTCGGTGCCGCCGGTGTCGCCATCCACCCCGCCCAGATCAAGGGCGTGGTGAAGCTGCCGGTCGCCACCCTGCGCTCCTCGTACTCGATCCTGCACAACCCGGCCAACCGCAACCGCGCGGTGCCGTTCACCCGGGAGGACTTCCGGTACTCCTTCGGCAACACGATCAGCCAGGAGGAGTCGGACGCCGCCTGGGAGCGGTACGCCGTGCCGGGCGCCGGTCACGTGCTGTTCGAGGCGGCCTTCGCCAACCTGAACCCGGACGCGGCCACCAAGGTCGACACCAAACGGGAGGACCGGGCCCCGCTGCTGCTCACCGCCGGCGGCGAGGACCACGTGGTGCCGCCGTCGGTGGTCTCGTCCAACGCCAACCTCTACCGCGGCTCGAACGCCATCACCGGCTACCGGGAGTACCCCGGCCGGTCGCACTTCGTCGGCGGCGAGCCGGGCTGGGAGGAGGAGGCCGACTTCGCGCTGGAGTGGGCGGTGGAAGCGGCCAACCAGTACTCACCGACCGTGGTCAGCACCGCGCCCGGCCGGCGCCCCTGAGCCTCGTTGTGCTCACTGCACAACGAATCGAGTCGGCTCGCCGAGCACGGTTGCGGCACGGTCCAGGTCCGCCAGCCGGGCGGCCAGTGTCGCCATGGCCAGGCGGGGCGGCAGGGCGGCGTTGAACTTCAATCCCGTCAGCGCCTTCTCGTCGATCTCGGGCAGACACAGCCGATCCGCGGCGTCCGCCGTCAGTGACCGCCATGCTTGCGGGGTCAGGTTCTCCCGCAGCCTGATGCTGCTGTCGTCGAACCGCTCCACCGGGTCGACAACCTCGCCGAGGGTGGCGGTCAGCGTGGCGTTCGCCCGGAAGCCGGCCCAGGTCCACCACCGCAGGTCGCCGTCGTCGTCCCGCAGGAGCACCGTTCCGCCCGGGTGCACGAGATGGGCCTTCTCGGCCCGTACCTCGGCCAACCGGCCAGCCGCGCGGCGCGTGATCGCCACCGGCGGGTCCGCGCCGAGCAGCACCTCCCGGATGGCCCGGTTCAGCTCGAAGCTCAGGTACGCCCAGCCGCTGCCCCGCCACCGGGCTCGCCCACCCCCGTCGGCCGGCTCGACGAAGCACCGCCGCCGGCGCCAGTCGATGTACGTCACGCGCCAACTGCGGCCACTCAGGAGCAGCCGGCGGTCGCCCCGGACCTCCTCGGTGAGCAGGCTCGGGTCGATCCTTCCGAGCTCGTTGCGTCCGGCCAGCACGGTGAATTCGGGGGGCCCGGTGAAGACCGCGGTCAGCTCCATGAAGTGCCGGCGACCGAAGCGCTGTTCGGCCGCCGGGCCGATGAACAGCATCCCGCCGTCCTCGTCGAGGTAGCCCTGCTCGACCAGGTGACGGACGATCGGGCGGGCACTCTCGCCGAAGGGCCCGAGCCCGTTCCACGCCTGCGTCCAGAGCTGGTCGCCGACGCGATGCTCCTGGAGGCAGAGCGCGAGCAGCTGCTGGGCGACGATGTGCCGTGGCTCAGGTGGCGCGCTCACCGGTTCCACCCAGCCCCGCGACCAGAGCAGCAGCAACGCCGCCGCCTCGGTCAACGCGTCGCCGCCGAGGGTCAGGAACAGGCAGTTGCGGCTGCTCCCGGGCCGGCGGCCGGTGCGCCCGAGGCGCTGGAGAAACGAGGCGACGGTAGCAGGCGCGTCGATCTGGATGACCCGGTCCAGGTCGCCGACGTCAATGCCCAGCTCCAGCGTGCTGGTGGAGACGATGACACAGTCCCGGGCCTCGCCGAACGCCTGCTCGGCGCGGCGGCGCTCATCGGCGGAGAGGGACGCGTGCGAGAGGAAGGTGGTCACTCCCTTCTCCCGCAGCAGTTGGCCAAGTTCCTCGACGGTCTGCCGGGACTCGCAGAAGACCAGGCGCTTCTCCCCGTGGTGCAGCCCGGCGATCACCGTCGCCGCATTGGTCAGTGAGCCGACGTAGTCCAGTTCAATGTCGCCCGGTGGTGGATGATCGGCCACCGCGACCGTGTCCGGGGCGACCACCTGCGCCGGCCGACGGCCCGCCCCGGAGCCCTGGAGCCAGGTCAGCAGCTGGTCGGGATTGCCGACGGTGGCCGACAGCCCGATTCGCTGCAGGGGGCGGCCGGCCACCCGGCTCAGCCGTTCCAGCACGGCCAGCAGATGCCAGCCCCGGTCGTCGCCGGCGAAGGCGTGCACCTCGTCGACGACGACGGCGTGCAGGTCCGCGAAGAAAAGCCGGTGGTCGACCCGCGTGCTGACCAGCATGGATTCCAGCGATTCAGGGGTGGTGAGCAGGATGTCGGGGCGTTCGTAGAGCACCGCCTGCCGGCGGGAGGTGTTGATGTCGCCGTGCCAGACGGCGGCGCGGCGACCGAGCCAGCCAGCGTACTGCTCGAGCCGGGGTTGCAGGTTGTTGAGCAGTGCCTTCAGCGGGGCGAGGTAGAGCACCGAGGTGCCGGTCCAGCGCTGCTCCGCCATCCGGCTCAGCAACGGGAACAGCGCGGCCTCGGTCTTGCCGCCGGCGGTCGGGGCCAGGAGCAGCGCGTCCGAGCCGTCCCGCACCGGCGAGATGGCGGCGCGCTGCATCGGGCGCAGGTCACGCCAGCCGAGGGTGTTGACCACATGGTGCAGGACGACCGGGTCGAGGTCCGGCAGCATGTCAGATCGGCAGTTCGATGTCGTCGGCCGAGGCGGCCGCGTTGCGCTCGACGTCGGTGAGCTCGTCGGCGCGCAGGGTCAGCTCGTAGTGGCGGCGCGGGTCCCAGTCCGCGAACTGGTCGACCCGGTCGAACACGTCCGCGACCAGCTTCTTCAGGTAGATACGGGGGGCGACGCCGACCTGGCCGCCGAGCGCTCCGGTGACGGCACGGGCCAGCGTCGCGAGGTAGTCGTCGTCGACCCGGGAGTCGACGGCGGGGCTGGCGTAGATCGCACGCACCCGTTGGCCTAGTGCGACGAGCGCGTCCGTCGTGAAGCCCGGCAGCCGCAGTTGCGTGGCGCGAGGGTTGTCCCAGCGCGCCTCGGGTCCGAAGTCGGTGGCGAGCCGCTGGGCGAGCGGCGCGAGTCGCTGCACCCCCTGCGGCCCGTCGAAGAAGGCTGGCGTGCCGGTGATGACCACCATCAGGCCGGGGAAGCGGTCCGCGTGCACCTCGTCGATGAGTTGGCGCAGCGAGTTGAGCGCCTTGTCCCGGGCGTCGGAGCGCACCCGTTGCAGCGTCTCGACCTCGTCGAGCACGAGCAGCAGCCCCTGGTGCCCGCTGTCCCGCAGGACGGTCAGCAGTCCGCGCAGGAAGCTCAGCGCGGCATAGTGGTCGAGGTCGCCCTTCACCCCGGCGGCCCGACGCGCGGACGCGGCCACGTGTGGTTGCCCGCCGAGCCAGGCGGCGAGGCCGTCGGCGCTGCGATGGTCGCCGGTGGCGGTGGCGGCCCGGTAGCCGCGCAGCGCCGCCGCGAAGCCGGGAGTGCTGCGGGAGATCTCGCCCAACCGGCGCTCCAGCAGGTCACCGACCGCCCGGTCGAGCGCCTCCGCGTCATCCTCGGCGATCGCACCGTCGACGAGGGCGTCCTCTTCGAGGGCGAAGATCCAGCCGTCGAGTACGGGCCGGAAGGCGCTGGGCGAGAACTGTTCGGTGCTGAGGTGCTCGACCAGCCGCCGGTAGACGGTCTCCATCCGGTGCAGGGGCGTCTCCAGCTCGGAGATCTGCACCTCGGCGGCGGCGAAGCCGCGGCGCTTGGCGCGTTCGGCCAGCCACCGGGTGAAGAAGGTCTTGCCGGCGCCGTACTCGCCGCGGACGGCCTTGAACACACTGCCGCCGCCGGCGACCCGGTCGAGGTCGTCGTCGAGGGCGGCGGTGAACCGGTCCAGCCCGACCGCGAGCGCGTCGAGCCCGTTGCTCGGGACGACGCCGCGGCGTAGCGCGTCGACGATGTCTCGTCGGCGGCGGGCGGAGATCTCGACGGTCACCGCGGCTCCAGCTCGAACTGCTCGACCAGCAACGCCCGGTTGAGGTGGACGGTACGCCCGTCGGGGTCGAGGGTGATGACGGGGTAACCCTCGACCTGCAGCAGCCGACGCAGCGCCGTGACGGTGCCGGTGATGCGGTGGGCCGGAACGCCGGCCCGGGCGGCGAGGGTGTCGAGGGTCGCCCGGTCACCGCCGGCGAGCAGGGTGCCCAGCAGTGCGGCGACCCGTTCGTCGGCGAGCGGCATCCGGGGATCTCGCCGCTCGGCGTAGCGGTCGCTGGCGAGCAGGACCGTGACCAGGTCCGGAGCAGCCGGGGCGGGCGGTGGCACCGCCGCCGGCGCAGCGGTCACCGGTGCCAGGTCGAACAGGCTCTCGGCCTGCGGTTCGACCGGGCGCCGGGGCCGCTGGCGGGCCGGCGCAGCCGACTCGGCGGGCGGGCCCGGAGTTTCCGTCAGCGGCTCCCGCCACCAGTCCGGGCTCGCCACCGGCGCACCTGCCCACCCGGGTACCGCCTGGTCGTCCCCGGCGGTCAGCACGAGGAGCGGGATGACCGCCTCCGCCGGTGCGGCGCCGCCGTGGTAGCCGGCCTTGCGTGGCCCGTACCGCACCTCTTCCCGCCAGGGCAGGATGACCGAACCCCCGCCGAGTGCCACCCGGCTGCCGCGCACCGCAACCTCGGCGTCACCGGCCGGGCCGGTGGCCGGCCGCCAGCGGTTGTCGCTGCTGCCGCTGGGCAGGACAACCGACTCCGGTCCCCGGTCGACGACGTGGCCGTGGTCGGAGACCAGGACGACCACCCGGTCGGCCGCGGACGCCAACAGGTCAGCGACGGCGGTGATGGTTTCCTCGCTCCACACCGTCGTGCCCGGGTCGCTGCGGTCCAGCGCGTCGTCGATCGTGTTCACCACGGCGGCGACCACCGGGGTCGACGGATCGCCGAGCGCGGCCAGCACCTCCGGGTCGAGGGAAGCGCCGGCGCCGGCGCGCAGCGCCTTCTTGTGCAGCAGGCGTCCGGTGGGCCACCGCTTCCCGAATGCCTTCAGTTCGGCCTGCTGACCCCCGCTGGTGATCCGGCCGCTCAGCAGGCTGCACCGGCTGGCCTCGGTGACCGTGGGCAGGGCGGCCAGCACACCGGTGCGGGGGCCACCGTCGGGAGTCACCTCCAGCCAGGTGCCGCTGCGGGTGACCGACTCGGCCAGTTCGGTGGCCGCGGCGACGCCCATGCCGTCGAGCACGAGCAGCAGCACCGGGCGACCGTGGTCGAGGATCGGCTGGACCACCCGGTCGAGCACGTCCTCGACCCGCAGCAGCGCGCCCGGCTCGGTCTCGGCGGCGGTCGCGGTGGCGAGCAGGGTGGCGAACTGCTGGTCGTGCCGGGAGCGGCGGACGTCCACGGCCCGGTGCAACAGCCGGTACGCCTCGGCGACCTGCGGGTCGGGGTCACCGGCGAAGACGTCGAGCCGGGCCCGGTCGACCCACCCGTCCTGCCGGACCTGCCGGTGCAGCGCGTCAAGCAGGGTGGCCGGCGCCGGCCCGTCGGTGGTGTGCAGCCAACGCAGCAGCCGGACGGCCATCCGCGCGGTCTCCACCCGACGCGGCTCGGCGGCCCGGTGCGCCTCCACGGTGGCGAGGGCCGACTGCGCCCGGGCCACCGCCGCGGGCAGCACCGAACCGCCGGCCGGCACGGCGAGCCGGACGGCGTCGGCGAAGGTCCGCAGCCGCTGGACGAATCCGCTCGGCAGGACGGTGGAGGCGCCGAGCAGCCCGCTGATGCCGATTTCCGCGGCAACCGCCTCAGCCCGCCGCAGCATCCGCATCGCCTCGGCCCGGCCGTCGTCGCCCGAATCCACCGTCCGGTAAACCCACGCTTCGGCGGCCCGGTGCAGCGCCTCGGCCTGCTGCGGCGACAGTCGCAGCCCGCCGAACCGAGGCTCCAACCGGGTACGGCCCACGGCCAACTCAACCTCGGCCGTCCCCGCACCGCCAGTGGGCCAGAGCAGCCCGGCCAGCAGCCCGAGCGGGATCGCATCCACCCCGTGGCCGGCCCGGACGGCGGCCATGACCGGGACGGCGGCGCGGCCGGCAGTGCTCGTCAGGTACGCCGTGATCCCCTCGGCGACAGCGTCGGGCAGCGTGGTGAACCGGAGTTGGCGGCGGGCGTCGGTGCTCCACTGCACCAGACCGCTGTCGTCCAGCTCGGCCGCCGGCAGGTCGAGCAGCTCCGCGGTCAGGCTGCGTAGCGCATGGTCCCGGGTGAGGATCGCGCCGGGCGGCGCCGGCCAGCCGTCGGACGGGGCGTAGTCGGTCAGCGCGTTGGCGACCCATCGCCCGACCCGGACCAGGGTGGGGTCGAGGTCCTTCACCCCGCCGAACATCTGCCGGACCAGATCCCACGGGTCTATCTTGCGGACGGTCTGCTTGCTGAGGTGGGCGAGGAGTCCGTCGCCCAGCTCGCTGTCGGTCAGCTCGGTCAGCAGCACCAGCCGTTCGCCGTCGGCCCGGTCGTGCAGGGCGGCGCGGGCGGCGAGCGGCGTGGGGCACGGCACCACCCGGATGCGCTTTCCGTCGACGGTGAGCACCGGCTCGGCCGGCCACTCGGGGCGGGCCCTCAGCGCGATCGCGTCGGCCGGGTCGCTCTCGGCCAGCCACGCCTCGACCTTGCGGCGGACCGCGTCGGGCTGGGCGGCGCTGACCGGTGCGCTCACGATGCCACCCGCGCGGACGCACACCTGAGGCGAGGGCAGCCGACGGCGGTCACAGGACCTCCCAGTTGACAACCACCCGCCGACCAGCCGCGACCTCGCCGGCGATCTCGGCAGCGACCTTCTCCCAGGTGGCCGCGTCGACGACCTCGCGACGTCGCTGGCCAACTGCGACGAGGCCACCGTCAGCCCGCTCCGGACCGGTCCCGTTGCCACCGGGCGCCGGCTGGGAGCCGGCGCCAGCGGCCCCACCGCCGGAGTCCCCGCCACCGGCTACCGGGCCAGTCCTGGCACCATCCGTCGCGCCGCCGGCCGGTACCGCGCCCGAGCTGTCGCCACCGGCGACCTCGGCGGACTCGACCTGCCCGGGCCCTGGCTGCTTCGGTACCTGCTCGGTGGCACCAGGAGTCGACCGACCGTCGCCAGGCCCCGCCGGCTGGTCGGCCGCGAGCAGTGCCGCCGCTGCGGCAACCGCCGTCCGGAGGGCGTCGATGAGGTCCTGGACGTGCTGGTCGCGCCGGGCGACGTCCCGGAGTTGCTCGATGACCGCCCGGGCCCGCTCGTCGTGGCCCGCCCGCGCCGCGATGGCCTGGAGCAGGGGCCACTGGTGGTCCCGGGCCAACTCGTCGCTGATCCTGGCCGCTTGGCTGAGCACCGCACCGACGGCCTGGTCGTCGACGTCGCCCAGGTCGGCGCGGGCCACCGTCTCGACCAGCACCACGTCGTCCCGCTCGGCGGCCAGGTCGGTCACGAACCGGTACGCCCGCCGGGCGGTGGCGAGCCGGCCGGTCGACGCCGAGACGTCCAGACCGAGCACGTCGGCGTGCGCGGTCAGCGCGTCGACGAGGCTGCCGGCGGCCTTCGTCCGCTCACGCGCCCCCGCGCGAAGCTTGCCGGCGAGCTCGCCGAGGTTGGCCGGCGTGCGCCAGACGGGCAGCACCCCGCCGAAGATCGCGAGCCCCCGGTCGACCGCGTCCGACCAGGACTGCTCGTCCGGCATCGGCGGGTGGCGCAGCTCCAACTCGTCCCGCACGCCGGCGAGGCTGGCCACGTCGATCTTGACCCCGTGCTGGTACCAGGCGAGCTGCTGGTCGAGCCCGAAGACCATGATGATCAGGTTCTGCAGTTCGCGGTCGAAGCCGAACGCGGCGGGCTCGTCGATGAGCCGGCGCAGCAGGTGCACCGGGAAGTGGTCGGTGTAGCCCTCGTTGGCGGCGGCCTGGAGCAGATGCTGACTCCACCGGGAGGTGGAGGTGGTGAGCACGTAGCGGCCGTCGACCAGTTCGCCGAGGCGCAGGTTGTTGCAGACCCGCCGGAGGGTGCGCTGGTCGGCCGGGTTGGGCACGGTGATGCCCCGGGTGGGGTCGGCGGCGGCCTGCTTGGCGTAGTCGAGGATCTTGGCCAATTCGCTGCGGGTGACGGGCCTCTCGTCGTCGGGCATGGCCGGACGGCCCGGGTAGGACCAGGCGAGCAGTTCGCCGGTGAGGTTGGTGAACGCCTCGGCGAGGGTGCCGCCGCGCGGGTCGCCGATGTGCAGGCCGTCGGCGAGGGTGTGGAACACGCCGATGCTGTCGTCCTGCACGTCCGACCCCCGGGAGGTGGTCGACCCGTACGCCTGCATGAGGGCGCCGAGCAGGGTGCTACGCAGCTGCGACTGGCGTTGCTGGAGGTAGACCTTGCCCTGCTGCCGGTCGGCGAGCGGCCAGTCGGCGGCCAACGAGTTGAGCCGGTCGCCCGTCCCGCTGAGCAGGTAGTTGATCTTCGCGAGCTGGCCGACCTTGCCCATCATCTCGTCGGTCAGGAAATAGGGCAGCCAGAAGACGGTGCGCGAGCCGCGTTCCAGGCGCTCGATCCGGGCGCGGTCGGCGGCGCGCTCGTAGCCGGGCAGGTCGAACGGGTAGTCGATGACCACCCGCCACGCCTCCCCGGTGGCGATCAGCGCGGAGGCCGGCATGGTGTCGGGGTCTCGGACGTTGCCGAACTTGACCTGGATGGTGTGGGCCCGGCCCCGCCACGGCCGAGCGACCAGCAGCTCGCCGAGCTGGCCGCTGGCTCCGGTGATGTTCAGCTCCCCGGTCACCAGGTCACGGATGAGCTGTTGCCGGGCGCCGATCGTGTCGGATTCGGGGACCAGGTCGAGCAGTTTGTCGTAGTCGACGGTGTGCAGCTTGAGCGACACGACCGGGTCGGGGGTCTTGGTCAGGTGCAGCTCGCCGGCGCTGTCCGCGACCCGGTTGAGCCGGTTGAGCACGATCTGCCGCTCGTAGCCGGGGATCGGCGAGGTGATCGAGCCGAAGTTGAGAGCGTGCAGCTTGGCGGCGGTGAGGTTGTGCAGGGCCGGCACCTCGGGCACCAGGGCGCCGAGCAGCACCGTCTTGATCAGCTTGTCGTCAAGCTGGAACTGCTGGTGCCCGCCCGCCTGCTCCTCGGTGATGCCGTTGAGGTTGAGCAGGATCGGCCGCAGCTTCTGGGTGTACAGCGTCCGGGCGGACTGGAAGAGCTGCTTGAGTTTGGGCCGGTCGGGCAGCTCGCCGTGCAGGACGAGGGGGTCGAAGAGCGCGGCCACCCCGATCAGGTCGTTGACCCGCAGGGTGTCCCGGCGGTCGACGAGCAGCTCGGTCATCACCTTCAGCGCGGTCCGCTCCCGCTGCAACGCCTGGGAGAGGGCGACCAGGGTGGCGACCAGCGCCGGGGAGAACGGGTAGAGCTTGCGGAAGGCCGCGGCGTCGGAGCCGATGCCGGCGTCGCCGTACTGGGCGCCGAGCAGCAGGGCGTCCCAGACCTCCCGGTTGCCCTTCACCGCCGCGAAGGCGTTGTCGATGATCGCCCGGCCCTCGTCGGTGAGCGGCTTGAGCAGCCGCTTCTCGGTGATCTCGGGCAGGTTGGTGTCGGCGAGGGCAATCTCGCCGAACCGGCCCTGGACGCTGCGCATGACGTGCGCCAGGGCCTCCCGCTCGGTGCCGCCGACCTGGGGGCCGAGGAAGTCCTCCAGGTTGCGCTGCCGGGCGACGAACGAGATCAGCGGCAGCGGCCGGGTGGCGTCGGCCGACTCGACAAGCTTGTTGAGCTTGGCGCCCTCGGTGTTGACGAAGGTGTGGTCGCTGATCTTCGTGGAGAGCCAGAGGATCAGCTCGTCGAGGAAGAGCACCAGGGCGTCGTACCCGAGCGATTTGGCGTGCCGGGTGATCACGGCGAGGCCGGTGTCCAGGTCGAGGTATTCCCCACTGCGGACCGCGCCGGTGAAGAAGGTGCTGGTCAGCGCGCTGACCAGCCCGTCCCGCTCGGCGGTGCCGGGCGGCGCGGCCGCGGCGGCGGCGTAGCGGTCCGGGGTCCAGCCGGAGGCCCGGGCGACGTGCGCGGCGAGCCCGCCGCCGGTCGCCGCGGGGGCGCCGCTGCCGTCGCGGAGCGCGGCGAAGAAGGCGTCGTCACCCATCCGCTCGCGCAGCCGGGCGGCGTCGTCGAGCAGCGCGTCCGACCGGTGTACGGCGGGGGCCGGCGCCTCCGGGTGCAGCCGGGTGATCTGGTTGAGGTAGCCCTCCAGGACCGCCTGCTCGACCGAGCGCGCGTCGAGCATGTGGAAGGTCAGGGTGAGCAGCTTCCGGCCACGCAGCCAGGAGTCGGCGGCGAGGACCGGCTCGGCCAGGCCGCGCACCTCGCGGGCCGCCGGGTTGTGCTGGAGGATCTCCCGCAGCACCGCCATGAAGTGCGACTTGCCGGAGCCGAACGAGCCATGCAGGAACACCGCCTGCGAGCGGCCGGTGGTGACGGCGTGCCCGATCCGGCGCAGCGCGTCGGCGAAGTTGTCCCGGAGTTGGTCGGTGACGACGTACCGGCGCAGGTCGGCACCCTCGGCGGCGCGGACGACGAAGTCCCCGTCGCCGACCGAGGTCGGAATCTCGATCACGTCCCGTAACAGGGTCATCGCCGCTCCTCGCCCCCCACTGCGCCCCGTGATGCCGGCGTCACCGGCAACCCGACGATCCTAAGGTTTGGAAGCTTCAGGTCCCAGCCCGCCCGCACCACAGCCACCCAGCGCGTCGCCCGGACTCACCGCCGCCTCGGCCGGCGGGAGCAGTCGCCGTCGTGGTCGGGCCAGAGCAGGCAGCGCTGTCCGGCGGGCAGGAGCCGGTCGCAGAAGACCCAGTGGCGTACGTTCTGGTCGTCCTCGGCCGAGACGGTGGTGCCGCCGGGGTCGAGCTGCGGCAGGACGTGCGCCCAGTGCGCCACCACGCGGGCGAGCCGCTGAGCGGAGAGCAGGTCATCGGCGACGGCCGGCAGGTGGATCACCCAACGCTCGCTCACCGGCCCTCCCCCCGCTCGGTGCGGACGCGAGCCTGCTCGGACTGCCAGCGGCGCAGCGCGTTTTTGATCAGGTCGGTCTCCCTGCGGCTCTGCGCGAGCGCGTCGTAGACGACGGCCAGGTCACCGGCGACCTGGTCGAGGAACTGTCGCACCTCCTGCGGGTCGAGCCCGCGCCGCCCGAACGGCATCGACCGGAACCGCCGCTCGCGCACCTGCCACGGTCGCAGAGGGTGGTAGGACGCCGAGCGGTAACAGGTCGGCGGGTGGACCCACCGCAGCCGACGCCGGGTACGCCGGAAGAAGACGCGCATGAGGTGGACCTGCCTCTCACCGTGGAGGTTGACCTGTTGGAAGGGGCGGGCCCACAAGCCCTCCCCGCACCGGCGGACCCACCCCGGCACCTGCCACCGCAGCCGTCATCGGCAGTACGGCAGCAGGGCACACATGGCCGCTGAG
This sequence comes from Micromonospora sp. NPDC049836, assembly GCF_044465125.1. NCBI lineage: Bacteria > Bacillati > Actinomycetota > Actinomycetes > Micromonosporales > Micromonosporaceae > Micromonospora > Micromonospora sp. NPDC049836. Next base: position 612,111 of record NZ_JBITLH010000003.1, read on the forward strand.
CAGCGAGAACTCCACAGTGGCCGCAAGGGCAGTGAAGCACTGGCCACATGCAATTGCAACATCGCAAAAGCGTGTTCGGTCCAGCAACCTTGCTAGAGAAGATCACTGCTTGTGACGTGTCTATTGATTGTGAGACACCGCAGCGCTTGAATTGGACGGACGCGTGTTCACAGGTCTCGACGGTCGGAGGACGGACAGTGTCACAGTCAGTGGCGGGCTCGACCATGCTGCGGCGACAGATCGGGCGGAAGTTCGAGTCACTGCGCAAGGCAGCAGGGCTGACGATGGAACAGGCCGCCGAGCGCTTGGATCGAGCACGAGCAACGCTGCACCGGATCGAGAACGGCGCCGAGCACGTCCGCTTCCGGCAGGCCGACGTGCAGCAGATGCTCGACCTATACGGCGCATCGGCGGAGGACTGCGAGCTACTACTCGCCCTGACGGCGGCGACCCGAGAGAACAAGAACTGGTGGCACGACTACATCGGCTCGGGCCTGCCGCGCTGGTTCCAGCTCTACATCGGGCTCGAAGCTGCGGCGTCCCGCATCCGGCAGTACGAGGCCGAACTGGTTCCCGGCCTGCTTCAGACCCGGGCCTACGCCGAGCAGGTCTTCAAGACGCCCGGCGGTTCGATCGACGCCAGGAACAGCGATGAGCAGCAACGGGCCGTCCAGCTTCGCGTCGAGCGACAGGCACTTCTCGCTCGGTTCTCCGCCCCGCAACTCAGCGTGATAATCAACGAGGCCGTGTTGCGTCGCCCGGTGGGCAGCGCCACGATCATGGCTGAGCAACTGCAGCAGATCTTGAAGGCCACAGAGCTACCGAACGTAACCATTCAGGTGCTGACATTTTCTGCCGGGCTACACGCCGGGGCGATGGCCGGAGCCTTCTCGATCCTGGAATTCCCGCACGACAGCAATGGCAGGGAGGTGGAACCGCCGGTGGCGTACCTGGAGGCCGCGACGGGAGCGATCTATCTCGACAAGCCCCACGAGACCGCTGCCTACAACACCATCTGGGCCGACATGGCGGACCGCGCCCTGAACGAGTCCAGGTCCAAGAACCTGATCCAGCAAGTCGCAGAGGAGTACTCCCGTGCCTGACCTGACCGGTGCCGTCTGGCGCAAGTCGAGCCGCAGCAACAACGGCGGCAACTGCGTCGAGGTCGCCGACAGCCTTCCCGGCGTCGTCGGGCTGCGCGACAGCAAGGACCCGGCCGGCCCGGTGCTGACATTCCACCCGACGGCTTGGGCCACCTTCGTCAACGGCGTCAAGGCCGAAGCCCTGAGCCACTGATCACCAGCCCTGCCGTCTCCGGGGCACCTCGGGGGCGGGAGAATCGCCTCAGATCGAAGACTCGACACCGCCCCCATCGGGCGCAAGAATCGACAGGTGGGGATGAGTGATCGACGTAGCGGCAGGCGCAGGGTTCAGAGCGGCAAGAAGGATGCCCGAGCCGTGCCCGTGCAACTCGCCAACACCTGGCCATCGGGTGGGACGCGCGGCATAGTCACCACAGGGGGTCGGGCCTTCCATCGGGATACCGACTGCCCCGGCTACCGCCAGGGCGTGCGACAGGCGGAGAAGGAGGGCCGCAGGGTCAACCAAGTCGAACTTGTCAGCGCCGCCGCCGCCCAAGACCGCGGTAAGTCGGCCTGCCGCATCTGCTGGCGCCGCACCTGACTCGATAACATCCGGTACCAATTGCAGGTCGACCACGGCCTGCCGCAACACGGCACGTGCCCGGCAAACCGCGCGTACTCCTTGCGCCACACGTCAGGTATTCAGCTAGTGGGAATAAGGCGTTGGGCTAGTCCACGGTGGACCTCTCAGCCAGTATCGTCCTTGCATGATCCCCTCCCATGAGTTCACGGTCGATCAAGTAAACGCGGCGATCGACTTCGTGATCAAGAACGGCGCAGAGGATCGAGGGCAGACGGTCTCCTACTCCCGGGTCTTCGAGGCCGCCGGCCTACCAGCTCCGCAGTACCTTCATATGGGCGGCGAATCCCATCTGGTCACCGAGTTCATGGCGTCCTTTCACTATCGCTGCCAGGAACGGCAACTGCCGCCGTTAGACGCCCTGGTCGTACACGTCGCAGGGCCTCGCAAGGACTTTCCCGGCGCCGGTTACTTCCGGGTCAACGGTAAGGCTGATCCGCTCGGTGAGCGGATCAGCGCAGAGGCTACGGTCACCAGCACCCGGTTCTGGGAGATGCAACGCGAAGAGTGCAGGCGATGGGGCATCAAGAGCCGGCGTGGACAGCTCTAGAGTTCACTGACGACACATTCACCCCTCGTCCAGGCAGGTCACTCAATGACGGCTTCTCCTGCCAGCCTTATTGCGGCACTCTTCGATCCGGGCGACTACGCCGTGACATCGGACAGGAACTTGGCGACAGCGGTGCGCCGCGCGCTTTATCAGAAAACCGGACTCGCCGTCAACGTGCGTCCCGTTCCTGAGCTAGCAGCCTTGGGCGTCCGCTCCAACGTGAGACCATTCGATCTATTGTTCGGGCTCGGCAGGACCACCAGTGCCCTCCCCGGCCTCCACTCGCCGGGCGCTGCCGGGCTCTCGGGGCTAGCTGCCCTCCGCACCGCAAGCCGGTGGGCCATCATTCGCTACCTCTGGGCGTTCCACGAATACCGCCCCGAAATCTACCTATCCGAGCTGACCGAGCAGGTGAGGTTCCACCAGCGAACACTGCTCTCGGAGCACTTCGGCATCGCCGTAGCGACAGATCTGGTCGAACAGTTCATACTCAGACGCCCAGCAAAGGTCGTCGACGCGGATGCGGTGACCTTCGATCCCGTACTCGCCGAGGCGATGCGGAACCTGAAGGCACACAAGCCTGACTACTTCTGGTACGACACCCACGCGGGCGGCGTGTCGGACGTGGTCGTTGTCGAGGTGAAGGGGAACAGCTCCAACAGGCAAACGACCGTGCGGCAGCTCGCACGTGGCGTTCAGCAAGTGCTCGTGCCTGCCAACGTTCCCGGGGCGACCATGCGTCGCATCGTCATCGGCGCATGCCTGCAAGGAGATGCGCTTGAGGCATTCGCAGTAGAGGTTCCGGACCCAGACACGCGGACACGTCGTGTTGCGCTGGAGAGGATGGCTGAAGACGAGGGGCCGTCGCCCAAGATACTCGCCGACATTAACCAAACCGAGGATTACCTCGACACCGAGGTCATACATGAACGGCTGGCGGTTGAGGTGGAGGACCTCGACCAAGCCCGGTTACTCGCATTTGCCGGCATTCCGTCCACCCTCGCCGGTATCCGGGAGAGTCCTGCGGAGATCATGGAAGCGGTCAACCGACTAGAGGTGATCGACACCGCTGGCGGCGCTTTCCGCTGCGAGACCACACGAATCCCCGTTGGCCCGCGAAGCCTAAACCTCAGAACGGGTGTCGCCGAGGAGTTCCTTGACCTGTCGAGCCGTCAGGCAGCGTCAGCCCGCCGGGAGCGCTACCGCGCACGGTACGAGACCGGGATCTACGTCCCGGTGCCCGGTAGACCCCGAGATCGCCAAGACGAACTCCTGACCGTAATCACGTCAGCAGACGGTTGCATGCTGTCCGTCTCGATCGTCTGAACCGCCCGTATCGGCCGCCGGCACTCAACGTCCTGTTGCAACTGGTCACGGCAACTCCGGTACGCCCCGGAGCAGGGTCAGCGCGGAGCGGTCGGAGCTGAGCTGGGACAGCTCGGCGTTGATGAAGTCGGTGAAGAACTCAGCGGGCGACCCGGGGAATCCGGGCTGCTCGTCCGAGTGCCACTGGTGCAGCCACGGCTCGATCTCGGCCAGCCCGGCGAGCAACGGCAGCAGCCGGTGCGCCGGCCACGCCTCCTGCGTCTTTCGGTCGAGGTAGACGGTGGCGAGCGCCTGTGCCTGCTTCAGGTGATCCCACCCGGCCCAGCCGAGCAGCTCACTGCCGTCGTTGTCCCGCCCCGCCTGGGGGTAGGAGATGAACCGCTCCTTCGGCACGTCGAGCTTGCCGCGTGCCCGCCAGTACGACGGCCGGACGAAGTCCGCCGACGTGTACTTCGGCGGCACCTCGATCTCGACCTTCTCCCCCGCGTCCTCCCGGCGCTGCAACGCCCAGGTCCGCTCCCATTGCGCCCGCTTGCGCAGCCCGGACGGCTTGTAGCGCTGCGCCGGCAGGTACGGCACATGCTCGTCGGCGATCAGCAGGCCGACCGTCTTTGTCAGGTCGTAGTTGTCGTGCCCGACCCACAGCTCCAGCACCGCGCGGAGGTCCTGATCGCCGCCGACCCGGTCGGCGAGCTGCGCCACCGACAGCGGCGTCGGCTGCCCGCCCCACAGTTCGGGCGCCTCCAACCGGTCGAGCAGCCAGTCCCGCAGCGCGGCCGACTGCATCTTCTCCCAGCCCTCAGTGGACCAGCGCCGCTTGCACTCCGGCCGCTCAATCAGCCCGACGTGCCGGTTGGACCCGATCGCAGCGATCCGCCGCTCCACCAGCGACCGGTACTCCGCCGGCCAGTGCGGCTGTGGCCGGTCGATCGGCTTGGACCCGTGCCGGTTGAACCACTCGGTCTGCGCCCCGCTGGTGTGCAGCACGATCTCGAAGGCCCGCTCCCCCAGAGCCAGCTCCGGCGGGTTGGCGCAGGTCAGGTCCTCGCCGATCAGCCCGTAGAGCCGGTAGACCTCCCAGTCCAGTTCCTCCTGAAGCGCGATCATCCGCGCCCGCACCGAGTGGTACTCCCGCTCGGCCTCCGCGAGCCGCTGCCGGGTGGGCACCCCAGAGGCGGCAACCGCCGCCGGGGTCAAGCTCGACAGCCGCTGCGCCAGCCCATCCAACTCCCGCGCCCGCTCCAATGGGTACGCCGAAGGCAGCGGAAAGTCCTCCAGCTTGGTACCGGTGAACTCCCACCGATCCATCCACGCCTCGGGCTGAATACCGCGTCCGATCCCGCTACCTGCCTTGCTCTGGCTCACCTGCTTTAACCAGAAGCAGGTGGTCGAGCTGTTCAGCACTCCGAGCAGCCGCAGGTGATCGTCCTCCGTCGCCCCCTCCGGCAACTTGATCACCGGCGCCGACTGCTTGAAGACCTTCCCACCCCGATCCAGCACGAAGTGGTTATGCGTCGCCACAAACGCCATACCGATGCCGAGTGGCACGACGAACCGCTCCGGATGCCATCGGCTCCACTCATACCAGGTGAGGCCGATCTCCTCGTGCGTGCCGTTGGGTTCGCGACGCTGTCGGAGAACTCCCGCGGTAAGCCAGAGGATTCGATGCAGGAATCTGTCACGGAGCGATGCCATCAGCTCGTCGTCGTATGGGAACAGGGCGTCGATGTCCGAGTCGATCACCCAATCCCGCAGAACGTCACCAGCTACGAGGGGAACGACGGCCCGACCTTCCACACCGAACCGGCCCCATGCACCGGTTGGCCCGAAATAGCTGTCGTCTGACCCCGTGTGGGTGACTCTGCCGATCACCGCCACCCGGTCGGCCATCTTCGTCTCCTGCTTGGCAATCTGCGCCATCAGATCCGAAGCGCCGCCACCGGCCAGGCTCCAAGGGTGATGAGCCAACCGGCGGCGCTCCAGCTGGCCACTCGACACCCACTCAGAAGACAAGCGGGGATTGTTCACCTGATCAACGATTGCCGACCACACTCTGCCCTGTGAAGGGTTGGCCGGCATCGAGGGCTCTCCGCGAACTCCCAGGACAGCCAGGATCGTCTCCTGACGACGACGCTTGTTAGCTCGCCCAACGAGGATGACGGTCGGCGTACCGTGGCCGGGGATATAGGCACCCGACGTGTCGATTACCTCAGTCAGCTCAATATTGTGCGCGAAGTAGTCCTCGACGAGCTTCTTTCCAAACTCGCGCTTCATGAAGCCATTGCCCGTGATCTGACCGACGTAGCCAGCACCATCGCCATCCTCGTCGGACCACTTCGCAAGATCAAAGAAGCGCTTGGCGAAGGGAACGGTAAGGGCGTACTGCCGGTGACACACGGTGTTGTAGATGCCGCGATAGAGCTTACTGCGAACGCTGTCCGAGACGGTGATGTAGGGCGGGTTGCCGACCACGACCGTGTACTGATTCTCGGCCAGGTAGTCCTTGAGCAGGTCGGCGTCCTCGCTCTCGTATGCGAAGACCTCCTTGCCCTCGACGGCGGCGAGCAGGTCGCCCTGCGCGCGCGACCGGAACCCGTCCCACGGCAGCAGCGAGTCGCCGGTCGCCACCCGGACCGGGAAGCCGGGGGTGCGTTCCAGCTTGGTCAGGCCACACACCTTCATGGCGGCGATCAGCAGCCGGAACCGGGCGATCGCCACCGCGAACGGGTTGATGTCGACGCCGGTCACCTGGCCGAGCGCCCGCTCGACCAGCACCTTGACGTCGGTGGCCGGCTCCCGGTCCTGCCACTTGCGGACCAGCCGGTGGAACGCACCGAGCAGGAAGTGGCCGGAGCCGCAGGTCGGGTCGATGACGCTGGTTGCGGGGAGGCCGAACTCCTTGACCGCCGGCTCGAAGGTGCGGTCGAGGATGAACTCCTCCACGAACTCCGGCGTCTGCAACAGCGCGTACGTCTTCTTCGCGTGCGTCGACAGGTCCTGGTAGAGGTCGCCCAGGAAGCGGGTGTTCAGGTCGTCGCGGCGCAGTGACTCCTGGCCGGCGCCCCGCCGGAAGAACTCGCTCAGTTCCTCGGCGGCCGGGCCGGAGATGTCGAACCGCCAGACCGGGTTGTGGTGGTCGAAGATCTTGCCGGTGGCCTTCAGCTCGGCAAGGTAACCGAACGCCTCCCGCAACCAGTGTCGGTCGTTGTGCCGGGGGTTGGCGATCAGGTACGCCTGCCGGTGCTGCACCGCCCGCTCGGCCGGCGCGGCCGGGTCGGCCCCGCCGATCCACAGCCCGTCGACCAGCTCGTTGTCCTCGCAGAACCGGACGAACACGCAGCCCAGCACCCAGGCCACCGCCGCCTGGTCGAGCACGTCATCGAGCCAGGTCTCGAAGCTCGCGCCGACCCGCTCGGCGGCCTGCGCCTGCGCGTACTCCTGGCGCAGCTCGGCGCGCAGGCCCGGCGCCTCCGCGACCTGGCCGCGGAGATCTTCCACCAGGGTCTTGACCTGCGCCTGCAGCGCCTTCAGCTCGATCACCGCCAGATTCTACGATCCTGAGTCCCCGGGACTACTCCTCCGCCGAGTCATCGTCGGCGACGCCTTCCAGCCGGTCCCCGAGCGGGACGTCGATCCTCGCCGCGAACGCCCGCAGCCGAGCCTCCAGCAGGATCGTCCGGTCCGCGACGAAAAGGTCAGCCTGCTCCCAGCGCAGGCAGTTCCAGGCCGCCCGCGAGATGCCGTGGCTCTCCAGGATCCGCCGGGCGCCGGCGGAGGTGTACGGGTTGAGCGAACCGTCGTTGGTCAGGCCGCCGTCAACCGCGAGTTCGGCCAGGGATGTCCAGAGTCCGATGCCGGGCACGGTCGGGAACACGAGCCGGTTCGCCGGCTCGGGGTAGCCGGCGAAGACCGGACGGTACGCCTGGGTCGGCCCGGCGGCGATCCGCTGCGCCACGTCGAACTCCTGGCCGAGCGCGTCCCGCCGCTTCGGGAACTCGCCGATCTCCCACGCCACGTACGCCAACGTCCGGGCACTGTTCAGGTTGAACCTGTCCGGCATCGGTTGGACGTCGGCCAGGTCGAGCGTGAGCGTCCCCCGCCGCTCGGCGAAGTCCTGCATCTCGCGCAGCTTCGTGCGCAGGGTGGTGGAGTTCGCCCCGGCGAATGAGCCCGCCCACGAGGTCACCCAGAACCAGCGCCGCAGCTCATGTCGTTGTTCATCGTCCGGCTTCGGGCAGTGGTGGAAGAACTTGGCAAGCACCACGAGCTGGTGCGCGTACGGCAGGAGCTGGGCCAACGGGAGACCCGCCCAGCGGAGGAACTCGACCGCCGCGTGGACCGCCCGTTCCGCATCCGGGACCGCCTCGACGAGCCGGTTCTGCAGCCGCCGCGCCACCGCCTCCCACCGGGGCGTCATCACGTCCTGCTCGCCGGCCAACGCGAGCACGACCCGGAAGAGGGCCAGCCGCGGCAGCTCACCGAAGCCCGTGGCGGCGACCGACTCGGCGATCTCGTCGATCCGACTGGCCAACGTTCGCTGGTTTGTCCGGTGGGTCAGCGCCGAGACCATCTGGTCGGCGTCCATCCGTACGCCCTTGCGGTTGAGCCGGGTGTAGACGTCGACCGCCTGGTCCAGGCCGCCGCCCTGGAGCCGGATCAGGGTGAGCTTGTAGTTCCTGATCCGCTGGGCGACCCGCTCCGCCTCCCGGACCAGATGGTCCGCCCGCTCCCGTCCCACCCGCAGCTCCAAGTTGCGGCTGAAGTTGAGGAAGTCAAGCGTGCTGGCCACCGCGCGCACCGGCAGGTAGTGGTCCGGCGGCGGAGCCGGAGGGGTGCCTGCCCCCCGGTAGTGGCGGTACCGCTCCGAGTCGCTTCGCGGCGTGAGGTCACGGTAGACCCGCCACTTCCACTCCCGCTGATCGTCGGCGCGCGGCGGCCGGCCCAACCGGCGCAGCACCCCGAAGAGGGTGGAGAGCCGCTGGTGCCCGTCGAGCACATAGGAGACCGGGCGTCCGGGCGGGGCATCGGGAATCGCCACCTCGCCGACGTGATCCAGGGACAGCACGTCCTCCGTGGTCTCCCAGAGCAACACACTGCCGATCGGATAACCGCGCTCGATGCTGTCGAAGAGCTCCAGCATCTGCTCGGGCCGCCAGACGTATGGCCGTTGGAACTGGGGCACCCGCAGCAGACCGCTGGCAATGTCCTCCAGCACGTGGTCGAGGTGCAGGACGACGGGTTCCAGCCGGCTCTCGCCCCGGTCGCTCAACATGACGCCAGTGTCCTACAGAATCCGGCGAATCATCGCGAGCACCTGCCGCAGCTCGGCCACGACATCCGGCCCGAGCTCGTGGAAGTCCACCTCGGAGAGCCGGATGTCGTCCGGCATCAACGGAGCCGGCATCTGGCCATCCTTGCCCACGAAGTAGGTCTTGAGGTGGCGGTAACCTCGCTGCTGGGGGACCCACTCGCGAAGCTCCTTGAGCTTCGCTGTCTTGTACGGAAAGTGCCGCTCCCAGACCCGGAACGGCACGTAGTTCTCCACCATCCGCCAGGTGAACATGTGGACGTGCGGCACCCCACCCTGCCGGGCCCGCTGCACCTTCCGCTCGTTCGGGCTCGGCTTGGCGGGGTCCTCCCGGTCACTGTCGATGAGCATCGCGACCCTGACGATCAGGGCAAAGTCGCGGCATTCGTCGGCCGCGAGATCGGCCATCTGCCCGGTGCCGCCGCTGTGACAGAACTTCAACCAGCGCTTCCTGAGTGCGCCCACCACCCGCTCGTCGTTGAGCGCGGCGGCCATTGCCCTGACAAACCCGCCGTCGCCGATCCGGTTCTCCACGACCAGCACAGCTGGCCTACCCAGGTCCTCGGACGCCGGCCCGACATTGGTCGAGGTGATCCGGAACGGCTGGGGACCGTCCTGGGCGGGTGCGGCCGCTCGACCCCGGTCGGCGGCGGCCTCGACCGTCTTCCCAAGCAGCTCCAGCATGGGTAGCCGGATCTGCGCCCCGGCCAGCTCGGCGGCGAACGCCCTCGCCCGCATCGCCGCCGGAGCAGCCGGCCGCCACTCGTGCCGGCCGCGCACGACTAGCTTGAGCAGCTCCAGCACCGGCAGGTGGTCGGCCCCGTCGAACACCTCCACGTCGATGTCAAGAAGCATCGTCAAGCCGCTCCATCTGGGCCGCCGCGAGGGCCCGCACCTCGTGGTAGTCCTGCGAGAAGTAGCCGTCCGGCCAGCTCTCGTCGAGGTTGCCCAACTCGTCGATGTCGACCCGGCGCACCGTCGAGGCCCCGTCGCGCTGCTCGACGACGTAAACCTTGACCATGTCCGCGGTGAAGTCGTTGTCGGCCTCGGCGATACGTCGGCGCAACCGCAGCAGCAACGTCTCGCTGTGCGTCTCGATGAGGAACTGCGTCTTCGTCGCTTTGGCGGTCGCGAGGTAGAGATCCGCCAACTCGGCGTGCGCCGCCGGATGCAGGTGCAGCTCCGGCTCCTCGATGATCTGCAACGCCTCGCTCGGCTCGCCCCGCAGCTCATCGAGCCCGCACTGCACCAGGATCGGCAGCACCTGCGCCAGGCCGGTGCCGGCATCGGCCAGGTTCACCCGCACCTCGCTGCCCCGGCGGGTCAACACGGTGGACCAGAGCGGGCCGGCCGGGATCTCGGCGATCCGCCAGTCCGGCACGATCGTCGCCAACAGCTCATTGACCCGGGCCACCAGCGCCCCGTCGGCCCGCCGGAAGTCGTCGGCGAGGATGCCCGCCGTCCCCTCGCCCTGCGCGCCGAGCACCGTCGGCTTGCCCAGCGGCAGCCGGTGCTGCCGGGCGACCCGTTCCCGATAAGGCCCGAGGTAGCGGATCGGCCCGAGGCTCAGGTCGAGTCGGCCGACGTCCGCCAACTCCGGCACGGCGGCCAGGTCCGGCAGCAGGCCCCGGAAGTCGACCCTACCTACCGTCCGCTTCTCGCCCCGCCACTGGATCTCGTACTCCAGGGTCTCCCCGCGGCGAATCTGCGGTTGCGGTGTCTCGGCGATGCCGTCGATGTCCGGAGTTTCCGGGCGGCCCTGACCGACCAGCCGAGACGCGCTGAACAGCGCCTCCAGCCGCCGGTGCTGGAGGTCCAGGAACGACACGACGGCGCTGTTGATGCTGTCCACGTACTGGATGTCGGCCTCCAGCACGAACCGGTTGCTGCCGTCGACCACCACCCCCAGGCTGATCGGGCGGCCCGTCAGGTGGTCGTGGAAGAGCTCCCGAAAGTCGTCCACCACCTCGGGGCCGAGCCGGTCCAGATCGAGCGGCGCGGTGCTGGTGGTGTTGAAGCCGGTCGCGATCACCAGTGGCGCCCGGGTCAGCACGCTTTTGCCGGAGTTGTTCTTGCCGAGCACGACCGTCACCGGCGCCAACTCGATCTCCTGGCGGTCCCGGAAGCAGCGGTAGTTCTCGAGCACGAGTGTGCGGAGGGGCATTCCAAGATTCCTACCACAGCGCGTGACTACGCGTGGACCCTCCGGATGTCCATATGAGACGCCCGCCGAGCCCGCTACTGCGTCTCGACGGTCAGCGGCCGCTCCCCCACATCGGCCGTTGATGGCTGACGAGGTATGGCAGCATGCTGCGAATCGGTCAGCTTCCGCCAGAGGAATTCCAACATCAGCGCCGAGATGAACGCGTGCTGCTCCGTCAGCAGCCCGCCGTTGCTGCCGCCCTCGATGCCGAGCTGCGCCGGCGTGGTGATCCCCCGCTCGACCAGGTCGGCCGCCACCGCGGCGAAGTCCTCGTACGCCCTGGGCCGGTTCTCCCGCATCGCGGCGCGGTGCCACTCCGGTCCGTACTCCCCGCCGCCCCGGATGTTCGCCACGACATACGTGCCGCCCCGGGCCACCCAACCCCGGCCGATAACCCCGTCATAGTCCGGGGTCTGGGATATCTCATACCCGCCGTACCCCGTGAGCAGGGCCGGCCCGGCGGGCGCGTCCGGCTCCCCCACCACGAAGTACGGCACCCGGGTGCCGTCGGCCAAGGTGGCGAAGAACTGGCGTACGAGGTCGAACTCGCGCGCCACAACCGCGTCCGCACCGCCTCGGGACAAGCTGATCAGGCAACGTTCGTAGTCGGGCCGCCGCACCGTCACGCCGCTCCAGACCCAGTTCTCACCCTCCTCGGCAGCCAACGCGTCGACGTCCAGCAACACGTCCCACTCCGGCGCCGGGCGACGGTACCGCTCAAGGGTGGTCCGGCGGCAGAGCCCACGAGGGTGCGCAGCGTCTCGCCAGAAGCTGTAGCAGTAGCGATCCCCGCGCCATCTCGGATAGGGAATCCGATCGTCGGCGTCCAGGACCTGCCGGATCTCGTCCCGCAGGGTGCCGAAGCGCCCGCCCCCGGTCAGCGCGGCGACGGTCTCCGCGTTGCGGTGCCGCACCCACCCGGCGGCGTCCGCACCGTCCAGGTCCTCCAGCCACAGGTACGGGTCATCACCCTCATCCCTGTCCCACCTCCGCAACTATTCCCGATGGATCTACCCGGTCCAGTCGGATATCTGATGCACCCCAATACCTGCTCGATGCCCCGAGCTGGGGCAGCTCCACGACGTGAAGCTGCCCCAGCTCGCATTTGCTGACGACTTACGGGGCGGTGCCACGCAGCCGCCCCACCCACCAGGAGTGGGTGATCAACATATTGGGGTCATCGCGGCGAACCAGGACCCGCAAGGACGGGGCATTCGCCGACGAGTCGAACACCTCATCGGCCCGCCGGATGTCGGCCTGCTGCAGATGGGCGACATGGCGGAGGGTGTCGAGATCATCCACGGTCGCTCGGGCCGTCTTCTGCCCCGGCTTCGGGATGAGCGCCGCGTACAGGTCGGCGTCCAGGTCGCTCTCGGCGAACTCCAGCAAGGGGTAATAGGAGTTCGCGCTGGCGGTCTGCCGGAGGAACACCACAATTCGGCCCCGATCCGCCCGTCGGTACGCCGAGCGTCCACCCTCTTCGGCGCCGATCACGAAGACATACTCGTTGTCGTCGCGGCGCACCGTATACCGGGTGGCGTCAACGTACGCGGCCTCGCCGGTCGGCCACCGGAAGTTGAAGGATCCCGGGGTCAACGGCCGAGCATCGACAATCGAGAAGTCGATCGAGGCGCGGTCGGCGACCGTCACTGCCTCCTCGACGCCGGGCGGGCCACCCTGGAACGGATGGCCATCGAGCAGAGCATGGATGCGTCCAGATGCCCGAGCGATGTCGCCCAGAAGGGCACGGATCTCGGCAACCGCTTCGTCAGTAAGGTGCACACGAACCTCCAAGGAAAAACTACTTGGAGAATCACTATCTCGCAGTCAGCCTCAGCTGACAACACTTCCTGAAGTAGTTTTTTTACTTAGGGCCGAGCCGGCACCGCCTCGATCCAGTCGTCGGCCAGCCAGAGCGACTGACTGGCGGGCGAGGTCAGCGGCAACTGCATCCCGTCCAGCACTGCGGGCTCAGGGCGGCGGGCCGGCACCAGCAGCAGCCGCGCCGCCGGTCGGGGCCGGGTCGGATCGGACAGTTCCTGGAGCAGCCTGAGCTGCCCGTAGCGGGCCAGCGGCGCCGCCTCGGTGAGCAGTACGTGTCCGTCGGCGGCGGCAATGGCCTCGCTGATCGCCGGCACCACCTGGTGCCGGACCAGGTCCACGAGGCTGCGGAAGTCAGCGTCCAGCGGCGAGCCGTTGTCAGCCGCCACGATCGCCTCCCAGGGGAAGCCGAGCGCGCGCAGCCGGTCCAGCAGGATCGCCGTGACGTCCACTTCGGTCAGGGGCGACCGGGCGAGCAGCGCCCGCCGGGCCGGGCCGAGCCGGCGCAGCGGCGCCAGCACCGCGAGGAAGGCCCGCCGCTCGATCGACGAGGCGAGCTTGTCGCCCACCTCGTCTGCGGCGGAGAGCCCGAGCAACGGGGTGTGGGTGGTGGCCAGCCGGGTGCCGGTCACCGACGCCGCGGTGGTCGCCGGCCCGTAGAACTGCTCCTTCGGATACCAGACCAGCGGAACCTCGGCGACCGCGAGCAGGTCGTTCAGGCCAGTGCGACCGGGGAGCCGCTCGGCCCGGGGGAAGCGGCTGTGGACCCGGTCCCGGATCTGCTGCTCGCCGAGCCGCTGCCCGATCAGGCTGCCCACCGACAGTCGCAGTGCCCGCTCCGCCGACATCCCCACCGGGTAGAGCTGCCCCTGCGCGTTGACATCGACCCGGTCGTTGCTGCCGATCGCCGCGAGCTGCAACAGTCGCAGATCCGCCACCGCCGGCATGCCGGCCGGCACGGGCAGCCGGCGCAGCTCGTCCACCGCGCGTTGCCGGGTCGGCAGCGGGTCGGCGGCTGCCAGCTCCGCGGCCCGGCCGCCCAGCTCCACCACGTACTCGAGGAAGTCGGCGGCGGTGACGTCGGAGGCCGGGTCCTCCGGCTCCCGGCCGACCAGGACGAGGCCGGAGGCGCGGAACCGGTAGGTGGCCACCCGGGCGTCGCCGCCGGTGCTCAGCTCGGCTTCGACGGCAGCCCGGATCAGGCCCACGGCCTGGGGCAGCCGCTTCGGCTCAGCCGTGAATGAGCCGCGGGCCGCGATCAACGCCTGCGCCAACTCCTCGGCGGACATCACCGCGCCACGGGTGTCGAGCAGCGCGACGATCTCGTTGCGCACCGCGTCCAGCGCCGGCTCGCCCAGCCAGATCCTGGCCTGGCTGTTGAGCAACTTGGAGATCTGCGGCTGGCTGCGGCCGGTGGCCCGAGCCGCCTCGCTCTGCGCCGGCCAGCACAGGAACGTGCCATCGTCGGTGGGGGTCTGCCCGAGCAGCACCGCCAGGGTGCGGTGGTTGCGGGAAGTCTTGGGCGGCAGCAGGGTGGCACAGAGCGCCTCGACGCCCTGCGCCACCGGCCGAACCTCGGTGTCGCCCGGCTCGCTCGCGCCAGGCAGCACCGCGCGCAGGGCCCGGGCCTGGGCGAGGATCTCCTTGCGGGTGGCGTCCGGCACCCCCTTGGCCCGGGTCAGCTCCGACGGCTCCGCATCCAGCAGCTCGCCGACGGTGTGCATGCCGAGCCGTTCGAGCGCCGAGCGCGCCCGGGCGGTCAGCTCGGTGGCCTCCAGCGGCGACTCGCGGGTCAGCCCCACCACCGCCGGCACCGGGCCGACCGGCGTCACCGCCGGCTGCGGGACCTGCTGGAAGATCGCTCGCCAGGCGTCGGTCATCTCGTCGACCGTGTCGAACCGGGCCGCCGCGTCCCGGGCCAGCGCCCGGCCGAAGAACTCCACCAGCCGGTCGGCGACCGCCGGGTCGAACGCCGCCTGATCGAGGGTCACCTCGTCGCTGACCGCGGCCGGGTTGGCGTTGTCCCCCCAGCGGGGCAGCGTGCCTGTAGCCATCTCGTAGAGCACGACGGCCGCCGCGAACCGCTCCGCCGCCGCGTCGTAGCGCAGCCGGCGCGGCGGCCCGAGGAACGGGTCGAGGTAGCCGACCGTGCCCGCCCCGATCTGGTCCGCCGGCGTCGACGACAGCGAGAAGTCGAATACGCACAGGTGCGGCTGCTTGTCCTTCGGCCGGGGCCGGGCCGCCAGGTTGGCCGGCTTCAGGTCGCGGTGCCAGACGCCCTGCCCGTCCAGGTAGTTGACGATGTCGAGCAGGTCCCGCCCGTACCGCTCCAGCAGGTCGATCGCGAGCCGGCCGCCCCGTAGCTCCTCGGCGAGAGTCCGCTGCCCGGCGCTCTCCATCAACAGGGCGGTCCGGCCGCCGACCCGCACCGGGCCATCGACCAGCGCGGCCACCTGGTGGTGCTTCAGCCGGCCCAGGGTAGCCGCCTCCGCGGTCAGCCGTTCCTCGTGCTGCTCATCGCGGGCCACCTTCAACACCAGGTCGCGGGAGTCCTCGCCGACCCGCTTCACGAGCAGGGCGACGGCGGTGGCACCGGAGCCCAGCCGCTCCTTCACCTCCAGGCCCCCGTCGAGCAGGTCGCCCCGGTGGGCGGAAAGTGGATCGGCCACCGGCTCCGGCTCCGGCGCGGTCAGCTCCTCCCAGACCTTCTCCAGGCGGTCGCGGATCGCCGACACGCCGCCGAGCCGCTGCGCGGGATCACCCCGGGTCGCGTCGTAGACCAGGGTGACCAGCGTGTGCGGCATGCCGTCGACCGCGGCGTCCAGGTGCAGCCCACTGTCGCGCACCGCAGCGACCAGTTCCTCCGGCGTGGCCGCCGGCGCCGTGCCGGCGAAGATCCGGTACGCCAGCGCGCCGAGCGAGAACACGTCGAGCTGGTGGCCGGGCAGCCGGGTCGCGTTCTCCGCCTCCGGCGCCTGATAGCGGCGGACCTCGTCGTCGAAAAACAGTTCCAGACTGGCCGGATCGCTCGACGGACCGAGCCGGGTGACCTGCGTGGTGCCGGCCAGCCGGCCGCCGGTCTGCCAGTCGGTCACCACCAGCGTCGGACGCGACCCGTCCGCGTCGCCGACATAGATCGCTCGGGGCGAAAGCGCCCGGTGGGCCAGCCGGCGGGAGTGCGCATAGTCGATGATCTCGGCGAGGTCCTGCACCAGTTGCAGGCGCTGGGCCAGGGTCAGCGAGTCACCGCGCCGCACCAGCCACTGGTCGAGGCGTACCCAGTCCTGTTGGTGGTCGAAGACGACCGCCGGTCCCCAGGCGTGCTCGACCAGGTCGTGTGCCCGGGCAACCCCGGGGTGGTGGATGCCCTGCAGCAGGCGGAACTCCCGCTCCGCCGCCTTGCGGATCGCCGGCACCTCGTGCTCGGCGGCCCGGCTGGTCAGGTAGAACCGCACCCGGCGCACCAGCGAGGTGTCCATCGCGTGCCCGGCGAGGAAGTCCTGCCAGCCGAGCCCTTCGGCGAACGGCCTCGGGTGCAGCAGTAGTTGGCCGATCTTGCGGTCGGCGACCGACGGCCGGATCTTGGCGCCCCGGACCAGCTCGACGATCTGCCGCCCCCGCGCCTCGTCGACCCGGTGCGCCGCGTTGCGGGGCTGGGTCAGCAGCAGGTCCTTGAGACCGGGCAGCCCCGAGTCGCGTCCTTCCAGGCCGTAGACGTGCTGCCGGCCGATCGCGTCGAGGCGCTTGGCGTCCATGGCCTTGGCATGCAGGAAGACCGCCGCACCGACGTACGGCGCCTGGGCTTCCCGGCCGTGCTGCCGGGCGTAGTAGCGGATCAGGCTGGCCAGCCGCTTCGCCTTGCGGTTGGCCAGGATGTAGGGATTGTCTTCCGGGATGAGGCGGCTGTTGGGCGCCCGCCGCACCCACTGGGACCCGTCGCCGCGGATCTCCCCCTGCCAGTGCTTCAGCTCCAGCACGTACAGGCCGCTCGGGGTGAGCACCAGGGCGTCGACCTCGTTGATCGAGCCGTCAGCACCGACGAACTCGACGTTGGCCCAGACGTGGTACGGGTCGGTGTCGGGCAGGTAGCCGGCCAGCTCGCGCAACCCGTCCTGCTCGTGGACGTAGGAGCTCGGGTTGATCTGCTCCCACCGCGGCGAGTCCTCCCGCATACGCCGCCCCCTTTACCCCGGCCGTCACCGTTCCAGCTCAGCCATCGCACCTTACCGGTCGGGTGGCGGCTGCATGGAGCGCCAGCGGTTACGTCGCAGCAATCACGTTGTGCACTTGTGTCGATACTTTCCGCATCAATAGACTCCGATCAAGGAACTTTCCCGCCCCTCCGGGAGGTCACCTTGGGCACATCGACGCGTCTCCCCGGACCAAAGCGCGGCGGCTGGACGGGCGCGAAGCACCGGCTGAGCGAATGGGTTCCCGACAACGACAGCAGGCCCGACTCGCTCACCGAGGACGATCGGCGCATCGCCGAAGAAGTGGCCGCCCAGTTCCGCCGAGCGCTTCGTGACGCGCTGCTGGACGATCCGGAGCGGTTCGGCCTCCGCGATGCCGCCCTGGACGCCGGGCAACGGCTCATCGCCGTTCTCGACGGCCTGCGGCGGCCCGATCCCGTGGTGCTCCGTGGCCTGCCAGGGCCGGACCCGGCGGCGTCAGGTGACGAGTTCGTACGACGGTTCGTCTCGGAGGTCGGCGGGGACGGCCGGCTCGTGGTGGACGCCGCCACCCGTCGAGCGGCACGGGAGGTAGCCGAGCGCCTCGTCGATCCGGCCGGCCCGCTGGCCGACACCGCTCGCCCCAAACGAGTTACCGGAGAACTGTTCTGCGCGCTATACCAGCTGTTTTTCGGCGAGTTGGTCGGTGAGTTCGTGCACGTCCTGATCGCGGAGCACATCAAGCTCGCGGTGCCGGTGTTGGCGTTCGATCCCACCGACACCGTGGCGGGCTTCGTCGCGGATCAGGTCGTCAAGCTGTTGCCCGACCCGTGCGGGACGGCAGCGGCGCGTGAACCCGAACGACCACGTTTGGCCGAGGTCGCCCGGGACCTGCTCAGCGAGACCGTCAACGAGGCGCTGGGCCTCGGTGACACCGGGCTGGAGTTCGCGGCATGAGCCAGGTCCAACACGTCTACCACTACACCACCAACGGCCGACCGTCCTTCGAGCGCGGCCGGGTGCCGATCGACCCGAAGCTGCTGGCGGGGGCAGACGTCCAGCTACTTCGAGTGGCTGAGGTTCCGTGGGACCGGCCGATCTGGGCCCAGGATCTACTACAGGTAGCCCGGGCGGTCTTCCTGGCCGACAAGTTGTCCCGGCGGGAGAGCGCCGACGACGGGTGGACCAGGCGAATCGATCTCTCTGTCCAGGTGGCGGAGGCTGACAGCTGGACCGGCCAGGCGCTGATGCTGCTGTCCCGGCTGCTAGGCACCCTGACCGCGGACCATTGGGACATCCGGTTGCACCCACGCGCTGCGGCCTGGCCCCACCAACTGCGGCACCACACCCATCAGCCGGTCGAGGAGGTCGCGCTGTTTTCCGGCGGTCTCGACTCGGCCGCGTATGCGGCTCAGCGATCACGGTCCGCCGGGGGCGATCTTCTGCTCGTCTCGTACTACGAACCGCAGTGGGCGACGCAGCAGAAGCGGGTCTTCACGGCGATCGACGACCTGTCCCTGCGAACTGTCCGGCAATCCAAGTCGCCTCAGCAGATCAGGGCTCGACAGCCGCTCGAATTGTCGACCCGGAGCCGAGGCCTGCTCTACGCGGCGACCGCCGTCTACCTCGCCGCCGCCCACGAGGTGTCCCAGGTCGCGGTGCCGGAAAACGGACAGCTGGCACTCAATCCCGCCCTGACACCCGCGCGCGTCGCCGCCTGCTCCACCCGGTCCGTACATCCCCACACGCTGAGCCTGCTCAACCAACTCATCCGCGTGCTGGGTGGATCGGTCACGGTGATGAACCCGTACCTGCACCTCACCAAGGGCGAGGTCTGCCGACGAGCGCTGGAGGCAGGGTTGCCTCCAGCGACGCTGAGCAGCGTCACGCTGAGTTGCGGCCGCCCGCCCCGGGGCCGAACCGGGCTGCACTGCGGGCACTGCTACCCGTGCCTGGTACGCCACTCCGGCCTGCTCGCCGCCTTGGACAGCGACGACACACCGTACGCGGAGGATGTCTGGTCGGTCGGGGACGAGCCAGCCGCTTCAGCAGACCGGCGGGCGCTGCGGCGCTGGCTGACCTACCCCTTCGGGGTTCGCGACCTGATCACCGACATGCCGGTGCCGGACACGGCTGACCTGGCACCGCTCGTCGACGTCGTCCGTCGAGGACGAATGGAACTGGCGAACATGTTCAGACAGCACGGACAGCCAGTCGCCCAGGCAAAAGGGTGACTTTCCGCCCTGGTGTGGGGGACGGATGCCCGGGTATGACGGACTCATGAGGGCAAGCTTCCGGCTTGGCCGGGTCGCGGGGGTACCCGTCGGGGTCAACTGGAGCGTCCTGGTCATCTTCCTGCTCATCGCGTGGGGCCTGGCCGCGAACCAGTTCCCCCGCGCCTACCCGGACCGGCCGGTCGTCGCGTACGTCGCGGCCGGCCTGGCCGCCGCGGTGGTTTTCTTCCTCGGCCTGCTGGCGCACGAGGTGGCGCACGCCGTGGTGGCCAAACGCAACGGCATCGAGGTCGAGGGGATCACGCTCTGGCTCTTCGGCGGGGTCTCCGAGCTCAAGGGCGAGGCCCGGGACCCGGGCGCCGAGCTGCGCATCGCCGGCGTCGGCCCGCTGGTCAGCCTGATCATCGGCCTGTTCTTCGGGGCGATCGCCGTGCTGCTGGCCGTGGCCGGCGCGCACGGCCTGCTGCTCGGCGCGGTGTCCTGGCTGGCCGGCATCAACGTGCTGCTGGCGGTCTTCAACGTGCTGCCGGCCGCCCCGCTGGACGGGGGGCGGGTGCTACGCGCCGCGGTGTGGAAGGCCACCGGCGACCGGACCAGGGCGGCCGTGGTGGCGGCCCGCGCCGGTTGGATCCTCGGCGTACTGCTGATCGGGCTGGGGCTGTGGCAGTTCCTGGTCGGCGCCGGGGTGGGCGGGCTCTGGCTGGCCCTGATCGGCTGGTTCCTGATCGGCGCGGCCGGGGTGGAGGAGCGCCAGGCCCGGATGGGCAGCGCGCTGCGCGGGGTACGCGTGGCCGACGTGATGACCCCGCAGCCGCAGACCGCGTCCGGGGAGATGACCGTGGCCGACTTCGTCGACCACTACCTGTTCGCGTACCGGCACTCGGCGCTGCCGCTGACCGAGGACGGGCGGCCGGTCGGCCTGGTCACCCTCGACCGGGTACGCGGCATCCCGGCCGACCGCCGGGCCGGCACCACGCTGGCCGAGGTGTCCTGCCGGGCCGACGAACTGGTGCTCGCGTCCCCGGACGAGCAGCTCTCCGACCTGCTCCCCCGGCTCAGCGAGTGCGCCGACGGCCGGGCGCTGGTGGTCACCGACCAGCGGCTGGTGGGCATTGTCTCGCCGAGCGACATCAGCCGGGCGGTGCAGCGCGGCAGCCTGCGCGAGCAGATGGCCGGCACCCACCGCTAGTCAGGGCGGGCGGCCGGGCGACGTGCGGCGGGTCGGCGGCGAGGTCTGGCCTCCGGGAGGCGGTCAGGCCCAGGTCGGCAGGGTGAGGATCTCGGCCCCGTCGTCGGTGATGGCGATGGTGTGCTCGCTGTGCGCCGTGCGGCAGCCGGTCGCGCTGCGCAACGTCCAGCCGTCGGCGTCGGTGACCAGTTCGGCGGTGTCCGCCATGACCCAGGGTTCCAGCGCCAGCAGGAGGCCGGGGCGCAGCCGGTAGCCGCGACCGGGCCGTCCGGTGTTCGGCACGTGCGGGTCCTGGTGCATCGTCGACCCGACGCCGTGCCCGCCGAACTCGGTGTTGACGCTGTAGCCCGCCGCGTTGAGCACCGAGCCGATGGCGTACGAGACGTCGCCGATGTGGACGCCCGGTCCGGCTGCGGCGATGCCGGCGCGCAGTGCGCGCTCGGTCGCGTCGATCAGCGCGACGCTCTCCGTCGGCCTCGATTCGCCGACCAGGAAGCTGATCGCGGAGTCCGCGACGACTCCGCCGCGGGCGACCGCGAGGTCGAGGCTCAGCAGATCACCGTCGACGAGCCGGTAGTCGTGGGGCAGCCCGTGCAGCACGGCATCGTTGACCGAGGTGCAGATGTAGTGGCCGAACGGGCCGCGCCCGAAGGGCGGCTCGTAGTCGACGTAGCACGACTGGCCGCCGGCCTCCACGATCATGGACTGGGCCCAGCGGTCGATGTCCAGCAGGTTCGTGCCCACCGCGCAGCGGTTCCGCAGCTCCCGCAGGATGTCGGCGACCAGGGCACCGGCCTGCCGGGCCCGGGGCAGCTCGGTGGGGTTCAGGATCTCGATCATGTGACGCCTACTCGTTCGGCAAATAAATATCCCGGCCATATTATCCCGGTACTAGAATCGCAGCCATGGTCAGGTTGCCGCTCACCCCCGCGGAGGTCGAACGCGGTCAGCGTCTCGGCGCTCTGCTGCGTCGCGCCCGGGGCGGGCGTTCGATGCTCGGCACCGCGCTGGACGCGGGCGTCTCGCCGGAGACGCTCCGGAAGATCGAGTCCGGCCGGGTGGCCACCCCCGCCTTCCCGACCATCGCCGCGATCGCCGACGTCCTCGGCCTCTCCCTCGACGCGGTCTGGGCGGAGATCAACCAGCCGGCCGCCGGGGTCGAACTCGCCCGACCGGCCCGCCACCCGGGTCAGCGCCTCGCCTCCTGAGCGGCCTGGGCCGCCGGCAGCCCTTCCGGACGCGCGGATCGCGGCTACTTGTTTCATTGGCCTGCGACCGTGGCCCGGCCCGGACGTCGTGACGCGGGCCTGGTGCCGGATCATTGGTTCGTGACGAGCCGGGAACACGGGGATCTGCAGTTCGTTCGTGCGACGTCAGCCGAGGTGGCGCAGGTCGTGGCGGTACTCGACCACGCCGCGGCTTGGCTGATGGCCGCTGGCATCCGGCAATGGCCCGATCGATTCGATACCGAGTGGATAACGCCGTCCGTCGAACGCGGCGAGACCTGGCTGGTACGGGCCGGCGGTCGCGCGGCGGGAACGGTGACGCTGGACTGGTCCGACCCTCTGTGGAGCGACTGCGCGGGCAGAGCTGGATATGTGCACCGCATGGCGGTGGAACGGTGGGCCGCGGGTACGGGACGCGCCATCGTGGCCTGGGCTGTCGATCAAGCGCGCGGCCACGACGCCGTTGCGCTGCGGCTCGACTGCGTGGCCGGCAATCCTGGATTGCGGGCCTACTACGAGGCCATTGGCTTTCACCACCGCGGTGATGTCGAAGTCGGGGGTGCACCGGGTCAGCGCAGCGACGGCGGCATGCGAACGCTCGTCAGTCGTTACGAGCTACCGCTCTGACGACATCCGTCTTTCCGCGTGGACGACTTCGCGGGAGTGTCTGCTAGTCACGCGGGAAGTAGCGGTCCAGTTCGTCGGTGCGGAACGTCCCGGCCGGGTCGACCTCGCGGAGCAGTGCGCGGAAGTCGTCGTACCGGGGATAGCTGGCGGCCGGGTCGCGCGCGAAGAGCTTGCCCCAGTGCGGGCGCGGCGCGAACGGGGCCAGCAGCTGCTCCACCTCGGCCAGTACCGGCGCCACCGCCACCGGGTCGCCGATCCAGGTGAAGTGGAAGGCGACGCTGTCCCGCTCGTAGTTGGGGCTCAGCCAGAGCCGGTCGGCGGCGATCGTGCGCAGCTCGCAGATCTGCAGCACGGCGGCGATCCGCGCGGCGGCCGGTTCCAGCGCGGCGAGCGCCGCGCCGGCGTCCGCGCGGTCGACGTGCCACTCGGACTGCAGCTCGTCGCCGCTGCTCGGGGTGAAGCCGAGCCGGAAGTGCGGCAGCCGCTCGTGCCACGGCCCGGCCTCGCCGAGCTGGACGGTGCAGTTCTGGGCCGGCATGCCGGGCACCGGGTGCACCGGCACGTCGGCGGCGACCGTGTCCAGCCAGTCCGCCGGGGGCGGTGGCTGGTCGGCGCGCTGTTTGAGCCACACCTGGTCGAGCCGGTCCGAACGCCAGTCGGTGAAGACGCTCGCGCTGTACGCCCCGTCCAGCGCGTCGTCCAGCGCCGCCCGGGGCAGGCCGAGCCGGACGTACTGCCGGATGTCGAAGGTGGGCAGCACGTCCAGGGTGACCCGGGTGACCACGCCCAGCGCGCCGAGGCCGACCACCATGCCGGCGAACCGGGGGTCGGCGCGGTCCACGGTGAGCAGGCCACCGTCGGCGGTGACCAGCTCCAGGGCGGCCACGGCGGTGGCCAGGTTGCCGTTGGCCCGGCCGGAGCCGTGGGTGGCGGTGGCGACCGCGCCGGCCACCGAGATGTGCGGCAGCGAGGCGAGGTTCGCCAGCGCGTACCCGTCGGCGTGCAGGCGGGTCGCGACGTCGCCGTAGCGCAGGCCGGCGGTGACCGTGACGGTGCCCCGGTCGCGGTCGAGCGCCACGGCGGGCGGCAGGCCGGTCACCGAGATCAGGTCGCCGGTGGTGTCGCCGATCCGGTTGAAGGCGTGGCCGGTGCCGACCGCGCGGACCCGCTCGGCGCCGGCCACCAGCCGGCGCAGCTCGTCCACGCTGGTCGGCCGGTGCCGGCGGGCGGCCCGGTAGCGGACGTTGCCGGCCCAGTTGCGGTCCGCGCCGCGCTCCGGCGTCTCGGTGGTGGTCGGCGGGCGGGATGCGGCGGCGTCGGTCACGCGGGGGTCGTCCGATCGGTCGACGTGTCAGTGTCGGTCAGGGCGGCGCAGAGCGCGTCGAGCGCCCGCTCCACCTGGTCGGTCTGGTAACCCCGGAGCGCCACCAGCAGGCCGGCGGACCGGGCCTGCTCGATCTCGGCCCGGGCGGCCAGCCGCCGCGCCGGGTCGTCGGAGGCGAGCGCCTCCCGACCGAGGGCGATCAGCCGGTCCACCGCGCGGACATCGTACCCGCGCAGCCCGATGGTGAAGTCGATCTCCGCACCGCTGCGCAGCGCCGCCACGGGGCCCCGGGCGTCGGTGAAGCGCCCGCCGGACCAGCGGGCCAACGCCGCCGCCACCTCGTCGGGGCTCTCCCGCACCTGGGTCAGGTCGAGCAGTTCGACGGCGGCACGCCCGTCGCCCGGGTAGCGGGCGGTGGTCCGCGCCGCCGGCGGGCAGGCCGCCGAGGGCAGCCCGAGCAGGCGGCCCGCGTCGTCGAGGGCGAGCGCCTCGAACTGCTCCCACCGGTACGTCCCGCGCAGCCCCGGGCGCCGCACCACCAGCCCGTCCGGCCCGATCCCGAAGCGGAACGGCCGCAGCGCGCCGACCAGCACCGCGCCCCCGATCAGGATGGCGCCCACGGCGACCAGCCGGCGCAGCAGTCCGCTACCAGCCAGGGCGAGGACCATCGCCCCGCCCAGCACGCAGGCGCTCGCCAGCGGCAGGGCCCCTCGGCTCCGGTGCAGCTCCACGTCTCATCCCGTCGTCGGCGCCGGTCGTCCGGGTGCATCATCCGTCAAACTGTCAAACCGCGGGTGCCCCGGCCCGGCGCGGGGGACGCTGGACGGATGAGCAGCTACCGTGACCCGGCCCTGCGCGGCGACGCGTTCCCGTCCGGCGCGGAGCCGGAGCCGACCGGGCTGGACCCGGCCCGGGCCACGACTCCGGCCCCGCCGCCGACGCCGGAGCCCGAGCCGGCGCCCAAGCCCGGCCCCGGCCCCTCGCCCCGGGCTCAGAGCTGGCGCAGCACCTCGGCGGCGATCAACTCCAGGTGGTCCAGGTCGGCCAGGTCGAGCACCTGGAGATAGACCCGCTGGCTGCCGACCTCGGCGTACCGGCCGAGCCTGTCGACGATCTCGGCGGGCGTGCCGGCGAGGCCGTTCTCCCGCAGCTCGGCCGGCTCGCGGCCGATCGCGGCGGCCCGGCGGGCCACCTCGGCCTCGTCGCGCCCGCAGCAGACCACCGCGGCGTGCGACCAGATCATCGTGCCCGGGTCGCGGCCGATCTCGACGCAGGCGGCCCGGACCCGGTCGAAGACGGCGGTCGAGTCCGCCGGCGACACGAACGGCAGGTTGAACTCGTCGGCGTACCGGGCGGCGAGGCGGGGCGTCCGCTTCGGACCGGTGCCGCCGAGCAGGATCGGCGGGCGGGGCTGCTGCACCGGCTTGGGCAGTGCCGGCGAGTCGCTGACCGGGTAGTGCTTGCCGGGGAAGTCGAACGTGCCGCCGGCCGGCGTCTCCCACAGCCCGGTGATGACCGCGAGCTGCTCCTCCAGCCGGTCGAAGCGCTCACCCACCGAGGGGAACGGGATGCCGTACGCGATGTGCTCCTCGGCGAACCAGCCGGCGCCGAGGCCCAGCTCGACGCGGCCGCCGCTCATCTGGTCGACCTGGGCCACGGTGATCGCGAGCGGGCCGGGCAGCCGGAAGGTGGCGGCGGTCATCAGGGTGCCCAACCGGATCCGGCTGGTGTCGCGGGCCAGGCCGGCGAGGGTGGTCCAGGCGTCCGTCGGGCCCGGCTCGCCGCTCACCGCGCCCATCTTCAGGTAGTGGTCAGAGCGGAAGAAGGCCCCGAAGCCGGTCTCCTCGGCTCGCCGGGCCACGGCGAGCAACTGGTCGTAGCTGGCGCCCTGCTGGGGTTCGGTGAAGATCCGCAATTCCATGCCCCGAGCATAGGCAGCACCCCGATCCGGCTGCCGGCAAGGAACGGGACACGGTCAACGCCACGACGCGTTACATTCCTTGACAGGCATATGACTGGAGAGGCATATTGAGCCGGTGCCCGTTGACGCCTTCGCCGTGCTGGCCGAGCCCACCCGGCGCCGCATCCTCGACCGGCTGCGCCGCGCCGAGAGCAGCGTCGGTGACCTCGTCGACGCGCTGGGGATGAGCCAACCGGCCGTCTCCAAACACCTGCGGGTGCTCCGCGAGGCCGGCCTGGTCAGCTGCCGCACCGCCGCCCAGCAGCGGATCTACCGGGTCGACGTCCGGCCGCTGCGGGCCGTGGACGACTGGCTCGGGCCGTACCGGCGGATGTGGGCGGCGCACCTCGACGCCCTGGAGCACCATCTCGACAGTCAGGAGTGACGATGGACCGCGACAAATTCCGACCGGGTCCGCTCGCCGAGGTCGGCTGGGAACCCGCCGGCGACCGGTGGGACCTGGTCCTCGTCCGGTACCTGCGGCACCCGCCGCACCGGGTGTGGGCCGCGCTGACCGAGCCGGACCGCCTCGCCCAGTGGGCCCCCTTCCTCGCCGACCGCGACCTGGGCACGCCCGGCGGGGTCACGTTGCGCACCATCGACGGGGACCAGAGCTGGCCCGACGCGGCGACCGTCCGCCGCGCCGAGCGCCCCACCCTGCTCGAATACACCTGGGGCGACGGGCTGCTGCGCTGGGAACTGGCCGAGACCCCGACCGGCACCCGGCTGACCCTGCGGCACCGCATCGCCGACCCCACCCTGGGCGCGAGCATGGCCGCCGGCTGGCACCTCTGCCTGGACGTCGCCGGCCACCTGCTCGACGGCGACCCGGTCGGTCCGATCCGCGGCGCCGAGGCGAAGGAGTTCGGCTGGGCCGAGCTGCGCACCGCGTACGCCGAGCGCCTGGACCAGCCGGAGTCCTGACCCGGACCGCCGCGCGGCGCCCGGCCACCCTCCCCCGCCGCCCGAGGGCAGGCGGGTCGGCGACTCCGACGAGCAACATGCCGCAAACGGGGGCCACCGGCGTCAAGGAAGGGCCAGATCGCGGCAACCGGAGTGGATCATCCGCCCGCCCGCCCGCCGTCCGCCGCGCGGTTGGGTGGCGGGACGGTTGGCCCGGTGGCGGGTCAGGCCGCCGGCAGGTCGGGCAGGGTGATGGCGCCGGCCGCCGCCCGGATCGGCTCGGTCACCCGGCGGATCATCCGCTCCCGGCCGGGCAGGTGCGGCATCATCCGCAGCATCAGCGTCTGGAACCGGATGGCGGCGGCCGAGCCGAGCACCATGCCCTTGAGGTTCCGCTCCGCGAGCTGCTGGTTCGCCGCCACGAACGGTCGCATCCGGCGCTCGTACCCGGCGAACCCGGCCGCCGGGTCGCCACCGGCCTCGACCAGCGACGACGCCAGCGCGTACGCCCCAACCAGGCCGAGGCTGGTGCCCTGGCCGGAGGCGGGTGAGGCGGCGTACGCGGCGTCCCCGACCAGCCCGATCCGCCCGGTCGACCAGCCCTCCATCCGCACCTGGCTCATCGCGTCGAAGTAGAGGTCCGGGGCGTCCGCCGCCGCGGCCAGCAGCTCCGGCACCTGCCAGCCGGCCCCGGCGAACGCCCGGGCCAGCGCGGCGCGCTGCGCGGCGACGTCCCGGCGGTCGGGCTCCTCGGCGGGTGACGGGAAGAGGAAGATCGCCCGCGCGTCCGGGGCCCCGGCGGTGCGGTAGACGCCGACCGTACGCCCGGGGGCGGGGTGCATCAGCTCGACGCGCTCCTCGGCGTAGCGGGCCGGGACGGTGCAGATGGCGATGTGGTGCCCGAGCGGGCGCAGGTAGGCCGATCCCGGCCCGAACGCCAGCCGGCGGACCGCCGAGTGCAGCCCGTCGGCACCGATCACCAGGTCGAAGCGGCGGCTCCGGCCACGGGCGAAGGCGACCTGCACCCCGCCGGCGGCGGGGGTCAGCGCGGTGATCGAGTCGTCGAGGAGGTATTCCACGTCGGGGGTGGCGTCGACGAGGATCCGGGCCAGGTCGCCCCGGAGGAGCTCGAGGTCGTCGCCCTCCCGCCCGCCGAAGAGCGCGGCGTCCATGGTGGCCAGTTGCCGGCCGCGTTCGTCGACGAAGCGGGCCAGCCGCATCCCGGTGTCGTGCCGGGCGACCTGCTCGCGCAGCCCCATCCGGTCCAGAACGGTGAGCGCCGCGCCCCGGACGTCGACCTTGTAGCCGCCGTGCCGCAGCGCCGGGGCGCGCTCGACGACGGTGGGACGGAAGCCGTGGCGGCGCAGCCACCAGGCGAGCGCGGGGCCGGCGACACCGGCGCCGGAGATCAGAACATCGGTCATGCCAGCGACGGTACAGATGTGTTAGACGATTGTGCAAGACGTTTGTTCAAGCATTCCGCTACCCTGGCTCGCATGGGAAACCGGGAGGATCTGCTGGCCGGCGCGAAGCGCTGCCTGATGGAGAAGGGGTACGCGGCCACCACGGCGCGCGACGTCGCCACCGCCGCCGGCACCAGCCTGGCCGCCATCGGCTACCACTTCCGCACCACGAAGGCACTGCTCAACGAGGCCCTCTTCGAGGCCGTGGCGGAGTGGGGCGAGGAGTTGGGCCGGGCGCTCGCCGACGACGCCGGTGCGGACGCGACGCCGGAGCAGCGGTTCGAGGCGGCCTGGGAGCGGATCATCGAGTCCTTCGCCCGGCTCCGCCCGCTCTGGACCATCCAGTTCGAGCTGATCGCGCAGCGGGACCAGGCACCGGAACTGCGGGCGGCGTTCGCCGCGGTGAACCGGCAGGCCCGGCTCGGCCTCGCCGAGATCTTCCACCGACTCGACCCGGCCGCCGACGAACCCACCGCGCTGACGCTGGGCGCCTTCCACCAGGCGTTGATCGGCGGGGTGGCCGCCCAGTGGCTGCTCGATCCGGAGGCCGCCCCGACGGCGGCCGAGCTGACCCGGGCGCTCCGAGCGGTGGCGGCTGGGTTCTCCACCCCGCCGGACTGACCCGGTCCGCGCCGCCGCGTTCCACGACGCCAGCCCTGCGGCCAGCACCCGGCGAGGGCCGCCGATCCGCGGGGACCGTCGGCCCGTGAGAGCCGCCGGTCCGCGAGGGCCGCCGGTCGGTGAGAGCCGCCGGTCCGTGAGAGCCGCCGGTCCGTGAGAGCCGCCGGTCCGCGAGGTCCGCCGGTCCCTGAGGGCCGCCGGTCCGCGAGGGCCGCCGGTCCGCGAGGGCCGCCGGTCCCTGAGGACCGGCCACCAGAGGGGTTCCGGCGGCCGGCCCTCGCGCTCGCCGGTGGCCTCAGACGTACGGCTTGCTGGCGTACGCGGCGCGCAGCGCGGCCAGCCCACGGTCCTTCGGGGTGAGGGTGCCCCAGCTCGAGTTGAAGTAGTTGGTCCGGGCGATCCGGGGTCCCCGCTCGCCGTTGAGCCGGGCGATCGCCGCCGGCACGGTGGCGATCCAGGCGGCCTGGTCGGGGAACTCGGCCACCCGTACCCCCCACTCGGCGATGAGCACCGGGCGGGAGAGCGCCACCGGCCCGAGGTCGGCCACCGTCCAGTCCCTGGTGCGGCGGAACCGGGCCAGCGCGGTGTGGCTCGGGTCGGTGGCGTAGACGTTCCACTGGAGGAAGTCGAGCCTGTCCATCAGCGCCTCCGGATGGGTGCGCTGCCAGGCGGCCCGGTCGAAGCCGCCCGAGCCGACCGAGAAGGTGGTGCCGGCGGGCAGCGGGCGGGCCTTGAACCAGTTCACGATGTAGGTCATCGCCTGCACCGCCCGCGCGTCCGACTGCGCCCAGTCGTACGCCACGCCGGCCTCGGTGGTGCCGAACTCGTGGTCGGTGTCCAGTTCGGAGGCGAGCTGGATGTTGACCGGGAAACCGAGGCCGCGGTACTGGGCCAGGGCCCGGGCGAAGAGCCCGTCACAGAGCCCGGCGAGGACCTGCCCGTACCCGTACGCCCGGGGCCAGGTCGTCCCGGGCCGCTGCTGGATGGTCATCGCGGGGGCCGGGACGGTGTAGCCCGTGCCGTCCACCGTGAAGCTCTGCGGCCCGATGCTGGCCGCCCCGTAGTGCTTCAGCTCCAGCACCAGGTTGACCGCCACGCCGGCGCGGCCCAGGACGGCCAGCCAGGTGTTGTTGTAGCCGGGGAGGACGTAGCCGTCGGCGAAGCTGCGGTACTGGGTGAGGGAGCGGAAGTTGCCGCCGGCCAGGTCGGCCGTCGGGTCGGCGTTGCCGGCGAGGTAGTAGCCGCCCAGGACCGGCGGGGCGACGCTGTAGTCGGCGGTCGCGGTGGCGGCGTGGCCGGCCCGGTCCCGCACGGTGACGGTGACCCGGGGCATCAGGCCACCGCCCGGTAGACCGCCACCGCGCCGGTGTCGGAGAGCTTGGTCCAGGTGCGGCCGGCGTCGTCGCTGACGGTGACGGCCAGCGGGTCGATCACGGCGATCGCCCGGACCGGGGCACTGCTGTTGCCCTGCGCGTCGGTCACCACGACGGTGACGGTGAGGGCCTTGGTGTCCGGGTCGCCGTAGCTGACCGTGAGGGTCATCTGGTCGCCCGGGGCGTAGGTCGAGGCGTTGAGGCTGGCGGTCACGGTGGGAGCGGCCATCTCCGCCCCCTCCTTCCTTGCGCTTGCGCCCGGCGCGCGCGCCGGAGCGCCGGCCGGCCGGCCCGGGCTGGCGCCCGGCCGCGGCTCGGTCCGGAGGTGGTGACGTCCTTGTCCTGGCGTTGGCTGGCACCGCCGGCCCGGGCGGTGTCGCCGGGCGCGAACGCGGGTCGCGCGGCGGGCCGGGCGAGGACCGGGCCCGCCGGCGGCGGCGCGGCCGCGCTCGGCTAGGGCGGCGTCCGGTGCCGACGGGCAGCGCCGCCGGGCCGGAGGGATGGGATGTGGCCCGCCATCCGCAGCCTCTTCACCTGCATAAACAATGCGCCGAGAGCGGGCCGGGCGTCTTGTCGGCCATCCGTCCGGCGGGTTGTCCTCGATCCGGTTGCGTAGCGTCGGCGAGTCGCCGGCGCGCGACGATGCGGGCGCACCGGGAGGCGGCGACCCCGCCTCAGCGGGTGCGGCCGCCGTCCGCGCGCCGGCGCAGCAGCCGGGCGGCGAGGCTGACCACGAGGCTGCCGGCCGCCGTCCCGATCAGCACCAGCACGGCGCCCACCACCCACAGCCCGCTGTCGTCGGTCGCCGCGGCGTGCGCAGCCCAGGCTGCCGTGAAGGCCACCGTCATCACCGGCACCACCAGCCAGGGACCGAGCCACCACCCGCCGAGCGCGGCGACCAGGACGAGGGTGAGCACGCAGCCGGCCACCTGCCAGACCGCGTACGGGCCGCTGGTCGCGCCGGTTTCCGGGTCGACCCGGTAGCCGGTGTCCCAACTCAGCCAGGCGAACCAGGTGGCCACGGTCGCCACCGCCAGGAGCAGGCCACCGAGCGCCGAACGGGTACCCCTCGTCATGGTCACGGCCCGATCCTTCCCTGCCTGCCGGGCGGGTGGATGAGCCTGGGTACTCAGCAGCAGTTCGGTGTTGGCAGGACCAACGATTTGGCGTATCGTTGGTCCTGCCAACGAATGGAGGACCTGATGTCACCCGTGACCGACCGCGCCGAGATCGCCGAGCTGGTCGCCCGGCTCGCCTGGGCGCTGGACGAGCGACGTTTCGACGACCTGCGCGCCGTCTACGTCCCGGACGCCCGGACCAGCAGCCCGCGCGGCACCCTCTCCGGCATCGACGAGATCGTGGATGTGCTGCGGCGCACCAGCCCGGAGGATGACCTGACCCAGCACTTCAACACCGACGTCGTGATCGATCTCGACGGCGACCGCGCCGAGATCGGCGCTCACCAACTCGTGTACTTCTTCCAGCAGGGCGCGGCGCCGCACCGCAGAGCCGGCGTCCGGACCCGGTACACCGCCGTACGCACGCCGGCCGGGTGGCGCCTCGCGGAGGCGCACATCTCGCCGCGCTGGCAGCACGCCGCCTGATCGTCGCGGCCGGCGAGGGGTACCCCGCGCCGGCCGCCCCCGCCACCAGCTACCGGCCCGTGGCTGGCCCGTGCCGCCCCCGGTCGGGGTCGGCCGCGCGCGCCAACCACGCCGCGAGTTCGCCCGCCACGGCGTCCATCTCGGCGGCGGTCACCGCCTGACCGTCCAGCTGACCCAGGAACCCGAACACCTGCGGCCCTCGGCGGTCGACGGGCAGGTCAGCCGGTCGGGGGATCACGTGGAAGTGCACGTGGTCGAAGCCCTCCGCCTCCGCGAACTGCACGACGTACGTCTTCACGCAGCCGGTCACGGCATGCAGCGCCCGTGACAGGCGTACCTGCCAGGAGCCCAACCCGGCGGCCTCGGCATCGGTCAGCTCGGCGATGGCGCGCACGTGCCGTCGCGGAACGAGCACGAGCCACCCCGGTAGCCCGACTCCAACCGCGTGCGCCACCCGCCAGTGCTCGTCGCCGGCGATCCGTTCCCGCGGCGGCAGGTCGGCAGAGCGGGCGGTGTTCTCGCAAGAGAAGCATCCTCGCATGATCATCACTGTGCCACCGCTGCCGAACGGGTCACCCGCCGCGGTGGGCGGAACGCGGACTGCCCCGGGGGACTGTTCGCCGCGCACCGAATCGTCCCGGCCATACGCTCCCGCCATGATCCAGACAACCGATCACCTGGTCATCCGGCCCAGGATCCTCTACTTCGGGACGCCCGTGGTGCTGTTGAGCACCGAGAACGAGGACGGGACGAGCAACCTCGCGCCCATGTCGTCGGCCTGGGCGCTGGGCCAGGTCGTGGTGCTCGGCCTCGGGTCGGCCGGGCAGACCGCCCGCAACCTGCGCCAGCGGCCCGACCTCGTGATCAACCTGCCGAGCGCGGAGCAGTGGCCGGCGGTGGAGCGGCTCGCCCCGCTCACCGGCCGCGACCCGGTTCCGGACCACAAGCGGGGCGCGTTCCACTACGAGCCGGCGAAGTTCGCCGCCGCCGGGCTGTGTCCCGAGCCGGCCGAGTTGGTACGACCGCAGCGGGTCGCGGAGTGCCCGCTGCAACTGGAGGCGCGGGCCGTACGGATCACCCCCGACCTGCACGGCGACTTCCTGATCGTGGAGGCGCACGTGCTTCGCGTACACGCCGATCCCGCCATCGTCGTGCCCGGCACCGACCATGTCTCCCCCAGCGCGTGGCACCCGTTGATCTACAGCTTCCGGCACTACTTCGGCCTCGGCCCCGAGCTCGGGCACAGCTTCCGATCGGAGACGCCGGCGGCGGGCGAACGTCGATCGACCGCCGCGGCGCCACCGGCCTGATCCGTGCCGCGAACAGCCTCGGGAGCCGCGGCACCGGCCACCGCTGGTGGATCACTGCCGGCAGGCCGCAGATGCCCCCGGAATTTTTCCGACACCCTGCCGGTATAGTTGCCGACGCGACGTCGAATAAATTCCGGCAGGAGGATCGATGTTTCTGGCCTTGCGCGAGCTTCGCTTCGCGCGTTGGCGATTCACGCTCATGGGTAGCGTGGTCGCCCTCATCGCGGTACTGGTGGTGTTGCTGTCCGGGCTCTCCTCAGGCCTGGTCAACGATGGTGTCTCCGGACTTCAGCGGCTACCGGTGACCGCCTTCGCCTTCGCTCACGACACCAAGCTGGACTCGGCGTTCTCCCGCAGCGTGGTGGATCGCAAGCAGCTCGATCAGTGGCGCCAACAGCCGGGGGTACGGGACGCCACCCTCTTCGGCAACCTGCTGGTCAACGCCCGCAGCAACCGGGACGTACCCATCGACCTGGCCATGTTCGGGGTGGAACCGGACTCGTTCCTGGCGCCTCCGGTCGCCGAGGGCGCCAAGCTGGGCGACCCGAACGGCATCGTGGTGTCCCGGACCGCCCTCGACGCCGGCCTGCGGGTCGGCGACACCGTGGTCATCGACCGGATCGGCACCCGGTTCACCGTGATCGGCGCCACCTCGGACCAGCGCACCTACGGTCACGTCGACGTCGCCTACGTGCCGCTGGCCGCCTGGCAGCGGCTGCACCAGGGCGTCGGCCCCGGCGAGGAGCTGCGCGCCTCGGCGGCCAACGAGGCCACCGCGATCGCCATCCGGTCCGACGGGGACCTCGACCTCGCCGCCGGCGACGCCGCGGCCGGCACGACCAGCTTCGACAAGGTCGAGGCGTACGGGGGCTCGCCCGGCTACACCGCCGAGACCTCGACGCTGCAACTCATCCAGGTGTTCCTCTACGCCATCTCGGCCCTGGTCGTCGGCGCGTTCTTCACCGTCTGGACGATCAACCGCAGGCACGAACTGGCGGTGTTGCGGGCGATCGGGGCGGCCAGGCGGTATCTGCTGCGCGACGGGCTGGTGCAGGCACTGGTGGTGCTCGGCGCCTCGATCGGCGCGGGGATGGCCGTCGGCGTCGGGCTCGGCGGGCTGATCAGCGGCAGCGCGGTGCCGTTCGCCATCGAGGCGCCCGCGGTGCTGGTCGCCGGCGTCCTGCTGGTCCTGCTCGGCCTGGTCGGTGCGGCCGTCGCCATCGTCCGGATCGCGGCCGTCGACCCGCTCACCGCACTGGGAGGACAGCGATGAACAACCGTACCGGTCTGGAA
Organism: Micromonospora sp. NPDC049836; assembly: GCF_044465125.1. Classification (NCBI taxonomy): domain Bacteria; kingdom Bacillati; phylum Actinomycetota; class Actinomycetes; order Micromonosporales; family Micromonosporaceae; genus Micromonospora; species Micromonospora sp. NPDC049836. The sequence continues at coordinate 646,337 of NZ_JBITLH010000003.1, forward strand.
CTGTCCGGCGTGGTCGTCCGACTCGGCGACGGTGACGCCATGGTCACCGCGCTGGACGAGGTGAGCCTGACCGTCGCCCCGGGCGAACTGGTGGCCGTGGTCGGGCCCTCCGGCGCCGGCAAGTCGAGCCTGCTCGCGGTGGCCGGCGCGTTGACCGTTCCCGATCAGGGCACGGTCACCGTCGACGGCCACGACCTCGTCGGCATGACGGCCCGGCAGCGTGCCGCGTACCGGCGCGACCACATCGGTTTCGTGTTCCAGAGCGGCAACCTGATCCCGGCGCTCACCTCGCTGGAGCAGCTGCAGCTGGTAGCCAAGCTCAGCCCGCGCCGGGCCGACGGCCGGGACCCCGCCGAGCTGCTGGCGGACGTGGGGATGGCGCACAAGGCCAACCGCCGGCCGCATCAGCTCTCCGGCGGCGAACGGCAACGGGTCGGGATCGCCCGCGCGCTGATGGGACGGCCCTCGTTGCTGCTGGTCGACGAACCGACCGCGGCGCTGGACCGGGCGCGCAGCCACGAGGTCGTGCAGCTGATCGCCCAGGAGACGAAGGAGGCCGGTGTCGCTACCGTTATGGTGACCCACGACCACGACGTGCTGGAACACTGCGACCGGGTGGCCGAAATGATCGACGGGCGGCTCTCGGCCGGCTGAGCGACGCGAGAGAGGAGGACCCGTGCCGCGCATCGACGCACCGACGATCGCGGAGCACCGCGCGCACCGCCGCCGGGTCCTCCTCGACGCCGCCCGCGCCCTGCTGGTGGAGAACCCGCACGAGGCGCCGAGCCTCACCGCCGTGGCTGCCCGGGCGGGACTGCCCCGCTCCTCGGTCTACGAGTACTTCCCGTCCGCCAAGGACATGCTGCTGGAACTGGTGCAGGAGGTCCTGCCGAACTGGTCACGCCGGGTCAACGCCGCGATGGACGCCGCCGGCACTCCGGGCGAGAAGGTGCTGGCGTACGCCACCGCGAACCTGCGCCTGGTCGCCGAGGGCGAGCACGCCCTCGCCACCGCGCTGGTCCAGTCGGTACCGGGCGATCAGGTCGACGCCAGCACCCAGCTCATGCACGACCAGATGAGCCGGCCCCTCTGCGCCGCCGTCGAGCAACTGGGCGTGCCCGATCCCGCCACCACGGCGCGCCTGATCAGCTCCGTCGTCTACACGGCCAGCCGCATGATCGAGGACGGCGCGGACACGACCTCCGTCGAGGCGCGGGTCCGTGAGCTCCTGGCCCCCTTCCTCCTCGGTCACGGCTAGGCCGCGGGGCACCGCCGTCCGGGTGCCGCGGAGAGGGCGCTCAGCCACCACCGCGGGGACCTCTCGCGGACCGCGCTGACCGGCACAGGCGGGGTGCGAGACCAGCGGCAGAGCGGATCATGGCCCAGGGGTACGAACCGGGGCCTCCGCCGGTGGGCCGCCGTGGTCCGGCGGGGCGGGCGTCACGGGGAACAGGATCGGACTGAGCAGGTACGCCGACCGCCCCGGCGCCGGGCCGTTGCCCGCCACGTCCCGCAGTACGCCGACCAGCCTTCCGGTCAGCTCGGCCAACTCGGCCGGGCTGAGCCACAGGGTGCCCTGCCGATACGACACCCCGTCGGCGACCGGGTCGGCCCCGTCCCCGTCCAGGTACCTGGTGAACTCGGCGATCAGCACAGCCATCGCGGCGGCGAACCCGCGCCGGTGGTCGTCGATCGTCATCTCCGCCGCCGCGTCGGCGTCGATCACGGGTCGGTCCTGGCGCAGCCGGTACCGGCGCTCGACGCCGCCGCGGACGCGTTGCTCGCCGGCCACCTCGAGGAACCCCTCATCGACCAGCAGGGCCACCTGCCGGTAGACGGTCACCCTGGAGACGTCCGGCAGGCGCTCGCACAGCTGGGTGGTGGTCAGCTCGCGGCCGCCGGAGGCGGCATGCACGATCCGCAGCCGGACGGGATGCAGCAGCAGGTCAGCGATGTTCACGAGGTGAACTATTTCATATGAGATACCATTATCGAGATTGAAACTGATGCCGCGTGTTGATCACGTGCGCCGGGTCCAGGCATGCCGATCAAGGAGGAGATCAGATGCGGGATGCACCGGGGCGGCGACTGGCGGTCAACGGCCGGACTGTCTACGTGGAACAGTCCGGCCCCGAACAGCCCGACCACGACGGGGCCTGGGTGGTGTTCGAGGCGGGCGCCGGCTGCGGCCGCACCTGCTGGGACACCGTGCGGCCACTGCTGGCGGACCAGGCGCGGCTGATCACGTACGACCGGGCGGGGCGGGTGCGGACCGGCCCGCTCTCGACCCCGCTCACCGTCGACGGCATGGCCGATGATCTGGTCGCGCTGGTCGAGGCCCTCGTACCGGGAGACTTCGTCCTGGTGGCGCACAGCATGGGCGGCCTGGTCGCCCGGCGGGCCGCCGAACGCCTACGGACGCGCGTGCGCGGCCTGCTGCTCATCGACACGCTGCCGGAGACGTCCCCGATCTACGACGACGACAGCTGGGCACGGACGACCCGGCAGGTCGACCGGATGCTCGCGGTGGCACAGGCACTGAGCCGGCTCCGGCTGTTCGGCCGCCTGTTCAGCGCGAACGTCCGGCCCCACTACCCGGCCGACGCCTACGAGACGATGCTGGCCGAGGACTTCACCCCGGCCGGGACGGCGCAGACCCGCCGGGAGATGCGGGCGCTCGCCGCCGCGCTCCCCAGCTTCCGGACTGATCCACCGGAGCCGCCGACCTGCCCGACGATCCTGCTGTCGGCCGCGAGACCGGCCGGCGGACGCGAGCGCCAGCACGCCCTCACCCGGGACCATCAGCGCCGGTACGTCGAGACCCTGCCCCACGGCCGGTACGAGAGCGTGGACTCGGCGCATCTCATCCACGCCGAACAGCCGGCGCTGGTCGCCGCCCGCATCCGCGAACTGCTCACCTCATAGGCGACGGACCGGTCAGCGCACGGGCCCGCCGGTCGGGTTCGATTGCCAGCGGATCGCGGCCGAGGACAAGAGTGGGGCGGAGGTACCACCATACGAACCAGACCGCCACGATCGCCGGTGACCCGCTGCCCCTGCCACCAACAGGAGCGATGGCAGGTAGGGCTGCGTCGTGACGGACTGTCGCGTGCGGCGCGTCGGAGAGCGCCACTCAGACCACTCGGCCGCAACACTTCTTGTACTTGGCTGTCGATGCTCACCGGCATGGGGAGTTGCGCGGTGCCGGCCACGCGATCGTGTGCTCCTCCGGAAGGGTCTCGCCGTAGCGGGCCTTGAGCGCCGGATCGAGGGGGGATCCGCTGCCGCTGCGGCGGCGTGGCCGGAGCCAGCTCATCGGTAACGTCCGGCGCCAGCCCCAGCTGCCGACGGACCTCACGCCGGCCGCGAATCATCACCGACGACATCTGCATCCAGCCATCCGGCCCGTTCAGCGCCGCCAGCTCGTCGGCCGACAGTCGGGCCACCGCCCGGTCGTACCAGCGCAACGCACCATGCAGATCGACACGATGCTCACGGTGCTGAATGCCATGGCACCATCGGGCACGGAGGGCGAGGGGCGTCAGGAGCGGTAAACATCTCTTCGATGATCAACGTCCACAGTGTGGTTCTCGTCGTCGATGCGGTAGATGATCCGGTAGGTGCCTCGCCGGGCGCTGAACCGATCAGACAACGGCGGCAGCAAGCGTTTCCCGACCCGGGAGGGCTCTCGTACCAACGGCCCGGTCATGAACTCGTACGCGGCGACCGCGACGGCCTCTGCTCACCGGCTCTGAACGGTGCTCGCTGACCTCGGCTCGCCGACGGCGCGGTTGGCCGGACGGCTATTTTCGCCGTGCGTGATGTCGTCTGAGGCTCGCGGGGATCAGGCGATCTGCCGGAGGTCGCTGCCGTAGTCGAAAATGATCCGCATCCGGGCGCCCAGTGCTCGTGCGTATCGACTGAGGGTCGCCACCTCATTGGCGTCCAGATCGCCGTTCTCCATCTGACTTACCCGGCCGGGCGTGACCCCCATCAACTCGGCGACCTGCCGCTGGGTGAGACCGAGACGTTTGCGCTCCTCGGCGAGGTGGAATGCGCTGACCCATGCCTCGGTACGGGCGCGTTCCGCGTCGAGCGCGTCGTCGTCCCCATCGTGCAGCTCGGCGCGGATGTCGTCCCAGTCATGGAAGTCGCTCATCAGCTCTCCCTCCGTTTCCTCTCGAAGGCAAGCCAACCTTCGTAGGCGACCTCGGCGATCGGGATCGCGCTCTCGTACCACCGCGTCCAGTCGCCGGCCTTGTTGCCGGCCACCAGCAGCACCGCTTGCGACCAAGGGTCGAAGACGAACAGAACCCGGATTGCGACGTCGCGGCCAGACCTCGGCCGCAGCTCCTTGAGGTTGCTGAGGCTCGAACCCCGGAGGGTGTCGACCAGCGGACGCCCCAGACCCGGACCAGTCTCGGCGAGCATGTCGATCGCCGCGTTCACGGACCGGTACCCCACAGGGTCGGTTTGACGCAGGGCCCGTAACCAGTCACGGACATCGCCTGTAGTCCTGATCGCCCAGCGTGGGCTGGCCCCTTGGTCACGGAAGAACTATAGCTCAACCTATACATCACCGAACCCGCTCATCACCGATGCAGCGGAACGGGCGAGACTCGTACTTATCAGGCCGCATCTCGGTCTTGCGAACCACGGAAGCGCAGGCGAAGAGCGAAATCAAGTCATGTGGTGGGCCGGAGGTACCACCATGCGAACCAGCCGGCGACCATCGCCGGTGACCCGTTGCCGCTGCGCATGCGCAGGTCAGGAGCGCAGCTCGGCGCCCAGGTGCAGGGTCAGGCGATCTGACGAAGATCGCTGCCGTAGTCAAAGATGATCCGCATCCGTGCGCCCAGCGCTCGGGCGTACCGGCTCAAGGTCGCGACCTCGTTGGCCTCCAGGTCGCCGTTCTCGATCTGGCTGACCCGGCCGGGCGTGACCCCCATCAACTCGGCAACCTCCCGCTGGGTCAGCCCGAGCCGCTTACGCTCCTCGGCCAGATGGAATGCGCTGGTCCATGCCTCGGTGCGGGCACGCTCCACCTCGAGTGCGTCGTCGTCCCCGTCGTGCAACTCGGCTCGGATGTCGTCCCAGTCATGGAAGTCGCTCATCAGCCCTCCCTCCGCTTCCTCTCAAAGGCGAGCCAGCCCTCGTACGCGACCTCGTCGACCGGGATCGCTTCCTCGTACCATCGAGACCAGTCTCCAGCCTTGTTGCCAGCCACCAACAGCACCGCCTGCGACCAGGGATCAAAGACGAACAGAACCCGGATCGCGACGTCCCGCCCAGACCTCGGACGCAGCTCCTTAGGTTGCCGATGCTCGACCCCCTGAGCGTGTCGACCAACGGACGTCCCAGGCCTGGTCCGGTCTCCGCGAGCATGTCGATCGCTACCGACAGCGCAGCCGGGCATCGCACGCATCCACAACATCATCCTCACCGGATGACACCCAGCACAGGTCGGCAGCATGATCGCGTTCGATGGTGGGCCGGAGGCACCACCATGCGAACCGCACCGCCACGATCGCGGGCGATCCGCTGACCCTGAAGTGGCCCGGCTCGCGGATCTCGGGGCGTACACGATGATTCCGACACGACCTACCGGCCCAGGCGCCACGGCTGGAACTCGTCGAACCTCTCTGGCCGGCGAACAGCGGCCCGGATGACGCCAGGAGCTAGAAACGTAGAACATTTAGTTCTACACTCGTGTCCATGGAACGCATCGGTGTCCGGGAGCTGAATCAGAACACGAGCCAGGTGTTGGCTCGGGTGAGCGGCGGCGAGACCGTCGAGATCACCGATCGCGGACACCCGATCGCCCGACTTGTTCCGGTAGGCGACGACAGGTCGGTGCTGGCCAAGTTGGTAGCGGCAGGACGAGCAGTCGCCCCCACCGGCGGCGGCTCTGTGCCACTTCCACCGAAGCTCGGTGACGAAAATGTGGACGTGGCAGCCTCACTCGCTGCGATGCGTGATGAGGAGCGCTGGTGATCTATCTCGATTCAGCTGCCGTCGTCAAGCTGGTTCGGCAGGAGATGTGCAGCGCCGACCTTGTCTCCTGGCTCAACAAGCACGACGACGTGCCGCTGGTCTCCTCCGCCCTCGTGGAGGTGGAAGTGCCCAGAGCGTTGCGCCGATCAGCTCCGCAAGCGTTGATCGGAGTACCGGCTGCCGTCGGACGGCTGTTCCGGCTGGAGATCGACAGCACGATCCGTGCGACCGCAGCCGCGTTCGCCGAGCCGACGCTCCGCAGCCTGGACGCCATCCACCTGGCCACCGCCCAGGTGCTGACCAACGAGTCCGGCACCGCCCTGACCGCCTTCGTCACCTACGACCGGCGGCTGCTCGAATCCGCCAGGGAAGCAGGACTCCCCGTAGCAAGCCCCGGCCAGAACTGACCCACGAATCCACCACCCTGGTGGCAAAGTCCCGTCCGGCAGTGCGGCCACGGCATCGGCTGCGGCCTGCGCTTTTGCGACCTTCACCCCTCCGTTTGGGTATCCGTTTCGGTGGGGCGGACGGGACTCGAACCCGTGACCGATGGATTATGAGTCCACTGCTCTAACCCGCTGAGCTACCGCCCCGCTACCGCGCCGGATCGTAACCCGCTCACTGGATCACCGACCACCACCGAACGGGCCGCATCATGATTCGTTCGCCACGATGAGCAACGCGAGGATAACAGCGTGCTGCCCCCGTCCGTCCCTTCAGGTACGCGGGGCGCGGGCGCGCCGGGTCAGCCCTCGCCGCGCAGCTGCGCGAGGACCGCGCCGACCGCCCGCCAGCCGCTGGCCAGCGCCCCCTGGATGGATGGGGTGTCCCGGTGGTCCCCGGCGACGAAGAGCCCGTCGCCGAGCGCGACCGGTTTGCGCAGCCGGCCCTGCGGCGGCGGCGCGGCGGGCAGGGCGTGCGGGACGGTGACGGTGGTCAGGTGGGTCCAGTCGGCGGTGGAGCGGCCGTAGAGGCGGTCGAGTTCGCGGCGGATCACCGGCTCGGGCGGGGCCTGCGCGCCGACCACCGAGGTGGCCACCAGGTGCCGGCCGGCCGGGGCGTACGTGGGTGCGGCGTTGCTGGCCACCACGGTGTTGGCGACCAGTTCCCGGCGTTCCCCGTCGAGCAGCAGGATCGGCTCGGTCAGCGGCGGGGTGTCGGTGCTGTGGTAGTAGGTCGTGTAGCCGTGCATCCGTACCCGGGCCAGCCGGGGCAGCAACGCGGCCGCCGCCGGCGGGTCCACGGCGACCACGACGGCGCGGCAGGCGATCTCCCCGGTCCGGGTGCGCACCCGGCCGGGCGTGACCTCGACGACCGGGGTGTGCAGTTCGATCAGTTCGGCGGGCAGCGGGCCGGCGATGGCCCGGGGCAGCGCGGCCATCCCCCGGGCGGGCAGGCCGATCCGGCCCCGGGCGAAGGCGCGCAGGAGCATCGCCAGGACGTGACTGGAGCTGGCGAGTTCCCGGTCGAGGAGCACGCCGGAGAGGAACGGCCGGAGCAGCTCCTCGACGATGGCGCCGGAGAGACCGGCCTGGCGCAGCGCAGTCTCGCTGGTGGTCTCGGGCGCGTTGAGCAGCCGGCCGACCGGCAGGACGGCGCAGCTGGCGGCGAAGCTGGCGAGCCGCAGCCGGTCGGTGAGCGAACCGACCCCGGCGGTGAGGGTCCCGGGTGCGCCGGCGGGGTCGCGCAGCGGGTTGACCAGCCGTTCGAGGCGGTCGGCGCGGCGGACCAGCACGCCGGAGGTGAACCAGCCGAGGTCCAGGGCGGCCAGGTCGAGCAGGCCGGTGAGGCGCGGGTACGCGGTGTTGAGCACCTGGAAGCCGCGGTCCAGCAGGTAGCCGTCGACCGCGTCGGTGGCGACCCGGCCGCCGAGCCGGTCGCCGGCCTCGAGCAGCCGCCACGGTACGCCGGCCCGGTGCAGGCGGCGCGCGGCGGCGAGGCCGGCCAGCCCGCCGCCGACGATGACGACGTCGGTCTCATCGGCCACGCGTCACCTCCGCGCCGGCCCGGTGGGACCGCGACAGCCGGCTCGGCCACCAGATCCGCGGCCCGATGTCGTACGACAGGGCGGGGACCAGCAGCGAGCGGACGACGATGGTGTCGAGCAGTACCCCGACGGCGACCGCCACCCCCAGCTCGACGAGCACCACCAGTGGCAGCACGGCGAGCGCGGAGAAGGTGGCGGCGAGGACGATGCCGGCCGAGGTGATCACGCCGCCGGTGACGGCGAGCCCGGCGAGCACGCCGGCCCGGGTGCCGCGGCGGACCGATTCCTCGCGTACCCGGCTCATCAGGAAGATGTTGTAGTCGATGCCGAGGGCGACCAGGAAGACGAACGCGAAGAGCGGGAACGACTGGTCGACGCCGGGGAAGTCGAGCACGTACCGGAAGACGAGCGCGCAGAGCCCGAGCGTGGCCAGGAACGACAGCACCACGGTGGCGATCAGCAGGAGCGGGGCGACCAGGGCGCGCAGCAGCAGGGCCAGGATGACCGCGATGACCAGCAGCACCACCGGGATGATGACGTTGCGGTCGCGGGTGGAGGCGTCGGCGGTGTCCACGTTGATGGCGGTGAACCCACCGACCACGGCGTCGGCGCCGGGCACCCGGTGCACCGTCTGACGCAGCTCGCGGAGGGTCCGCTCGGCGCGGTCGCTGTCCGGCGGGTCGGCCAGCGTGGCCTCGAGCTGCACCCGGCCGTCGACCACGGTGGGCGGGGCGTCCGCCGCGGGCGGACCGGCCTGCCGGGTGAACGGCCGGACCGAGGCCACCCCGGGTACGCCCTGCGCGGCCCGGGCGACCTGCTCGGCGCTGGCCTGGTTGGCGAAGATGGTGGCCGGGCTGCCGGTGCCGGCCGGGTAGTGCCGGGCGATCACCTCCTGGCCGGCCACCGAGTCGGTGCGCTTGGTGAACAGGTCGGACTGGCCGAGGGCGGTGGCGTTGAGCTGGGTGACCCCGAGCGCGAGGGCGGCCAGGACCACCGCGGTGACCAGCCAGATGGTCCGGGCGCGTCGGGCGACGAAGCCGGCGATCCGGCCCCAGATGCCGTGCTCGGTCTGCGGGTCGGCGTCGTCGTGGCGGGGCCGCCGGGGCCAGAACGCCCACCGCCCGCCGAGCAGCAGCAGGGCGGGCAGGAAGGTGAGCATGACCAGCAGGGTGGCCGCGATGCCGACGGCGGCGACCGGGCCGAGCGCCCGGTTGGAGTTGAGGCTGGACAGCAGCAGGCAGAGCAGGCTCACGATGACGGTGGCGCCGGAGGCGATGATCGCCGGGGCGGCGCCCTTCCAGGCCGCCCAGAGGGCGTCCCAGGTGCGTACGTGGCGGTGCAGTTCCTCCCGGTAGCGGGCGATGAGCAGCAGCGCGTAGTCGGTGCCGGCGCCGAAGACCAGCACGGTGAGGATGCCCTGCGCCTGCCCGTTGAGCTTGATGACGTCGTCGCGGGCCAGGACGTAGACGAAGACCGACGCGAGGGCGTACGACATGCCGGCGGCGAGCAGCGGGAAGACCCAGAGCACCGGGCTGCGGTAGACGATCAGCAGGATCACCAGCACGACGACCAGCGTGACCAGCAGCAGCGGCCCGTCGATGGCGGTGAACACCTCGATCAGGTCGGCGAGCAGCCCGGCGGGACCGGCGACGTCGACGGTGAGCCCGTCCCGGTCCGGACCGGCGATCTCCCGCAGCCGGTCGACGACGGCGCCGATCTGTTCGCCCTCGGCGGCGTCGATCGGGACGACCACCTGGACGGCCTGCCGGTCCTGGCTGGGGATCGGCGGGGACAGCGGGGCGACCACGCCGGGCAGTTGGGCGAAGCGGGCGGCGTCGGCCTGGATCCGCTGCTGGTCGGCGGGGGTGATGCCGGAGGGACGCTCGTAGACGACGAGGGCCGGGGTGGTCTCCTTCTCGACGAAGCCGGCGGCGAGGTCCTGCGCCCGGGTCGCCTCGGCGTCGGTCGGCAGGAAGGCGGCGTTGTCGTTGGTCGCGACGTCGCCGAGCTTGCCCGCGTACGGCCCGGCGATGCCGCCGACGACCAGCCAGGCCAGCACGAGCGCCACCGCGACCAGGGTCGCCGTCCAGCGGCTCCGTCCTCCGGCCATCCCCATCCACCCTCGAATCGACGCAGATATCGACGCAGCGCGAGTCTAAGTCGACATCGACCATCCTGCCGGGCGAACCGGTGCCGGCGGGCGGAAACGTGGGCGACGGCAGCGCGCGGGCACCGAGCGGGTCGGCGGCGCGGGCGACGGCCGGGCCACGAGAAACGCCCGCCGGCGGGGCCGACGGGCGTGCTGTCCGAGCTGAAGCTCCCCCGTTTGGACTCGAACCAAAAACCTGCCGGTTAACAGCCGGCTGCTCTGCCAATTGAGCTACGGGGGACCGTAGATCACCCGGCTTGCGGATCTCTCCGCGCCGGGCGACGGGGACAAGAGTACAGGACATCGGGGGGTGGTGCGCCAGGGGGTTACCGCACCGGCCGCGACGACTTTCCCGGCATTCCACCTCCAACATTTCAGACAAATCGTCATCCTCGCCCAAGGAGGTATGACGAGAGAGCAGGATGGGTAGTTAGCCGCCGACAGAGGACGCAGGCGCGACAGGGTCGCTCCCGCCGGGAATCCCGACGGGAACGGCGCGCGTCAGGTACGGAAGGAGCCGCCATGCGCGGAAAGATCATGTTTCTTGGCGGGCTGGCTGCGGGATTCGTCCTGGGCGCCCGTGCCGGCCGGGAGAAGTACGAGGAGTTGGTGGTCCGGGGCCGCAAGGTGCTCGACCACCCGACCGTCCAGGAGGCGGCGGGGGTCGCGCAGGCCCAGGCGACCCGGCTCTACTCGGAGGGCAAGGACAAGCTGGGTCAGACCAAGCTCGGTGAGAAGCTGGGCACCGGCAACGGCAGCAAGCAGGAGCTGACCGGGGCCGACAAGCCGTTCGCCGGCACGCCGGCCACAGTCGGCGCCAAGGCCGGCTCGACCGGTACGGGTTCGACCAGCACGACCGGCTCGTCGACCACCAGCACGAGCAGCAAGTCGTCCGGCACGAGCAGCAACGGCAGCACCCTCTGATTCATCCGGACGGCGGGCCGGTCACCTCCGGGTGACCGGCCCGCTTCCGGTGGTCCGCTGGCCCCTGCTGCTGAACGCCGGTGGTTCGCTAGCCCTTGCTGCTGAACGCGGCGTCGAAGGCGGCGGCCGGGGCGTCGAAGGCAAGCCGGCGGACGAACTGCAGCGCCTCGGGGGCGCCGACCAGCCGGTCCATCCCGGCGTCCTCCCACTCGATCGAGATCGGACCGTCGTAGCCGATCGCGTTCAACGCGCGGAAGCAGTCCTCCCACGGCACGTCGCCGTGGCCGGTGGAGACGAAGTCCCAGCCGCGGCGCAGATCCGCCCAGGGCAGGTGGGAGGAGAGCCGGCCGCGCCGGCCGTCCCCGGTGCGCACCTTCGCGTCCTTGCAGTCCACGTGGTAGATCCGGTCGGCGAAGTCGAAGATGAAGTTGACCGGGTCCAGCTCCTGCCAGACGAAGTGCGACGGGTCCCAGTTCAGCCCGAACGCCGGCCGGTGGCCGATCGCCTCCAGCGTCCGCCTGGTGGTCCAGTAGTCGTACGCGATCTCACTCGGGTGCACCTCGTGCGCGAAGCGGACACCCACCTCGTCGAAGACGTCGAGGATCGGGTTCCACCGGTCGGCGAAGTCCTGGTAGCCACGGTCGATCATGGCGGGCGGCACCGGCGGGAACATCGCCACGGTGTGCCAGATCGACGAGCCGGTGAAGCCGACCACCGTGCGTACCCCGAGCTTCGCCGCCGCCCGCGCGGTGTCCTTCATCTCCTCGGCGGCCCGGCGACGGACCCCCTCCGGCTCGCCGTCGCCCCAGATCCGGGCGGGCAGGATGTCCTGGTGCCGCTCGTCGATGGGGTGGTCGCAGACCGCCTGCCCGACCAGATGGTTGGAGATGGCGAAGACCTGGAGGTTGTGCTTGGCCAGGGTGGCCAGCTTGCGGTCGGTGTACGAGTCGTCGGCGAGGGCCTTGTCGACCTCGAAGTGGTCGCCCCAGCAGGCGATCTCCAGGCCGTCGTACCCCCACTCGGCGGCGAGCCGGCAGACCTCGTCGAACGGAAGGTCGGCCCACTGGCCGGTGAAGAGCGTGATCGGTCGCGCCATTGTCCTTCTCCCCTGTCGTGGATGGGGATTCCGTTGCGGACCGGGGCGAGGGTGACCGGATGCGGACGACCTCGACGGGAGCACCGGTGGGCGCGGTCGCGCCTGGGTCCGACGGGTTGCGCCTCCCGTCGGAGCACCGGCCACCTCGCGGTCGCCGCCCTCACTCTAGGGCGGGTGGGGCCGCCAGGGAAGCCCCGCCGGAGCCGCCCGGCCCGCCGGTCAGCGACGCCGGTCCACCGCGCGCAGCGCCAGGCCGGTCAGGGCCGCCCGGGCCGGCTCCGCCAGGGGCAGCCGGTCCAGCGCCGCCCGGGCCAGCTCGGCGCGGACCTCGATCATCCGTTCCACCGCCGCGCGTGCCCCGCTCGCCTCGACGATCCGGCGCACCTCGGCGGCACCGGCCCCGTCCAGCCCCGGATCGCCGACCAGCCGGCGCAGCCGCTCCCGTCCGGCCGGCCCGGCCGCCTCCCGGGCCAGCGCCAGCAGCACCGTGGGCTTGCCCTCGCGCAGGTCGTCCAGGTTGGACTTGCCGGTCACCGCCGGATCGCCGAAGACGCCGAGCAGGTCGTCGCGGAGCTGGAAAGCGTCCCCGAGCGGGTCGCCGAAGTGGGCCAGCGCCGCCACGGTCGGGTCGTCCGCGCCGGCCAGGGCGGCCCCGAGCTGCACCGGGCGGGTCACCGTGTAGCGGGCGGTCTTCAGCCGGACCACCGCGAGGGCGGTGGCCAGCGAGCCGTCCCCGGCGGCGGCGGCCACGTCCAGGTACTCCCCCGCGATCACCTCGGTCCGCATCCGGGCCAGGACGGCGTGCCCGCGCCGGAGCCGCTCCGGGTCCAGGCCGCAACCGTGGAACATCTGCCCCGACCAGGCGGCGCAGAGGTCGCCGCAGAGCACCGCCGCCTGCCGGCCGTACCGCTCGGGGTCGCCGCGCCAGCCGGAGCGGATGTGCAGCTCGGCGAAGACCCGGTGCAGGGTGGGGCGGCCGCGCCGGCGCTCACTGCGGTCCAGGATGTCGTCGTGGATCAGGGCGAAGGCGTGGAACAGCTCCAGCGCGGCGGCGGCGACCACGATCGGCGTGCCGTCGGGGCCGCCGAACCCGCGCCAGCCCCAGTAGCAGAAGAGCGGCCGCAGGCGCTTGCCGCCGGCCAGGACGAACCGACGCAGCTCGGCGTGGACGGCCGCCGTACCGTCGTCCGGCCGGCCCGGGCTCCGTCGCCGCAGGAACGCGGCGAGCGCGGCGTCGACACGCTCGCGCAACAGAGCCGGATCGGTCGGTGCGACGGTGACAGTCATGGCGCCTCGGTATCCATGGCTGACAATACCTCAGGTGGCTGTCCCACCGGCTCCACCGGACAGCCCGGATCCTGCTGGTACCCGGGGCCGGCGACCCCCGATGCACTGCCGCCGGTCCGGCCGCCGGGGCGGCGGGGCCACTACGCCCCGGCCCGGCGGATCGTCGGGTCGGTCCGCCGGTGCGGCCGGGGAATCCCGGTCCGGCCGCACCGGAGGGCCGTGCTGGTCGTGCCGGGCCGGACGTTCCGGTGGCACGCTCCCCGGCACCGACCTCGTTCCCCGCCGCGGGGCGCAACCGCGGCGGGCCCTCGCCGGTCGGGGCGGGAAGCCCGGTGTACGGCGGCGTCGAGACGCCGTGGGCGCCTCGGGCCGCGCCGCTCAGGCGGCCAGTTCCGCCAGTACGGGCGCCACCTCCGTCCAGGCGGCCCGCTCCGCCGAGCGGCCCACCGCGTCGAGTACGAGCTGGACCTGCAACGCGTCGGTGAACGACGGCGCCGGGTCGACGCCGGTGGCGACCGCCTCGACGAAGTCGCGCATCTGGTGGGTAAAGGAGTGCTCGTAGCCGATGATGTGGCCCGGCGGCCACCAGGCCGACAGGTACGGGTGCGCCGGCTCGGTCACCAGGATCCGGCTGAAGCCCTGCTCCGGGCCGGGCCGGGTGGCGTCGTAGAACTCCAGCTCGTTGAGGCGCTCCAGGTCGAACGCCACGGAGCCGAGCGACCCGTTGATCTCGACCCGGAGGGCGTTCTTCCGGCCGGTGGCGAACCGGGTCGCCTCGTACGTGGCCAGCGCTCCCCCGTCGAGCCGGGCCAGGAAGACCGCGGCGTCGTCCACGGTGACCGGCCCCGTCGCCCGGCCGTTGCCGTCGGCCTGCGCGGCCAGGCCGCTCGACTCGGCCGGCAACGGCCGTTCCTTGACGAACGTCTCGGTCGCCGCGCTCACCCCGGTGATGAGCTGGCCGGTGACGTACTGGGTGAGGTCGATGATGTGCGCGCCGATGTCGCCGAGCGCCCCGGAGCCCGCCCTGTCCTTCTGCAACCGCCAGACCAGCGGGAACTGCGGGTCGACGATCCAGTCCTGGAGGTAGACCGCCCGGACGTGTCGGATCTCGCCGAGCCGCCCGTCGGACACCAGCTGCCGCATCATGGCCACCGCGGGCACCCGGCGGTAGTTGAACCCGCACATGGCGCGTACCCCGGACTCCCGGGCCGTGGCGGCCGCGGCGGCCATCCGCCGGGCCTCCTCGACCGTGTTGGCCAGCGGCTTCTCGCAGAGCACGTGCTTGCCGGCGGCCAGCGCGGCGATGGCTATCTCGCAGTGGCTGTCCCCCGGCGTGCAGATGTCGACCACGTCGATGTCGTCGGACTCGACGAGCCGCCGCCAGTCCGTGGTGTGCCCGTCCCAGCCGAGCCGGTCGGCGGCCGCGGCCACCTTCGGCTCGTCCCGGCCGCAGATGAGCGCCATCCGCACCCGCGCCGGCAGGTCGTACACGCGGTTCACGGTGCGCCACGCCTGGGAGTGCGCGGCGCCCATGAACGCGTAGCCGACCATGCCGACCCGCAGGAAACTGTCGTGAGTGGACAAGGTGGGTCTCCCCCCGGGTATCAGAAACCGAGCTTCAGGTAGCTGCCCGCGTTCTCCTTGGTGATCGTCTCGGAGGCGAGCACGATCTCCTTCGGCACCTGCAGCTCCACCAGGTCGGACATGCCCTTGTTCTGGCCGATCAGGCGGGCCAGCGAGATGGCCGAGGAGGCCATCGACGGGCTGTAGGTGACGGTCGCCTTCAACACGGTGTTGTCGGCCTGGATGTCCTCCATCGCCTTCTTCGAACCGGCGCCGCCGATCATGAAGAACTCCTTGCGGTTGGCCTGGTTGACCGCGGCGAGGACCCCGATGCCCTGGTCGTCGTCGTGGTTCCAGATCGCGTCGATCTTCGGCAGGGCCTGGAAGAGCCCGGTCGCCTCCTGCTGGCCGGAGTCCGCGGTGAACCTCGCCGCCCGCCGATTGGTGACCTTGAAGCCGGCCTGGGCCAGGGTGTCGGCGAAGCCCTTCGACCGCTCCTGGGTCAGCTCCAGCTCGTCCATGCCGGCGATCTCCCCGATGACCGGGTTGCTCACGCCCTTGGCCTTGAACTGCTCGATCATGTACGCGGCGGCGGCCACGCCCATGCCGTAGTTGTCGCCCTTGATCTGCAGCCGGTACGCCTTGGCGTCCGGGAAGGCCCGGTCCAGGTTGACCACCGGGATGCCGGCCTTCATCGCCTCCAGGCCGAACGCGTTGAGCTCCTTGCCGTCGTGCGGGAGCAGCACGATCACGTCCGGCTTCTGGGAGAGCAGGGTGGACAGCGTCGCCCGCTGGGCCGCCGCGTCGGCGCCGGCCTCCACCGCCTTGAGCTCCACGTCCGAGTACGCCGCGGCCTGCGCCTTGGCGTTGTTGGTGATGGCGGCGATCCAGCCGTGGTCGGCGGCCGGGGCGGAGAAGCCGATGGTCACCTTCTTGCCCGGCTCGCTGTTGCCCCCGGCCGCGGCGGCCTTGGTCTGGGCGGCGGTGGGCGCCTGCTCGTTGCTGGTGCACCCGGCGAGCACGACGCCGGCGGAGAGCGCGGCACCGCCGAAGAGCAGCCGGCGGCGCGACAGGTCACTTCTCATGACGGCCTCCTGATGAGGTGGTGGGGATTTTCGGGTGCGTCGGTCCGGGCCACCGTCGGACTGACGGCGGCCTGGGGTCGCGGTGGATCAGGTGGTGGTGGCCCGGTTGCGGGCGAGGAACTGGGTCAGACTGCGGAACTGCACCTGCTGGACCAGGACGGCGACCACGATGATGCCGCCCTTGACCATGTTCTGGGCCTCGGTGGAGAGGCCGTTGATGGCGAAGAGGTTGGTGATCGTGGAGAAGATGATCACCCCGAGCAGGGAGCCGACGATGGTGCCCCGCCCGCCGCTGAGCAGCGTGCCGCCGATGATCGCGGCGGCGATCGCGTCCAGCTCGTAGAGGTTGGCCATGGCCGCCTGGGCGGAGGTGGCCTGCGCGGTGAGCATGACCGCGGCGATGCCGCAGCACAGGCCGGAGAGCGCGTAGAGCAGCACGGTGTGCCGGCGGACGTTGATGCCGGCGAGCCGGGCCGCCTCCGGGTTGCCGCCGACGGCCACCGTACGGCGGCCGAAGGTGGTCCGGTTGAGCAGCACCCAGCCGGCCAGCACCACCGCGGCCAGGATGTAGACCAGCAGCGGGATGCCGAGCACGTTCGTGCTGGCGATGCCGTTGATGAACTGGTTCTCCGAGACCTGGGTCTGCTTGTCGGAGATCTCGGCGGCCAGGCCGCGGGCGGCCACCATCATGGCCAGCGTCGCGATGAACGGCACCAGCCGCCCGTACGAGATGAGCAGCCCGTTCACCACGCCGACGGCCAGCCCCACGGTGAGCGCGCTGAAGATCATGCCGCCGGCGCCGTAACTCTGGGTCGCGACCGTGGTGCACCAGACCCCGGCCAGGGCCACGATCGCGCCGACCGACAGGTCGATGCCACCGCCGATGATCACGAAGGTCATCCCGACGGTGACCACCCCGACCACCGAGGCGAGCTTCAGGATGGTGAGCGTGTTGCCCCACACCCAGCTCGCGTCGCCGTAGAGGTCGGGCCGGGTGAGGATGCCGATGACGACCAGCACCACCAGCGTGGCCAGCAGGCCGAGGTTGCGCCGGGCGCCCTCCCCGCCGTCGCCGCGCCACCAGGAGAGCCGGGCCCGGGCGTCGGCCTTCGCGGTCTCGGCCGGGTCGACCGGCGGCGACTGGGCCGGCAGCCCCGCCGGCCGTTGCGGGGTGGCCGTGGGCGTCGTCTCGGTCATGCCGGTGCACCTTCCATGAGGGACCCCGCCATGACGAGGTCGAGCACGGTGTTCTCGTCGAGTTCGCCGGCCGGGGCCTCCCGGACCATCCGGCCCTCCCGCATCACCAGCACCCGGTCGGCCAGGCCGAGCACCTCGGGCACCTCGCTGGAGACCAGCAGCACGCCGACGCCGCGCGCGGCGAGGGCGCGGATGACCTGGTAGAGCTCGGCCCGGGCACCCACGTCCACGCCCCGGGTCGGCTCGTCGAGCAGCAGCAGCCGGGTGTCACCGAGCAGCCACCGGCCGACCACCACCTTCTGCTGGTTGCCGCCGGAGAGGGTGCGTACCGGGCGGCGTACGTCGCGGGGGCGCAGCTCCAGCGAGTCGGCGATCCGGTCCGCCTCGTCCCGTTCCCGCCCGGCGTCGGTGAAGCCGAGGCGGGCGTACCGGCCGAAGGTGGCCAGGGTGACGTTGCGGTAGATCGGTTCGCCGAGCAGCAGCGCCTGGCTCTTGCGCTCCTCGGGGGCCATCCCCATGCCCGCCCGTACGGCCGCGCCGACGCTGCCCGGCCGCACCGGCCGGCCGTCCATCCGCACCGTGCCGGCGTGCGCCCGCCGGGCGCCGTAGATGGTCTCCAGCAGCTCCGAGCGGCCGGAGCCGACCAGGCCGGCGATGCCCACGACCTCGCCGGCCCGCACGCGCAACGAGACGTCGGCGAACTCGCCGGTCCGGGTGAGCCCGTCGACCCGCAGCAGCTCCGCGCCGTCGGCCGGGCCGGCCGGGCGCTCCGGGAAGACGTACTCGATGGTCCGCCCGGTCATCCGGGCGACCAGGTCGCGGGTCGGCGTGTCGCGGGCCGGCAGGTTCGCCGCGGTGGTCCGGCCGTCCTTGAGTACGGTGACCCGGTCGCCGATCTCGCGGATCTCCTCCAGCCGGTGCGAGATGTAGATGACCGCGATGCCCTGGGCGGTGAGTTCCCGGATGATCCGGAACAGGTTGCCCACCTCGTCGTGGGCCAGCACCGCGCTCGGCTCGTCCATGATGATCAGTCGCGCCTCGTGCGAGAGCGCCCGGGCCATGCTCACGATCTGCTTGCCGGCGGCGGGCAGGTGGCGGACCAGCCGACCGGGCGGGATCTCCGGGTGACCGAGCCGGGACAGGATCTGCCGGGTCCGGCGGGCCATGTGCCCGCGCCGGACGAAGCCGATCCGGCGCGGCTCGTGGCCGAGGAAGGCGTTCTCGGCCACCGACAGGTCGTCGACCAGGTCGAGTTCCTGGTAGATGGTGGCGATCCCGGCGCGCATCGCGGCCTGCGGGTTGGCGAAGGTGGCCGGCCGGCCGCGCCATTCGACCTCACCCGAGTCGGGCCGGTGCACCCCGGCGAGCACCTTGATCAGCGTGGACTTCCCGGCGCCGTTCTGCCCGAGCAGGCAGTGCACCTCGCCGGCCCGCACCTCCAGCTGCACCCCGTCCAGGGCGCGTACCCCGGGGAAGGTCTTGACCACGTCGGTGAGGCGCAGGACCACCTCGCCGGCGACGGTGCCGGCCGGGGCCTCGACCAGGGGCGCGTTCGTCACGTCGGCCTCCTCACTGTGCTGCGGGGTCACGCCGCCTCCCCGAAGGCGAGATCGCTGGCGAGCACGGCGGCGCCGGCCACGCCGGCGCGCGGGCCCAGTTCGGAGAGGACGACCGGCAGGTTGCCGGTCGCCAGCGGCAGCGACCGTCGGTAGACCACGCTGCGGATCTCGGCGAGCAGGATGTGGCCGAGTTGGGCCAGCCCGCCGCCGATCACGATCATCGACGGGTTGGTGAAGCTGACCAGGCCGGCCAGGATGCTGCCGACCCGGCGGCCGCCGACGCGGATGAGCTGGATGCAGGTGACGTCCCCCTCGACCGCCCCCTGCGCCACGTCCAGCGCGGTCACCGCGCCCCCGGCGGCGAGCCGCTCGGCGAGCGCCGGGGACGTCCCGGCGCGGACCGCGGCGGCCGCCTCCCGGGCCAGTGCGGCGCCGCTGAACACCGCCTCGAGGCAGCCCAGGTTCCCGCACGAACACATCGGACCGTTCGGGTCGACCTGGATGTGGCCGATGTCGCCGGCGCACCCGTCGGTGCCCCGGTAGACCTGGCCGTTGAGGTAGATGCCACACCCTATGCCGGTGCCGATCTTGATGAAGAGGAAGTCGTCGACCGAGCGCGCGACGCCGCCGTGCCGCTCGCCGATGGCCATGATGTTCACGTCGTTGTCGACCACCGCCGGGCAGCCGTGCTCCCGGGTCAGCAGCTCGCGGACCGGGAACCGGTCCCAGCCGGGCATGATCGGCGGGGAGACCGGCACCCCGTCGCGGAAGCTCACCGGGCCGGGCACGCCGATGCCGACCGCGTCGAGCCGCTCGTACGCGCCGTCCACCCGGGCCTTGTGCAGCAGCTCGTTGACCCGGTGCAGGATCACCTTGGGGCCGGAGCGGATGTCGGCCGGCTCGGCGTAGGCGGCCACCGGCTCCAGCCGGCCGTTGACCACCTCGACGTCGATCGAGCTGGCCCCGAGGTCGACGGCGGCGAACCGCAGGCGCGGGCTCAGCTCGACCAGGGTGGAGCGCCGGCCGCCCCGGGACGCGGCCAGTCCCGCCTCGGCGACGTAGCCGAGGCCGACCAGCCGCTCCAGCTCGGCCAGCAGGCGCGGGCGGGGCATCTGCAACCGGTCGGCCAGCTCGGCCCGGGACACCGCGCCCTCGTCGCGCAGCAGTCGCAGGAGCCGCACGTGCAGGGGATCCACCGTCAGCACCGGGCGCACCTCCGGATCGGAAGTCATGGACAGCGACGCAACGGCGACGTGTCGTGTCCGACACAGTAGGAGGCTTCGGGGCGGCATGTCCACAGCTTCGGAACTTCCGTTCAAAACTTTTGTCCAGCTGAGCAGAAGCTCGCAGTGGATCAAGAAAAGCGCCCCGCCGCCGGTGGGGTACCGGGGGCGGGGCGCGGGCGGCCGTGGTGGGCGGTCGTGGCGGGGTTGGCGCGGTCAGCGGCGGCCGGCGGCGTTGCGCTTCTTCCGCAGCTTCCGGTCGTCCCGCAGTTCCACGTACGGTTCCTGGTCGGCCGGGTGTCCGGCCTGGATCGCGCGGCTGCGCTCCAACTCGGCGTCGAACTCCGCGCCGAGCAGGATGGCGATGTTGCTGAGCCAGAGCCAGACCAGGAAGATGATCACGCCGGCCACCGCCCCGTACGTCTTGTTGTACGAGCCGAAGTTGCTGACGTAGAGCGCGAAGAGGCCGGAGACGATCAGCCAGATGACCACCGCCAGGATGCCACCGGGGCTGACCCAGCGGAAACCGCCGTGGCGGGCGTTCGGCGAGGCCCAGTAGAGGATCGCAAACATCAGGCTGACCAGTACGAGCAGCACCGGCCACTTGACGATGTTCCACACCGTGACGGCGGTCGAGCCCAGGCCGATGGCGTTGCCCGCCTGCTCGGCCAGACCGCCGGTGAAGACCACGATCACCGCGCTGGCCAGCAGCATGACCCCGATGATCGCGGTCACGCCGAGCCGGATCGGCAGGGTCTTCCAGATCGGCCGTCCCTCGGGCACGTCGTAGATGCTGTTGGAGGCACGCATGAAGGCGGCGACGTAGCCGGAGGCCGACCAGAACGCGGCCAGCAGACCGATGATCGCCGCGATGCTGGCCAGCCCGCCGGACCGGCCGGCCTGGTCGATCGCGGTCTCGATGATCGTCCGGATGTTCTCCTCCGGCACCACCTGGCCGACGGTGTCCCGTACCCCCTCCTTGGCCTCGTCACCGAGCAGACCGAGGATGGAGATCAGCACCAGCACGCCCGGGAAGATGGAGAGCACGCCGTAGTAGGTGAGGGCGGCGGCCCAGTCGGTCAGGCTGTCGTCCTGGAACTCCCGGACCGTGCGCTTGAGCGTCGCCACCCAGCCGGCGCCGGGCAGCTCGGTCGGGCTGTCCGGCCCTTCGTCCGGCCCGACCGGCCCGACGCGGTTCCCCTCGGCGCGGTCACCCGCGGCGCGGTTACGCCCGGCGCGGGCGGAAGACTCATCGGTGGCCATCGGCCCTCCTCGTCGTCGGCGTCGTCTCCGACTTGCCCGACGACCAGGGTGGTTAACCCCCTACCGGTAGAGCATCCGGCCCATCCGCCGGGACGCCAGCGCCAGCATCCCGACGGTGAGCACCACCAGGTACGCCACGTCCAACGGCCATCCGCCGGAACCGCCCACGCAGATCTCCCGGATCAGGTGCACCGACCGATAGAGCGGCGTCGCCTCGACCAGCCAGCGCAGCGCGACCGGGTACGCCTCGGCCGGCACGAACGTGCCGGAGAAGAGAAAGAGGGTGAACTGCGCGGACCCCATCAGGTCGAAGTCCTGCCAGCTGCGCATCAGGGTGGAGACGGACATGCCGAGCGCCCCGAACGCGAAGCCGACCAGCACGGCGGCCGGGAACGCGACGGCGGCCCGCGCGGCGGTGGTCAGGTCCGCCACCACCATGATCACGAGGAACGCGGCCGAGTAGAGGCTGCCCCGGATCATCGCCCAGGCCAGCTCGCCGAGGGCGATCTCGAACGGCTGCACCGGGGTGGCGATCACCCCGTCGTACAGCTTCATGTACTTCATCTTGCCGAAGAAGTTGAAGGTGGTCTCCGACAGCGCCCCGCTCATCGCCGACGAGGCGAGCATGGCCGGGGCCACGAACGCCGCGTACGACACCACCTGGCCACCGGGCAGGGTGAGGTCGCCGACCAGCGCGCCCACCCCGACGCCGATGGAGAAGAGGTAGAGCACCGGCTCCAGGAAGCCGGAGACCAGCACCAGCCAGTACGCGCTGCGCAGCGCCGTGAAGTTGCGCTCGGCCACCGAGGCGGAGCGGCGCGGCGCCCCCTCGAAGCTGACCAGCCGGGGCAGGACCAGAGTGACCACGGACATCCTCCCCTAGACGACGAGCGCGCGGCGGAACACCCGCCGCGCCAGCAGCCACCCGGCGACGGACCAGGCGGCGAGGTAGAGCAGGTGGCCGGGCACGGACCACTGCGGGGCCACGCCGAGCGTGGCCGCACGGCACAGGTCCACGCCGTGCCAGAGCGGCGTCACGTACGCCACCTGCCGCAGCCCGCCGGGCAGCTGCTCGACCGGGAAGAACACCCCGGCGAAGAGGGTCATCGGGATCACCGCGAACCGGAACAGCAGGGCCAGGTAGCTGTCGCTCGGCACGGCGGCGCTGAACGCGAAGACCGGCGCGGCCACCGCCAGGCCGAGCAACACGCCGACCAGCGGCACGACCACCGCCCACGGCGAGCGCAGCACCCCGAACAGCGCGGTCACCAGCAGGAACGCCACCGTGCTGGTGAGCACCCGGAACAGCACGAAGGCCAGGTGGCCACCGACGATGTCGCCGATCCGCAGCGGCGCGGCCGCCTGGGCGAGATAGGTGCCGATCCAGCGGAAGTTGCTGAGCACCGGCCAGGTGGACTCGGCGACCGCCACCTGGAAGGCGGTCGAGGCGATCAGGCCGGGAACCAGCCAGTCCAGGTAGGGCACTCCGCCGACGCCCCGGTCCACGTACGCCCCGACGCCCACCCCGAACCCGAGCACGGTGAGCACCGGCAGCAGGAACGAGGAGAAGACCCCGGCCCGCCAGGTGCGCCGGTAGCCGACCAGGTAGTACTCGAGCACCGCCAGCACCGGCACCCGGGCCACCCCCGGCCCGGCCCGCTCCGCCACGCTCACCCGACGCCACCCCCGCTCACCGCCGACTCCGGTCTTCCTATCGCCCGGGTACGACAGGCCGCCGGCCACCCTATGACCGGGCCGTCGGTCCTGTCGCGTCAGTTTCCCCGGGCAGGTCGCGCCACCGGTCGGCCCCGGAGCGAAACGCTGCGCGGCCGACCCGGTCGGACTCGAATCCGCCCGTTGCGGTCAGCGTGTCGAGGCGACGTTGATGAGGCGGAGCGCCGGCTCCAGCAGTTCGGCCGGAGCCTTTTTCGGGGAACCCGTGTCGAACGGCGGCTGAGGGTCGTACTCGATCGCGAGCTGCACGGTCTGGGCTGTCGTCGCGTCATCAGCCTGCGCCAGCAGGGAGAGGGCCATGTCGATGCCGGAAGAGACTCCCGCCGCCGTCACGATCTTGCCGTCGGTCACCACCCGTTCGCTGACCGGCTCGGCGCCGAAGCCGGCGAGCAGCTCGAGCCATCCCCAGTGACTGGTCGCCTTCACGCCGTTGAGCAGGCCGGCGGCGGCGAGGAGGAAGGATCCGCTGCACACCGAGGTGGTCCACCGGGTGTGCTCGTGAGCCTCGCTGATCCAGCCGAGCAGGGCGGGATCAGTCGCCGCCTTGAGCGTGCCGGGGCCGCCGGGGACGAGGATCACGTCCGCGCGCGGCAGTTCGGCGTACGACGCCGTGGCAACGATCGACAGGTTTCCACGGTCGTCGAGGACCGGACCGGGTTGGGCGGCGACGAAGGTGACCGTCCAGCCGGCGAAGGCCAGCACCGTGTACGGACCGACCGCGTCGAGGGCGGTGTGTTCGGGATAGAGGGGGATGGCGACGTGCATGGTCAGTTCTCCTTGCCGTGAAATCGGCGGCGGTAGTCGCCGGGCGCGATCCGCCAGTGGCGGCGGAAGACGCGGTAAAGGGTTTCCGGTGCGCCGAGGCCGGATTGTCTGGCCACGGTGTCCAGTGGGTGGCCGGTAGCTTCCAGTAGCCGCCGGGCGGCCTCGGCTCGGCTGCGTTCCACGTACCGGCCGGGCGACAGGCCGGTCTCCTCGGTGAAGACACGGGAGAAGTGGCGCTCACTCATGCCCGCGCGGCGGGCCAGGGCGGGCACGCTCAGGTCCTCGGCCGGGTTGGCGTCGATGAACGCCTGCAACTGTCGCAGGGGCTGCCTGCGTGGGGTGTCCGCGCGCATGGGGGTGCTGAACTGGCTCTGCCCGCCGGGCCGGTGCAGGTACACGACGAGCCCGCGCGCGACGTCCCGGGCCAGTGCGTGGCCGTGGTCCTCGGCGATGAGGGCCAGCGCGAGGTCGACACCGGAGCTCACGCCGGCCGAGGTCCACACGTTCCCGTCTTCGATGTAGATGGGGTCGGCGTCCACCTCGACGTCAGGGTGCCGGTCGGCGAGTTCGTCGGCCACCAGCCAGTGCGTGGTCGCGCGCCTGCCGGCGAGCAGCCCGGCTTCGGCGAGGAGGAAGGCTCCGCTACAGACCGACGCGACTCTGCGGGCGGCCGGGGCCAGCCGGGCGATCCCCTCGACCAGTGGCCGATTGTCCAACTGATCCCTTACGCCCAGTCCGCCGACGATCAGCAGGGTGTCGATGGGGCCGGCGACATCCGCCAGCGGGGTCTGCGCCACGGTCACGAGCCCGTTGTGCGCCGGCACCGACCCGGCCCGCACGGCGGTCACCTCGATGCGATAGCCCGACTTGGGCGACAGCAGGCTCGCGGTCGCGAACACGTCGGCCGGGCCGGCGAGGTCGAACATCTGGAAGCCATCGAAGATCACGATAACGACGCGTCGGTGCATGTCGTCCATGCTCATCAACACGGCCGCGTGGCGTCAACGACACAGCTCTTGCAGATTACGCCATGATCTTGACCGGGAGTCGGCTGATCAATCCGAAACAGGCGGTCTGGACTGTTGCTGCGATGGTCGACCGCTTCGTCACCTGGGCACGGGCCGCTGATCGATCGGCGCCGGGCTAGTCGACCAACGTCCTGCCGGTGAGGTGCAGGAAGACGTCCTCCAGGCTGCTGCGCCGGACCAGGACGCTGGCCGGGACGAGGCCGCGGCCGGTCACCTCGGCCACCGCGGCGTCGCCGTCGGGCACGTAGAGCAGGATGCGGTCGGGCAGCACCTCGACCCGCTCGCCCAGCCCGTCCAGCTTGCCGGCGAACGGCTCCTGCGACTCGGCGGCGAAGCGCAGCTCCACCACCTCGCGGGTGGAGTGCTCCTCGATCAGGGCCCGGGGCGACCCCTCGGCGACGATCCGGCCGCCGTCCATCACCACCAGGCGGTCGCAGAGCTGCTCCGCCTCGTCCATGTAGTGGGTGGTGAGGACCAGCGTGACGCCCTGCTGCTTGAGCCGGAACAGCCGCTCCCAGACCAGGTGCCGGGCCTGCGGGTCGAGCCCGGTGGTGGGCTCGTCGAGCAGCACGATCTCCGGGTTGTTGACCAGTGCGCGGGCGATGGTCAACCGGCGCTTCATGCCGCCGGAGAGCGGCTCCACCTTGCTCTCCGACCGCTCGGTGAGCTGGACGAAGTCGAGCAGCTCGGCGGCGCGCTCGCGGGCCACCTTGCGCGGGATGCCGAAGTAGCGGGCGTACGTGGTCAGGTTCTCCCGGACGGTCAGCTCCGGATCGAGGTTGTCGAGCTGCGGGCAGACGCCGAGCCGGCCCCGGATCGCCGGCCCGTCGCGGACCGGGTCCAGGCCGAGGATGCGCAGCTCGCCGCCGGAGGGCGGGGAGATGCAGCCGATCATCCGCATGGTGGAGGACTTGCCCGCGCCGTTCGGCCCCAGGAAGCCGAACGCCTCACCCGGGCGGACCTCGACGTCGATGCCGTCGACGGCGGTGAAGTCGCCGAACCGCTTCACCAGCCCGCGCGCCTCGATCAGTGGATGAGCCGTGGTCATCGGCCGACCCTAGCCGCCCGGTCCGACAGACTCGACCGGGTTACCGCTCCCACTGCGCGCGGCCGGGCCGATACCCACCGTCACTATGCTCACGCATCGTGACCACCGCAGCGCCCCGTGCGGCGCCTGCGACAAGTCGGACCTACGACCACCATGGTGGACAGACCGAATCCGACCGGGTGCAATTCCGGAAGTTCGCTGCGCCCTTCCGAGCGGCAATTGCGAAAGCCGCTCTGAAAATGCCTGCACTGAGTAATTGGCCAGCGTTTCCCGTCACCCAGCGCAATCACAACCGGCAATGTTCCCATGGTGTACGCGATTCGCGTATCGTGCCCCCTCGTGTCGTCCGTTCGTTCCTCCGACGAATCCCCTCCGACGCCACGGCCCACCGCCGCGCCGGCGCCCCGGTCCGAACTGGACGCCGCCCCGGTGCCGCTCCCGCCGGGCGAGGCCACGGGCGATCCCGCCTGGGCGGACGACGGCCCGGCGCCCGCCCACCACGACCCCCGGGAGTTGGCCAGCCGATTCGAGGACGAGAAGCCCGGTCGGGTCCTCTCCGGACCGGTCGGGGCGCTGTTCACCGGCGCCACGGTCGCCATCGCCCTGCTCACCCTCTGGCAGGTCTTCTTTCCGCTTCCCCAGGGCAGTAAGTACTACCTCATCATTTTCCTCGCCGGCGTACTGCCGATGGTCTTTCTCGCGTACCCGTCGGAAATCCGGCTGCGTCGGCGGAGCGCCACCCCCGCGGCGGCCGACGGTCCGGCGCCCGGCGGCGACCCGGTGGCGGCCGGCGCGGCGCCCCGGCGGTCCGGGCCCACCCCGGTCGACTGGGCGCTCGCCGTCGCCGCGCTGCTGAGCTGCCTCTACCCCGTCCTGCCGGTGACCCTCGGCACGGGCGGCGGCGGGTACGACGCGTTCCTGGACCGGCAGGGCCTGCTGGTGCCGCTGGACGTGGTGTTCGGCACCGTGCTGCTGCTCCTGCTGCTGGAGGCGTGCCGGCGCACCACCGGCTGGATCCTGCCGGCGGTGTGCCTGCTCTTCCTCGGCTACGGCTACTACGGCGGGCTGCTGCCGCAGTCCTGGCCGGTGGCCCACGCCGGCCTCGACTTCGGGCAACTGGTCGACGCCTTCTACAACTCCGACAGCGGCTTCTACGGCACCCCGCTGGACGTGGCCGCCTCGTACATCGTGCTGTTCACCATCTACGGCGCGGTGCTCGACCTCTCCGGGGCCGGCCGGTTCTTCGTGGAACTCTCCGCCGCCGCGTTCCGCCGCTCCCGCACCGCCCCGGGCCGCACCGCGGTCGCCTCCGGTTTCCTGCTCGGCACCGTCTCCGGTTCCGGGGCGGCCACCACGGTCAGCATCGGGGCGGTCACCTGGCCCATCCTGCGCCGCGCCGGCTACCCGCCCGAGCGGGCCGGCGGCATGCTGGCCGCCGCCGGCGTCGGGGCGATCCTCTCCCCGCCCACGCTCGGCGCCGCCGCGTTCATCATCGCCGAGTACCTGGGCGTGTCCTACCTGCGGGTGCTCGGCTGGGCGACCGTGCCGACCCTGCTCTACTACCTCGGCATCCTGCTCTCCGTGGAGATCGACGCCCGGCGCTCGGGCGTACGCCCGGTGGCGCTCGACACCGGCTCCGCCTGGCGGCTGCTGGGCCGCTTCGGCTACCACTTCCTCTCGCTGATCGCGATCGTCGTGCTGCTGGCCACCGGCGCCTCGGCGACCCGGGCGGTGGTCCTGGCCACCCTGCTCGCCGCCGCGCTGTCCTTCCTGGACCGCCGGCACCGGCTCACCGTGGCGCGCCTGGTCGCGGCGCTCAGCGGCGGCGTACGCGGGGTGCTCGCGGTCAGCGCGGTCTGTGCCGCCGCCGGCATCATCACCGCCACCACCACGAAGACCGGCCTCGGCCCGCAGGCCGCCGCGCTGCTGGTCAGCGGCGCGCAGGTGGTCAGCAGCGAGCCGGCCGTGGTGCTCGTGCTCACCGCGCTGCTCGCCGGGGTCGCGCTCAGCCTCCTCGGCCTGGCCGTGCCGGTCACCGCGTCCTTCGTGATCGGCTGGGTGATCATCGGTCCGGCGCTGCTGCACCTCGGCGTCGCCGCGCCCGCCGCCGCGATGTTCGTCTTCTACTTCGCGGTGCTGTCCGAGGTCTCCCCGCCGACCGCCCTCGCCGCCGTGGCCGCCGCCGCGGTGACCGGCGGCCGGCTGGTCCCGACCATGTGGCAGACCCTGCGGTACGCGCTGCCCGCGTACCTGATCCCGATCGCCTTCGTCATCACGCCGACCGGCCTCGGGCTGCTCGGCATCGGCGGGGTCGAGCGGATCGCCGTCGCCGGTCTCGTGTCGGCGCTGAGCGTCGCCGTGCTCGCGGTGGCCGCCGGCGGCTGGCTGCCCGGCGTCGGCCCGGCCGGCGTGCCGGAACGGATCCTCGGCGCGCTCGCCGGGCTGGTGCTGCTCCGGCTCGAACCCGTACCCGTCGCCGTCGGCGCGCTGCTGGCCGCCGCCATGGTCGCGGGTGTGCTCGTACGACGGAGGGCCGCCGGCTGGGCCGGGCGGTCCCCGGCAGTCCCATCCGGAAACCCTGGGGAGGAAATGCAATGAGCGGGATCAACGTACGGTTAGCCGCCGGCGCGGGGGTGCTGGCCCTGGTCGCGGCCGGTGCCGCCGGCTGCGGGGGCCGCCAGGACACGGCCGCGACCGACAACTTCGCCGGCGAGGTCACCTGCAAGGTCGGCAAGGACACCCGGGTCGGCATCGCCACCGGCAACGCCACCGGGGTCTACTACGTGGTCGGCAACGCGCTGGCCGGCCAGCTCTCCGGGGCCACCGGCGGCAAGCTCACCGGCACCGCCGCCGAGACCGGCGCCTCGGTGCAGAACATCGAGCAGCTCGTCGCCGGCCAGTACGACGTGGCCTTCTCGCTCTTCGACACGGCCGTCAACGCGGTGCAGGGCAAGGGCAGCTTCAGCTCCCCCCAGCCGGTGCAGGCGCTGGCCCGGATCTACGACAACTACACCCAGGTGGTTGTGCGGGCCGACTCCGGGATCACCTCGGTGGCCGACATGAAGGGCCACAAGATCTCCACCGGCTCGCCCAAGTCCGGCACCGAGGTCATCGCGAACCGGCTGCTCACCGCCGCCGGCCTCGACCCGGCCAAGGACATCCAGGCGCAGCGGCTCGACCTCACCAAGACCGTCGACGGCATGAAGGACGGCAACATCGACGGCTTCTTCTGGTCGGGCGGGGTGCCCACCGGCGGGGTCACCGACCTCTTCACCACCGCCGGCGACAAGGTCAAGTTCATCGACATCAGCCCGCTGCTGCCGAAGATGACCGAGCTGAACTCGGCGTACCAGGCCGGCACCATCGCCCGGGACGTGTACCGCACGCCGGCCGACGTGCCGACCATCGTGGTGCCGAACGTGCTGCTGGTGCGGGAGAACCTCGACGCCGACGTGGCCTGCGCGATCACCCGCACGGTCTTCGAGAAGAAGGACGCCCTCGCCCAGGCCAACCCGGCCGCCAAGGGCATCGAGCTGAGCAACGCCCGCAAGACCGACCCGGTGAAGCTGCACCGCGGCGCGGACAAGGCGCTCAAGGACCTGGGCGCGAGCTGACCCGACGACGCCGGGCCCGGACCATCCGTCCGGGCCCGGACCCGACCCCCGACCCGGAGACCTCCGTGCCGCTCCCCAGCCCCGCCCGCGTACGCCGGCACCACCGGGCCGCCGACCGCACCGAGCACCTCTGGTCGGTCCGTACCCAGCTGCTCGCCCCGATCCTGGTCGCCACCGTGGGCCTGGTGGTGCTCGGCGCCACCCAGACCGACTCCGCGCTCGCCGCGTCCGCCGACGCCGACCGGGCCCGCGTGCTCGCCGGCACCGCCACCGACACCGTACGGCTGGTGCACGAGCTGGAGCGGGAACTCGGCGAGACGGCCGCGCTGCGCCAGCGCGGCGGCACGTCCGGCCGCCCGCTGGTGGACGCCCAGCGGCGCCGGGTCGACGCGGCCGTGGAACGCTACCGGTCGGCCAGCGGCGCGGCCCGCCGGGCCGCGCCGGACCTGAAGGCGGTGCTCAACGACGCGGACGGTCAGCTCGACCAGCTCAACCCCACCCGTCAGCTCGCGCTCGGCGGCAACCGGGCCGACCCGTCGTACGTGGTGATGGTCGAGTCGTTGCTCGCCGTCGCCGACGCCCTGCCGGCCCAGTTGCGCGACGCGGCCCTGGCCAACGGGGCCCGGCAGGTGGCCGCGGTGGCCGCCCAGGAGCACCTGGCGTCGCTGGAGCGGGACCTGTTGCGGGGCGTCTTCGTCCGGGGTGCGCTCGCCCCCGGCGAGCTGGCCGGGCTGGGCCGGCTGCGCGGCGCCCGGGAACAGCGCCAGGCCGAGTTCCTGCGGATCGCCACCGGCCCGGCGAACACCGCCTGGTACCGGTTGATGTCCGGCGGCGACGTGGAGACGGCCCGCCGGATGCGCGACGGGGTGCTGGCCACCGACGGCGGGCCCGCCGCGCTGGAGACCGACGGCGACGCCTGGTACGTGGCGCAGAGCGGGACGATCCGCCGCTACAACCTGCTCGGCCGGGAACTCTCCGAGGACCTGGACCGGGACGCCGCCGCGCTGGCCCGGACCGCCCGGCAGCGGGCCCTGATCACCGCCGGGGCGACCAGCACCGTGGCGCTCGGTTCGCTGCTCACCGCCGTGCTGCTGGCGGTACGCACCAGCCGCCGGCTGCGCCGGCTGCGGGTCGCCGCGCTCACCATGGCCAACCGGGAGCTGCCGGAACGGATCACCGCGATCGCGGCCGGCGAGGGCTCCTCGGGGGACGGTACGGCGACCCGGCTGACCGCCGGCATCCGGCGCGGCCGGGACGAGGTGGCCCAGGTCGCCGAGGCGTTCGACACGGTGAACCGGGCCGCGCTGCGGCTCGCCGGTGAGCAGGCCGAGCTGCGGCTCGACGTGACCCGGATGGCCGAGGCGCTGGCCCGGCGGATCCGTACCCTGATCACCCGCCAGCTGCGCCTGCTCGACGAGTTCGAACGCGAGGAGACCGACCCGGACGCCCTGGAACGCTTCTTCGCGCTGGACCACCTGGCCGCCCGGCTGCGCCGCAACGGCGAGAACCTGCTCGTGCTGGCCGGTGGCGAGCCGGGCCGCGGGCACGAGGGCGCCCTGCTGCTGGACGATGTGATCCGGGCCGCGGCCTCCGAGATCGAGGACTACCCGCGGGTGGAGGTGGACGTGCCGACCGCGGCGGTGCACGGCGCTGCGGTCGGCAACCTGGTGCACCTGCTGGCCGAGCTGCTGGAGAACGCCACCGTCTACTCGCCGCCGGCCTCGCCGGTGCTGGTGGACGGCCGGCGGACTGTGGACGGGCTCACCCTGCGCGTGCACGACCAGGGCATCGGCATCAGCGACAGCCGGCTGGCCACCATCAACGAGCGGCTCGCCGCGCCGGCCACCCTGTCCAGCGCGGCGGCCGGCAGCATGGGCCTGCACGTGGTGGCGCACCTGGCCGCCCGGCACGGCATCCGGGTGCAACTGCACAACACCGGCACCGGCACGGTCGCCCAGGTGGAGGTGCCCGAGGCGGCGCTCACCCGGGTCGAGGCGGTCAGCCGGCGGCCGGCGATGGAGGGGCGGCCGGTGGCCGGCCGGGGCGCGCCCTGGTTCCGGCCCCGGCCGGGCGGGCCGGCGGCCCGGCCGGTCGGCGGCGCCCGGCGGGACCTGGTCGTCACGCCGACCGCCCTGCCGAACAGCCCGACCGTGGTCGTGCCGGTGGTGGGCGGTCCGCCGCCCGCCGGCCCGGCCCGCGGCGTGGCCAGCGTGCGCCCGCCGGGCTTCGCGGTGCTGCCGCCCAGCGCCGCCCGGGTCCGGCCCGCCGACGGCGCCGGGTCCCCGTCGACCACCGCCAGCGGCCTGCCCCGGCGGGCCCGGGGCGGCCAGTTGCCCGCACCGATGCCCGCCCCCGCGACGCCGCCCCGCCCGGAGGCGGACCTGCTCGACCCCGAGGTGGTACGCGCCCGCCTGTCCGCCCTCGCCGAGGGGGTGGCCAGCGCGATGCGCCGTGCCCCGCACCCCACACCCAACGGGAGAACCCCATGAGCTCATCCGTGACCGCCGGACTCGACTGGCTGCTGGCGAACTTCGCCGAGCAGGTGCCCGACGTGTCGCACGCCCTCGCGGTGTCCGAGGACGGCCTGCGCCTGGCCTCCTCCCCGGACCTCTCCCCCGACCAGGTGGACCAGCTCGCCGCGGTGATCAGCGGCCTGGCCAGCCTGACCGTCGGCGCCGCCCGGCTGATGTCGGCCGGCCGGGTACGCCAGCAGATCGTCGACATGGACGGCGGCGTGCTGCTGGTGATGGCGGTCGGCGAGCGGGCCCTGCTCGGTGTGCTCGCCGCCCCCGGCTGCGACCTGGGCCAGATCGGCTACGAGACGGCCACGCTGGTCCAGCGGGTGGCGGAGGCCCTGGAACCGGCGGTCCGCCGGTGACCGGCCGCGCCCGGCGGTTGCTGGCCGCGCTGCTGCCGGCCGCCCGGCGGTTGCTGGCCGCGCTGCTGCCGGCCGTCCTGGTGGCCGGCTGCGGCACGGCGGACCCCGGGCCGAAGACCTGGCACGACGGGCGGATCTTCCTGGCCACCGGCAACACCACCGGCGTCTACTACCAGCTGGGCGGCGGCTACGCGGACGTGATCAGCCGGCACCTGCCCGGCTACGAGGCGCGGGCCGAGCCGACGGGCGCCTCGGTGGAGAACATCAACCGGCTGACCAGCGGTGACATGGAGGTCGCGTTCAGCCTGGCCGACACCGCGGCGGACGCGGTCACCGGGCGCGGCGCCTTCGAGGGCCAGCCGCAGCCGGTACGGGCGCTGGCCCGGATCTACAGCAACTACACCCACCTCATCGTCCGCGCCGACGGGAAGATCGACACCTTCGCGCAGCTGCGCGGCAAGCGGGTCTCGACCGGGTCGCCGAAGTCCGGCACGGACATCATCGCCGGTCGGTTGCTGACCGCGGCCGGGATCGACCCGGACCGGGACATCCGGCGGCTCACCCTGTCGCTGCCGGAGACGGTGAAGCAGATGCGCTCCGGCGGGGTGGACGCCATGTTCTTCTCCGGCGGCCTGCCCACCCCGGGCGTGAAGGACCTGCTGTCCAGCGCGCCGGGCACCTTCCGGCTGCTGCCGCTGGCGGAGCTGATCGAGCCGCTCTCCGCCCGGTACGGCTCGGTCTACACCACGTCGACGCTGCCCGGGGCCGTCTACGGCACGTCGGCGCCCACCCCGACCATCACGGTGTCGAACGTCATCCTGGTCAGCGCGGACATGCCGGACGATCTCGCGTACGACCTGACCCGGATGCTCTTCAGCTACCAGGGCGAGCTGATCAAGGTGCACCCGGAGGCGGCGAACTTCACCCGGGACAGCGCGGCCGCCACCGACCCGATCCCGCTGCACCCGGGGGCCGCCCGGTACTACCGCGGCGGCTGAGCCGTCAGACGTCGGCGGGGGTGGTGGCGGCCCGGGCCGCGCCGACCAGGTGGTCGGTCTCGGCGGTCACCGCCTCGTCGTCGACCGGCGTGCCCGGGTCGTAGCGGACCGTCCAGGTCAGCCCGTCGACGCCGGGGACCCGGCGGGCCGCGATGCGGGCCGCCCCGCCGGGCACCGGCTGGTGCGCCGTGTACGCCACCGAGCGGGTCACCCGGGCGCGTACCTGGTGCGGCAGCTCGCCCGGGTCGAGCAGCAGGTACGTCTCGGCGGGGCCGTCGGCCACCACGAGGTAGCCGTCCCGCTCGGCGACCCGCTCGGCGGGGGTGACGGTCAGTTCCCGGCCGGACCAGACGGCCTTGAGCACGTCGTGCCAGCCCAGCCGGTGCCCCCGGCCGGGCAGCCAGAGCCCGAGGTTGCTGGCCACCACCACGCCGTCGCCCTCGCCGTTGCCGACGCCGGCCCAGGCGAGCACGCGTTCCTCGGCGGCCAGCGGCGGCCGGTCGGCGGGCGGCAGCTTCGGCTTGCGGTTGAACAGTCCCATCACAGCCCTCCGGCGGCCTGCTCGCGCAGGGCCCGCGCGTGCTGTTCCAGCGAGAGCAGTTCCCCGAAGAGCGCGAAGTACTCGTCCTTGTTGCTCACCGGGTTGATCCGCTGGATCTTCGACTTGAGGTCCTTGATCCGGCCGGTGACCGAGCCCCACTGGAGCCGGGCCATCGTGATCGAGACGTACCGGGGGTCGGGTTCGCCGTCGATGCGCAGCGGCTCGACGGCCAACTCGCCGACGAGGGCCTGCGCGGCCAGGTCGGCGCAGGCGTCCCGGACCTGCTCGATCCAGACCGCGCCGGCCGCGGCGGTCGCCGCCCCGCCGGCCGCCGCGATGGCCGCCCGGACCACCTGGTGCACCGGGTGCCGGTATTCGCCGGCCTCGACCGCGTCGAACATCGGGCCGGCCAGCACCGGCTCCTGGAGGGCGAGCTTCAGCGCCTCCCGCTCGACCTTCGACTGTGGGCTGTCCAGGCTCGGGGCGGCCGGGCCGGGGCGGGTCGGCCCGGACCCGCCGGCCCCGGCCGGCTGGCCGGATCCGGCGGCCAGCACGGCCCGCTGCACCGGCTCGATCTCCATGCCGAGGTCACCGGCGAGCTTGCGGACGTACTCGGGGCGCTTCTCCCGGTCCTTGATCTTGGCGACCAGGGGGGCGGCCCGGCGCATCGCCTCCACCCGGCCGTCGACCGTGTCCAGGTCGTACCGGTTGATCACGTGGCGCAGCGCGAAGTCGACCAGCGGCTCGCGGCGCGCGACCAGGTCCCGGACCGCCAGGTCGCCCTTGGCCAGACGCAGCTCGCACGGATCCATGCTGTCCGGGCTGACCGCGATGAAGGTACGCCCGACGAAGCGCTGGTCGTCCTCGAAGGCGCGCAGCGCGGCCTTCTGCCCGGCGGCGTCCCCGTCGAAGGTGAAGATGATCTCGCCGGCCACCGCGTCGGTGTCCATCAGCAGCCGGCGCAGCACGCTGATGTGGTCGGCGCCGAACGCGGTGCCGCAGGTGGCCACGGCGGTGCTCACGCCGGCCAGGTGGCAGGCCATCACGTCGGTGTAGCCCTCGACCACGACCACCTTGCCCTGCTTGGCGATCTCCCGTTTGGCCAGGTCGATGCCGTAGAGGACGTGGGATTTCTTGTAGATCGGCGTCTCGGGGGTGTTCAGGTATTTCGGGCCGTCGTCGTCGGCGAAGAGCTTGCGGGCGCCGAAGCCGATCACGTCGCCGGTGAGGTCCCGGATCGGCCAGAGCAGCCGGCGGCGGAACCGGTCGATCAGGGTGCCCGAGCGGGACGGCCGGGACAGCCCGGCGGTGACCAGCTCGTCGTGGCTGAAGCCCTGCTGGCGCAGGTGCTTGGTGAGCAGGTCCCAGGCATCGGGGGCGAAGCCGCAGCCGTAGCGCTCGGCGGCGGCCCGGTCGAAGCCCCGCTGGGCCAGGAACTCCCGGGCCGGCCGGGCGCCGGCGGTGCCGAGCTGGGCGCGGTAGAACTCGACCGCGGCGGCGTGCGCGGCCACCAGTCGCTGCCGCTGCCCCTGCTGCGGCCGGGGGCGGGGGGCCGACCGGTCGTCCTCGACGTAGCGCAGCTGGAGGCCGGCCCGGGCGGCGAGCCGCTCGACGGACTCGACGAAGCTCAGGTGCTCGGCGTCCATCAGGAACTTGATCGCGTCCCCGCCGGCCCCGCAGCCGAAGCAGTACCAGACGTTACGGGCGGGCGAGACGTTGAACGAGGGGCTCTTCTCGTCGTGGAACGGGCACAGCCCCTTGAGGTTGCCGCCGCCGGCCGACTTGAGGGTGACCACCTCGGAGATCACGTCGGCGATGGAGCTGCGCTCGCGGACCAACGCGATGTCCTCGTCCCGGATCCGCCCCGCCATCTCCGCCACCTCCTCGGCGTACATCCTGCCCTGCCGGACCGACGATCCGGCGGCGGGGGCACGGCCGTGTGGCGGAGCCCGCCCCGGGCCCCCTCCCGGGGTGGAGCCGGCACCCGACCGCGGCATGTCGGGCCCTTTCCGGCGGCGGAGGCCCCGACATGCCGCATCCCGTTCAATGATCAGGAGGCCCGGTCGGCGCGGCCCGCTCCCGTCCCGATCCGGGGGAAGGGCTCGATGGAGAAGACCACCTCGACCGGCACCTCGAAGTACGCGGCGATCCGCAGCGCCAGGTGCAGGCTGGGCCGGAACTCGCCGCGCTCCAGGTAGCCGACCGTCTGGTAGTGCACGCCCAGCGCGTCGGCGAGCTGCCGGCGCGAGATGCCCCGCTCGGCGCGCAGCACCGCGATCCGGTTGTGCACGGTCTCACTCATCGACGCCACTCACCCGACCCGCTGGATGGCCCGTTCCCGCCGAGCGGCCATCCGGGAACCGGACTCCCGGCGGGCCATCCGGCGCAGCACGACGGGGGCGAGGACGAGCCCGAGCACCGCCCAGGCACCCAGCACCCCGACCGTCTCCAGGTGCCGCCACGACCCGCCGAGCTCCACCGCGGCCAGGTCGTCCGGGAGCAGGGCCGAGCGCATGCCCAGCCCGAGCCAGTAGATCGGGAAGACCTGGGCGATCGCCTGCAACCAGCCGGGGTAGCCGTTGATCGGGTAGAAGATGCCGGAGAGCGCGATGAGCCCCATCGTCGGCAGCATGACCAGCCCGAGGTTGCGCGGGTTCTCAATCAGGGAGCCGATGACCGCACCGATGGGCAGGGTGGCGACCAGGCCGAGCAGCGCCACCGCGAGCAGGCCGAGCCAGGCCCCCGGGCGGGCCAGCTCCAGCCCGTCCAGGAAGAAGATCGCCGGCAGGAGCTGGAGGAGCATGCTCAGCATCGCCACCGTGGAGAGCAGGACGATCTTGCCGATCAGGTAGCCGAGCATGCCGTTCGGGGTGGCCTTGACCCGCAACAGCGTGCCGTCCTCCCGCTCCACGACGAGCTGTGAGGCGAGCATCAGCATGCCGCCGAAGGCCAGCCCCATGCCGAGCGCGCTGGGCAGCGTACGGGCGCCGAGGGAGAAGGTCGTGCCGGGCACCGTGGACCCGCGCATGAAGAACATGGTGACCAGCAGGACGACCGTGGGGAAGAAGTAGTTCCACAGGTCCTGGCCGTTGGTGAAGGTGTTGCGCAGCTCGATCAGGCCGCGCCGCAGTCCGGCCCGGACGGCCGCCGTGGTCGGGTTCATGCCTCGCTCCCCTGCTGCCAGACCCGGGCGGCCCCGCCGGCCCGCGCCCCGGACTCCTGCTCGTAGACCAGTGCCATGTACGCGTCCTCCAGGCTGGCCCGGCGGACCTCCAGCTCCTGCACCTCGTCGCCGTGCTGGGTCAGCAGCTCCCGGACGAAGCTGGTGGCGTCGGCGGTGGCGTGCACGAACCGCTCCCCGCCCCGGGTCCAGCGGATCTCGGCGTCCCCGGCGACCCGGCGGGCCAGCTCGTCCGGCGAGCCGTCGGCGATGATCCGGCCGCCGGCCAGGATGAGGATCCGGTTGGCCAGCTTCTCCGCCTCGTCCAGGTCGTGCGTGGTGAGCAGGATGGTGGTCTCGTCCAGGTCGGCGAGGCGGTGCACCAGCTCGTGGAACTCGCGCCGGGCCGCCGGGTCGAAGCCGACCGTCGGCTCGTCCAGGAAGAGCAGCTCGGGGCGGCCCACGATGCCGACGGCCACGTCGAGCCGGCGGCGCTGGCCACCGGAGAGCTGGTGCACCCGCTTGTCGGCGTGCGGGGTGAGGCCCACCGCGTCCAGCAGCTCGTCGACCGGCCAGGGGCGCGGGATCCGCTCGGTGGAGTAGGCCCGGTAGAAGATGCCGAGGTGGTCCAGCAGGTCACGGACCTTCCACTTGCCGTGGTCGCGCCACGACTGGAGCACCACGCCGAGCCGGGCGCGCCACCGCTCGTCGCCCCGGCCGGGGTCGACGCCGAGGACGCTGACCTCCCCGGCGGAGCGCATCCGGAAGCCCTCCAGGATCTCGATCGTGGTGGTCTTGCCGGCCCCGTTGGGCCCGAGCAGGGCGAGCACCTCGCCGCGCCGGGCAGTGAAGTCGACACCGTGCAGCACATCCGTGCTGCCGTAGCGCATCCGCAGGTCCCGGACGTCGAGGACGAGGTCCTTGCCGGGTGGGTGCGGGGTCTCGGCGACGCCCGCCAGTTCGACCGCAGTCATACCGCAGAATGTAGCACCTCTACTACATCCCTCGGGGGCCGTGGCCGCGGCGTGACGCGCGGGGCGGGAACGAACGGCGGGGACGAGCCGCGCGGTCAGGCGACCAGCGCGTCGGACTCCTCGGCCTCGACCTGGGCGTTCCAGTCGCGCTTGGTGGAGCGCCAGCCCTCGTCGTCCATGCCGCGGCGCCAGTAACCGGAGATGGAGAGCGCCTCGCGGGGCAAGCCACGCTCGATCCGCAGCAGCCGGCGCAGCTCCTTGACGACGCTCGCCTCGCCGTGCACGAACGCGTGCACCGCGCCGGGCGGGAAGTCCAGCGCCCGGACCGCCGCCACCAACGCCTGGCCGACCGGGCGGCCGGCCCGGTGCAGCCAGCGCAGCTCGACCGCGCCGGGACTGGCCAGCGGCAACTCGTCGGCCGCCCCGTCGACCTCGACGAACACCCGGGCCGGGGCGCCGGCGGGCAGCCGCTCCAGCGCGGCGGCGATGGCCGGCAGCGCGCTCTCGTCGCCGACCAGCAGATGCCAGTCGGCGGCCGGGTCGGGGGCGTACGCCCCGCCGGGGCCGACGAAGAGCACCCGGTCGCCGGGGCGCAACCCGGCCGCCCACGGCCCGGCCAGCCCCTCGTCGCCGTGGTACACCACGTCCACGGTCAGCTCGCCGGCCGCCGCGTCCCAGGCGCGCACCGTGTAGGCCCGCAGCCGCGGCCACTGCTCGGCCGGGAACTGCCGTTTGATGGTGGCCAGGTCGGTCGGGTGCGGGTAGCTCACCCCGGCCGGCGGGAAGACGAACTTCAGGTAGTGGTCGGTGTACGCGCCCACCGGCAGGCCGGCCAGTTCCTCCCCGCCGAGCACGAGCCGGATCAGGTGCGGGGTGGGCCGCTCGGTCCGGACGACCGTGGCGGCGGTGACCATCTTGGGGCGCTCCGTCATGCTTCTTAGGCTAGCCTAAGTTGCGCCGGTGCCCCACGGGGGCGGTCAGCGGACCAGCCGGGTGTGCCAGGCCACGGCGGCCGGGTCGGTGAGCGAGGCCACCTGGTCGATCACCACCCGCTGCCGCGCCGCGTCGTCGGGCGCCTCCCGCCACAGCGGGGCGAAGACCGGGTCGAGCGCGTCCGGAGCCCGGTCGAGCAGCACGGCGACCAGCTCGGCGAGGACCTCCCGCTGCCGGGCGTACCGGGGGCCGGAGCCGGGGCGGCGCATCACGTAGCGCAACGCGATGCCCTTGAGCAGCGCGCACCGGGCCCGGATCCGGCGCGGCACCACCAGGTCGGCGGCGTACCGGCGGTGCGGGCCGGGACCGTGCCGCTCCTCGGTGGCGGCCACCACGCCCGACACGAACCGGCCGGTGAGCACGCTGGTGGTGGTCTTCAGCGCGGTCAGCGCCCGGTGGCTGCCGTCGTACGCGGCGAGCGGGGCGAGCGCCGGGTCGGCGAGCAACTCGGCGAGCACCTCGCCGAGGTCCTCCGGGGCCTCCCCGGAGTACGCGGTCGCCACGTCGGCGCAGAGCGCCCGCCGCTCGTCGGCGTCGGCCAGCAGCGGGCGCAGGCTGACGTACCCGCCGTGGATGCCGTCCTCGACGTCGTGCACCGAGTACGCCACGTCGTCGGCCCAGTCCATCACCTGCGCCTCGAGGCACCGCCGGTCACCGGGCGGGGCGCCGGCGCGCAGCCAGTCGAAGACCGGGCGGTCGTCGGCGTACACCCCGAACTTGCGCCGGCCGGGACGGCGCGGCCAGGGATATTTGCCGACCGCGTCGAGCGAGGCCCGGGTCAGGTTCAGCCCGACGGAGCGGCCGTCGGGGGCGAGCACCTTGGCCTCCAGCCGGGTCAGCACCCGCAGCGTCTGCGCGTTGCCCTCGAAGCCGCCGCAGCCGGCGGCGAGCTCGTCCAGGGCGTCCTCGCCGTTGTGCCCGAACGGCGGGTGCCCGAGGTCGTGCGCCAGGCCGGCGGTGTCCACCACGTCCGGGTCGCAGCCGAGCCGGGCGCCCATCTCGCGGGCGATCTGCGCCACCTCGAGGGAGTGGGTCAGCCGGGTACGCAGGAAGTCGTCGGTGCCGGCGGTGTGCACCTGGGTCTTCGCGGCGAGCCGGCGGAACGCCGCCGAGTGCAGCACCCGGGCCCGGTCCCGCTCGTACGGGGACCGCCCGTACCCGGTGTCCTTGGGCGCCTCGGCGACCAGGCGCGCCGCGTCGTCAGGGCCGGGACCCGTGGTCAACCCTCATCCCGGCTGCCGTGCCGCCGCTGTTGGCGACTGCGGGCTCGCAAAACCGGCTCACTCCTCGCGCTCACCGGGCCACCGCTGCTCGCGACTGCGGGGCTCGCAAAACCGGCTCACTCCTCGCGCTCACCGTGCCACCGCTGTTCGCGACTGCGGGGCTCGCAAAACCGGCTCACTCCTCGCGCTCACCGGGCCACCGCTGTTCGCGACTGCGGGGCTCGCAAAACCGGCTCACTCCTCGCGCTCACGCAGCACGCAGAACTCGTTGCCCTCCGGGTCGGCCAGCACCGTCCAGTCGACGCTCCCCTGGCCGATGTCGACGTGCCGGGCGCCCATGTCGACCAGCCGCTCCACCTCGGCCTCCAGATCGGTCGGGCGCAGGTCGATGTGCAGCCGGTTCTTGCCCTCCTTGGGCTGGGCGACCGGGACGAAGACGATGCCGGGCAGCGAATCGGGGGTGCGGCGGATCTCCACCTCGTCCGGCTTGTCGCTGATCACCTGGTAGCCGAGCGCCTCGGCCCACCAGTGGGCGAGCCGGGACGGATCCTGGGCGTCGACCGTCAGGTTCTCCCAGACGCTGCTCATGCGGCCACCTTCCTGATCGGCACGTGCGCGGTAGCTCAGGTTACGCCGGGCGGCCCGGAATGGCGCGCCCAGCAAGCCGGTGGACGCGACACGGGGCCGCCGGCAGGTCGCCGGCGGCCCCGTACGCGGCGGATCAGCGGGAGTCGGAACCGGTGGTGGTGATCGCCGCGCGGCCGGCTTCCAGCCGGGCGACCGGCACCCGGAACGGCGAGCAGGAGACGTAGTCGAGCCCGACGGAGTGGAAGAAGTGCACCGAGTCGGGGTCGCCGCCGTGCTCGCCGCAGACGCCGAGCTTCAGCCCCGGCCGGGCCGCCCGGCCCTCCTCGGCGGCGATCCGGACCAGCCGGCCGACGCCCTCCCGGTCGATCGACTCGAACGGCGAGATGCCGAAGATGCCCAGCTCCAGGTAGCGCCAGAAAAACGCGCCCTCGACGTCGTCGCGGGAGAAGCCCCACCCCATCTGGGTGAGGTCGTTGGTGCCGAAGGAGAAGAACTGCGCCGCCTCGGCGATCTGGCCCGCGGTGAGCGCCGCCCGGGGCACCTCGATCATGGTGCCGATCAGCACCTCGACGCCGCTGTCCCCGACCACCTCGGCGATGATCTTCTCGGCCTCGGCGCGTACCGTCTCCAGCTCCTGGACCGCGCCGACCAGCGGCACCATGATCTCCGGGCAGGCCGTACCGCCGTCGCGGACGACCGTCACGGCGGCCTCGGCGATCGCCCGGACCTGCATGGCGAACAGGCCCGGGATGACCAGGCCGAGCCGGACCCCGCGCAGGCCCAGCATCGGGTTCTCCTCGTGCATCCGGCGCACGGCGGCGAGCAGCGCCTCCTCCTTGGCGACGTCCTCGCCGCGCTCCTGGGCGACCGCCACGTTGACCGCGAGCTGCTCCAGCGGGGGCAGGAACTCGTGCAGCGGCGGGTCGATCAACCGCACGGTGACCGGCAGGCCGTCCATCGCGCGGAAGATCTCGATGAAGTCGGCCCGCTGCAACGGCAGCAGCGCGGCGAGCGCGTCCTCCCGCTCCCGGTCGGTCGAGGCCAGGATCAGCCGCTCGACCAGCTCGCGGCGGTCGCCGAGGAACATGTGCTCGGTGCGGCACAGGCCGATGCCCTCGGCCCCGAACCGCCGCGCCCGGGCCGCGTCCTCGCCGGTGTCGGCGTTCGTCCGGACCGCCAGCCGCCGCGTGGCGTCGGCGTGGGTCATGATCCGGTGTACGGCCCGGACCAGCGGGTTGTCGACGTGCGCGGGGTCGAGGCTGCCCTCGAAGTACTGCACGACCTCCGACGGCATGACCGGCACCTCGCCGAGGTAGACCTTGCCGGTGGTGCCGTCGATGGAGACGACGTCGCCCTCGTTGACGGTCTGCCCGGCGACCGTGAACCGCTTCGCCGGCACGTTCACGTCGATCTCGTCCGCGCCGGAGACGCAGGTCTTGCCCATGCCGCGGGCCACCACGGCGGCGTGGCTGGTCTTGCCGCCCCGCGAGGTGAGGATGCCCTTCGCGGCGATCATGCCGTTGAGGTCGTCCGGGTTGGTCTCCCGGCGGACCAGGATCACCGGCTCGCCCTGGGCGGCCAGCTCGACGGCCCGGGCCGAGGTGAAGACCACCTTGCCGGAGGCGGCGCCGGGCGAGGCGCCGATGCCCTTGGCCACCGGCTGGAACTCGTGGTCGAGCTGGAAGCGCGGGAACATCAGCTGGGCGAGCTGGGCGCCGTTGACCCGGTGCAGCGCCTCGTCCAGGTCGATCAGGCCCTCGTCGACGAGCTGCCCGGCGATGACGAACGCGGCGGCCGCGGTGCGCTTGCCGACCCGGGTCTGGAGCATCCAGAGCTTGCCGCGCTCGATGGTGAACTCGATGTCGCAGAGGTCCTTGTAGTGCTCCTCCAGCCGGGCCATGTAGCTGAGCAGCTCGTCGTAGGACTTCTTGTCGATCCGCTCCAGCTCCTGCAACGGCACGGTGTTGCGGATGCCGGCGACCACGTCCTCGCCCTGCGCGTTGACCAGGTAGTCGCCGTAGATGCCCTGCGCGCCGCTGCCCGGGTCGCGGGTGAACGCCACCCCGGTGCCGGAGTCCGCGCCGAGGTTGCCGAAGACCATGGCCACCACGTTGACCGCGGTGCCCAGGTCGGCCGGGATGCGCTCCTGCCGGCGGTAGACCACCGCGCGCTCGGCGTTCCACGACTCGAAGACCGCGCGGATGGCTAGGTCGAGCTGCTCGCGCGGCTCCTGCGGGAACTCCCGGCCGGTGTGCTTGGCGAAGATCTTCTTGTACGCGTCGACCAGCGCGCGCAGGTCGTCGGCGTCCAGGTCCAGGTCGTTCTGCGTGCCCTTGGCGCGCTTCGCCTCGTCGAGGGCGTGCTCGAACTCCTCGCCCGGAACCTCGCAGACGGTCTTGCCGAACATCTGGATCAGCCGGCGGTAGGAGTCCCAGGCGAACCGGTCCGCGCCGCCGGAGGCGGCCCGGTCGGCACCGCCACCCGCCTGGTTGCTCAGCCCGACCACGCTGCGGTCGTTGAGGCCCACGTTGAGGACGGTCTCCATCATGCCGGGCATGGAGAACTTGGCCCCGGAGCGGACGGAGACCAGCAGCGGGTCGTCGGGGTCGCCGAGCTTGCGGCCCATGCCGCGTTCCAGCGACTCCAGGTGCGCCTCGATCTGCCCGGCCAGCCCGTCCGGCTCGCGACCGGTCGTCAGGTACGCCTTGCAGGCTTCGGTGGTGATCGTGAAGCCGGGCGGCACCGGCAGGCCGAGATTGGTCATCTCGGCCAGGTTGGCCCCCTTGCCGCCGAGCAGGTCCTTGAGATCCTTGTTGCCCTCGGCGAAGTCGTAGACGTACTTGTGCTCGACCGTTTCCTGCGCTGCCACCAGAGCCTCCCACGCGCGCCATTGACACTTAACGAAGGTTCAGTTCGGACATACCCCGAGACCAAGCACCGGTAATCCCGGCGTCGTCAGCGGTCGGTGGGCGAAGGCTAAGCGAACTTCGAGGGGCCTGGGACCGTTCGGTGACAATCGGCACAAGCATCACGACTATCCGCGTCCGTACCGGTTTTTGGGAACGCTTCCACGCGCACGATTACGCAATTCCGGATCCCCTCGTACTCTTGACGGCACTGGTTCTGCTGAACCTGACCATTGCCATATCCCGCGCAAATACACCCCGGGAGCCGTCGCCGTGCCGACCACCCCCACCGCCCCCACCGGGAGCGATCCCGAGCCGCTCCCCGCCGTCCCCGCCGGCAGCGGTCCCGAGCCGCTCGACCGCCTCCCCGGCCGGCAGCCCAGCGCCGGCGAGCTGGCCCGCACCGCCGCCCGCCGCGCCGGGGACCTGCTCGCGCCGGCTGCGCCGGTCCGCCTCGGCGACGTGGTGCCCGCGCCCGAGCGGGTGATCCCGGACCCGGCGGCGGACTTCACCCTGCCGGCGGACGCGGTGATCCGGGTCGGCACCGACCCCGCCGCCCGGGACGTCGCCGAGCAGCTGGCGCAGTGGCTGCGCCCGGCCACCGGCTTCCCGCTACCGGTCGCCGACGCGCCCACCGCCGACGGCCCGCTCCAGCTGACCCTGTCCACGGCCCCCCTCCCCGCCGCCCCCGCCCCGGACCACAGCGCGGAGCCGGGTGGCGGCGCGGGGCCGGGCGATGCGGCGGGTGCCGAGAGCGGGTTGGGCGACGAGGGGTATCGCCTGGCCGTGTCCCGCGACGGCGTACGGATCACCGCCGCCACCGCGGCCGGGTTGTTCCACGGCGCGCAGACGCTGCGGCAGCTGCTGCCCGCCGCCATCGACAGCCCCACCCCGGTCGCCGAGCGGTGGGCGGTGCCCGGCGGCACCATCGTCGACCGGCCGCGCTTCCCCTACCGGGGCGCGATGCTCGACGTGGCCCGGCACTTCTTCGCCGTCGAGGACGTGCTGCGGGTCGTCGACCACCTGGCCCGGTACAAACTCAACCACCTGCACCTGCACCTCACCGACGACCAGGGCTGGCGGATCGCCGTCGACTCCTGGCCCCGGCTCGCCG
This sequence comes from Micromonospora sp. NPDC049836, assembly GCF_044465125.1. Classification (NCBI taxonomy): domain Bacteria; kingdom Bacillati; phylum Actinomycetota; class Actinomycetes; order Micromonosporales; family Micromonosporaceae; genus Micromonospora; species Micromonospora sp. NPDC049836. Next base: position 691,228 of record NZ_JBITLH010000003.1, read on the forward strand.
AGGTGGGCGGCGCCACCGAGGTCGGCGGCGGTCCCGGCGGGTGGTACCGCAAGGCCGACTACCAGCGGATCGTCGAGTACGCGGCCCGCCGGCACGTGACCGTGGTGCCGGAGATCGACCTGCCCGGGCACACCAACGCGGCCCTGGTCGCGTACCCGGAACTCGCGCCCGGCAAGATCCCGCCGCCGCCGTACACCGGCACCGAGGTGGGCTTCAGCTACGTCGACCCGGCCGACGAGCGGACGTACGACTTCGTCGCCGACGTGGTCGGTGAGGTGGCCGAGCTGACCCCCGGCCGGTGGCTGCACCTCGGCGGCGACGAGGCCTTCAAGGTCAAGGGCGCGGCCTACACCGGCTTCGTGGAGCGGGCGCAGCGGATCGTCGCGGCCACCGGCAAGACCGTGGTCGGCTGGCACCAGCTCGCCCCGGCGGAGCACCTCGACGGGCGGGTCCTGCAATGGTGGGGCACCAACGGCGACGACCCGGAGACCGCCGACGCGGTACGCCGGGGCGCCCGGGTGATCCTCTCCCCCGGCAACCGCGTCTACCTGGACATGAAGTACGCCCCGGACACCCCGATCGGGCACGACTGGGCGGGCCTCATCGACGTACGCCGGGCCTACGACTGGGATCCGGGTACGCACCTCACCGGCGTACCGGTCGAGGCGGTGCTGGGCGTGGAGGCGCCGCTCTGGACCGAATCGGTCACCACGCTCGCCGAGGTGGAGTTCATGCTCTTCCCCCGCCTGCCCGCTGTCGCGGAACTCGGCTGGTCGCCCCGCTCCACGCACGGATGGGATGCCTTCCGCCAGCGGCTCGCCGCCCACGGCCCGCGCTGGGCCGCCGCCGGCATCACCTTCCACCCTTCCCCGGATATCCCATGGCTGGCGCAGCCCGCCCCGGTACCTCCCACCCGGCGCAGCCCCGACACCACGGCCGACACCCACTGAGCCGCCGCCAACCGGGCCCAACACCATTCGCGGACCGCGAACCGGCCATCAAGCACCGGCCTCAACCTGGACGCGACGCCCGAGCATGGCGCGCTGCCGAAATCCCATCGCGGGCTGCGGCCGCGCGTCTGCCCGGGCGTTCCGGATTTGGGCGTGGGCGGTGGGGGGCCGTTGGGTGGTTTGGGGGCTGCCGTCCGGTGGTCGGGGTCACCGGCAGGGTGGAATCATGCGGGGGTCGGGGTCGTTGAACATGGCAGACCGTAGAGCAGCCCACCCCCCAGGGGTGCGGGAGCCCGGCCGGAATGATCGGCCACCGGCCGTCGTTACACCCCCGGCACCGCGCACCACCCGGTCCACCCGGGTCAAGGCCGAGGGGAACGATCCCCGGCCCCGGGCCGTTACATCCCCCGGGACCGTGCACCACCGGTCCAACCCGGGGATATCGGCGAGGTCGAGGGAATCACTTCCCCGCCGCCGACCGGTACACCCCGGCACGCCCGAGCAGGTCACCCCCCCCTGACCGCCGGGCATCCCCCAAAGACTTTCCCCCCCTTTTGCGCGCGGCAGCAGACACCCCCCTTGTGTGGCTGTCGCGTCACCCCCGATCAGAGAGGCACTCATCATGCGTACCACTCTGCTGCGTAACACCGTCCTGACCGCCGCCGGCTTCGCCGCCACCGCCGGTGGCATCGCCGGCCCCGCCATCGCCGCCCACGCCGCCCCCGCGGAGAAGACCACGCAGGTCAGCACCGACCGCAAGGGCCACGGCGAGCGCGAACTCAACGTCCGCTACGAAGCCCAGCCCAACTTCTACTACTGCGGCCCCGCCGCCACCCGCAACGCCCTGTCCGTGCTCGGCAAGAACATCGACGTGGACGCCATGGCCAAGGAGATGGGCACCACCGAGGCCGGCACCAACAGCATCAACGACATCACCCCCGTCCTGAACAAGGAAACCGGCAAGACCTACCACTCGGTGGAAATCAAGGACCCCAAGGCCGACGACAAGCAGACCGAGCGGCTGCGCGCCGACATCGTGCGCACCGTCGACGACGGCCGCGCCGTGGTCGCCAACATCGCCGGCACCACCACCGACACCGACGGCAACACCCACTCCTTCGAAGGCGGCCACTACATCAGCGTCACCGGCTACCACGACGGCGGAAAGACCGTCACGATCGCCGACTCGGCCGACCCGAACATGGCCTCCTACCGGATGAGCGTCGACAACCTCGCCGACTGGATCGCCACCCGCGGCTACAGCGCCTCCTGACGATCCGAGCAACACCCGGCAGCCCGAGCAACACCCGAAAGGGCCCGACCCCACGAGGGGTCGGGCCCTTTCGGCACGTCAGCCGCCGGAGTCGTCCAGCTCGGCACCGTCCGGCGGGGTGTCGTCGTCGCGGCTGGCCAGCCAGCCGTCGGGCAGGAACACCTTGCCCGGGGAGTTGGTCCGACCGCGTGGCTGCCCCAAGTTCTCCACCGGGAACGGCACGGCCGGGTCGAGCTTGCCGAGCAGGTCGTCGAGCTGGGCCAGGCTCTCGATCATGGCGAGCGAGCGGCGCAGCTCGCTGCCGATCGGGAAGCCCTTGAGGTACCAGGCGACGTGCTTGCGGAAGTCGGTGCAGCCGTCCCGCTCACCCCGCGCCGGGTTGCGGGCGCCCGCCACGAACTGGTCGACCAGCAGCTCGGCGTGCCGGCGCATGGTCGCCGCCACCTCGCCGAGGCTGGGCAACCGCCGCTCGGCACGCCCGTTGAAGGCGGCCTCCAGGTCGGCGAAGAGCCACGGCCGGCCCAGGCAGCCGCGCCCGATCACCACGCCGTCCACCCCGGTGTGGTCGACCATCCGCAGCGCGTCGTCGGCCTCCCAGATGTCGCCGTTGCCCAGCACCGGCACGTCCAGCGCCTGCTTCAACGTGGCGATGGCGTCCCAGTCGGCGGTGCCCGAGTAGCGCTGCGCGGCCGTACGCCCGTGCAGGGCGACCGCCGCGACGCCGGCGTCCTGGGCGGCCAGCCCCGCCTCCACGTACGTCAGGTGGTCGTCGTCGATGCCCTTGCGCATCTTGACGGTGACCGGCACCCCGGCGGGTGACGCGGCGTCCACCGCGGCCCGCACCAGCCGGGCGAAGAGCCGGCGGCGCCACGGCAGGGCCGAGCCGCCGCCGCGCCGGGTGACCTTCGGGACCGGGCAGCCGAAGTTGAGGTCGATGTGGTCGGCGAGGTCCCGCTCGACCACGATCCGCACGGCGGCGGCGGTGATCTCCGGGTCGGTGCCGTAGAGCTGGAGGCTGCGCGGTTGCTCCTCGGCGCCGAAGGCGATCATGCGGAGCGTCTTCGGGTTCCGCTCGACCAGCGCCCGGGTCGTGATCATCTCGCAGACGTAGATGCCGCCGCCCTGCTCCCGGCAGAGCCGGCGGAAGCCCACGTTGGTGATCCCGGCCATCGGCGCGAGCACCACCGGCGGCCACACCTGGTGCGGCCCAAGAGTCAGCGGGCGCGGCGCGGTGGTGGTCGGAGCGGTCACCTGACCAGTGTAGGGAGCGGTTCTCGGGTATCGCCGCCTACCGGGCCGCCACCCCCTGCGGCGCGGGCGACGGCGCGCCGCCGGGCTCCCCCGCCGGCATGATCAGCAGCAGCGCGAGGGCGCCCAGTCCTCCCGCGACGGCACCGATGAACTGCACGACGCCGTAGCCGACCCCGGCGGCGAGCAGCGTGAGGAAGATCGCCACGGCGATCGCCCCGGCCACGTGAGTGGTCGACTCGAACACCGCCGAGGCGGTCCCCTGGTCGGCCGGCGGCGCGTGACCGACACACACCCGGGTCAGCCCGACGTAGATCGGGCCGGCGCTGAGCCCCCAGGCGACGAGGATGGTCACCACGAGCACCAGCGGCCCGCCCGCGTTGACCGCGACCAGCGCGAGGGTGACCGCGCACAGGACCAGGGCGGCCGTCACGACCCGCCGTGCGCCGAACCTGCGGATCAGCGCGCCGGCCGGAGCGGCACTGACCAGCGCGCCGAGCAGCACCGGGGCCAGCACCAGCCCGGCGCCCGCCGGGGACAGGCCGTGGACCTCCTGGAGGTACAGACTGCCCACGACCACCACCACCGCGTACGCGGCCGAGTGTGCGGCGAAGGCGAGGCAACCGGCGACCAGCCGGCGCGACCGGAGCAGGGACGGCCGGACCAGCGGGTCGGCCACCCGCCGCTCGACGCGTACCAGCAGGAACAGCAGCAGGACGGAGGCGGCCAACGCGCCGAGCGCGACCGGTTCCGGACCCGACTCGGCGATCCGGTTGGCGCCGAAGATCAGCGCGAGCAACGCGCCGGTGGCCAGGACCGCCCCGGCGAGGTCCAGTCGCTGCCGGCCACCAGGATCGGGCCGGCTCGCCGGCAGCAGCAGCCGGGCCGCCACCACCGCCACCAGCCCGACCGGCACGGTAGCCAGGAAAACCCAGCGCCAGCCCAGGTGCGAGGTGATCAGGCCGCCGACGATCGCACCGGCCAGACCGGCCGTGTTCGCGGCGGCGGCGACCACCGCGAACACCCGGCTGCGCCACGGCTCGTCCGGGAAGAACGTCGCCGCAGACGCCAGGGTCGCCGGGATGGCGAGGGCCGCGCCGGCGCCCTGCAGGACCCGGCCGAGCAGCAGCGGAAGCAGCGTGGTCGCGAGCCCGGCCAGGACCGAGCCGAGAGTCGCCAGGGCGAGGCTGCCGACGATCAGCGGGCGGCGCCCCCACACGTCGCAGAGCCGGCCCCCGAGCAGCAGCAGGCCGCCGATGCTCAGCGAGTACAACGTCACGACCCACTGCAGGCGGGCCGGGTCGAGGCGGAACTCCGCGCCGATGCGCGGCAGCGCGGTGGCCACCGCCAGGCTGTCGAAGAGCACCAGGAACATGGCACTGGCCAGGACCAGGGCGGTGGGCCAGGGGTGCACCGCCACCGCGCGCGCCGGGGTGACGGACGGTTCGGTGGTCGCCTGCCGCATCTCGCCCCCTGCGCTGCCGGTGAGGGACCTGCTACCCGGGCGGTCCCGGCGGCTAACGGCAACCGGCGCGCGGGATTCAGACATGTCGACCTGTCGTCCCGCCCCGGAGGCACGGAGAAGGGCGCCGTCACCGACGGCGCCCTTCTCCGTACGAGGTCAGCAGCCGGGCAGGCGCTCGATCAGGTAGCGCTCGACCTGGTCCAGGGAGACGCGCTCCTGGGCCATGGTGTCCCGGTTCCGCACGGTCACCGCGTTGTCGTCCAGGGTGTCGAAGTCGACGGTGACGCAGAACGGCGTGCCGATCTCGTCCTGGCGGCGGTAGCGGCGGCCGATGGCCTGCGAGTCGTCGAACTCGACCACCCAGCGCTTGCGCAGGTCGGTGGCGAGCTGCTTGGCCTTGGGCGAGAGCGCCTCGTTGCGGGACAGCGGCAGCACCGCCACCTTGACCGGGGCCAGCCGCGGGTCGAAGCGCATGACGGTGCGCTTGTCCACGCCGCCCTTGGTGTTCGGCGCCTCGTCCTCGTCGTACGCCTCGAGCAGGAACGCGAGCACCGCGCGGGTCAGGCCGGCGGCCGGCTCGATCACGTACGGGATCCAGCGCTCGCTCTTGGTCTGGTCGAAGTACGACAGGTCGACCCCGGAGTGCTTGCTGTGCGTGGAGAGGTCGAAGTCGGTGCGGTTGGCGATGCCCTCCAGCTCGGCGAACTCCGAGCCGCCGAACTGGAACCGGTACTCGATGTCGACGGTGCGCTTCGAGTAGTGCGAGAGCTTCTCCTTGGGGTGCTCGTAGAAGCGCAGGTTCTCCTCGGACAGGCCCAGGTCGAGGTACCAGTTCCAGCGCTCCCGCAGCCAGTACTCGTGCCACTGCTCGTCGGTGCCCGGCTCGACGAAGAACTCCATCTCCATCTGCTCGAACTCGCGGGTCCGGAAGATGAAGTTGCCCGGGGTGATCTCGTTGCGGAACGACTTGCCGGTCTGCGCGATGCCGAACGGCGGCTTCTTGCGGGCGACCGTCTCCACGTTCTTGTAGTTGACGAAGATGCCCTGGGCGGTCTCCGGGCGCAGGTAGTGCATGCCCTCGTCGCTCTCCACCGGGCCCAGGTAGGTCTTCATCAGGCCGTTGAACATCTTCGGCTCGGTGAAGGTGCCCTTGTTGCCGCAGTTCGGGCAGTTCAGCTCGGACAGCGAGGTGAGCGGCTTGCCGTGCTTCTCGGCGTACGCCTCTTCCAGGTGATCGGCGCGGAACCGCTTGTGGCAGGACTGGCACTCGGTCAGCGGGTCGACGAACTCGGCGATGTGGCCGCTGGCCTCCCAGACCTGGCGGGCCAGGATGACCGCCGAGTCCAGGCCGACGACGTCGTCGCGCTGCTGGACCATGGTCCGCCACCACTGCCGGCGGACGTTCTCCTTGAGCTCCACGCCGAGCGGACCGTAGTCCCACGCCGACCGGGTGCCCCCGTAGATCTCGCTGGAGGGGAAGACGAAGCCTCGGCGCTTGGCGAGGCTGACGACGGCGTCGATACGGTCGGCTGGCATGTTTCCTCCTACGCCGGCTGGCGGTCGGCGGGGGCGATGTGAGTGGAACCGGACGGTTCGGGACAACGGTACGACCGCCGGAGTCCCGAGCCCAGCAGAATACCGGGGCCCGGTCAGCTCACCCCACACACCTCCATGCCGCCCGTCTGCTGGTCCGGCGCGAGGGTCACCGTCTGGGCCTCCCGTTTGCCGCCGGCGAGGGTCACGTCGACCGGCACGGTCAGCGACTGCGGGTCCACCTCGCCGACCCGGTAGCCGGAGATCTGCGGTTCGGTGGCCACCCGCTGCTCGAACTCCGAGCGGGACTCGCGTCGCCGGGCGTCGTCGCAGAGCTGGTCGTACGCCTTGGACCAGTCCTTCTCGACGAGGGCCTGGTAGTAGTCGTCGGTGACCGCCCGGCCCTGTTCCTCGACGGCCTGGACGTTGCTCACCGCCAGCCCGACCACCGCGGCGCCGCCACCGCCGCAGCAGAGCAGCACGGCGAGCGCGCCCACGCCGAGGCCGAGCCAGAGGCGGGCCCGCCGGCCCTCGGTGGGCGGGGCGGCGAAGGGCGGGGCGACCCCGGGACCGGGCGGGGGTGCGGGAACGCCGGGGTCCGCCGGCGAGTCCGGTGCCGCGGGCGCGTCGGACGGCACGGGATGCGGGGGTGGGGCGGCCGGGCCGGGTGCGGTCATACGCCAGAGGGTAGTGCCCTCCGCGTCACCGGTAAGGACCTGCGGCCCGATCACTGGCGACGATGACGATCTCGCCCTCCGGCGCGGCGCTGGCGAGGGTCTCGTACGCCGACGGCTCGTCGACGGACTGGGCCAGCAGCGGCACGGCGGTGACCTTGACGTCGAAGCCGCCCAGCGCCCGCCGGTACGCCCCGACCGAGTCCCATTCGGTGAGCAGGCACCAGTGGGCCGGGTCGTCGAACGCGCGCAGCAACTCGCCACGCCGGTAGCCGGGGCGGGCGGCGAGCGCGGTGAGGGCGGCGTGCGCCCGTTCGGTGAACTCGGCCGCGCCGTCGGGGGCGACCACGAACCGGTTGGTGACCAGCACCGGCTTCCTCCTCGTAGAGTCTGTGGGATGGAGCGTACGCAGACCCCCCTGCTGGCCCGGTTGTCCCGGCTCAACCCGACGGTGGTGTTCCTGGCCACTCTGGTCGTGGTGCTGGTGGGGCTCTTCGCCCCCGGCGCGCTCGGCGGCGGGGTGCTGCTGGCGTTGGCCGCGGTGCTGGTGTGGCTGATGGTGGTCACCTGGCCGGTGCAGGCGGTGGGCACGCGGGTGCTGCGCCTGGTGATGCTGACGCTGCTGCTCGCGGTGGCGCTGGCCAAGTTGCTGTGAGCCGCCCGCCCGGGCGGACATGCAATCATGCGTTTTTGACAATCAATTTCGTTATCGCGGACAGTTGACGGCATGACCGTCCGCCGTATCGCCCGCGCCCTGGCCGCCGCGACCGCCCTGCTCACCCTGGGTGGCGTCGCGGCCTGCTCGGCCGAGGGCGGCGGCGGGCACGACCCGGGCCGGGTGGACGTGGTGGCCGCGTTCTACCCGCTGCAGTTCCTCGCCGAGCGGATCGGCGGACCCACGGTCACCGTCACCAACCTGGTCAAGCCCGGCGCCGAGCCGCACGACCTGGAGCTCAACCCCCGCCAGGTCGGCCAGGTCGTCGACGCGGAACTCATCGTCTACCTGGGCGGCTTCCAACCGGCCGTGGACGAGGCCGTCGCGCAGAACGGCGGTGACCGGGCCTTCGACGTCGCCGACGTGCAGCCGCTGCGGGCCGACACCGGTCACCGGCACGGGGACGGCACCGAGCACGAGGCCGACGGCGGCGGCCGGGACCCGCACGTCTGGCTCGACCCCGACCGGTTGGCCACCATCGGCGACCGGCTCGCCGAGCGGCTCGGCCGGGCCGACCCCGACCACGCCGCCGACTACACCAGCCGGGCCACGGCGCTCCGCACCGACCTGGCACGGCTCGACGGCGAGTACGCCGAGGGCCTGCGGAACTGCCAGCGCCGGGAGATCGTGACCAGCCACACCGCGTTCGGCTACCTGGCCGAGCGCTACCACCTCGACCAGATCGGCGTCACCGGCCTCAGCCCGGAGGCCGAGCCCTCCCCGCAGCGCCTCACCGCGGTGGCCGCCGAGGCCCGGGCCCACCGGGCCACCACCATCTTCTTCGAAACCCTGGTCAGCCCGAAGGTCGCCGAGACCGTGGCCCGGGAGGTCGGCGCACGCACCGCCGTGCTCGACCCGATCGAGGGCCCGCCCGCCGAGGGCGACTATCTCGCCGCGATGCGCACCAACCTCCAGACCCTGCGGACCGCCTTGGACTGCTCATGACCACACCCGTGATCCAGGTCGCGCACGCCGCCGTCGGCTACGACAGCCGCGCGGTGCTGCGGGACGTCTCGCTCACCGTCACCGCCGGCGAGGTGGTCGCCGTGCTCGGCGCCAACGGCTCCGGCAAGTCCACCCTGATCCGCGCCGTGCTGGGCCTGGTCCCGCTCGGCGCCGGGTCGGTCACCCTCTTCGGCGCACCGCAGCGCCGCTTCCGGCAGTGGCACCGCATCGGGTACGTCCCGCAGCGGCTCGGCGCGGGCAGCGGCGTACCGGCCACGGTCAGCGAGGTGGTGGCCTCCGGCCGGCTGGCCCGCCGGGGCGTGCTGCGCCCGGCCGGGCGGGCCGACCGGGAGGCGGTCGCCGCGGCGCTGGACGCCGTCGGCCTCGCCGACCGGGCCGGCGACCCGGTCGCCACCCTCTCCGGCGGCCAGCAGCAACGCACCCTGATCGCCCGCGCCCTGGCCGGCCGCCCCGAACTGCTGGTGCTGGACGAACCGACCGCCGGGGTCGACATGGCCAGCCAGGAGGCGTTCGCCCGCGCGCTGCACGGCTTCGTCGCCGACGGCGGCACCGTGCTGCTGGTCGCCCACGAGCTGGGGCCGCTGCGGCCGCTGATCAGCCGCGCCGTCGTCGTGCACCAGGGCGGCATCTGCCATGACGGGGCGGTGCCCGAGCCGGCCGGGCACCACGCCGAACCGGGCCACGACCACGTGCACCCGCACTGCGACGAGGAGCCCGCCGGGCTGTGGAGCAGCTGATGGATCTCTTCCAGTACGACTTCATGCTGCGCGCCCTGGTCGGCGCGCTGGTCATCGGGCTGGCCGCGCCGGCCCTCGGCATCTACCTGGTGCAGCGGCGGCTGGCGCTGATCGGTGACGGCATCGGGCACGTCGCGCTCACCGGCGTCGGCGCGGGGCTGCTGCTCAACCGCTCCCCCGTGCTGGTGGCGGTGCTCGCCGCGACGGTCGGCGCGATCGTGATCGAGCTGGTCCGCGCGCGCGGGCGTACCTCCGGGGACCTGGCCCTGGCGCTGCTCTTCTACGGCGGCATCGCCGGCGGCGTGCTGCTGGTCGGGCTCTCCGACGCCAGCAGCGCCTCGCTCAACTCGTACCTGTTCGGGTCGCTGATCACCACCTCCCGGGGCGACCTGGTCACCATCCTGCTGCTCGGCCTGGCCGTCCTGGTGGCGATGGTGGCCCTGCGCCCGGCGCTCTTCGCGGTCTGCCACGACGAGGAGTACGCGCGGGTCTCCGGGCTGCCCGTCCGGACGCTCAACCTGCTCCTCGCGGTGACCACCGCGGTGACCGTGACCATCGCCATGCGCTCGGTCGGGGTGCTGCTGATCAGCGCGCTGATGGTGGTGCCGGTGGCGACCGCGCAGCAGGTCACCCGGGGGTTCGCCAGCACCATGGCGGCGGCCATGACGCTGGGGCTCTTCGCCGCCGGCGCGGGCGTCGCGGTGGCCGCCGGCGCGGACACCCCGCCCGGCGCCTCGGTGGTGCTGCTGGCCATCGCCTCGTTCCTGGTGGTCGCGCTGGCCGCGGCGGTCTGGCGGGCGGTACGCCGGCGGTCCCGGCCGGCCGCCGCGCCGGTCACCGAGGCGTTCGCCGAGCCGCCGGAGCACGAGGTGGCGCTCCCGTGAGCCGCCGCGGGCCGGTCCTGCTGGCATTGGTTACCGTTACGGGGTGACCGCCACGAACGGGTACGACGCCTTCGAGGGCGCGGGTGAGCTGCTGCGCGCGTTGTCGGCGCCGATCCGGCTGGCGATCGTCAGCGAGCTGGCCGAGGGCGAGCGCTGCGTGCACGAGCTGGTGGAGAAGCTGGGCGCGCCCCAGCCCCTGGTCTCCCAGCACCTGCGCGTGCTGCGCGGCGCCGGCGTGGTGCGGGGTTCCCGCCGCGGCCGGGAGATCGCGTACGCGCTGGTCGACGAGCACGTCGCGCACATCGTCGCGGACGCGGTCAGCCACGCCGGGGAAGGGCCGCGATGACCGGGCGGCCCACCCGGGCCGGCCGGAGGGAGGTGGCGGCGTGACCGACGGAACGCTGCGTAACACCCGGCAGCGGACGGCGGTGAGCACCCTGCTGGCCGAGGTGGAAGGCTTCCACAGCGCCCAGGACCTGCACGCGATGCTCCGCCAGCGCGGCGAGCGGGTCGGCCTCACCACGGTCTACCGGACGTTGCAGGGGCTCGCCGACGCCGGCGAGATCGACGTGATGCGCCCGCCGGGCGGCGAGCACCTCTACCGGCGGTGCAGCGAGGGCCACCACCACCACCTGGTCTGCCGGCACTGCGGGCGGACCGTCGAGGTGGCCGGCCCGGCGGTGGAGAGCTGGGCCGAGCGGGTCGCCGCCGAGCACGGGTACGCCGAGGTCAGCCACACCCTGGAGATCTTCGGCAGCTGCCCGGCCTGCGCCGGCTGACGCTGCATCGTGCCGGCGGGGCCGGAGCGTGGCACGCTGTCCGGCGTGAAGATCTACGCTGATCGCTTTCCGATCGCCCTCCGTCAGCTCCTCACCGACCTGCTCGTGGTCGCCTGGGTGTACGCCTCGATCCGCTTCGCGCTCTGGCTGCACGACCTCATCGAGAAGCTCGCCGTACCGGGACAGAAGCTGGAGGGAGCCGGCGGCAGCCTCGCCGACAACCTGGCCGAGGCGGGCGGCAAGGTCGGCCGGGTGCCGCTGGTCGGCGACGAGCTGACCGCCCCCTTCAACCGGGCCGCCGACGCCGCCCGGTCGGTCGCCGAGGCGGGCCACGACCAGCAGGAACTCGTCGGCCAGCTGGCCCTCGGACTGAGCATCGCGGTGCTGGTCGTTCCGCTCGGCCTGGTCCTCGTCGGCTGGATGCCGCTGCGGCTGCGCTGGATGCGCCGGGCCGGCGCGGCGAAGCGGCTGGCCACCGCACCCGCCGGCCGGGACCTGCTGGCGCTGCGCGCGCTCGCCGGGCAACCGCTGGGCCGGCTGACCCGGATCGATCCGGACGTGGCCGAGGCGTGGCGGCGCGGCGACGACGCCACCGTCGACGCGCTCGCCGAGCTGGAGCTGCGCAGCCTCGGCCTGAGGACGGGCCGCTAAGGTGTGCCGGTGCTGTACTTCCTGATCGTCGTCGCGGTGCTGCTGCTGATCTACGCGGGCGTCCTGGTGAGCTTCGTCCGCAAGGGTCGCCGCATCCCGCCCGTCGCGTACCTGGTGCTGGCCGGCCTGAACGGGCTGATCCTGGCCGGGGTGATCGCCTGGGCCATCGCCCGCTGACCCGGCCGGCTCCCCGCCCGTTTCGTCGGCGCGCACCCGGACCGACCGCCGCCGCCCCGGCCGGTGGGTCGGGACGGCGGCGGGAGCGAACCCGGGGTCAGTTGGCGGGCGGGATGCGGCGGCGGACGTCCTCGGCGGTCGACGGGCCGGGCTGCCAGCGGGCCACCCAGGGCTGCTCCGCGGGCGGGGTCGCCACCCCCTCCTCCAGGGCGGCGTACCGGCCGGCGAGGATCCGCTTCGCGGCCGCCACGTCGACCGCGTCGGTGTTGGACCACAGGCCGGTGAAGAGCTCGTCGATCCGGAGCCGGGCCTGCCGGCAGAACAGGTCGGCCAGCTCCACGTTCTCGGGGTGCTCGGCCCGCTCGGCGGTGGCCCGGACGCAGACCGCCGACATCGCGAACAGCTCCGCGCCGATGTCCACCACCCGGCCGAGGAACGCCTGCTTGCGCTCCATCTTGCCCTGCCAGCGGGACATCGCGTAGAAGGTGGAACGGGCCAGCTTGCGGGAGGTCCGCTCGACGTGCCGCAGGTGCCCGGCGAGCGGGCCGAACTCGTGGTACGCCCCGGGCGCCTGGCCCCGGCCGACGGCGAGGGTGGGCAGCCACTTGGCGTAGAAGGCGCCGGCCCGGGCACCGGCCTTCGCCTTACGGCCCAGCCCGGCGTCCGGGTCGATGATGTCGCCGGCCACCGAGAGGTGCGCGTCGACCGCCTCCCGCGCGATCAGCAGGTGCATGATCTCGGTGGAGCCCTCGAAGATCCGGTTGATCCGCAGGTCGCGCAGGAGTTGCTCGACCGCGGCCGGCCGCTCGCCCCGGGCGGCCAGCGAGTCGGCCGTCTCGTAGCCGCGTCCGCCCCGGATCTGGATCAGCTCGTCGGCGATCTTCCAGGCCATCTCACTGGCGTACAGCTTGACCAGCGCGGCCTCGATCCGGATGTCGTTGCGGTCGTCGTCGGCGAGCAGGCAGCTGAGGTCGAGCATGCTCTCCATGCCGTACGTGGTGGCGGCGATGAAGGCCAGCTTCTTGGCGACCGCCTCGTGCTCGCCGACCGGCCGTCCCCACTGGACCCGGTCGGCGGCCCATTCGCGGGCCACGTTCAACGCCCACTTGCCGGCCCCGACGCACATCGCCGGCAGCGACAGCCGGCCGGTGTTCAGCGTGGTCAGGGCGATCTTCAGGCCCTTGCCCTCGCCGCCGATGACGTTCTCCTTGGGCACGAAGACGTCGTGGAACCGGGTGAGGCTGTTCTCCAGGCCGCGCAGCCCGACGAACTCGTTGCGCCGCTCCACGGTGATGCCTTCGCTGTCGCCCTCCACGACGAAGGCGGTGATGCCGCCGCGACGCCCCTCGGCGGCCGGCACCCGGGCCATCACCACGAGGAGGGTGGCGACCGTGCCGTTGGTGGCCCAGAGCTTCACCCCGTTGAGCCGGTAGCCGGTGCCGTCCTCGGTCGGCTCGGCCGTGGTGGCCAGCCGGGCCGGGTCGGAGCCGACGTCGGGCTCGGTGAGCAGGAACGCGGAGACCTCACCGGCGGCCAGCCGGGGCAGGAAGTGCTGCTTCTGCTCGGGCGTGCCGAACATCTTCAGCGGCTGCGGCACGCCGATCGACTGGTGCGCCGAGAGCAGCGCGCCGATCGCCGGGTTGACCGAGCCGGCCCGCATCAGCGCCCGGCAGTAGTGCAGGTTGCTCAGCCCGAGGCCGCCGTACTTGCGGTCGATCTTCATGCCGAACGCGCCGAGCCGGGCCATCCCGTGGAACACCTCGTCGGGGATCCGCGCGTCCCGTTCGATGGCGGCACCGTCCACCTCGGCGTCCAGGTACGCCCCGAACGCGGCGAGGAACTCCTCGGCCCGGGCGGTGTCGTCCGGGTCGGCGCGCGGCCACGGGTTGATCAGGTCGAGCTGGAACCGGCCGAGGAAGAGTTCCTTGCCGAAGCTGGGCCGGTCCCAGGCTGCCTCCCGGGCCGCCTCGGCGACCTGGCGGGCCTCCTTCTCGGAGACCTGTCCGGCCTCCGAGGGCAGCGGACCGGCCCCGCCCGCGGCGTCGACGGCCGCGGCGCTGCCGGCCGGCGGTCCGGGATCGTCGATGGGCGCCACCCGCCCGGTGGGGCCACCGTGTCCGGCGGGGTCGGGTCGACTGTTCTGTGTCGTGGTCACGGCTGCCTCCTGGAGACCTCGGTCCGGCTGCGTCGACGTGCGACGAAATCGACGCTACTCCCGGGTGTTACCCAGGGGTAGCGTCAGCGGCACGTCCGATTTGGCGGGACCCGGCGCACCCGGCACGCCGTGGATCCGGCGACCAGCACCCGGCCGGGCAGCCCGAGCACGGCGACCGCCACCGGGCCGGGCAGCGCGGCGCCGCCGTGCCGGGCGGCTCAGTCGCCGACCAGCACCTGCGGATCGTCCTCCTCGTCGTCGATGTCGTCCTCACCCCAGTTGCGCCGGGCGAACGGCAGGATCACCCAGAAGGCCAGGAACCAGGCCCCGGTGATCCCGCTGAGCAGGAAGGCGATCGGCCGGCTGAGCACGAAGTCGGTGATCAGCAGGACCGCGCTGACCATCGAGACGAGCATGAGCCCGAGGCCGCCGCTGGCCATGAGGTGGGCGAAGCGGACCAGTTCCGGCTTGCGGCCCTGCCGGAACAGCGCCCGGTGGAAGGCGACCGGTGAGATGATCATTGCGGTGGCCCCGGCGGCGGCCAGCAGGGCGACGACGTAGACGTCCTTCTGGAACGGCGTGGTCCTCGTGAATCCGTTGCTGAACGGCAGGGTGAGCAGGAACGCGAAGAGGATCTGCACGCCGGTCTGCGCCACCCGCAGCTCCTGGAGCAGGTCGGCGAAGTTACGCTGCCAACGCTGCTTCTCGGTCTCCTTGGACACCCATCACCTCCGGGCGAGACGCCTGACGCCGGTGGGGGGTCGCCCACCGGCAGCCAGGGTTTGCCCGTTCGGGCTCGCGACGAAACCGGCCCCCGCCGCGCCGCCCAGGGCTCACGACGAAACCACCACCCGCCGCCCCGCCGCGCCGCCCGGGGCTCACGACGAAACCACCACCCGCCGCCCCCGGCCTCGCCGCCCGGGGCTCACGACGGAACCACCGCCCCTCGCCCCGACCACGCCGCCCGGCGCTCGCGGGGAAACCGCCGGCGCTCACGCTCCCCGGCGGATGCGGCCGGCGTACCGGGCCTCCAACTCGGCGTTGTGCTCGTCGCCACCGGTGATGTTGGCCGACAGGTAGACCGGGGGCTGCTCCCCCGCGGCCAGCAGCCGGGCCACCACCTCCGCGACGATCTGCTGCGCCAGCAGCGCGGCGGTGATCGAGGAGACCGCGCCGACCGCGCCGCCGCCGGGCAGCGGCAGGGTGGCGTCGCCGTACGGGGCGCCGTTGTCGAGCACCACGTCGGCGAAGTCGGCGAGCTTGCGGCCGCTCGGGTGCCGGGAGGTCATCCGGGCCGAGTGCGCGGCCGAGGTGATCGCGACCAGCGGGTGCCCGCGCTCCTTGACGATGGCCGCGAACTCCACCATCGCCCCGTTGACGCCGGAGTTGGAGGCGAGCACGAAGACGTCCTGCGGGCGGACCGGGGCCAGCTCGTAGAGGCGGTGCGCCACGGCGGGCTCGCGTTCCAGTTTCGGGCCGAGCACGTCGGCCGGCTCCCCGCCGTACAGGACCAGGTCCCGCAGGGCGATCCGGTTGGTCGGGACCAGCCCACCGGCCCGGCCGGCGATCTCCATGGCGAGGGCCTCGGAGTGCCCGGTGCCGAACGCGTGCACCACCCCGCCGGCGCGCAACGATCCGCTGATCAGCTCGGCCGCCCGGGCCACGTTCTCCCGCTGCCCGGCGGCCACCCGCCCGATCGTCTCGGTCACCACCGCCAGGTACGCCTCGGCGCTCACGCTCATGCTTCCTCCGTCCGTCGGTTCCGGGCCAGCCAGTCCACCGCGAAGTCGACCGCCGCCCGCTGCCTCATCAACCGTCCCGTCCCGTCGCCGACCGGTCCGAGCCGCACCGCGCCGGTGGCCTCCAGGTCGACGCCGAGCCGGTCGAAGTCCTCCTCGTCGAGGCGTACGTCGTCCCACCACACCCAGTCCCGGCCGCCGTCGGCGGTGAGCACGGCCGCACCGCAACGCTCCCGGGGTGGCGCGGGTTGCCGGTACTCGGCCAGGTGCAGCGAGGTGTTGCTGCCGTGGTCCACGCCGAGCAGCAGCACGTCGGCGTCGAGTTCGTACAGCCGGGCCAGCGGGGAACGCTCGCCGAGCATGTCGGCCAGCGGGTGACCGGCCACGATCCGCTCGGCGGCCGGCCCGAGCGCGGCGAACGAGACGTACGGGTGCGCGCTGCGCCGGGCGCCCGGCCAGGTGCGGACCTGCTCCGCGAAGGCGCCCATGAACCGGCTCGGGGTGACCGCCGGATCGAAACCGGGTAGCTCCGCCCGGATCACCGGCCACCAGTCGGGCGGCACCGGCGGGTTGGTCCAGCCGGCCGGGTCGCTGTTCCCCGGGGTGTGGGTGGGCACCACGACCGTCCCGTCCGGGCCGAGCACGTCGCGCAGGGCGAGCAGCACGGCCTCCGGGCCGCCGCAGAGGAAACCCAGCGGGCGCAGCGCGGCGTGCACCAGGACCGTCCCGCCGGGGCGTACGCCGAGGGCGCGGAGCTGGGCGGCGAGCGACGCGCGGGTGTGCGGGCGGGTGTGCGGGCGGGCCGGCCCGGCGGTGGCGCTCACCGGCCGGCGCGGGCGAGGATCGCCTCGGCCAGCGGGGCCGGGGCCTCGTCGGGGATCCAGTGCGTCACGCCGGTCAGCGTCACGAAGCGGTAGTCGCCGGTCACGTGGCCGGCGCAGGCTTCGGCGGCGGTCCGGCCGATCGCGATGTCCCGGTCGCTCCAGACGAAGGTGGTCGGCACGTCCACCGGCCCGACGGCCTTCATGTCCGCGCCCGACATGGCCCGGTACCAGTTCAGCGCGGCGGTCAGCGCGCCCGGCTCCCGCATCGGGTCGGCGTAGCGGGCCACCCGGGCGGCGTCGCCGACCCCGGAGAGCATCCGGCGCAGGGTGGCGGCGTGCAGCGCGAGCAGCACCTTCTCCGCCTTGCCGGGCCGCCGGAACAGGGCGATGTAGGCGGAGCGGGCCTTCTGCCGCGGGTCGGTGGCGAGCGCGTGCCCCATCGCGGCCGGGTGCGGCACCGAGACCGCGGTGAGGGTGCGGACCCGCTCCGGGTGGGCCGCCGCCAGCCCCCACGCCACGATCGCGCCCCAGTCGTGGCCGACCAGGTGCGCGCGGGTCACCCCGAGCGCGTCGAGCACGGCGGCCGCGTCCGCCACCAGCTCCGGGATCCGGTACGCCTCGACGGCCGCCGGTCGCGCCCCGGGGGCGTAGCCCCGCTGGTCGAGGGCGTACGTGCGCAGCCCGGCGGCGTGCAGGGCGGGCACCACGTCGTCCCACTCGCCGGCGTGCTGCGGGAAGCCGTGCAGCAGCAGGACGGGGTCGCCGTCCTCGGGGCCGCCGGTGCGTACCTCGAACGTCAGACCTCGCGCCTCGACCCGCATGATCGCCACCCTACCCACCGGTCCACCCGGTGATCGCCCTGCTGGGCCGCGGGTGGGGGTCGGTGCTAGCGTCTGCGACGAGACAACTTCACATCCGACAGGGGAGCGCACAGCGCTGAGAGTGCGGGCCGGTGCCCGCAGACCCTCGAACCTGATCTGGGTAATGCCAGCGCAGGGAGTTCGGTCGACCTCCAGCCGCGCCGCCGTCCGGTGATCCGGGCGCGGCGTGCGTCTTCTCCTGGTTCGCCTGACGGAACTGGGAGCAACCATGGACAGCACCAACCGGTGGCGCACCATCGACATCGTCGTGGCCTCCGTGCTCGGGGTGGCCTTCGGCATCATCTTCTGGGCCTGGGGCCTGCTCTGGAACGGACCGGCGGACGCCATCCCGCTGCCCGGCCGCGCCGTCCTGTACGGCGTCTGGCTGGTGCCGGCCGTGCTGGGCGCGCTGGTCGTCCGGAAGCCGGGCGCGGCGCTCTTCACGCTCACCCTGGCCGCGCTGGTGTCAGTGGCGTTCGGCACGAGCTGGGGCTGGACGATCGTCGTGCAGGGTCCGCTGGAGGCGGCCGCCGCCGAACTGGCCTTCGCGCTGTTCGCGTACCGCAGCTACCGGCTGCCGGTGGCGCTGCTGGCGGCGACCTTCGCCGGCCTGGCCGCGTCGATCTACGACGTCTTCGTCTGGTACCCGGGCACCGCGTGGGGCAGCTTCCGCCTGCCGTACATCCTGCTCACCGCGGCCAGCTCGCTGGTGGTGGCCGGCCTGGGCGGCGTCGCCCTCACCCGGGCCCTGGCCAACACCGGTGTCCTGGACCGCTTCCCGGCCGGCCGGGAACGCGCCACCGTCTGACCGTCCCCCGTCGACCGCGTTGGGCAAGGAGTTTGCGTCGGCCGAGGCGATTCCGCGGACGCAAGCTCCTTGATCAACCAAGCTGGGGCCCGTACGGGCCGGAGGAGGGGTGCGGGGTGGGTGCGGTGAACCTGCGCGGGTTCGGGTGGCGGCACGCCGGCCGCAAGCAGTGGGCCGTACGCGGCGTCGACCTGCGCGTCGAGGCCGGCGAGCGGGTGCTGCTGCTGGGGCCGTCGGGGGCGGGCAAGAGCACCCTGCTCGCCGCCCTGGCCGGCCTGCTGCCCGAGGACTCCGGCGAGCAGGAGGGCACCGTCGAGATCGACGGGCTCGACCCGCGTAAGGCCCGGGAACGGGTCGGCATCGTCTTCCAGGACCCGGAGAGCCAGCTCGTGATGGCCCGCTGCGGCGACGACGTCGCGTTCGGGCTGGAGAACCGCGGGGTGCCCGCCGACGAGATCTGGCCCCGGGTCGACGAGGCGCTGCGCCGGGTCGGCTTCCCGTACCACCGGGACCGGCCCACCGCCGCGCTCTCCGGCGGCGAACAGCAGCGGCTCGCCCTGGCCGGTGCGCTGGCCCTGCGGCCGGGGCTGCTGCTGCTCGACGAGCCGACCGCCAACCTGGACCCGGCCGGCGCCACGCTGGTCCGGCGGGCCGTCGCGGACGCGCTCGACGCCGACACCACGCTGATCCTGGTCGAGCACCGGGTGGCCGAGGCGCTGCCCCTGGTCGACCGGGTGGTGGTGCTGGAGCCCGGCGGCGGGGTGCGGGCCGACGGCTCACCCGAGGCGGTCTTCGCCGCGCACGGCGACGCGCTGGCCGACGCCGGGGTCTGGGTGCCCGGCCGCCTCGTGCCGCCCCGGCGGGCCACCGCGACGCCCGGCGCGGTGCTGCTCACCGCCGACCGGCTCGGCCTGCCGCCCCGGCTGGCCCCCACCGACCTCGAGGTACGCGCCGGCGAGGCGCTCGCCGTCCTCGGCCCCAACGGCGCCGGCAAGTCCACCCTGGCCCTGCTGCTCGGCGGGCTGCTCCGCCCGGGCGCCGGCGCGGTCACCGCGAGCGAGGCGCTGGCCGGCCGGGACGCCGGCGCTCCCCCGCACCGCTGGCGGGCACCCGCCCTGGCCCGGCGGATCGGCTCGGTCTTCCAGGACCCGGAGCACCAGTTCGTCACCGGCAGCGTCCGCGACGAGCTGGCGCTCGGGCCGCGCCGCACCGGCCAGCCCGAGCCGGCCGTGGCGGCGACCGTGGACGCCCTGCTGGCTCGGCTGCGCCTGGACCGGCTGGCCGGGGCCAACCCGTACACCCTCTCCGGTGGTGAGGCGCGGCGGCTGAGCGTGGCGACCGCCCTGGCCACCGCGCCCCGCCTGCTGATCTGCGACGAGCCGACCTTCGGCCAGGACCGGCGCACCTGGCGGGAGCTGGTCGACCTCCTCGCCGAGCTGCGCGACGCCGGCCACGGCGTCGTGACGGTCACCCACGACCCGGACTTCGTGGCCGCGCTGGCCGACCGGACCGTCACCCTGGAGCGCCGATGAGCGCCGCCGCGGGATCCCCGGCCGCCGATCCACCGTGGCCGGGTCGACGCCCGGCGCGGCCCCGGTTCGACCGGGCCGTCGCCGGGGACCGGCGGGCGACCGGAGGCCGGCGGTGATCGGCGTCGAGCCGATCGCGGCGGCCGGGGCGCCGCTGGCCCGGCGCAACCCGGTGGCGAAGCTCACCGCCGCGCTGCTCTTCTCCCTCCTGCTGATCGCCACCCTGGACCCGGTCGCCCCGGCGATCGCCATCGGGATCGAGCTGGCGGTGCTGCCGCTGTTCGGCATCCGCCACCGGGTGCTCGCCCGGCGGGCCTGGCCGCTGCTCGCCGGTTCCGGCGGCATCCTGCTCACCCTGGTGCTCTTCGCCGCCGACCGGTCCGGCCCGGTGCTGCTCGCGGCCGGCCCGGTGCTGGTCACCCAGGGGGTGCTGGTCACCGCGCTGGGCCTGGTGCTGCGCATGCTCGCGGTGGCGCTGCCCGGGATCATCGTGTTCGCCACCACCGACGCGACCGACCTGGCCGACGCGCTGATCCAGAACGCGAAGGCGCCGGCCCGGTTCGCGCTCGGCGCGCTGGCCGCGTTCCGGCTGGTGCCGCTCCTCGAACAGGAATGGCGGATGATCAGCATGGCGCGCCGGGCCCGCGGCGTGGACGCCGGCCGCAACCCGGTGGCCAAGCTGCGGCTGTTCGCGTCGACGGCGTTCGCCCTGCTGGTCGGGGCGATCCGGCGCGGTACCCGGCTGGCCGTGGCGATGGACGCGCGCGGCTTCGACGCGGGCACCCCGCGCACGGTCGCCCGGCGGCAGCGCTTCACCCGGGCGGACACCCTGCTGGTGGTGGCCGCCGGGGCGCTGGGCGCCGCGGCGCTGGCGGTCAGCGTGCTGCTGGGCACCTTCCGCCCGCTGCTCGGCTGACCGCCGCCCGCCCACCACCCGCCGATGAGCCGCTACCTCGTGGAGCCCGGCGGCCCGCCACCGCAGCCACTCTCAGCGGACCGGCACCGAGGCAACCGCTGGCGGGCCGGCACACTCAAGCCCGATATGCCGCTGCGTCATATCGTTCGAAGCGCTGCACCGCCCCGCCCGGCACGCGCCGCGTCTCCGCGGCCGGACCGGCACCACCCGACCGGCACCACGGCAACCGCCGGCGGCCCGACATCCCCCAAACCGAATATGCCCACCAGGCATAAAGATGCCGCAGTGGCATATCGCCAGACAGCGCTGTGCCTTGCCGCCCGGCGCGGCAGATTGGTCGGCGCGGCCAGATTGGTCGGCGCGGCCAGGTCAGGCGAGGCAGCCAACCGTCCCGCGCAGCCGGACCAGGCCGCCCAGCCGAGTCAGGCGGCGCAGCCGAGTCGGGCGGCGCAGCCGAGTCGGGCGGCGCAACCAGAGTGGGGTGACGGGGTCGGGCGGCGCGGCCCGGACCGCGTGGCGTGCGGGCCGGGCCGCGAGGGGCGGGATCAGCTGCGCCGGAAGGCGTAGAACCGGGTCTGGCCGGCGCGCTGGCTGCGCCCGGCGAGGCGGGCGTCGCGCCCGGCCGGCGGGCCGGCCTTCGGCGGGGCCGGCTTCGCCGCCCCGGATGGCGTCGGCACGGCCACCGGCTCCGCCGGCGCCACGGTGAGGGCGTCGAGGTCCGTCGGGGTCACCTCCAGCAGAGACGGCGACGGCTTACGGGACTTCTTCGGACTGCGCTTGGCGGGCATCCGCGTACCTCCTGACTGTCGGGTGCCGGGGCGCGGCCCCGGCGCGAGGGCTCCGGCAGGTCCGATCAGGAAGACACCCGGCCGACGGCGGCGGGGAGAAGGATGCGGACGCCCGGAGCGGGACGGGTCCACGGCGCGTACGGCGGTGGACCGGGCTCGGCGGAAGGGCGTCAGTTACGCATGCCAGCAGGCTAACCGGCGGCCCGCCGCCGCGCACCCGAATTACCGGCCCGATCGAGGACATGCTGATCGCGTTCCCGATCACCCCGCTGGGCGTGGGTGAGTCCGTGGGTGACCTGGTCGGTCCGACCGCCACGAGGCCGCCGGTCCGGGAGTGACAGCACGGTCACCGGCCGTCGACGTCCCGGCCCGGGCCCGCGCGGACCGCGATACGGTCGCAGCACGGGCAGGTCGGACCGAAGGGTGGCGGTACGCATGGCAGAGCGGGCGACGGCGCAGATCGGGGTCACCGGCCTCGCGGTCATGGGCCGCAACCTGGCCCGGAACCTGGCCCGGAACGATTTCACCGTGGCGGTGCACAACCGCTCGCCCGAGCGCACCCGCAGCCTCGTCGCCGAGCACGGGGCCGAGGGCGCCTTCGTGCCGGCGGAGTCCATGGCCGACTTCGTCGCCTCGCTGCGACGCCCCCGCGCGGTGATCGTCATGGTGAAGGCGGGCGCCCCGACCGACGCGGTGATCGACGAACTGGTTCCCCTGCTCGACGCGGGGGACATCGTGGTCGACTGCGGCAACGCGCACTTCGTCGACACCCGCCGGAGGGAGGAGGCGCTGCGCGGACACGGGCTGCACTTCGTCGGCACCGGCGTCTCGGGCGGCGAGGAGGGCGCGTTGCACGGGCCCAGCATCATGCCGGGCGGCTCGGACGAGTCGTACCGGACGCTCGGCCCGATCTTCGAGAAGATCGCCGCGCAGGTCGACGGCACGCCGTGCTGCCGGCACATCGGCCCGGACGGGGCCGGCCACTTCGTCAAGATGGTGCACAACGGCATCGAGTACGCCGACATGCAGCTCATCGCCGAGGCGTACGACCTGTTGCGGGCCGGTCTGTCGGCGAGCCCGGCGGAGCTCGCGGAGATCTTCCGGCAGTGGAACGGCGGCGAGCTGGAGTCCTTCCTCATCGAGATCACCGCCGACGTGCTGGCGCACACCGACGCCGCGACCGGCCGCCCGTTCGTGGACATCGTGCTCGACCAGGCCGAGCAGAAGGGCACCGGCCGGTGGACGGTGCAGAGCGCCCTGGACCTGGGCATCCCGATCACCGGCATCGCCGAGGCCACGTTCGCCCGGTCGCTGTCCGGGCACGCCGACCAGCGGGCCGCCGCCCGCCGCGCGTTCCCCGACGCCGGCGAGAAGTGGCAGGTCGACGACCGGGAGCGCTTCGTCGAGGACGTCCGGCGCGCACTGCTGGCCAGCAAGATCGTCGCGTACGCGCAGGGCTTCGACCAGATCCGGGCCGGCAGCCGGGAGTACGACTGGGGCATCGACCTGGGCGGCACCGCCACCATCTGGCGGGGCGGCTGCATCATCCGGGCCCGCTTCCTGGACCGCATCCGGGCCGCGTACGACGCGGAGCCGGAGCTGTCCACGCTGCTGGTCGCCCCGTGGTTCGCCGAGCAGGTCAGCGCCGGGGTGCCGGCCTGGCGGCGGGTGGTGGCCGACGCGGCCCGGGCGGGCGTGCCGGCCCCGGCCTTCTCGTCGTCGCTGGCCTGGTTCGACGCGCTGCGCGCCGAGCGGCTGCCGGCCGCGCTGATCCAGGGCCTGCGGGACAACTTCGGGGCGCACACCTACCACCGGGTGGACCGGGAGGGGGCGTTCCACACGCTCTGGGCCGGCGACCGCTCCGAAGTGCCGGCGTGAGCGCCGGTCAGGCGCCGCTGATGGTGGCGTGCATCTCCCAGACCAGGATCTCCGCCGGCTCGGCGGCGACCACCCGCTGTCCACCGGTCATCGTGATCCGCGCCGCGTCCCCCTCCTCCAGCCGCCCCGCGCCCTCCAGGGTCACCGCGCCGCTGGGCACGTAGAGGTGCAGGTACGGCGCGTCGGGGAGGTCGACCTCGTCGCCGGGGGCGAGCCGGGCGGCGTGCAGGGTCGCGTAGCGGTTGCGGATCCGGATGGCGGACGCGCCGTCGTACCGGTCCATGCCGGAGGCGACCGGGACCAGCCCGCCGCGGAGCAGCTCGTCGCCGATCTCCAGCTGCTCGTAGCCGGGGTCAACGCCCTCCTCGTCGGGCAGCACCCACATCTGCACGAAGTGGACCGGGTCCCGGTGCGGGGCGGTGTTGTCCAACCGCCAGGAGTCGTTCTTCTCCGAGTGCAGGATGCCGGTGCCGGCGCTCATCCGCTGGGCCAGGCCGGGGTAGATGACGCCGGAGTGCCCGGTCGAGTCCTGGTGCACCAGGGAACCGCGCAGCACCCAGGTCACGATCTCCATGTCCTGGTGCGGGTGGGTCTCGAAGCCGGTGCCCGGGCGCACCACGTCGTCGTTGTTGACCAGCAGCAGGCCGTGGTGGGTGTTCGCCGGGTCGTAGTGCCGGGAGAACGAGAAGGAGTGCTTCGAGTCCAGCCAGGACAGCCGGGTGGCGAACCGGTCAGCGGCCCGGCGTACGTCCACCGCCGGGGCGGGGGCGACCGCGGTCACCAGGCACGCTGCCCGGTCTCGGTGGGTGCCCAGGTCAGCGCCGGTTCGCCGGTGGCCAGCTCACCGATCTCGCCGGCGCGCAGGGCGGGCGTGTGGCCCAGTTCGGCGCAGTGCTGCTCGGCGATCTCCGCGCAGATCTCGGCCACCTGCTCGCAGATGGGATCGCCCAGGTCGGCGGCGTTCAACGCCATGATCAGTTTGAACCGGAGATCGCTCATCCCCCACCCCCGTGGCGGGCGCGTCCCGGCGGCGCGCCCTGCGCCGATCGTACGCGCGGGCGCCCCGCCCCCGGCCCGAAAGCCGGATGCGGGGCGCCCGAGGAAAGGCCCGCCGCGACGCTGCGCCGGGCCGCCGGCGTCAGAAGAACCGACGCCGCTTGGCCTTCTGCGGCCGGAGCATGTCGGCGCCCTTGGTGAGCAACCGGCTCGCCCCGCTCGGCCCGCGACGGGACTCCAGAGTGTGGCTGAGCCGGCGCGCACCGGCCGCCGCCAGCGGCACGGCGACCGCCATGACCGCCCACTGCGCGATCCGCTTCTGAATCATGTGGGTTCACCTCCGCGATCGTCTGCTGTACGTTCTGGTACCCAGTGCGTCGCGTCGGTAAGCCTCGCCTAGCCGGTCGGCGCCACCGGGTTGGGCAGCGCGCCGCCGAAGCGGCGGTCCCGCTGCGCGTACAGCTCGCACGCGTACCACAGGTGGCGGCGGTCGAAGTCCGGCCAGAGGGTGTCCAGGAAGACCAGCTCGGCGTACGCGCTCTGCCAGAGCAGGAAGTTGGAGGTGCGCTGCTCGCCGGAGGGGCGCAGGAAGAGGTCCACCTCGGGGACCTCCGGGTGGTAGAGGTATTTCCCGATGGTCTTCTCGGTGATCCGGTCCGGGTGCAGCCGGCCCGCGGCGACGTCCCGGGCGATCGCGGCGGTCGCGTCGGCGATCTCCGCCTGGCCGCCGTAGTTGACGCAGAACTGCAGGGTCAGCGTCGAGTTGCCGCGGGACATCTCCTCGGCGGTCTGCAACTCCGAGATGACGCTCTTCCACAGCCGCCCGGCCCGGCCGGACCAGACCACCCGGACGCCGAGGTCGACGAGCTGGTCGCGGCGGCGCCGGATCACGTCCCGGTTGAAGCCCATCAGGAAGCGGACCTCCTCCGGCGAGCGCCGCCAGTTCTCGGTCGAGAAGGCGTACGCCGACAGGTACGGGATGCCCAGCTCGATGGCGCCCTCGATGGTGTCGAAGAGGCTGTGCTCGCCCTGCTCATGGCCCCTGGTGCGGGGCAGGCCGCGCTCCTTGGCCCAGCGCCCGTTGCCGTCCATCACCACGGCGATGTGCCGCGGCAGCGCGTCGGCCGGCAGGGCCGGGGGCCGGGCGCCCGACGGGTGCGGAGTCGGTGGCACCGGCTCGCGCCGGCCGGCCCTCATCGATCGGATCACTCGCTAATCTCCCTGTTCACGCCAGCGGTGGCCGGT
Source organism: Micromonospora sp. NPDC049836 (assembly GCF_044465125.1). Classification (NCBI taxonomy): domain Bacteria; kingdom Bacillati; phylum Actinomycetota; class Actinomycetes; order Micromonosporales; family Micromonosporaceae; genus Micromonospora; species Micromonospora sp. NPDC049836. Next base: position 717,018 of record NZ_JBITLH010000003.1, read on the forward strand.
CCGGCGCCGGCACCCGGCGGGACCACACCCGGCCCCGCGCCGGCCGCCGGGGCGCCCCGGTCGACCAGCGGCAGCGAGCGTAGCGCGCGCTCCAGATGCCACTGGAGGTGCGCCGCGACCAGGCCGCTGCACTCCCGGCGCACGCCGGTCTCGGTGGCGTCGGCGTACGCCCAGTCGCCGGTGGTCAGCGCGGACATCAGGTCGATGGTGGCCGGGGCCGGGTGGGCGGCGCCGGGGGGCCGGCAGTCCGGGCAGACCGCGCCGCCGGCCGGCACCGAGAACGCCCGGTGCCGCCCCGGGGTGCCGCAGACCGCGCAGGCGGTCAGCGCCGGCGCCCAGCCGGCGAAGGACATGCCGCGCAGCAGGTACGCGTCGAGCACCAGGGTGGTGGCGTGCTCGCCGGTGGCCAGCGAGCGCAGCGCGCCCAGGGTGAGCTGGAACAGCCGCAGCGAGGGCTCCCGCTCGATCGGGGTGAGCCGCTCCGCCGTCTCGGCGATCGCGCTGGCCGCCGTGTAGCGGGGGTAGTCGCCGAGGAACCGCTTGCCGTACAGGTCGATCCCCTCGACCTGGCTGATGCTCTGCAGCGAGCTGCCCTGATTGCCCTTGGGGTCGCCGGCGAGCTGGAGGTCGACGTGCCCGAACGGCTCCAGCCGGGCGCCGAACCTGCTGGTGGTGCGCCGCACGCCGCGGGCCACCGCGCGCAGCCGACCGTGCCGGCGGGTGAGCAGGGTGATGATCCGGTCGGACTCGCCCAGCTTCTGCACGCGCAGCACCACCGCGTCGTCGCGGTAGAGCTGTCGGCGGTACCCGGCCATCGGGCCATTCTCCCTCGGGGTGCGATCTCAGGGTCGGCTCGGGGTGGATCGGCGGTGGATCCCGGATGTGCCACCCCGGCGGTGGGTCGTAGCGTGCTCGCCATGGCTCTGCACCGGACCGCCGTCGCCGTCACCGCCGCCGCGGCCTCGCTCATCCTCCTCTGCGGGTGCGACAACCTGTCGTTCCGACGGCTGGACTACGACAACACCGAGGCGACCGGGATCAGCAGGATCACCGTGCCGTCCGGGGGCGCCGGCGACGTGGCCGTCCGCGCCACCGGGCCCGCCGGCCAGGTGCGGATCAAGCGGGTGGTCCGCTACCAGGGCGGGCAGCAGCCCGACACCCGGTACCAGATCAAGGGCGACGAGCTGGTGCTGCCGACCGACTGCGGCGCCCGGTGCACGGTCTCCTGGGAGGTGACCGCCCCGGCGGGCGTGGCGGTACGCGGCGAGACCTCCTCCGGCAACGTCGAGCTGGCCCAGGTCGGCACCGTCGAGTTCACCCTGCGCTCGGGGGACCTCAGCGTGAGCGGGGCACGCGGCGATGTCCGCGCCGAGACCACCTCGGGCAACATCCGGGTGGTCGACGCGGCCGGCGCGGTCCGGCTGCGCGCGTCGTCCGGCGACATCGAGGCGCGCCGGCTGGGCGCCCGGGTGGACGCGGAGGCCACCTCCGGCAACGTCACCGTCGAGCTGGACCAGCCGGCCCCGGTCCGGCTACGGGCGTCCAGCGGCGACATCGACCTCACCGTGCCGGACGACCGCTACCGGGTGCGGGCCAGCGCCCGGTCCGGCGACACCAACCTGGGCGTGCCCGACGACCCGGCCGCGTCGCTGCTGCTGGACGTCGCCGCCACCAGCGGCAACGTCCGGATCATCCGGCGCTGAGGCGGTCCGCGCGCGACGCGGTCGGCTCGGGAGCGCGGCGCGGGGCGGGCACCCGGCCGGCGCCGACCAGTTCGGCCGCCGCGCCGGCCGGCGCGGGGCTGGCCGGCGCGGTCGCCGCCCGCTCGGCTCCGGTCCGCCCGTGCCGGCCGGGAAACAGCTCCGGGGTACGCCGGGCCGCCAGGTCCTCCACCCAGCCGACCAGCAGGGTGACCACCCCGACCAGGACGAACACCAGCACCACCCGGACGGCCAGCCCGAGCGGGTCGCGCGGAGTCCAGCCGACCAGGCCGACCAGCGGGGTGAGCGCCACCACGAAGGGCATGTGCCAGAGGTAGCAGGTGAGGGCGCGCCGGTTCAGCACCGTCACGACGCGGCTCAGCACCGGGGTGCGGTCCACCCAGGCCGCCCCGTCGGGCGCCCGACCGATCGCCACCAGGATGAACGCCGCCGACCAGAGCGCGTTGCCGAGGTGGATGTCGTTCAGGTCGTGGCCGCGCGGGCCGGGGTGGGTGACGATCCAGGCCAGGCCGGCCGCGCCGAGGACGAGCGCGGTGGGCACGAGCACCCGGTTGCGCATCCGGCGCAGCAGCCCGTCGTGGTGGGCGAAGCCGAGCAGCCAGGCGCCGAAGTAGAGGCCGAACTCGCGCAGCACGGGCGGGGCGTCCGGGAAGATGCCGAACTCGATCACCGCGAGCAGGGCGTACGGGGCGAGCAGCACGGGCAGCGGCGCCCGGCGGAACAGCCAGAGCACCAGCGGCGAGGCGAGCACGAACCACAGGTAGTCCCGCAGGTACCAGATCGGGCTCAGCGCCAGCCCACCCCAGTAGTTGGCCGGCGGGTCGCTCACCGGGAAGAGCCAGAGCAGCACCTTCGGGGTGAACGGCAGCCCGGTGAGCAGCATGGCCGGGACGAAGACCGCGGCGAGCACCCAGAGCGACGGCAGCAGGCGACGCAGCCGGCGCAGCACGGCCGGCGCGCCGGTCCGGTCCAGCGAGGCGGCCATCAGTGAGCCGGCGAGCGCGAACATCACCGACATGGCCGGGAACACCAGGGTGAGCGTGGCGTAGCCGGTCACGTGGTAGACGACGACTCGGACGATGGCCAGGGAGCGGAGCAGGTCAAGGTATCGGTTTCGCATCAGCCTGCATCTGGGTCCGGGGGCGGGAACAGGTTCCCCCTACCCTCCGGGCCGGCCCGGCGAACCGGCCCGCGGGCCGGGCCGAAAGTGAGACTTCCCATAGAGCAGACTGAATTTGACCAGGCGGTCCCGGCCGGACGCGCTCCGCCGGCCCGGGGCCGGCGGAGCGCGCGGACGCCGTCAGAAGCCGAGCTTGCGCAGCTGCTTCGGGTCCCGCTGCCAGTCCTTGGCGACCCGGACGTGCAGGTCCAGGTAGATCCGGCCGCCGATCAGCTCCTCGATGTGCCGGCGGGCGGTGGTGCCGACCTCCTTGAGTCGGCTGCCCCGGTGTCCGATGACGATCGCCTTCTGGCTCGACCGCTCGACATACAGGTCGGCGTAGATCTTCGTGAGGTTGCCCTCCGCGATCATCTCCTCCACCACCACGGCGATGGAGTGCGGCAGCTCGTCCCGGACCCCCTCCAGCGCCGCCTCGCGGATCAGCTCGGCGACCAGCACCTGCTCCGGGTCGTCGGTGAGCATGTCGTCCGGGTAGAGCTGCGGCGACTCCGGCAGGTAGCCGGTCATCACGTCGACCAGCGTGTCCACCTGGTGCCCGGAGACCGCGCTGACCGGCACCACGTCGGCGAACTCGCCCAGCTCGCTGACCGCGAGCAGCTGCTCGGCCAGCCGCCGCTTGTCCACCAGGTCGGTCTTGGTGACCACGGCCAGCACGGTGGCCTTGAGGCTGGCCAACTCGCCGGTGATGAACCGGTCGCCCCGACCGATCGGCTCGTTCGCCGGGATGCAGAGACCGATCACGTCGACCTCGCTCCAGGTCTCCCGGACCAGGTCGTTGAGGCGCTCGCCGAGCAGCGTCCGGGGCCGGTGCAGGCCGGGGGTGTCGACCAGCACGAGCTGGGAGTCCGGCCGGTGCAGCACCGCCCGGATGACATGCCGGGTGGTCTGCGGCTTGTTCGAGGTGATCGCGACCTTGGTGCCGACGATCGCGTTGGTCAGCGTCGACTTGCCGGCGTTCGGCCGGCCGACGAAACACGCGAACCCGGCCCGGTAGGGGCGCGGCGCCTCCGGATCCGGCAGCGCGGTCGCGCTCACGCCACCGCTCCGCTTCGCCCCGCGCCGCCGCGCGCCGGCCAGGCGCCGTGCCCGGTCACTCGACCACCGTGCCGAGGACGGTGCCGTCCGGCGCGGCCACGTGGATCGGCGCGTCGGCGGCGAGGTCCCGGACGGCGGCGTGCCCGGCGCCGTCCAGCGTCGAGGCCTCGGTCACCACCACCGCCGCCTCCAGCCGGCTGGCCCCGGCGGCCACCGCCGAGGCGACCGCGAGCTGGAGCGCGGTCAGCGTCAGCGACGGCAGCGCCACGCTGGCCGCCGCGTACGTCCGGCCGTCCTGGTCCCGGACCGCGGCGCCCTCCACGGCGCCGACCCGACCCCGCGCGCCACGGGCCAGGACGACCAGCTTGCCGTCCTCGGCGCTCAGCTCGGCCGGATCGGACGGGGTGGGCCGGGCCGCCGGCACGGCGGAAGACTCAGGCATCGGCGGGTTGCCTCTCCTCGGAACGGTTGGGGTTGCCGCGGGGCTCGGCGCGCTCGCCGCGCCCGGCGCTGTCCGGCGCGTCGCTCGGCTCGACCCGGCTCACCAGCACGGTGTCGATCCGGTTGCGCCGGCCGGTGGTGCCCTCGGCGAGCAGCCGGAGCCCGGCCACCTCGGCCTCGGCGCCGGGGATCGGCACCCGGCCGAGCGACTGGGCGAGCAGGCCGCCGACCGTCTCCACCTCGTCGGTGGGCAGGTCGGTGTCGAACAGCTCGCCCAGCGTCTCCACGGGCAGCCGGGCGGTCACCCGCACCGAGCCGTCCGGCAGGCGCTCGACCGGCGGGCGCTCGACATCGTACTCGTCGGTGATCTCACCGACGATCTCCTCCAGGATGTCCTCGATGGTGACCAGGCCGCCGGTGCCGCCGTACTCGTCGACCACGATGACCAGGTGGTTGCGGGCGGCCTGCATCTCGGAGAGCAGGTCGTCGACCGGCTTGGACTCCGGCACGAACGTCGCCGGGCGCATCAGCTCCGACACGGCCAGCCGCCCGCTGCGCGGGTCACCGCCCTGGGTGCGCCGGATCAGGTCCTTCAGGTAGAGCACCCCGAGCACGTCGTCGACGCTCTCCCCGATCACCGGGATGCGGGAGAAGCCGGAGCGCAGGAAGAGGACCAGCGCCTGGTTGAGCGTCTTGTCCTCCTCGATCCACACCATCTCGGTACGCGGCACCATCACCTCCCGGGCGATGGTGTCGCCGAGCGCGAAGACCGAATGGATCATCTGGCGTTCGCCGTGCTCCACCACGCCGCGCTGCTCGGCCAGGTCGACCAGCTCACGCAGCTCCACCTGGCTGGCGAACGGGCCCTCCCGGAAGCCCTTGCCGGGGGTGACCGCGTTGCCGATGAGGATCAGCAGCGACGCCAGCGGGTTGAGCGCCCGGCCCAGCCAGCGCACCAGCGGGGCGACCGCGCGGCCCACCGCGTACGCGTGCTGCCGGCCCAGGGTGCGCGGCGCCACGCCGACCACCACGAAGCTGACCACGGTCATCGCCCCGGCGGTGACCAGGGCGGCCCGCCAGCCGGCGCCGAAGCTGTCCACCGCCACCAGCGCGACCAGCGTGGTGGCGGTCAGCTCGGCCAGCAGCCGGACCAGCAGCAGCAGGTTGAGGTGGCGGACCACGTCACCGGCGACCGCCTGGAGGGTACGCGCGCCGCGCGCCCCGTCCCGGGCCAGCTCGGCGGCCCGGGCCGGCGACACGGCGGCCAGCGCAGCCTCGGTCATCGCGATGAGCCCGGCCAGCACCACCAGCGCGGCCGCGACGGCGATGAGCTGGAGATCGGGGAGGTTGGCGGGAGCGGCCACGGCCGCCAGGGTGGTCATCACCGCGACCGGGTCGACCGCCAGCTGTCCAGCAGCCGGGCCTGGAGACCGAACATCTCCCGCTCCTCCTCCGGCTCGGCGTGGTCGTAGCCGAGCAGGTGCAGCACGCCGTGCACGGTGAGCAGGTGCAACTCGTCCGCGGTGGCGTGCCCCGCGGTGGCCGCCTGCTTGGCCGCCACCTCCGGACAGAGCACGATGTCGCCGAGCAGGGCCGGCTCACCGCCGGCCGGGCCGCTCTCGCCCGGGCCGTGGTCGACGCTGCCCTCGTCCATGGGGAAGGCGAGCACGTCGGTGGGGCCGTCGCCGCCCATCCAGCGATGGTTCAGCTCGGACATGTAGTCGATGTCGACCAGCAGCACGGAGAGCTCGGCGAGGGGGTTGACCCCCATCTCGTCGAGCGCGTGCCGGGCGACGGCGAGCACGGCGTCGGTGTCGACCTCGACACCCGACTCGTTGGCGATCTCGATGGACAACTGTCTTCCTCTGGTGGTTAGCGGCGCCGGCCGGCCCGGCCGCCCTGGGCGGTCCGCCCGGGCACGGCGTGCACGCTCTGCGCCTGCTGGTTCTCCCGCTCGGCGTCCCAGCGGGCGTACGCGTCGACGATCTCGCCCACCAGCTTGTGGCGGACCACGTCGGCGCTGGAGAGCTGGGCGAAGTGCACGTCCTCGACGTTGCTCAGGATGTCCCGGACCACCCGCAGGCCGCTGGTCGTCCCGCCGGGAAGGTCCACCTGGGTGACGTCACCGGTGACCACGATCTTGGAACCGAAGCCGAGCCGGGTGAGGAACATCTTCATCTGCTCGGGCGTGGTGTTCTGCGCCTCGTCCAGGATGATGAACGCGTCGTTGAGGGTACGCCCGCGCATGTACGCCAGCGGCGCCACCTCGATGGTGCCGGCGGCCATCAGCTTCGGGATGGACTCCGGGTCGAGCATGTCGTGCAGCGCGTCGTACAGCGGGCGCAGGTAGGGGTCGATCTTCTCGTTCAGGGTGCCGGGCAGGAAGCCCAGCCGCTCCCCCGCCTCGACCGCCGGCCGGGTCAGGATGATCCGGTTGACCTGCTTGGCCTGCAGCGCCTGGACCGCCTTCGCCATGGCCAGGTAGGTCTTGCCGGTGCCGGCCGGGCCGATGCCGAAGACGATGGTGTGCGCGTCGATCGCGTCGACGTAGCGCTTCTGGCCGAGGGTCTTGGGGCGGATGGTGCGGCCGCGCCGGGAGAGGATGTTGAGCGTCAGGACCTCGGCAGGCCGCTCGGCGCTGCCCTGCTCGAGCATGCCGACGGTACGCCGGACGGCGTCTGTGGTCAGGGTCTCGCCTTTCTCGATGAGTTCGAGCAGCTCGCTGAAGAGGCGCTCGGCGAGGGCGTTGTCCCCGGGGGCGCCGGTGATGGTGATCTCGTTGCCCCGCACGTGGACGTCACTGTTGACGGAGCGTTCGACAAGCCGGAGGATCTCGTCGCCCGCACCGAGCAGGTTCACCATGATCTTCTGGTCGGGGACCGTGATCCTGGTCTGCACCCGGGGCGGGGCGGGAGGTGGGGTGTCCGTCATAGCTCGGGCCGTCCGGCCCTGCGCCACCTGCTCTCGATCTCGGCGCCGGGCCCCTGCTGGCGCGGCGGACGACTCATCCATCGTATCGGGTCAACACCGCACGCACCGCGCCCATTTCCCGTGGTCGAAGGTCAACTACCGGTGCGGAAGTCGTACCCCTCGAAGGTCTCCTGGGCCCGGGTGAAGCGGTAGGTGGCCCAGTGCATCCGGACCACCGCGCCGCGCTCGTCGCGGGTGAGCCGGAGCAGCTCGCCCACCTCCCGGCCGGCGACGGTACGGAACACGTCCGGCCGGTCCGGCAGCGGGGCGAACACGGCGGGCGGCTTGCCGGCCGGGTCGTCCGCGCCCCGGGCCCGCAGCGCCCCGTCGTGCCAGGAGAAGACGTACTCGAAGCCCTCCCCCCACCAGCGGCCCAGCACGCCGCGCAGGTGCTCCGGGGCGGGCGGACCGGGCGCCCACGGCTCGACGTCGGCCGGGTCGTGCTCGGCCGCGGCGGCGAGCAGCCGGTGCGGCAGGTCGAAGACCGCCACGCCGGTGCCGGAGGAGCCCAGCACCGCACAGCTCATCGCCCCCGCCGTACCGTCCCCGCCGCGGCGGCCGTAGGCGGCGGCCAGGAAACCGGGCATGGCCCCGTCGTGCCCCACGTGCATCACCCGCCCCGGCTGCGGCACCAGGATCAGGCCGAGGCCGAAACCGGCCGCCCAGACCGTCTCGTCGGTGCTGGTCAGCGGCCAGCGCATCTCGTCGAGGGTGGCCGGGGCGAGCACCGCGCCGGCCGGGTCGAGCGCCGCCGGGTCGGCCAGGAAGGCCGTCCAGCGGGCCAGGTCCGTCGCGGTGCTCCAGAGCTGCGCGGCGGGGGCCACCGCGCCGAAGTCGGTGGGCGGCTCCGGCCGGGCCTCGTCGGAGTACGCGTCGACCAGGTACCCGGTCGCCGCCCGCGGCCCCGGGTCGGGCCGGGTCGCGGTGAGCCGGAGCGGAGTCAGCACCCGGTCGGCCAGCACCTCGGCCCAGGTCCCGCCGCGCCGCCGGGCGACCAGCTCGCCCAGCAGCGCCATGCCCAGGTTGGAGTAGTGGTAGCGCCGCCCGGTGGGCAGGACCCGCTCCACCCGGGCCAGGTCGGCGAGGAGCTGGTCGACGTCCGGGGCGCGCAGGCTGTCCCACACGTCGCCGTGCGGCTCGCGCTGCAGGCCCGCGGTGTGCGACAGCAGCCGGCGTACGGTCAGCTCGCCGTGTGCCGGCAGGTCGAGGTGCCGCCCGATCGGGTCGTCGAGGTCGAGCAGCCCCTCGTCGCGGCACTGCATGACCAGCACCGCGGTGAAGGTCTTGGTGACCGAGCCGATCCGGAACACGGTCTCCGGGTCGAGCGGGGTGTCGTTGCCGGTCCCGCCGACCGTGCAGGTCCAGAGCGGGCGGTCGGCCCGGTGCAGGGCCACCGACACCGCCGGGATCCGCCCCTGGGCCTGCGCCTGCCGCACCATCCGGCCGAGCCGGTCATGCACCGTGATCATGTGGGCAGTCTAGGCAGCCGCTCAGCGGCAGAGCATCGGACCGAGCGGGGCGCCGCCGAGCAGGTGCGCGTGCACGTGGAAGACCTCCTGGCCGCCGTACGGGCCGGTGTTGAACATCAGCCGGAAGCCGTCCGCGGTCAGCCCCTCCTCCTCGGCCACCACGGCGGCCGTGGCCAGCACGTCGGCGGCGAGCGCCGGGTCGCCCTCGGCCAGCGTCGCCACGTCCGCGTAGTGCTCCTTGGGGATCACCAGCACGTGGGTGGGCGCCTTGGGGTCGATGTCCCGGAAGGCGAGGGTGGTGGCGGTCTCCCGCACGATGGTGGCCGGGATCTCCCCGGCGACGATCCGGCAGAACAGGCAGTCGGTTCCCATCCGGGCAGTGTAAGGAAGGACCCGGTCAACGCGGTGTACGCCGGGAAGGGCCCGTGCCGGACCGGCCGGCCGGGTGGGGCAGGATGGCCGGCATGGCGGGACGGGCGGTACTGGTGACAGGGGCCTCGCGCGGCATCGGCCGGGCGGTGGCGCGGGCGTTCGCGGCGGGCGGCGACCGGGTGGCGATCCACCACCGCGACTCGGCTGAGCTGGCCGAGGCGCTGCGCGCCGAGTTGCCCGGGGACGGTCACCTGGTGGTCCGCGCCGACCTCGCCGACCCGGCGGCCGTCCGGGCCATGGTCGACGACGCGGCCCACCGGCTCGGCGGCCTGGACGTGCTGGTCAACAACGCCGGCGTGTACGGACCCCGGGACCTCCCGCACCCGGTCTTCGGCAACACCTACGAGCAGTGGCGCGAGCAGTGGCGGCTGGTGCTGGAGACCAACCTGACCGGTGCCGCCAACGTCACCTGGTGCGCCGCGCAGCACATGCGCGGGCGGGGCGGCCGGATCGTCAACGTCTCGTCCCGGGGCGCGTTCCGGGGCGAGCCGGAGCAGCCCGCGTACGGCGCGAGCAAGGCCGGGCTGAACGCGCTCGGGCAGTCCCTGGCGCTGGCCCTGGCCCCCTACGGCATCGCGGTCGCGACGGTCGCGCCCGGTTTCGTCGAGACGGACATGACCACCACGCACCTCAGCGGCGAGCGGGGCGCCGCGATCCGCGCCCAGAGCCCGTTCAACCGGGTCGCCCGCCCCGACGAGATCGCCGCCGCCGTGCACTGGCTCGCCAGCCCCGAGGCCGAGTGGGCCTCCGGCACCATCATCGACCTCAACGGCGCCTCCTACCTCCGCACCTAACCCCCACCCCACCCCACCCCACCCCACCCCCGCCTCCCCGCTCCCGCCTCCCGCTCCCGCCACCCCCGGCGATCATGGAGTTATGGCACCTTACAAAGCGGGCATATCACTACCAAATGGGCACCACAACTCCATGATCGACGCGGCGAGGGCGCGGGGACGCCCGGGACGAGCGGGGCACCCGGGACGGGCGGGGTCGGGGGACGCGCGGGGCCGCCCAGGGCGCGCGGGGACGCGGGGGTGCGCGGGGCCGCCCAGGGCGCGCGGGGACGCGGGGGTGCGCGGGCGGGTTACCAGCGGGAGAGGCGGGTGGAGAGGACGCTGAGGGCGGCCACGCCGGCCGTGGAGGTGCGCAGGACCGAGGTGCCGAGGCGGACCGGGCAGGCGCCGGCCTCGCGGAAGGCGGAGATCTCGGGCCCGGCGATGCCCCCCTCCGGGCCCACCACCAGCACGATCTCGCCGGTCGACGGCAGCGCCGCGGTGGTCAGCCGGTCCGTGGCCTCCTCGTGCAGGACGAACGCGGCGGCCGCCCCGGCGATCCGCCGGGTCACCGTGCCGGTCGACTCGTCCGGCGTACCGGCCACCACGGGCAGCCACGCCCGGCGGGCCTGTTTGGCCGCCTCCCGGGCGGTGGCCGCCCACTTCTCCCGGGCCCGTACGCCCCGCTCGCCGCGCCACTGCACCACCGAGCGGGACGCCGCCCAGGGGACGATCTCGTCCACCCCGACCTCGGTCATCGCCTGCACGGCCAACTCGCCCCGGTCGCCCTTGGCGATGCCCTGCACCACCACGAGCCGGGGTACGGCGGCGTCGACGTACCCCCGGGAGGTGATGGCGAGGTCGAGGGTGCCCCGGCCGACGGCGGTGACCACCGCGGCGGCCGTGCCGCCCCGCCCGTCGGCGAGCAGCAACTCCTCGCCGGCGCGCAGCCGCTGCACGGTCGCGGCGTGGTGCCCCTCCGGGCCGTCCAGGGTCAGCGTGTCCCCGGTGGGCAGCGCCTCGACCAGGAACAGCGGGGCCGACACGTCAGGCGTGCCCGTTGAAGGCGTCGCGCATCCGGGAGAAGAAGCCGCCCTGCTTGGTCAGCTCGGCGACCTCCTCGCCCCGGGTCTTGGCGAAGTCGCGCAGCATCCGCTCCTGGTCGGCGTCGAGCTTGGTGGGGGTCCGCACGTCCAGGTGGACGTAGAGGTCGCCCCGGCCGGTGCCCCGCAGGTGCGGTACGCCCCGGGCGCGCAGCCGCAGCGTGCTGCCCGGCTGGGTGCCCGGCTTGACGTCGACGGGCTCCTCGCTGTCCAGCGTCTTGATGGTCAGCCGGGTGCCGAGCGCGGCGGCGGTCATCGGCACGGTGACCCGGCAGTGCAGGTCGTCGCCCTTGCGGGAGTAGACGTCGTGCGGCCGCTCGTGGATCTCCACGTAGAGGTCGCCGGCGGTGCCGCCGCCCGGGCCCACCTCGCCCTGCTGGGCCAGCCGGATCCGCATGCCGTCCTCGACCCCGGCCGGGATCTTGACGGTGAGCGAGCGCCGGGTCCGCACCCGGCCGTCGCCCGCGCAGGTCGGGCAGGGGTGCGGGATGGTGGTGCCGTAGCCCTGGCAGACGGTGCACGGCCGGGCGGAGACCACCTGGCCGAGGAAGGTCCGCTGGACGGACTGCACCTCACCCCGGCCGCCGCACGCCTCGCAGGTCGCCAGGTGGGTGCCGGCCGCCGTGCCCGCGCCGGAGCAGGTGGTGCAGAGCACCGCGGTGTCCACCGTGATCGGGGCCTCGACGCCGAAGGCGGTCTCGTTGAGGTCCAGCTCCAGCCGCAGGATCGCGTCGGCGCCCGGCCGGGTGCGCGGCCGCGGGCCGCGGGCGCCGCCGGCCGCGCCGCCGAAGAACGCGTCCATGATGTCCTGGAACCCGACGAACGGGCCGGCGCCGCCGGGGCCGCCCGGGCCGCCGCCCCCGCCGCCCGGCGCGAGCGGGTCGCCGCCCAGGTCGACGATCTGCCGTTTCCGATCGTCCGAGAGGACCTCGTACGCGGCGTTGATGTCCTTGAACTTCTCCTGTGCCTCCGGGTCCGGATTCACGTCCGGGTGGAACTGCCGCGCCAGCTTGCGGTAGGCGCGCTTGATCTCGTCGTCGGAGGCGTCCCGGCTCACGCCGAGAATGCCGTAGTAGTCCCTGGCCACTGCGTTCGGTGTCCTCGTGTTTCGTCTCGCGTTGCGCCGCGTCGGCCGCAGGTCGGCCGTCGGCCCTGACTGGTCAGTTCTGGGCCAGCAGTTCGCCCACGTAGCGTGCCACGGCCCGCACCATGGCGATATTGCCGGGGTAGTCCATCCGGGTCGGCCCGAGCACACCGAGCCCACCGACGATGGTGCGGCCCGGTCCGTAGCCGGTGCTGACCACCGAGGCGGCCCGCAGGTTGTCGAATTCGTTCTCGTCGCCGATCAGCACCCGGGTGGTGCTCGGCTCCGTCTCGCCGATCAGCTTGAGCAGCACGACCTCTTCTTCGAGCGCCTCCAGGATGGGCCGCAGCGAGCCCTGGAAGTCGAGCAGGCCACCCCGGGTGAGGTTGGCCTGGCCGGCCAGCGCGATGCGCTCCTCGTGCCGTTCGACCAGCGTCTCCAGCAGCACGGTGGAGAGCGTGGCCATGGCCGGGCGCAGCCGCGGGGTGGACTCGTCGACCAGCGCCTGGACCAGCGGCGGGGTCTCCGAGAGCCGGCTGCCGACCAGCTTCTCGTTGACCAGCCGGCGCAGGTCGGTGACGTCCTCGGCGGGGACCGGACCGGGCATCTCCACCAGCCGCTGCTCGACCCGGCCGGTGTCGGCGATCATGACGACCATCAGCCGGGTGGTGGAGATCGGCACCAGCTCCAGGTGGCGCACCTTGGAGCGGGCCAGGCTCGGGTACTGCACGACGGCGACCTGGCGGGTGAGCTGGGCCAGCAGCCGGACCGTGCGGTGCACCACGTCGTCCAGGTCGACCGCGCCGACCAGGAACCGCTCGATCGCCCGGCGCTCGGCCGGGCTGAGCGGCTTGACCCGGGAGAGCCGGTCGACGAAGAGCCGGTAGCCGCGGTCGGTGGGCACCCGGCCGGCGCTGGTGTGCGGCTGCCGGATGTAGCCCTCCTCCTCCAGCACCGCCATGTCGTTGCGTACGGTGGCCGGGGAGACGCCCAGCTGGTGGCGCTCGACCAGGGCCTTGCTGCCGACCGGCTCCTGCGTGGCGACGTAGTCCTCGACGATCGCGCGCAGCACGGCGAGCTTGCGGTCGTCGAGACCCATCTCCCCCACCTCCCTGACGCACCTCGACCCGCCGGCGCACCGGCCAGGCGGCCTGGCACTCGACTGTAGCGAGTGCCAGTCTACGTCGGCGGGCCCGTTGACGCGATGATCAGCGACGGACCCCTCGTGCGGCCCCGGGCACACTCCGCCAGGGCCGATCAGCCGGACATCCCGGTCGTTACCGCTCTGGTGCGGCCTTGCGTGCCGCACCTACCGTGACCCCCATGACTGAACCACCTCGCCCTCCCGGAGCGGGGGACCCCGGCGCCCAGCCGCCGGAGGCGACCCCGCCGTCGGCCCCATACGGCTCGTCGCCAGCGGACGAGCCCCCCACCGCACCACTGTCCGGGCCGCCGGTCGGAGGCGGCTATCCCCCGCCCGGTGGCTATCCGCCGCCTCCTGGCGGCCAGCCGCCGTCGGGCGGCTACCCGCCCCCAGGTGGCTACCCTCCGCCGGGCGGCCAGCCCCCGCCGGGTGTCGGCTACCCGACCGGCGGCTCGTACGGGCCACCGCCCGGCTACGCCAACAACGACGAGAAGACCTGGGCCCTGATCGCGCACTTCGGCGGTCCGGTCGGGGTGGTCGTCGGTGCCGGCCTGCTCGGCTGGGTCGCCCCGCTCATCGCGCTGATGACCCGGGGGCAGCAGTCGCCCACGGTCCGGGCGCACGCCGTCGCGGCGCTGAACTTCCAGATCACCTGGGCGATCGTCGGCGTGCTGAGCTGGGTGCTCACCCTGGTGACCTGCGGGATCCTGTTCTTCATCCCGATGCTGGTCTGGATCGTGCCGCTGATCTTCGGGATCATCGCCGGGGTCAAGGCCAACGAAGGGGTGCTCTACCGCTACCCGATGAGCTACAGCTTCACCAAGTGACCCGGGCGACGAGATGATCCCGGTCGGCCGGTGGGCCGGCCGGGATCGTGCTCAGGGCAGCAGGTCGCGGACCACCGCGTCGGCGAGCAGCCGGCCCCGCAGGGTGAGCACCGCCCGGCCGGCCGCGTGGCGGTCGGCGTCCAGCAGGCCGTCGGCCAGGGCGCGGCGGGCCGCCGCCCGCCCCGCCTCGTCCAGCACGTCCAGGGGCAGGCCGGAGGCGAGCCGCAGCCGCAGCATCACGTCCTCCATGTGCGCCTCACCGGGGGTGAGCACCTCCCGGGCCAGGCCGGGCGACTCCCCCGCCGCCAGCCGCTGGGCGTACGCGCTCGGGTGCTTGACGTTCCACCAGCGCACCCCGCCGACGTGGCTGTGCGCCCCCGGCCCGAGGCCCCACCAGTCGGCGCCGGTCCAGTAGAGCAGGTTGTGCCGGCACCGGGCCGCCTCGGTGCGGGCCCAGTTGGAGACCTCGTACCAGGAGAAACCGGCCGCGCCGAGGGCCGCCTCCGCGGCCAGGTAGCGGTCCGCCGCCACGTCGTCGGAGGGGTACGGCAGCTCGCCGCGGCGCATCCGGGCGGCCAGCCGGGTGCCGTCCTCCACGATCAGGGCGTACGCGCTGACGTGGTCCACCCCCGCCGCGACCACCTGGGCCAGCGAGGCGGCGAAGTCCTCCGCGCTCTCCCCCGGCGTGCCGTAGATCAGATCCAGGTTCACGTGGTCGAACCCGGCGTCCCGCGCCTCCAGGGCGGCGGCCGTGGCCCGGCCGGCGCTGTGCGTCCGGTCCAGGATCGCCAGCACCCCGGGCGCGGCGGACTGCATGCCCAGCGAGATCCGGGTGTAGCCGGCCGCCCGCAGGGTCTTCAGCGACTCCGGCGTGACCGACTCGGGGTTGGCCTCGGTGGTCACCTCGGCGTCGACGGCCAGCCCCCAGGTGCGGTCGATGCCGTCGAGGATCCGGGCGAGGTCGTCGGCGGGGAGCAGGGTCGGGGTGCCGCCGCCGACGAAGACCGTGTCCACCCGCGGCGGCGGGGTGTCGCCCAGCACCCGCCGGGCGAGCGCCAGCTCGGCCAGCACCGAGTCGGCGTACGTCTCCCGGCTGACGCCGCCGCCCAGCTCGGCGGCGGTGTACGTGTTGAAGTCGCAGTAGCCGCAGCGGCTGGCGCAGAAGGGGACGTGCACGTAGACGCCGAAGCCGCGGGCGCCGACGGCGCGGCGGGCGGCAGCGGGCAGCGATCCGTCGCGCGGGACGGACTCGCCTTCTGGAAGAGCGCCGGGCATGGCCACTAGTGTGCCCGGCATGACCTCTCCGGACGCTCTCGTGCGGGTCGCCACGGCCCGTGGGGTGACCACCCTCACCCTGGACAGCCCGCACAACCGCAACGCGCTCTCCACCCCGCTGATGACCGAGCTGCTGGCCGGGCTGGCCGCCGCGGTCGCCGACGACGCGGTCCGGACGATCGTGCTGGACCACACCGGCCCGGTCTTCTGCTCGGGGGCGGACCTGAAGGAGACCGCCGCCGCGTACGCCAGCGGGAGCGTGCCCGCCGGGATGCTGGGCGACGTGCTGGTCGCGGTCCGGGAGTGCCCGAAGCCGGTGCTGGCGAAGGTGGCCGGTCCGGCGCGGGCCGGCGGGCTGGGCCTGATCGCCGCGGCGGACCTGGCGGTCTGCGCCGAGGAGGCGACGTTCGCGTTCACCGAGGTCCGGATCGGGGTGATCCCGGCGGTGATCTCGGCGACCGTGCTGCCCCGGCTGCTGCCCCGGGCGGCCGCCGAGCTCTATCTGACCGGCGACACCTTCGACGGCCGGCGGGCCGCCGAGATCGGCCTGGTCACCGCCGCGGTGCCGGCCGACGGGCTGGACGCGGCGGTGGAGCGCTACTGCGCCTCGCTGGTCCGGGGTGCGCCGGCGGCCCTGGCCGGCGCCAAGGAGCTGCTGCGCCGCCCGGCCGCCGGCGACCTGCGCGCGGAGATCGCCGAGTTGGCCGCGCTCTCCACCGGGTACTTCCTCTCCGACGAGGGCCGGGAGGGTGTGCTGGCGTTCCGCGAGAAGCGCCCCGCCGCCTGGGTGCCGACGGGAGACTGAGGGCGCCGCGGCTGCGATGCGGCCGACGGGAGACTGAGGGCGCCCGCGGCTGCGGTGGGTGGCCACGGCGTGACCGACCGGGAGGCAACCGGTCGGACGACCCGATCCACCCATCCGGACACGTACGCTTGCGGACTGTCGGGACAGGAGGTGCGGGTGCGAACTCGGGCGGCGATCGTGGCAGCAGGGGTGGCCGTGTGCGTGCTGGCGCTGCTCGGTGTCTGGTTCGTCGCCAAGCAGTTCGGCCACCAGATCGGGCTGCCGATGGCGAGCCGCACCTGCACCGTCGAGGCCGACGGCGAGGTCGTGCTCAGCGCCGAGCAGATGGCGAACGCGGCCACCATCGCGGCGATCGGGGTGCAGCGGCGGATGCCGGAGCGGGCCGTGGTGGTGGCGCTGGCGACCGCGTACCAGGAGTCGCACCTGCGCAACATCGCCCACGGCGACCGGGACTCGCTGGGCCTGTTCCAGCAGCGCCCGAGCCAGGGTTGGGGCACGCCGGCCCAGATCCGCGACCCGCGCTACGCGGCGGAGAAGTTCTACGCCGCGCTGAAGAAGGTCAAGGGCTGGGAGAAGCTGCGGGTCACCGAGGCCGCCCAGCGGGTGCAGCGGTCGGCCTACCCCGAGGCGTACCAGAAGTGGGCGGTGAAGTCCGAGGTGCTCAGCCGGGCCCTGCTCGGCCACGCCACCGGCGCGGTGGCCTGCACGGTCGGCTCGACGCCGACGATGCGCGGCCCGGCCGCGGCGGCGGCGCTGGCGCAGAACCTGGCGCTGGACTGGGGGCTGGCCGGGCTGGCCGCGCCGGTCGACCTGACCGACTTCGCGGTGCCCGCGTCGGACAGCCGCAACGGCTGGCGGTACGCGCACTGGCTGGTCTCGCACGCCGACGACCACGGCGTGAAGCGGGTCCGCTTCGGCGACCTGGAGTGGACGGCCGAGCACGGCACGTGGAGCAAGGTGAAGTCCGGCCGCTCGGCGCCGACCCAGGTACTCGCGGAGGTCTTCGCGGCCACCTGACCGCCGCCGCTTGACACCGCGACCCGAGCGGGCCGCAGCCGGGCGCCGCGGGACACCGCGGCCCGAGCGGGCCAGCGTGACACCGCGACCCGTGCGGACCGCAGCGGGACGTCGGTGCCCGGGGGGCCGGCCGGCGGTCAGGCGGGGGTGACGCCGAGCCGGCGGCGGACCTTCTCCTGGAGCGCCGCGGGCAGCTCCGGCACGTCGAGCAGGGCGGGCAGCAGGTCGGGCTCCAGGGTGGTGGCCCGGAACACCTGGCCGATGGTGACCCCGTGCGCCGGCCGCTCGACCACCTCGACGGGGTCGCCCGCGCCCACCGCGCCCTCGCGCAGCACCCGCAGGTACGCCCCGGGCGCGGCCCGCGCGGTGAACCGCTTGATCAGGTCGGGCATGCCCCAGAAGCCGGCGAACGTGGCGCACGGGGTGCGCGGCTTGGTCACCTCGAGCAGGGCGGAGCCGACCGCCCACCGCTCGCCGATCACGGCGCCGGTCACGTCCACGGCGTACGTGGTGAGGTTCTCGCCGAAGGCACCCGGCCGCAGCGCCCGGCCCAGCTCGGCCGACCACCAGGCGGCGTCCTCCTCCGCGTACGCGTAGACGGCCTGGTCCGGGCCGCCGTGGTGGGCGCGCTCGCCGATGAAGTCGCCGGTCAGCCCGGCGAACCGGACGGCCACCGGCCCGTCGGCCGGCCGCTTGTCGATGCCGCTACGGCCGCTCGGGTCGCCCGCCCACTCCGCCTCGGTGATCACGCCGAGGTTCACCGCCGCCAACCTGCCCGTCATGGCGGCCAGCCTAGTGGTGGGGCCCGACCGGGGCCCGCCCGGCGGTCAGCCCTTGACCGCCCCGGCGACCAGGCCGGACACCATCCGGCGCTGCACCAGCAGGAAGAAGACGATCACCGGGAGGGTGAACAGCGTCGAGGCGGCCATCACCGAGCCCCAGGCCGTGTCGTCCCGGCCGAAGAAGAACGTCATGGCCACCGGCAGGGTGTACCGGTGCTGGTCGTTGATGAAGGTCAGCGCGAAGATCAGCTCGTTCCAGGCGGTGATGAAGGAGAAGATGCTGGTGGCCACCAGGCCGGGGGCGACCAGCGGGAAGAGCACCTTGCGGAAGGTCTGGGCGCGGCTGGCGCCGTCGATCGCCGCGGCCTCCTCCAGTTCCTTGGGCACCGCGGCCACGAAGCCGCGCAGCATCCAGACCGCGAACGGCAGCGAGAAGCCCAGGTAGGTCAGGATCAGGCTGGGCAGGGTGTTGTAGAGCCCGAGCCGCTGGATCATCAGGAACAGCGGGATGACCAGCGCCTCCAGCGGGATCATCTGCACCACCAGCAGCAGGATCAGGAAGGTGGTGCGCAGCCGGAACCGGAACCGGGCCACCGCGGTCGCGGCGAGCAGCGCGACCAGCCCGCTGAGCAGCACGGTGGCCACCGCGACCAGCACGCTGTTGAGGAAGAAGTCGGTGAAGGTGACGCCCGGGATGAGGTTGCCGGTGAGGATCTCCCGGTAGTGGTCCAGGGTCGGCTCGGCCGGCACCGGGCGCGGGGTGGCCGAGAAGATCTCCTTGTTCGGCTTCAGCGAGGTGGCGACCATCCAGTAGACCGGGAATGCCGCGAAGAGGGCGACCAGCAGGCCGGCGCCGTTGAGGGCGATCTTCTTCACGCCTGGTCCTCCTGCCGCAGCACCATGCGGACGTACACGGCGGTCACCACCAGCAGGATCAGGGTGAGGATGACCGCGATCGCCGAGCCGAGACCGTACTTGGGCGGCGGCGAGAAGGCCTCCGCGTACGAGTAGATCGAGAGCATGAAGGTGGTCCGGTCCTGGGTGCCGCCGGCCAGCACGAACTGCTGGGTGAAGACCTTGAAGTCCCAGATGGTGGAGAGCACCACGAGGATGCCGAAGACCGGGCGCAGCATCGGGAAGGTCACCGACCAGAAGACCCGCCACGGACCGGCCCCGTCCACCCGGGCGGCCTCCTGCAACTCGCTCGGCACGCTCTTCAGGCCGGCCAGCACGCTCACCGCGATGAACGGGAACGAGTGCCAGACCACCACCAGGGTGAGGATCGCGAAGAACAGCAGCGGGTCGTTGAACCAGCCGTAGCCGGTCCAGTCGCTGCGCCCGAAGAGGGTGGTCGACAGCCCGTCGGGCAGCTTGTTGAACAGCCAGGTGACCAGCCCGCTGGTGTCGTCGAAGATCCACTTCCAGACGATGGTGCCGGTCAGCGCCGGGGTGGCCCAGGCGAGCATCACGCAACTGGCCACGAAGGTGGCCATCTTCCGGCCGAGCCGGTTGAGCAGCAGCCCGACCAGGGTGCCGAGGATCATGGTGAGCGCCACGTTGGCCAGGGCGAAGAGCACGGTGTTGCGCAGCACCGTACGGAAGAACGGGTCACCGAGGATCTGGGTGTAGTTGGCCAGGCCGACCCAGGGCCACTCGCGGTCCCCCCGCAACTGCCGGACGCTGTCCAGTTTGTAGAAGGACATCATCACGACCTGGCCGAGCGGCCAGAGCAGCAGCACCGCGATGATCGCCAGGCAGGGCAGCAGCAACAGGTACGGGAGGCGGTCCGGACGGCGACGCCGCCGCGCGGGGGTCTCCCGCGCGGCGGACGTGCCGGTGGCCTCGGTCAGCGTCGTCACTTGGCGTTGAGGATGCTTTCCATCTCGGCGGCCGCGTCGGCGGTGGCCTTCTCGACCGTCTTCTGACCCTTGATGACCGAGCTGTTCATCGCCTGGGTCACCGTCTTGGTCCGGCTGACCTCGACCCACTTGGGGGTCAGCGGGGTCAGCTTGGTGTTCTGCATGGCGGTCGCGAACGCCGCCATCACCTTGTCGTTGGCGTAGTCACCGCTGCCGACCAGGTCCTGGTAGACCGGGAAGAAGCCGAGGCTGCTGGCGAACTCCTTGTCCTTCTGCTTGCTCAGCAGCACGGTCAGGTAGTCCCAGGCCAGGTCCTGGCGCTTGCTGTCCTTCCAGAGGGCGATGTCGGAGCCACCGGCGAAGGCCGGGGCGGCCTTGCCGTCCGGGCCGGGGATGGGGAAGGTGCCCCAGACCTTCTCGATGTCCGGGTTGTCCTTCTTCATCGCGCCGCCCTGCCAGCTGCCGGCGAACGCCATGGCGGCCTTGCCGGTGGCGAACTGGGTCCGGGCGTCGACCTCGTTCCAGCCGGCCGCGGCCGGCGGGGCGACCTTGTGCACGGTCACCAGGTCGGTCCAGAACTTGACCGCCTTCTGCGCCTCCGGGGTGTTGTAGCCGGACTTCCAGCTGTCCCCCTGCTTGGTGGCGATCTCGCCGCCGGCCGCCCAGAGGAACGAGTAGAACGGCAGCTCGGAGTTGCCAGGCAGGGCGATGCCGTAGGTGTTCGGCTTCTTGGCCTGGACCGTCTTGGCGACGCTGACCAGCTCGTCCCAGGTCGTCGGCGGCTTCACGCCGGCCTCGGCGAACCAGTCGGTGCGGTAGTAGATGGCCCGCACGCCGGCGTACCACGGGACGCCGTACTGCTTGCCGTCGAGCTGGGCGTTCTTGACCAGGCCGGGAAGGATGTCCTTGCCCTCGGACCAGCCGCTGAACTTGTCGGTGACGTCGGCGAGGGCCTCCTGGGCCGCCCAGCCCTGGGTCTCGGTGTTGCCCAGCTCGGTGACGTCGGGCCCCTCCCCACCGGCGAGCGCGGCCTGGAACTTCTTCGGCGCCTCGAGCCAGGGGATGTACTGCACCACGACGTCGGTCTCGGGGTGCTTCTTCTTGAACTCCGCCTCGACGCCGTCGAGGAACTTGGTCTGGGCGTCGCCGCCCTCACCCATCATCCAGACCGTCAGCTTGCTGTTGTCCGCGGCCTTGTCGTCGTCGCCGGAGCCACCGCAGCCGGCGAGCACCATCGCGGCCGAGGCCACGATGGCGGTGACCGGGGCCAGCCGCTTCCACCTGTTCACGCCATATCTCCCTCGCGCCGGTTTGGCACTAACCTTCTCCGCCGCACCTTAGTAGGAAAATTTCCTTTACAACAGGGGGCAGTCGCGGCGGGCGGCCGTGGCGACGGTATCGCAGCCCCCCGCCCCGGCGGCAGGGGTGCTGTCCAGGCAGGTCAGCACGGTGAACGCGAAAGCGGGCGCCCGACCTCGTGGTCGGGCGCCCGCTGAGCGCTTCGGTGCGGATCGTCAGTAGCGCGAGACCCCGCGGCGGCGGCCGACCCCGGCCACCAGGGCCACGCCGATGGCGGCGAACAGGACCTGCAGCAGCAGCTCGCGCCAGTCGATCCCGGCGGTGTCGGCGAAGCCCGAGGCGCGGGCCACGATCGTGCCCAGCAGCGCGGCGCCCACGCCGATCAGCATGTGCAGCCACATCGGCATGTTCTGGCGGCCCGGAACGACCAGGCGGCCCAGAGCGCCGACGATCAGACCAACGATGAGCGCGGTGATGATGCCCCAAACGGTGAGCTCCACGGTCGCCCTCCTTCTGCGAATTTGTCACACGTCGCCGTCTGCTTCGTGTCGTGACCGCTAAGTTCCCGACCTGCCGAAAATCCAAACCGACTCCGGTGACGAATTGCTCGAGACGGCCATGAGCTGGGCTTTCCCGGACCGATCCGGGCCGTGAGCCGGGGCTTTCCCCGGTCCATCCGGGCCGAGCCCGGGCTTTCCCGGGCCGATTCGAGTCGCTGGTGCGCGGGCCGTCCGGTCCGGGCACCAGAACCGGTCGCCACGGCAAACACGCGAAGGCGGCCACCCGGACAACGGGTGACCGCGAGGCCCATTTCAAGGCTGGCCGTGCCCGCCGGCCCTTTCCGGTGGCCGCCGGCCCTTTCCGGTGCCCCACCGGCACGGACGCCGGCGGGCGCCCGACCGGTCGGTCGGGCGCCCGCACAGGCGCTTGGCGAGCGGCGTCAGTAACGCGAGACGCTGCGCCGACGGCCCACGCCGGCCACCAGGGCCACGGCGATGGCGGCCAGCACGACCTGGACCAGCAGCTCCGTCCAGTCGATGCCGGCGGTCTCGGTGGCGATGCCCACGGCACGGGCCAGGACGGTGCCCAGCAGCGCGGCGCCCACGCCGATCAGCATGTGCAGCCACATCGGCATGTTCTGGCGGCCCGGAACGATCAGGCGACCCAGAGCGCCGACGATCAGACCAACGACGAGCGCGGTGATGATGCCCCAGACGGTCACTGTCAGCTCCTTCTAAGAAGTTTTATCCGGTCTGTTGTGTTTCCTGTCGTGACCGATACATGCCCGAGGCGCCGAAAACCCAAACCGACTCAGTCCGCGCCCGATCGCCGCACCACCCCCGGCCAGCGCCGCGTCGGTTCCGCTCCGACCGGCGAATGCGCAGGTGGGAGCGATCCCATCCGGGCCCGGCGGCGGGCCGTCGCGGCAGCAAAAATCCGTTCGGGTACGCGGAAACGGCCGGCGCCCCGGCCCGGACGGACCCGGACCGGGGTCGTCTCGAGCGGGGCGCCGGCCGTCACGTCGGCGGTTGCCGTCGCCTGCTTCTCGCCGGCGGGCCTGCCCTCGCCGACTTCACGCCGGCGGGCCTGCGTCGCCGACTGCACGCCGGCGGGCGGGCTTGCCCTCGCCTGCTTCTCGCCGGCGGCTACTTCTTGCCGGCGGGTTTGCCGTCGCCGGAGTCGGAGGAGAGCGCGGCGATGAAGGCCTCCTGCGGGACCTCCACCCGGCCCACCATCTTCATCCGCTTCTTACCTTCCTTCTGCTTCTCCAGCAGCTTGCGCTTGCGGCTGATGTCACCGCCGTAGCACTTCGCGAGCACGTCCTTGCGGATGGCGCGGATGGTCTCCCGGGCGATCACCCGGCTGCCGATGGCCGCCTGGATCGGCACCTCGAACTGCTGACGCGGGATCAGCGTGCGCAGCTTCGCCGCGATCGTGGTGCCGTAGGTGTACGCCTTGTCCTTGTGCACGATGGCGCTGAACGCGTCCACCGGCTCGCCGTGCAGCAGGATGTCGACCTTGACCAGGTCGGACGCCTGCTCGCCGGAGGGCTCGTAGTCCAGCGAGGCGTACCCCTTGGTGCGGCTCTTGAGCTGGTCGAAGAAGTCGAAGATGATCTCGGCGAGCGGCAGCGTGTAGCGCAGTTCCACCCGGTCGGCGGAGAGGTAGTCCATGCCGAGCAGGCTGCCCCGGCGGCCCTGACACAGCTCCATCACGGCGCCCACGTAGTCGTTCGGGGTCAGCACGGTGGCCCGCACCACCGGCTCGTACACCTCGGCGATCTTGCCGGTCGGGTACTCGCTCGGGTTGGTCACCACGATCTCCTGACCGTCCTCGGTGATCGCCCGGTAGACCACGTTCGGCGCGGTGGAGATCAGGTCGAGGTTGAACTCCCGCTCCAGCCGCTCCCGGATGATCTCCAGGTGCAGCAGGCCGAGGAAGCCGCAGCGGAAACCGAAGCCGAGCGCCCCGGAGGTCTCCGGCTCGTACACCAGGGCGGCGTCGTTGAGCTTGAGCTTGTCCAGCGCCTCACGGAGGTTGGGGTAGTCGGACCCGTCGATCGGGTAGAGGCCGGAGTAGACCATCGGCTTCGGGTCCTTGTAACCGCCGAGCGCCTCCTTGGCCGGGTTCGTGTTGATGGTGACGGTGTCGCCGACCCGGGACTGGCGGACGTCCTTCACCCCGGTGATCAGGTAGCCCACCTCGCCGACCCCGAGCGCGTCGGCCTTCACCATCTCCGGGGAGATGACACCGATCTCCAGCAGCTCGTGCACGGCGCCGGTGGACATCATCTTGATCCGGTCCCGGGCGCTGATCTTCCCGTCGATCACCCGGACGTAGGTGACCACGCCCCGGTACACGTCGTAGACCGAGTCGAAGATCATGGCGCGGGCCGGGGCGTCGGCGTCGCCGACCGGGGGCACGAACTGCCGGACGATCTCGTCGAGCAGGTGCGGCACCCCTTCCCCGGTCTTGCCGGAGACCCTGATGCAGTCCGCCGCGTCGCCGCCGATCAGGTGGGCCAGCTCCTCGGCGTACTTCTCCGGCTGGGCGGCCGGCAGGTCGATCTTGTTGAGCACCGGGATGATGTGCAGGTCGTTCTCGAGCGCCAGGTAGAGGTTGGCCAGGGTCTGCGCCTCGATCCCCTGCGCGGCGTCGACCAGCAGGATCGCGCCCTCACAGGCGGCCAGCGACCGGGACACCTCGTAGGTGAAGTCGACGTGACCCGGGGTGTCGATCATGTTGAGCACGGCCGTCTCGCCGGTCCGGTCGCCCTCCCGGATCGTCCACGGCATCCGCACGGCCTGGCTCTTGATGGTGATGCCGCGCTCGCGCTCGATGTCCATCCGGTCGAGGTACTGCGCGCGCATCTGCCGGGGGTCGACCACACCGGTGAGCTGCAGCATCCGGTCGGCCAGGGTCGACTTCCCGTGGTCGATGTGGGCGATGATGCAGAAGTTCCTGATCCGCGCCGGGTCGGTGGCACCAGGAGCGTTCGCGCCGGGATCGAGCGTCGGTGGCACAGCGGTCCGTTCTGGTCGGCTGACGTGAGCGGGCCGGCGCGCGCCGGCCCCCTCTATGCTCCCACGCCGGCCGGGACGCCGGTCCTCCCCCGTCACTCCTCGGGCGGCTCCACGAAGAGGGTGGCCAGCCGGGGCAGCCGCCGGCGCGCCTCGTCCGGGTCGTCGAAATCCCAGAAGTCGTTCAGGTCGGGCACCGCGACCGGCTCACGGACCGCCGGCAGCTCGGCCGCGGTGGCCTTCCGGTACGCCTCCCAGGCGACCACCAGCATGTCCTCGCACTCGAACTCCTCGCCGCTGAGCGCGGCGGCCCGCACCCGCGGCAGCTCGGCGAGCGAGTCCGGGTCGGCCACGGCCCTGGCGAACACCGCCCGACCCTGGGTCATCAGCCAGCCGCGGAAGTACTCGAAGCCGTCGTCCGAGGCACCGCCGTTGATCAGGTAGGCCGCGCCCCACAGGTCGACCTTGTAGGAAGCGACGAGCACCCGGCGCTGGTGCTCGGCGTACCCGATGATCTCCGCCGGGTCCCGCTCCGCGAGCAGGGCGACCGCCCGCGCGGCCACCGCGTCGGACTCTCCCCCGGCGCCGGCCCGGGCGGACTCGATCAGCTGCCAGAAGTCCTCGGTCCTCATGGCCCCGCAGTCTCCCAGACACCCTCGGCCCTCGGCCGGCACCCATTCGTCGCCACGCCCCGGATGCTGCCAGCGCCGTACGACATCCCGATCCGGCAGCATGGTGGCGTGCCCGAGAACCGCCCGCCCCCGGTGCCGTACGAGGCGACCGCCGTCCGCCCCGACTGGGCCGCGCTGCCGGCCGGGCTGCGGAGCGCGCTCGCCGGCCGGCTCGGCGGGCCCCCGGCCGAGGTCCGGGTGGCCGGGGCGGGCTTCACCCGGGGCTTCGCCGCGCTGCTCACCGGCCCCGACGGGGACCGGGTCTTCGTGAAGGCGGCGGAGCTGGCCGGGCAGCGCCACCTGGTCGACTGGTACGCACACGAGGCAGCCGTGCTGGCCCGGCTCCCCGCCGGCCTGCCGGTGCCCCGCCCGCGCTGGGCGCTGACCGGGGCCGGCTGGTACGCGGTCGCGCTGACCGCGGTCGACGGGCACACCCCCCGGCTGCCCTGGGACCCGGCCGAGCTGGACGCCGCCCTCGCCGCGTACGCCGAGGTGGCCGCCGCGCTGGCCGACCCGCCGGCGGACCTCGTCGCGCTCGGCCTGCCCCGCCTCGCCGACCTGGCCCGCGACGACATCCTCTGGTGGGGCGAGGTGGCCGCCGGCCGGGAGCCGCCGCCCGAGGTGCCCGCCTGGGCCCCGCTGCCCGAACTGGTCGCGCTGGAGTCCCGGCTGCCCGGGTACGCCGCCGCCGGCGCCGGGCTGGCCCACGGCGACCTGCGGGTGGACAACCTGCTGCTCGACCCGGCGGGCCGGGTCTGGCTCTGCGACTGGACCTGGCTCTGCCACGGGCCGGCCTGGTTCGACCTGGTCAGCCTGCTGCTCACCGGGTACGCCAGCGGCCTCGACGCGGACACCGCCTTCGCCACCCACCCGGCCGCCGCCGGCGCCCCGCCCGACGCGCTCGACGTGACCCTCGCCGCCCTGGCGGGCTACTTCCTCACCGGCGCCGCCGCCGGCCCGTCGACGGCGTCCCCGCACCTCCGGGCGCACCAGCGGTGGAGCGGCGAGCAGGCACTCGGCTGGCTCGCCGCCCGGCAGGGCTGGCGCTGATCCCGACTCGATCCACTCCACCTGCCGCAACCCGGGGTGTCCGGCCGCCCGGATGCCACGACATGCCGCAACCGGAGTGGATCACACCCCCGACCGCCCCGCCCTGGTCGGCTCGGTCGGCGTCGACCAGGCGCCACGGCGGCGCGGTCGGCGCGGTCGGCGCGGTCGGCCCGGTCGCCACCCGGTCGGCGCGGTCGGCGTAGGCTCGGCGGGCAGGTCGGACCGGGGATGCCGGGGCGTTTTGGCTCGTCGCGACCGGACCTGGTAACCTGGCTTTTCGCGCGGCGATGACGCATGCTCGTCGTGCGCGGAAGCTGACCAACCCGAGCTATCAAGACGAGGCTGTCGCGTGGCGAACATCAAGTCCCAGATCAAGCGCAACCGGCAGAACGAGAAGCGCCGGCTGCGTAACAAGTCGGTCAAGTCGTCGCTGAAGACCGCCATCCGGAAGTTCAACGAGGCTGCGGAGGCCGGCGACACCGAGACGGCCGCCGTTCTCATGCGCGAGGCCGCCCGCAAGCTGGACAAGGCGGCCAGCAAGGGCGTCATCCACGCCAACCAGGCGGCCAACCGGAAGTCGGCGATCGCCAAGCGCGTCGCCTCGTTCTCGGCCTGACGCACTTCAGACCTGACCGGAAGCCCCGGGGTGTACGCCCCGGGGCTTCCGGCTGTCTGTGTTGCCGGCCGAGCACGCATCAGGTGACCTGCGCGGATCGAGTGACCTGCACGGATCAGGGGTGGGTCCGGCCAGCGGCGACGGCCGCCCGAGGCGTGGGCCCCTGACGCCGGCCTTCGACGGTCGGCGCCGACTCGGCGCTCGGCCGACGGAGCCGGTCGGCTCAGCGCTGCCCCTCGTCGTAGCGGTACAGGGTTTCGCCCGGTCGGGCCGCCCCCGGCGTCGGGTCGCCGGCCGGCAGCGCCGGGACCGTCGACGGTTGCCCGGCGCGCAGCGCCCGGGCCGTGGACGGCACCCGGGCCCGCCCGACGACCGGCTCGATCTGCCGGCGGAACCGGTCCCGCTCCTGCTCCGGCACCTGCGCGGCGCTGTGGATGACCTGCTCGGCGACCAGGTCGTTGAGCTTCACCATGGCCGCCACCACGGCGGGCAGCACCAGCACCGCCCACCAGGTGACCAGCTCGGCGAGGGCGAGCAGCGCGGCCAGCGCCACGGATCCCTCGAAGAAGAGGAAGCAGAGCACGCCGCCCGGGTTGACGAAGCGCAGTCCGAGCACCCGGGCGTAGAGCGGCCGGTACCGCTCCTCGTCCGTCGGGACCGTGGCCCAACGCCGGGCTCGGGTCACCGGGCGCCACCCTGCCGGGCGGCGGCGACCGAGAACACCGCCCGCTCCAGCGCGTACGCCCGGTCGTCGGCACCGCCCTTGACGGCCGCGTTGCACTCGGCGGCCACCCGCATCGCCTCGACCAGGCCCTCCGGTGTCCAGCCCCGCCCCTGCCGCTGGGCCCGCTCGATCTTCCAGGCCGGCATGCCCAGACTGCTGGCGAGCTGGTACGGGCTGCCACGGCCGGCGGAGGCGACCCGGGCCACGGTCCGTACCCCGTCGGCGAGGGCGTCGGCGATCGGCACCGGGTCGACGCCGACGTGCAGCGCCCAGCGCAGCGCCTCCAGCGCGGCCGGCACGTCACCGACCATGGTGGCGTCGGCCACCGTGAAGCCGGTCACCTCGACCCGCCCCCGGTAGTACCGGGAAACCGTGTCCGCCCCGATCCGCCCGTCGGTGTCCGAGACGAGCTGCGAGCAGGCCGCGGCCAGCTCCCGCATGTCGGTGCCGACGGCGGCGATCAGCGTCTCGGCCGCGTCCTCGGTGCAGGTGCCCCCGGCCCGGCGGACCTCGTCGCGGACGAAGGCGACCCGCTCCCGGTGCCCCTTGAGCTTCGCCGCCGGCACCACGGTGGCGCCCGCCGCGCGAAGCCCGTCGGCGAACGCCTTACCCTTCGCCCCACCGAGGTGCAGCACCACGAGCTGCACCTCGGGGTCCGGATTCTTCGCGTACGCCAGCAGCGCGGTGACCAGGTCCTTGCGCGCGTCCTGGGCGGAGCGGAGCACCAGCACCCGGCGCCCGCCGAACAGCGAGGGGCTGAGCATCTCGGCGATCTCGCCGACCATCAGCGAGCTGGCCTGGTACTCCCGAACGTCCACATCGGGGTCGACACTGCGGGCCCGGGCGACAGCTTCGGTGACGGCTCGCGTGGCGAGCAGCTCCTCGTCGCCGAGAACGAGCAGAATAGGCGGCAGGCTGGCGGGGGTCACGTCGCCCATACTCGCACGCCCCCGAGCCGGATCGTGCCTGGTCATTGGGGACGGTGACGGCCGGACCCGCACTTCGCGCGAATCCAGACATTTGATTCAATCCACCTGGTTGCTCGGAAATCACCCGGCCCGCCGCACCGTCGTCACGGTCGATCCCGGGAACGGGACACCCCTGCGCCAAGGGTTCCGGGCCCGGCCCCCTTCTCCGCCGCGCTGACCGCGAGCCTCAGCGCGGCACGGCCACCTTGTGCTTCCTGGTGAACAGCCAGGCGCAGAACCACACGGGCAGCCAGAGGCCGCAGGTGAACAGGGAAATCATCGCGTGCATCCCGTGCCGGGTGCCGCCGGTCTTGATCACCTTCCACTGCTGCGGGGGCATCTGCGGCGGGTAGCCCGAGGCAGCCTGCTGCGGCACTGCCTGCTGCGGGTAGCCCGGGGCAGCCTGCGGCGGGTAGCCCGGGGCAGCCTGCTGCGGGTAGCCCGGGGCAGCCTGCTGCGGGTAGCCCTGGGGGTAAGCCTGCTGCGGGGGCATCTGTGGCGGGTAGCTCTGCGGAGCCTGCTGCGGCGGATATGGCGGGTGCTGGGGATCGTTCAGGCTCATGTCGATCATGGTGCCATTCACTGATGCCAACTTTCCACGACGCAACAACTTTCCGGACGATCGGCCAGCTGTCGAGGGCCAGACGACTCGTTCTTGATCAACTAGACGTACCTCGGCCACGAGGAACGGCGGTGCCGCACCCGGATGTCGTGCCGCCCACCGCCCCGGAGGGACGGTGTGCGCCGGCTGGCTCACCTCGTACTCCCGGCTGCCGGGTGCGCGGCGGCGGCGTTTCAGGAGCGGCGGCCGGGACCGACCCCTCGGGCGACCACGGCCAGTCCGCTCCCGTGGCGGATCGCGGCCACGTCTCCCCCGGTGTCGGTACGCAGCACCCGGGCACCGTCGCGGCGCAACCGGTCCAGCAGGCCCGCGTTCGGGTGCCCGTAGTCGTTGCCGACGCCAACCGACACCAGCGCGACGGCCGGTCGGACGGCGGCCAGGAACTCCGGGTCCTGGTACGCCGACCCGTGGTGGGCGACCTTGAGCACGTCGGCCCGGACGGCCTCCGGAGGGCCACGCTCCAGCAGCGCCCGCTGCTCCTCCGTCTCGGCGTCCCCGGCCAGCAGGATCCGCACCCCGGACACGGTCGCCACGAGCACCAGCGAGTTGTTGTTCGGGTCCGATCGGCTGCCACGCAGCGGGTACGGCGGCCCGAGGGCGGTCAGCTCCACTCCCGAAACCCGCCAACTCCAGCCCACCGGCACGGCCCGCAGCCCGGCGGCACCAGCCCGGGCCGCCGCGCGCACCTGGGCGACACCGTAGGGCGGCTCGGCCCACTCCGGGGTCACCACCTCCCCCACCCGCCGGCCCCGGAACACCCCGGCGACCCCGCCCACGTGGTCGGCGTGGAAGTGGCTGACCACGAGGAGCGGCACCTCGCGTACGCCGAGCCGGCGCAGGCAGCCGTCCACGCCGGACGGGTCCGGGCCGGCGTCGACCACCACCGCCCGGCCCGGGGTGACCGGCAGCACGATCGCGTCTCCCTGCCCGACGGCGCAGGCCACGACCACCCATCCCGGCGGCGGCCAGCCGGGCGCGAGCAGCCGGACCGGCAGCGCGCCGAGCACCACGGCGACCGTGCCGACCGCCACCAGCCGCCGGAGCAGTGGTCGCCGGCTGGCGATCAGCAGGGCCACGGTGAGCCCGGCGAGCAGCAGGGCCCCGGCGGCCCCGCCCGGCCAGGGCAGCGTCCCGGCGGGCAGCCGCGCGCCCTGCTCGGCGATGAGCAGCAGCCACCGGGCCGGCCAACTCGCCAGCCAGGCGGCGAACTCGGCACCCGCCGGCCAGACCGGTGACACCACGGCGGCCAGCACCCCCAGCACCGTGGCGGGCGCGACAGCCGGCACCGCCAGCAGGTTCGCCGGCACGGCGACCAGGCTCACCGTCCCGGAGAGACCGGCGATCACCGGACCGCAGGCGAGCTGCGCGGCGGCCGGCACGGCAAGGGCCTCGGCCACCCCCGGCGGTACGCCCCGGCGGCGCAGGGCGTCCCGCCATCCCGGCGCGAAGAGCAGCAGCCCGCCGGTGGCGCAGACGGAGAGCGTGAAGCCCGGATCCCCGGCCAGGTCGGGATCGACCAGCAGCAGCACGGTGACCGCGGCGGCGAGCGCGGGCAACGCGGCCCGGGGCCGGCCGGCGGCGAGCGCGGCCAACCCGATCGCACCCATCGCCGCGGCGCGCACCACGCTCGGGGACGGCCGGACCAGGATGACGAACCCGACCAGGGCCAGTACGCAGAGCACCGCGGCCGTCCGGGGGCCGGCCCGGGCCCAGCGGGCCAGCAGCAGCACCGCCCCCACCACGATGGCCACGTTCGAGCCGGAGACGGCGTTCAGATGGGTCATGCCGGTGGTACGGAAGTCCTCCACCACGGCCGGGGGCAGCCGGCTGGTGTCCCCGACGACGAGGCCGGGGAGCAACCCGCCCGGCTCGTCGGGCAGCGGCTCGCAGGCGCGGTGCAGCCCGGCCCGCAGCGCGCCGGCCGCCCGCTGCACCCACGGCGGCCGACCGCGCACGGTGGGCGGACCGGTCGCGGTGAGCACCGCGGCGGTCAGGTCACCGCCGCGCGGCTCGGCCAGCCGCCCCCGCGCGGTCACCCGCTGCCCCGGGAGCAGGTTCCGCCAGGCCGGATCGGTCGCCAGCACCAGACCGCGCACCGACCCGGTGATCCGCCGGCCACCCGCCCCGGTTCCCGGCGCAGGGGCGGCCCGGTTTCCGGTGTCGGATGACGGTTCGGTGAGGACGACCAGGTCGGCCCGGACCAGCAGGGTGGCCGGGCGGCCGGGCACACCCCGCACCGGGCGCGGGTCGTCCCGTACCACCAACTCGGCGGTGACCGATGCCCGCGCGGTGGTCAGCGCCCGCACCGGGGCGGCGTCGCGGACCTGCACCCGGGCCGCGGTCGCCGCCCCGCCGCAGAGCACCCCGAGGAGCGCCGCCACGGCGATCCAGCCGTACCGGCGGGCCGGGGCCGACGGCCGTCCGAGGACGCCGCAGAGATGCAGGCCGAGCACCGCGGCCAGGCCGGCGGCCGACCCGGCCACGGCGGCGGTCTCGCCGGCGGTGAGGCGCAGCCCGGCCAGGGCGGTGAGCCAGGCGGCCACCGCGAGCCCGGCCAACCGCAGGTCGGGGACCGCCTGCGCCGCCTCGTCGGCCCGTTCGCCGGGCTTCACACCGTCACCAGGTCTTTGAGCTGCTCGTACCGGGCGTCGCCGATGCCGTCGACCTGGCGCAGGTCGGATACGGACCGGAAGCCGCCGTGCCGCTCCCGGTGGTCCAGGATCCGCTGGGCGAGCACCGGGCCGACCCCGGGCAGCGCGTCGAGCTGGGCCAGGGTGGCGGTGTTCAGGTTCACCGGACCGGCCGGCGCCGCCGCACCACCGGCCCCGGGGACGGTCCCGGCCGCCCCGGGCCCGCCCGCCGGGACCGGTGGCGCGGTGACGCCGACCAGGATGAGTTCGCCGTCGGTGACCTTGCGGGCCGGGTTGAGCAGGGCCACGTCGACGCCGGGCAGCGCGCCGCCGGCCGCCTCGATCGCGTCGCCGACCCGGGCTCCGGCGGGGAGGCGGACCAGCCCGGGACGGCGTACCTTGCCGGCGACCGCAACCACGAGCGGGGCGCTCGTGGCGGACGAGGGCGCCGGGGCGGGCTGCGCCGCCTCCGCGGTGGCGGCGACCGGGCGGACCGGCTCGGCCCTCGGCCGGGACCGCCAGGCCCAGACCGCGGCGACCAGCACCACCACGGCGGCGACGGCGGCCAGCGCGCGGACGCCCCGGCGGCCGGGGTCGAACGCCCCGGGCCCGGGCAACCGGGAGACCGCCGGCCCGTCGCTCACCTGACCCGGCGACGGCAGGGCCGTCGACCTGTCGCCCAACCGGGAGACCGCCGGCCCGTCGCTCAGTCGACCGGCCGGTCCGGGTCGCGGCTCGGCTCCCCGTGCCGGCGCCGACCAGGGCTCACCGGGCCCGCCAACACCGTCCACCGGCCCGCCGGATTCGTGGGCGCGGTCCACCGGCTCGCCGGGCCCGTCCACTGCCGCGGTCGGTGCGGCGCGCGAGGCCGGTCCGACCGGCGAGACAAGCCCGGCCGCCACCGGGTCGAACAGCCGCACCAGCCGCTGCCGCACCGTCGTCTCCTCGTCGTCTGGCACGGTTGGGGAGGCTACGGCGAGCAGGGGCGCCCGCTCCGGGCTCCGATGGTCCCCTGTGGATGAAGGCGCTGGCTGTGGACAGGCCCCCACTCAGCTTCGGAGTGTGCTAGCGGGCCGGGAACAGGCGCTCAACGAAGGGGCGCCGGCTCGGATCCCACGCTCACCGGGGCGGCAGCCGTCGCGACCGACCCCACCGAGCCCGACCAGGTGCGCGCGCCGCGCAGGATCCGGAGGCGTGTCCGGCGGCCGCGACCGATCAGCGCGCCTCCGGGTCCACGCCGAGGGCCGCCCGGCCGCCGTCGACCGGCAGGGTCACCCCGTTGACGAAGGCGGCCCGGTCGGACAGCAGGAACGCGACCACCTCGGCCACTTCGCCGGTACGCCCGATCCGCCCGACCGGATGCAGCCGGGTCAGCTCCGACGTCACCCGGTCGGCCTCGGCCGGATCGAGCCCGGCGAGGAAGGCGTCGTGCCGCTCGGTCCGGATGGAGCCGAGCGCGACCGTGTTGGTGCGGATCCCCCGCCCGCCGTAGTCGACGGCGAGGGCCCGGGTCAGACCTTCGACGGCGGCCTTCGCGGTGGCGTACGGCAGCGCGCCCGGCACGGCCCGGCGGGCCTGGTGGGAGGAGACGTTGACGATCGCGCCGCCGGTGCCGGCGGCCAGGAACCGGCGTACGGCGGTGCCGGCGCCGATCACGGCGGGGCGCAGGTTCGCGGCGATCAGGTCGAACACCTCGGTGGCGGGCGCGGTGTGCAGGGCGGCGTCCCGGAAGACCGCCGCGTTGTTCACCCAGCCGGCCAGCGGCGCGACCGCCTCGGCGAGATCGGCGGCGCGGTCCGCGGTCTCCTGGTCGGACGCGTCGCCGGTCACCGCGGCCAGCCGGCCGGCGGCGGGGTGCTGCGCGAGCCAGGCCAGCGCCGACGGGTCCCGCTCGACGACCACCACGGTGCCGCCGTCGGCGGCCAACCGCTCGACGATCGCCCGCCCGACACCCCGGCCGCCGCCGGTCACCACGTAGGACATCGCGCTCACCGCCGGTGCACGACCACGCAGGCCAGGCCCGGTCCGGCGTGCGCGGCGACCACCGCGCCGGCCTCGGTGACGTAGGTGTCGTGCAGGCGGTCACCGAGCCGCTCGGTCAGCGCCGCCACCAGTTGCTCGGCGCGCTGCGGCGCGGCCAGGTGGTGCACGGCCAGGTCGACCTCGGCGTCGCCGGCCGCCTCGACGGCCAGGTCGACCAGGCGTGCCACGCCCCGGCTGGCGGTGCGGACCTTGTCCTTGACGACGATCGCGCCGTCCGGCATGTGCATGATCGGCTTCACCGAGAGGGCGGTGCCGAACAGCGCCTCGGCCGCGTTGATCCGGCCGCCCCGGCGGAGGAACTCCAGGGTGTCGACGTAGAAGAAGATGGTGGTCCGGGCGATCGCGTCGACCGCGGCCTGGCGTACCCCGTCGAGGTCGGCGCCACGGTCGACGGCGGCCGCGGCGGCGAGCACCGGGAAGCCGAGGCCCATGCCGGTGGAGCGGCTGTCGACCACGGCGATCCGGTCGCCGATCTCGGTGGCGGCCAGCCGCGCCGCCTCGACGGTGCCGGACAGTTCGGCGGAGAGGTGTACGGAGACGACGCCGTCCGCGCCGCCGGCGATCAGCTCGCGGTAGACCTGGGCGAACTGCTCGGGGGCGGGCCGGGAGGTGCTCACCGAGACCCGCCGGCCGCCGAGCGCCCGGGTGGCGTCCGCCGGGAACGTCTCGATCCCTTCCAGTCCTTCCGCGCCGTTGAGCACGACGGTCAGCGGGACGACGGTGAGCCGGTGCGCGCGCACCAGCTCGGGCGGGAGGTAGGCGGTGGAGTCGGTGACGACCGCGACGGGCATGCCCGGCACGCTAGCCGATGTCGCGGCGCCGCGCCGGGGCCGAACGGCTCAGACCGCGTCGGTCAGCGCGGGTTGGGTGACGAGCCCGACATTGTGGGCGCGCAGGTGCCAACCCCGGACGTCGTCGTGGCGCAGCTCGGTCCAGTGGCAGTTGGCCAGCGATCCGACGGCGCGCAGCACGCGGTGGTCCCAGCCGAGCAGGTGGCCGATGCCCTGCCGGGCGCCGCCACCGTGGGTGGTCACCACGACGGTGCCGCCGGCGGCCAGGTCGGCCGCCTCCTGGAAGGCGACGCCGAGCCGCTTGCCCAGGTCGTCGAGGGTCTCGATGCCGGCGCCGGGGTCCGGGTCGCCGGCGCGCCAGCGGGCGTACTCGGTGGGGAACCGTTCGGCGGCCTCGGTGAGCGACAGGCCCTGCCACTGGCCGAAGTGCCGTTCGCGCAGCTGGGCGTCGGGGCGTACCGGCAGGCCGGTGACGGCGGCGAGCGCCGCCGCGGTGTCGGCGGCGCGGCGCAGGTCGCTGGCCACGATGGCGTCCGGGCGCAGCGCGGCCAGCACCGGCGCGACCGCGCGGGCCTGCTCGCGGCCGAGGTCGTTGAGCGGTACGTCGGTCTGCCCCTGGACCCGCCCGGCGGCGTTCCAGTCGGTGTTGCCGTGCCGCCAGATGATCAGGCGGGTCATTCGGCGACGGTGCCGGCGGTGGAGTCGGCGAGGTCCCGGTCCACGAACGGGACCTGGGGGCAGTCCTTCCAGAGCCGGTCGAGGGCGTAGAACTCGCGCTCCTCGGTGTGCTGGACGTGCACCACGACGTCGACGTAGTCGAGCAGCACCCAGCGACCGCCCCGCTCGCCCTCGCGCCGGACCGGCTTGGCCTTCTCCGGCAGCTCCAGCAGGCGCTCCTCGATGGCGTCGACGATGGCCAGCACCTGCCGCTCGTTCGGGGCGGCGGCCAGCACGAACGCGTCGGTGATGGCGAGCTGGTCACCCACGTCGATGATGACGATGTCCTGCGCCTTCTTGTCCGCCGCCGCCTGGGCCGCGGCGATGGCGAGCTCGTGGGCGCGTTCGGAAATTGTCACCGTTCTCCTTCGATCAACCGTGCGATCCTCCAAGCGTCTCACACCCGGCGCTGCGACGACTTGCCAGTTCTGGTCGATTTCAGGGACAGGAGCTGACACTGCGGGGCAAAGTCACCGCTGGTAGAGGCGCCGTTTTGCGATGTACTGCACCACACCGTCCGGCACCAGGTACCAGACCGGCTCGCCGCGGGCGACCCGGGCCCGGCAGTCGGTCGAGGAGATCGCCATGGCCGGCACCTGGACCAGGCTGACCGTGTCGGCAGGCAGGTGCTTGTCGGTGAGTTCGAAGCCGGGCCGGGTCACCCCGATGAAGTGGGCCAGCTCGAACATCTTGTCCACCTCCTTCCAGGACAGGATGCGTTCCAGCGCGTCCGCCCCGGTGATGAAGAAGAGCTGGACCTTGGGGCCGTACTCGGCGTGCAGGTCGCGGAGGGTGTCGACGGTGTACGTCGGGCCGTGCCGGTCGATGTCGACCCGGCTGACCTGGAACCGGGGGTTGGAGGCGGTGGCGATCACCGTCATGAGGTAGCGGTCCTCGGCGGGGGTGACCGTCTCGTCCGCCTTCTGCCAGGGCTGCCCGGTGGGCACGAAGACCACCTCGTCCAGGCCGAACCGGTCGGCCACCTCGCTGGCCGCCACCAGGTGCCCGTGGTGGATGGGGTCGAAGGTCCCGCCCATGATCCCGATCCGCCGGATGTCTTCCTCCACCCCGCGATCGTAGGCCCGCCGCCGGGGCGACCGGTCCGGCCCCGGACGGGTCCCCGCGCGGAGGATGTTCCGGTGGGGCTTCCCCGCGAGCACTCTCATCCGTATACTCGTCTACGAGTAATCGGGGACGAGCAGTGTCGAGGGAGGCGGGAATGGCGGCGCGCCGGAAGGTCAACAATCTGCTGGCACTGGCCGTGCTCTCCGCCCTCGTCCAGCAGCCGATGCACCCCTACGAGATCGCCACCGCGCTCCGTGCCTGGGGCAAGGACGAGGACATGACGATCAAGTGGGGGTCGTTCTACACCGTCGTCCGCAACATGGAGCGGCACGGCCTGATCGCGGCCGTGGAGAGCGTCCGCGCCGGCCGGCGGCCGGAACGCACCGTCTACCGGATCACCGACGCCGGGCGGGCGGAACTGGTCGACTGGGCCCGCGAGCTGGTCGGCGACCCGGTCTCCGAGCAGTCCCGCTTCCGGGCCGGCCTGTCGGTGCTCGCCGCGCTGCACCCCGACGACGCCAGCACGCTCCTGCGGCAACGGCTGGACCGGGTGGAGGCCGGCATCGCGGCCGGCCGGGCGGCGCTCGCCGAACACCTGCGCACGGTGCCCCGCCTGTTCCTCATCGAGTCGGAGTACGACCTCGCCGTCCGCGAGGCCGAGGCCGCCTGGCTGCGCGACCTGCTCGCGGAGCTCGGCACCGGCCGCTACCCGGGGCTCGACCAGTGGCGCGCCTTCCACGAGGACGGCGGGGCGCCGGATGGGGCCGCGGAAGGGAGCGGCCCCGCGCAGTAGCTGGACGGCCCCGGCACGGTGCGCCAACACCACGCCGGGGCCCTTACCCCGAACCGACACCCGAGGGCGCCCGGCCCGAAGCGACCACCTTGAGGATAGCTGGGCTCCCTCCGGGTCGGTTCACCACGACCACCGACCATCCCGGGAGGGACCATGACCAGAGTACGAAGCGCCATCGTGATCGGTGGCGGCATCGCCGGCCCGGTGACCGCGCTGGCGCTGCACCGCGCCGGCATCACCGCCACCGTCCATGAGGCGTACCCGAGCACCACCGACGGGGTGGGCGGCACGCTCGCCCTGGCCGCCAACGGCGTCGCGGCGCTGCGCATCGTCGGCGCCGACGATGCGGTGACCGCGATCGGCACCCCGATCCACCGCACCGCCATGGCGGTCGGCCGCCGCCGTTTCGACCTGCCCGGCCTGCCCGACGTGGGACCGATGCAGGCGGTGCACCGCAACGAACTGCACCGGGTGCTGCACGAACGCGCGGTGGCCGAAGGGGTGGTCATCACGCACGGCCGCCGGCTGGTCGACGTGCACGAGTCCGACGACGGCGTCACCGCCCGGTTCGCCGACGGCAGCACCGCCACGGCCGACGTGCTGATCGGCGCGGACGGCATCCGCTCCACGGTCCGCACCCTGATCGACCCGGACGCGGCCGGCCCGCGCTTCACCGGGCTGCTCGGCTTCGAGGCGGTGGCCCGGCACGAGGTCGACGCCGCCCCCGGCACGATGACCTTCGCCTTCGGCCGGGGCGGCTACTACCTCTACTGGCCGGAGCCGGGCGGCGGCACCCGGTGGGGGGTCAACCTGCCGCAGGAGCGGCCGATGAGCCTCACCGAGGCGCGCGCCGTCCCGGCCGAGGAGTGGCTGCGGATCCTGCGGACCGCGTACGGCGACGACGACCCGGGCGGGGAGCTGATGCGGACCAGCAGCGCGGCGGACCTGCGGGTGGTCGGCTCGCTGCACATCATGCCGCCGGTCCGGCACTGGCACCGGGGCCGGATGGTGCTGGTCGGCGACGCCGCCCACGCGCCGTCCAACAGCTCCGGCCAGGGCGCCTCGCTGGCCATCGAGAGCGCCGTGCAGCTCGCCCGCTGCCTGCGCGACCTGCCCGACATCCCGGCCGCCTTCGCCGCGTACGAGCGGCTGCGGCGCGGCCGGGTCGAGCGGATCGCGGCCCGGGCGGCGCGGATCAACCAGGCCAAGGCGCCCGGCCCGGTGGCGCGCACGCTCATGCCGCTGCTCATGCCGCTGCTGATCCGCACGGCGATGAACCCGGAGAAGACCCTCGGCCCCGAGCTGCGCTACCGGATCGACTGGGAGTCGCCGGTGGCCGCCGGCGCGGCGGCCGGCTGAACCGGGCCCGGTGGGTGGCGCGGCGGCGCCACCCACCGGCCCGATCGGTCACGCGCCGGCGGCGGCCACCGCCGTCCGGGCCACCAGCGCCCGGCGCAGGTCGTCGTCGAGGTCCACCACCCGCCGGCGCAGCCCCGGGGTGAGGTCATCCCGGGCCAGCAGCGCGGCGGCCAGGTCCCGGGTGGGCTGCGCGACGGCGTACCGGGGAAACGCCAGGCTGGCGACCCGGTCGGCCGTCCAGGGGGTACGCAGCCGCGCCGCCGCCGGCATGTCGGCGAAGTACCGCTCGACGTAGCCGGCGGTCAGCGCGGCCTGCTCCGGCTGCCAGAAGCCCTCCGCGGTGGCCTCCACGAGCCGGTTCGACAGCTCGGTGTTGTGGATGACGATCTCCCAGGCGGCCAGCTTGGCGTCCGCGTCCGGTCGGGCCGCCCGGCAGCTCGCGGCCCGCTCGGCGCCGAGTGCGCTGCGGTCGGCGGCCGCCTCGGCGGCGATCTCCGGCTCGCCGGCCGCGCCGAGCACCACCAGCCGGTGCAGCAGCGCCCAGCGAAGGTCGGCGTCGACCGCGAGCCCTTCCGGCACGCCCTTGCCGGCCAACCACCCGGCCAGCAGTCCGGGGTCGGTGCTGGCGGCGATCAGGCCACGCGCGGCGGCCAGCTGCAACGAGCCGCCGGCCGGCGCCCCGGCGAGCATGGCGGCGCAGGCCCCGGAGATCCGGAGCAAGGCCGCCTCCCGGGCCAGCGGCTCCAGGTAGCGGTCGACCAGGTTCCGGCTGAGGGTGAGCACGTCCTCCGCGATGACCACCTCGGTCTCGACCGGCAGCGCCGCCGCGATCAGCGACACCACCGAGGCCACCGGCCGCTCGCCGTCGGTGGCCGCGTCCAGGGCCTCGCCCCAGAGCAGCGCCCGGGCCAGCGGGTCGTCCAGGCCGGGCAACAGCAGCGGTACGGCGTCCGCCGAGGCGGCGTCGAGCCGGATCTTGGCGAAGGTGAGGTCACCGGCGTTGGGCAGCAGCAGGCCGGTGGCCGGCTGCCCGAGCAGCTCGGTCAGCTCGGTGCGGCCGTGGTCGGCGTCCGGGTCGAGGTCCACCTCGAAGCGGCGCACCGGGGTGTCCGGGGCGAACCGGGCCACCCCGACGCGGTGCGGCCGCAGCACCGGGTACGCCTCCGGCGCGGTCTGCACCACCGCCGCCTCGGTCCACCGGCCGTCGGCGTCCACCGCCGTCACCATCCGCAGGGTGTTGACCTGCGGGGTGCGCAGCCAGCGCTGCGCCCAGTCGGTCAGGTCCCGCCCGCTCGCCGCGCCGAGGCTCTCCAGCAGGTCGGCCAGGGTGGCGTTGCCGAACCGGTGCTTGGCGAAGTGCGCGTTCAGGCCGGTGAGGAAGGCCTCGTCGCCCAGCCAGGCGACGAGTTGGCGCAGCACGCTGGCGCCCTTGGCGTACGAGATGCCGTCGAAGTTGAGCAGGCCCTGGGCGGCGTCGGCCACCTCCGCCGGAGCCACCGGGTGGGTGGACGGGCGCTGGTCGGCCGCGTACCCCCAGGCCTTGCGGCGCATCGCGAAGGTGGTCCAGGCCTGGTCGAAGCGGGTCGCCTCGGCGGTGACCCGGGTGCCCAGGTACTCCGCGAACGACTCGTTCAGCCACAGGTCGTCCCACCAGCGCATGGTCACCAGGTCGCCGAACCACATGTGCGCCATCTCGTGGGCGATCGTGGTGGCCCGCAGCTCGCGCTGGGTGTCGGTCACGGCGGAGCGGAAGACGTAGTCGTCCCGGAAGGTGACCAGACCCGGGTTCTCCATGGCGCCGGCGTTGAACTCCGGCACGAACGCCTGGTCGTACTTGCCGAACGGGTAGCGCTCGGCGAAGAGCTGGTGGAACCGGTCGAGGCACTGTCGGGTGATGGTGAAGATCTCCTCGGCGTCGGCGTCCAGGTGCTCGGCCAGCGAACGCCGGCAGTAGATGCCGAGCGGGATGCCGTCGTGCTCGGCGTGCCGGACGTGCCACGGGCCGGCGATCAGGCTGAAGAAGTAGGTGGCCAGGGGCGCGGTCGGGGCGAACTCCCAGCGCCCGGGCGCCGGCCGGTCGGCGAGCTGCCCGTTGGCGGCCACCGTCCACTCCGGCGGGGCGGTGACCGAGAGGGTCACCGGGGCCTTCAGGTCGGGCTGGTCGAAGGCGGCGAAGATCCGCTGCACGTCGTCGAGGAAGGACATCGCGTACAGGTAGGTCTCCCCGTCGGCCGGGTCGACGAACCGGTGGATCCCCTCGCCGGTGTTCGAGTAGGCCATCTCGGCGCTGACGGTCAGCGTGTTCGTCGCGGCCAGGCCGGTCAGCGGCAGCCGGTTGTCGGCCAGCACGGCCGGGTCGAGCTCCCGGTCGTTGAGCCGTACCGCGTGCAGGTGCGCGGGTTTTACCTCGGCGAAGGTCTCGGCACCGGGGGTCGCCCGGAACTGGACGGTCACGGTCGAGCGGAACCGCTCACCGCCGCCGGTCAGGTCGAGGTCCACCTGGTAGGACTCGACGGTGATCGCCGCGCCACGCGCGGTCGCCTCTACACGGTTCAGGCTCGGCATCCGCTTATCCTGCCCGATGAGGTCCACGGGAATCTTCCCGTGGCGCGTGGTGATGGAGGAACACGATGGGTCAGCACCCCAAGGGCGACTTCGACCTCTCCCGGGCGGTCTGGCAGCGGGCCGACGGGGACAGCTCCGAGAGCGCGGTCGAGGTGGCCTTCGTCGACGACCTGATCGGGATGCGCAACTCGGCCGAACCGGACGGCCCGGTGCTCGTCTTCACCCAGGCCGAGTGGGACGCCTTCGTGGCGGGCGCCCAGGACGGCGAGTTCGACCTCGACTGAGCGGCGGCGGTCAGTCACCGTCGCCCCAGCCGAGCCCGCCGGGACCCGGCGCGTGGTGGAAGCCGGGATGGCCGGCCACGTCGGTGCAGCGCTCGCCGTCGGGCCCGAGCGCACCGCAGAACAGCCGCTCGGCCCGGTGCCAGGCGTCGGCCGGGGAGAGCGCCGCCGCGCCGAGCGCCAGCTCCGGGCGGAGCAGGGCCAACGCCTCGGCGTACGCCACGGCCAGTTCCCCCGCGACGGCCCGGTCGGCGGCCTCGAAGCCCAGGTGCACGGTGAAGAACCGGGGCGGACGGGAGCCGGCCCGGCGGGCGGGCGCGAGCAGCGGCTCACCACCGCCCGCACCGAACCCGGTGCCCAACCGTCGTTGCCGCCAGCGCGGCGCCCTGTTGTCCCGCATCCGGTCCTCCCCGTCCTCGTGCCCGGCCGCCGCCGACCCGGTGCGGCCGGTGCGGCGGTGGCCCGGACCGGCCCACCGCCGGTCCCGCACCCGAGCGAACCAGCTTTCCGCCGCCCTGGGAGGGGCCAGCTCGCGCGCGCCGGCTGGCCCCTCCCCGGCGCGCGGGCCGGCCGGCGTCCGGCGGCGGGCCCGTCCGGACCACCCGGCGGCGGGATTCACCCGCGCGGACCGGGGTAGACGCGCAGCGACCAGTGCCACGCCGCCCGTGCAGGAGCCACCGATGAGCGCCATCCCCACCGACCGCAGCCCGGACAGCACGCTGGCCTTCCTCCGGACGGGGTACCGGTTCATCGGCGAGCGCTGCGACCGCTTCGGCACCGACATCTTCCAGACCCGGCTGCTGCTGGAGCCGACCATCTGCCTGCGCGGCCGCCCGGCCGCCGAGCTGTTCTACGACAACGACCGGTTCGTCCGGCGGGGCGCCCTGCCGATGCGCGCGCAGCGCACCCTCACCGGCGTCGGCGGCGTGCAGGGGCTCGACGACGCGACGCACCGGGCCCGCAAGGCCATGCTGATGTCGATCATGACGCCGGCCGCGATCCGGCACCTCGGGCAGCTGGTCGAGGACGAGTGGCACGCCCGCATCCCGGTCTGGGCCGGCGCCGGGCCGGTCGTCCTCTACGCCGAGGTCGGCCGGATCCTGACCCGGGCGGTCTGCGCCTGGGCCGGGGTGCCGCTGGCCGACAGCGAGGTGGCCCGCCGCACCGACGAGCTGCACGCGATGATCGACGCGCCGGCCGCCCTCGGCCCCCGGCACTGGCGCGGCCTGCTCGCCCGCCGGCGTGCCGAACGGTGGGCCGACGAGCTGATCCGGCGGGTCCGCGCCGGCGACCTGCCGGCCCCGGAGGGCGCGGCGCTGCGGGTGATCGCCGAGCACCGCGACGAGCACGGCGCGCTGCTGCCCCGCCGGATCGCCGCCGTGGACCTGCTGAACATCCTCCGGCCCACGGTCGCGGTCGACCGGTTCGTGGTCTTCGCCGCGCTGGCCCTGCACGACCACCCGCAGTGGCGGGACCGGGTCCGCGACGACGCCGGCGCCGCCGAGCGCTTCGTGCAGGAGGTACGCCGC
Source organism: Micromonospora sp. NPDC049836 (assembly GCF_044465125.1). Lineage (NCBI taxonomy): Bacteria > Bacillati > Actinomycetota > Actinomycetes > Micromonosporales > Micromonosporaceae > Micromonospora > Micromonospora sp. NPDC049836. The sequence continues at coordinate 760,179 of NZ_JBITLH010000003.1, forward strand.
TACTACCCGTTCTTCCCGGTGGCGGCCGCCCGGGTCCGGCGCTCCTTCGAGTGGCAGGGGTACGCGTTCCCGCTGGGCCGCCGGGTGCTGCTCGACCTGTACGCCACCAACCACCACCCGCGGCTGTGGCCCGAGCCGGAGCGGTTCCGGCCGGACCGGTTCGCCGGCGGGCCGGCCGACCCGTTCAGCCTGATCCCGCAGGGCGGCGGCGACCACCTCGCCGGGCACCGCTGCGCCGGCGAGTGGCTCACCATCGAGCTGATGAAACGGGCCGTCGCCACCCTCACCGGCGCGATGAGCTACCAGGTGCCGCCCCAGGACCTGGCCCTGGACCTCGGCCGGATGCCCACCCTGCCCCCCAGCGGCCTGCTCATCGACACGGTCCGCCGGACCCGGTGAGCACCGGCCGCCAGCGGCCCGTGAGCACCGACCGCCGGCGGTCGAGCGGGCCGTGACCGGTCACCGGGCGACCACGAGGGCCTGCGGGGCGGCCTGCTTCATCCGGGTCCGCAGCCACTTGAGCTGGATCGCGGTCTCCTGCTCGCACGCCTTCACCACGCCGAGCAGCTCCTCGTCCCGGGCCCCGTACGCGGCCTGCCCCACCACCGTCCAGCAGACGTCGCACTCGGCGGCCATCAGGTAGAGGTCCTGGAGATCCCGGAGCAGCCCGATCGGCCCGGTGCGGGTGCCGGAGAACAGCTCCGAGTGCAGCCGGTCCGGCTCGGCCGGGGCCTCCTCGGCGTACCGGCGGGCGAACGGGGCCAGCTTCCCGGCGTGCCCGCGGCACTGGGCGGCCAGCTTCTCGCAGGTGTGGAAGACGTCCGGCTCGTCCCCGTGCGCCTTGCCCACCTCGGTGAACGCGTCGCCGAGCCGTTCCTGCGCCTTGTGCAGCAGCCCGAGATAGTGCGCGAGGTGCATCTCATTCCCTCCTCGACGGCGCCTCGGCGGCCGGCCCGCCGACCGTGGCCGGGATGCCCGAGCCCTCCGGCGGGGCGGCGCCGCCCACCGTCGGCGCGGGCGACGGCCGGCCGCCGGAGTCGGCCTCCTTCACCACCCGGACCGCCGCCACCTTGAAGATCGGCTGCTTGGAGACCGGGTCCCAGGCCGTGATGGTCAGCTCGTTGGCCGCCCGGTCGTGCCGGCCCTCCCCCGGCGCGGCGCCGTCGGCGGCGTCCCAGTAGCCGTAGTGGAACGGCACGAAGACCACGCCGGGACGGACCCCGCAGAGCCGGGCCCGGCCGCGGACCGCGCCGCGCGGCGACTCGACCCGCACCAGGTCCCCCTCGGCCACCCCGAGCGCGCCGGCGTCGGCCGGGTTCAGCTCGACCCACGACTCGGGCGCGGCGTGCACGAGCTGGCTGGCCCGGCCGGTCTTGGTCCGGGTGTGGAACTGGTAGACGGTCCGGCCGGTGGTGAGCAGCAGCGGGTACTCGTCGCTGGCCACCTCCGGCGACGGCTGGTACGCGGCCGCCTGCAGGAACGCCCGCCCGGCCGGCTGCTTGGCCCGATACTCCTCGGGCAGCAGCTCGGCCCCGGTGGCCAGGTCGTGGCCGTACGACTCGCAGTAGTCCGGGTCGGTGTTGAACACCCCGTCGGTGTAGAGCCGCTCGGTGCCGTCCGGGTGCTCCGCGGTGCACGGCCACTGCACGCCGCCGGTGCGCAGCTGGTCGTAGCTGATGCCGGTGTAGTCGCAGGGCCGGCCGCGGGAGCACTCCTTCCAGGCCTCGAAGACCTGCTCCGGCCCGGTCCAGGTGATCAGCGGGTCGCCGTCGGCGTTCCGGAAGTCCATCCGGCGCGCGTAGTCCAGGAAGATGTCCAGGTCGGGGCGGGCCTCGCCGGGCGGCTCGACCGCCTTGTCGGAGATGTGCACGGTCCGGTCCACGCTGGTGAACGTGCCGGTCTTCTCGCCCCAGGTGGCCGCCGGCAGCACCACGTCGGCCAGCTCGGCGGTCTCGGTCAGGAAGAGGTCCTGCACCACCACGAACAGCTCCGGGTCGGCCAGGATCCGGCGGATCCGGGCCAGGTCGGGCAGGGACACCGCCGGGTTGGTGGCCGAGATCCAGAGCAGCCTGATCGAGCCCTGCTCGGCGTACCGGAAGATCTGCATGGCGTGCGTCGGCGGCGCCCAGTGCGGGATCTTGTCGACCTCGACGTTCCACAGCCGGGCCAGCTCCGCGATGTGCTCCTCGTTGGCCCAGTTACGCAGGCCGGGCAGGTCGCCGTCGGCGCCGCACTCGCGGTTGTTCTGCGCCGTGGGCTGGCCGTTCATCTGGTACAGCCCGGCGCCGGGCCGGCCGAGCATGCCGCGGATCAGGTGCAGGTTGTTCACCTGGCAGGACGCCGCGGTGGCCTGGTTGGACTGGTAGAAGCCCTGCAGGACGGTGGAGAGCAGCCGCTGCGACTGCCCGAGCAGCTCGGCGGCCCGCTCGATGTCCCGCGCCGGCAGGTCGCAGATCTCCGCCACCTTCGCCACCGGATAGTCCTCGACCACCGCGCACAGCTCGTCGAAGCCGATGGTGTGCGCGCGGACGTACTCCTGGTCGTACCAGCCGCGGTGGATCAGCTCGCGGAGCAGGCCGTTGAGCAGCGCCAGGTTGGTGCCGTTGCGCACCGCCAGGTGCACGTCGGCTTCCCGGGCCACCGGGGTGGCGCGCGGGTCCACCGCGAGCATCGCCGGCGGCTTCGGTCCGCGCCGCCGGTCCAGCATCCGCATCCAGAGCACCGTCTGGGTCTCCGCGACGTTGTGCCCCCAGAGCGCGATCGCGTCGCAGTGGTCCACGTCGGTGTACGACCCGGGCTGCCCGTCCGTGCCGAAGGAGGCCTTGAGGGCCGCCGCGGCGGTGGCGGTGCAGAGTCGGGTGTTGCCGTCCATGTGCGGGGTGCCCAGCCCGGCCTTCCCGATCACGCTCAGCGTGTAGTACTCCTCCAGGAAGAGCTGCCCGCTGGTGTAGAAGCCGAAGTGTCCCCAGCCGCCGGGGCCGTCCAGCAGCTCCTTCGAGCGGGCCACGAGCCGGCCCATCGCGGTGTCCCAGTCGGTCTCGACCAGCCGGCCGCCCTCCCGGACCAGGGGCCGGCGCAGCCGGTCCGGGCTGTGGTTGGCCTGCCAGCCGTACAGGTCCTTCGGGTCGACCCGGCCGTGGTTGATCCGGTCCCCGGGCCGGCCGCGGACGCCGACGATCCGGTCGTCGCGTACCGCGATGTCCATGGCGTCGCCGTTGGAGTGCAGGATGGAGGCGCTCGGCACCCAACGGTGCACGTCCGCCTCGGTGTGCCCGTCGGCGAGGAAACTGTCCACCCGCACCGGCCAGCGTTCCCCCGGCCCGTACGGCGTGCGCTCCCCCCACGGGTCGGCGATCCGGTCCACCATCTGCCCATCCCTCCTTCGACGCACGTCCCGGGCCGTGACCCGGTCAGGCCGCCTGCGGGTGCAGCACCGTCCGCAGGCAGCCGTCCTGCTTCTGCTCGAAGATCTCGTAGCCCCGGGCGCCGTCGGCCAGCGACATCGGGTGGGTGGCCAGGTAGCCCGGATCGATCTCGCCGACCGCGATCCGGTCCAGCAGCATGGGGATGTAGCGCTGGGCGTGCATCTGCCCCATCCGCAGCACCAGGGCCTTGTTCATGGCCGCGCCCAGCGGGAACTTGTCGACCAGCCCGCCGTACACCCCGACGATGCTCACCGTGCCGCCCTTGCGGCACGCCATGATCGCCTGGCGGACCGAGGTCGGCCGGTCGCTCTGCAGCCGGGCGCTCTGCTTGGCCTTGTCGTAGGCGTACGTCGGACCGACGTCGTGCGCCTCCATCCCGACCGCCTCGATGCAGGCGTCCGGCCCGCGCCCGGCGGTCAGCTCGCGCAGCGCCTCCAGCACGTCGGTCTCCGCGTAGTTGATCGTCTCGACGCCGAGCCGCCCGGCGGCGGTGGCCAGCCGGTCCGGCAGCCGGTCGATGACGATGACCCGCTCCGCGCCGAGGATCTGCGCGGACCGGGCGGCCATCTGCCCCACCCCGCCGGCGCCCCAGACCGCCACCACCTCGCCGCCCTTGAGGCCGCAGAAGTCGGCGGCCATCCAGCCGGTCGGCATGGCGTCGGAGGCGAACACCACCGAGTCGTCGGGCACCCCGTCCGGGACGGTGAACGCGCCGACGTCGCCGAACGGCACCCGGATGTACTCGGCGTGGCTGCCGGCGTAGCCGCCCGCCGCGTGCGAGTAGCCGAGGATGCCGGCCGGTGAGTGCCCCCACAGCTTCTCCGTGAAGACCGGCTGCGGGTTGGAGTTGTCGCAGAGCGAGTACTGCTCGGTGCGGCAGTACCAGCACCCGCCGCAGGCCACCACGGAACCGACCACCACCCGGTCACCGACCTTGATCCGGCGCACGTCGGGACCGGTCTCCACCACCTCGCCCATGAACTCGTGGCCGAGGATGTCGCCCTCCCGCATCGCCGGCAGGTACCCGTTGATCAGGTGCAGGTCGGAGCCGCAGACGCTGCTGGCCCGCACCTTGACGATGATGTCGCCGCCCGACCGGATGGTCGGCTCCGGCACGTCGCGTACGGCCAGCTTGCCGACGCCCTCCCAGCACAGCGCCTTCACGGCCGGCCTCCCACCATCAGCTTCTCCCGGACCCGGTCGGTCGCCCGCTCCTGCTTCGGGTCGCGCCCCGAGGGGTCGCGCCGGGTGTCCAGCACCTGGCCGGTCTCGATCAGCGACTTGATCCGCCGCAGCGCGCTACGCAACGCCAGGTCCGGATCGTGCCCGCCGGCCAGCCCCAGCACCCGGCGGGCCGGCCCGGAGCGCCAGCGCAGTTCGGTGCGGATCTCGGTGCCCCGGTCCTGCGGCGCCTCGGTCAGCTCGACCCGCCCGCGCTGCTCCGTCGGCCCGTCGGTCACCCGCCAGCTCAGCCGGCCGGGACCGTCGACGGTGAGCTCGGCCCGCCACTCGGTGCCGCCGCCGGCCGGGTCGCTGGCCACGCAACGCCAGCGGGTCCCGTCGAGCTGCTCCAGGGTCGCCCACTCGGCGAGCCCCCGGTCCAGCCGTTCCCGGTCGGTCCAGAAGCCGATCACCGCGTCCATCGGCCGGTCCACGGTGATCCCCCGGTGGACGACGTACCAACCGTCCTCCCGCGCCGGTTGATGCCGCCGTCGCCGCCGGAGCACCACCCGGCCGACCCCGACCGCGGTCGCCGTGGCGGCGCCGGCCAGCGCCCACCTCGTCGCGTTGCTGCTCATCACGTCTCCTCCGCCCGGGCGTTGCGGTCCGCCCCACCCCCCGCAGCGCTACCCGGCAGGAGCGCGTCGAAACGGCGAACCGGTTTGACCCCCGAAATTTCGGGCACGCCGCCGGCCACCCGCGAGTGTGGAGGGGATACGTCCCTTGCCCGCGAACCACCGCTCCACCGGCCCGGCCGGCCCGGACCCCGGCCCGCGACCGGCCGTCCGGCTGGGGATCGAGTACGTCCTGCCGCTGCGCTGGTCGGCCGACACCGGCCTGGCCGAGCTGACCGGCTACCTGCGGCAGCTGCGGCGGTGGGTGGACGTGACCGTGGTGGACGGGTCCGCGCCGGAACTCTTCGCCCGGCACGCGGCCGCCTGGCGGGGGCTGGTCCGGCACCTGCCGCCGGACCCCGCGCTGCGCGGCCGCAACGGCAAGGTGCTGGGCGTGCTCACCGGCGTGGCCGCGGCCCGGCACGAGCACGTGGTGATCGCCGACGACGACGTCCGCTACGACGAGGCCGGGCTGCGCGCGGTGCACGACCTGCTGGACCGGGTGGACCTGGTCCGGCCGCAGAACCACTTCGACCCGCTGCCCTGGCACGCCTGGTGGGACACCGGCCGGACCTTGCTGAACCGGGCGGTCGCCGGGGACTGGCCGGGCACCCTGGCGGTGCGCCGGAGCACCTTCCGGGCGATGGGCGGCTACGACCCGGACGTGCTCTTCGAGAACCTGGAGCTGGTCCGCACGGTCCGCGCGTACGGCGGCGTCACGGCGGCCCCCGCCTGGCTGTACGTGCGGCGGCTGCCGCCGAGCGTGGCGCACTTCGGCGGGCAGCGGGTCCGCCAGGCGTACGACGACCTGGCCCAACCGGTCCGGCTGCTGGCCGCGCTGGCGGTGCTGCCGGCGGTGGCGGCCGCGCTGGCCGCCCGCCGGCCCGGGCTGCTGCTGCGCGCCGGGGTGGCCGCCGTGGCCGTGGCCGAGCTGGGCCGGCGGCGCGGCGGCGGCGCCCGGGTCTTCCCGGCGCACACCGCGCTCGCCGCCCCCGGCTGGCTGCTCGAACGCGGGATCTGCTCGTGGCTGGCGCTGGGCCGGCGGCTCCGCGGCGGCGTCCCCTACGCCGGCGTCCGGCTGCGGACCGCGGCGAACCCGACCCGGGCGCTGCGCCGCCGGCTGGCCGAGCGCCGCCCGGCCGAGCTGCGGCTCTGGGTGGAGGCGGGCGACCTGCCGGTGCCGGCCCGCCGGCCCACCCACCGGCTACCCGGCTGACCGCCATACCGCCACAGCATCTCCTGCCGCCGGCCCAGCTCCGCGCCGAGCAACTCCACCTGCCGCCGGACGCCGCAGCTCGCGGCCGCTCCCCGGCGTCCGGCCGGGAGGCGGCCGCGAGCTGCGGCGTACGGGGACGGTCAGGACCGGGCCTGCTGCGCGGTGTCCTTGACGTCCTGGGCGGCGGAGCGGCTGTCCTCCTTGACGGTCTGCGCGGCGTCCTGCGCGGTGGACTTCACCGACTGGGCGGCGTGCTGCGCCGGCTCCCGCAGCTCGTCCTTGATCTCGCTGGCCACCTCGCCCAGCTTCTCCTTCACCACGCCGCCGTGCTCGGCGGCCTTCTCCTTGACCTGCGCGGCGACCTGCTGCTCGCGCCGGGTCGGTGGGAGCAGCGAGGAGACCAGCATGCCGACGCCGAAGGCGATCATGCCGGCCGCGATCGGGTTGCCCTCGGACTTCTCCCGCAGCGCCTGCGGGGCGCGCTGGGCGGCGTCGCCGACGCTGGACGCGGCGGCGTGCGCCTTGTCGCCGACGGTGGACGCCGCCGAGGAGGCGTGGGCACCCATGGCGTGGGTGGCGTGGCCGGTGCTGTGGCCGAGGTCCGATGCGGTTCCCATCACCTTGTCCTTCACGTTCGTCAGCGCGTGCTGGACGCGCCGTTTGCGGTCGTCGACGATGCGGCTCGGGCTGACCTTGTACGCCAGGGCGTCCACGTCCGAGCTGAGGTTGTTGCGGGTGGCTTCGATCTCCCGGCGGATCTGGTCGGGATCGGTGCTCATCGGGTGACTCCCTCCGGGTGCGGCTTGAGCGCGTCGGGGATGCGCTGCACGCTGTCGTTGGTCTGCTTGAGGCCGCGGATCCGCTCGGCGTTCTTCTTGGCCATCGAGTAGAGGACCGCCGCGACGGCGGCCCAGATCACGGCCACGATCAGCGCGGCCAGGCCGGAGTCCATGACGTTGTCCAGGAACTGCCAGAGCGCGATCGAGACGAAGAGCGCCACCATGTAGCCGCCGAACCCGGCGCCGCCGAAGAGCCCGGCGGCCTTGCCCGCCTTCCGGCCCTCCTGGCGGATCTCCGCCTTCGCCAGCTCCACCTCCTGCCGCATCAAGGTGGACAGGTCGGTGGTCACCTGGCGCATCAGGTCGCCGAGCGAGCTGCCCCGGACCTCTTCCGCGGTGTGCGGGTCGCCCGCCTGCTGATAACCGGAGTTCAGCCCGGACCCCTGCGTCGGCATGCTCATTCCGCCGCCTCCCTTCTGCCGGATCGGCCGGTCACGGCCGGGTCGAGCCGCTCGACGGCACGCCCGGCAGCGGGTCGGTGCGCTCCGGCGGGGGCAGCGGCTGGCCGGTGCCGCCCTGCGGGTCGGCCCAGCTGTTCGGGGCGCCACCGCCCGGGTAGGTCGCGCCCGGCGCCGAGTAGCCCGGGTCCGGCTCGGCGTAGCTGCCCGGCGTCGGGTCGAGGTAGCCGCCCTGCGGCAGCTGGTCCGGCACGGCCCGGGTGGTCGGGATGACCGCCGTCCGGTCCGGGTCGTACGCCGGCTGCGCGCCGCCGTCGCCGGCCGCGGCCACGTTGCGGGTGAGCCGGCCGGCGACCACACCCAGCAGGGCGGCGCCGACCAGGAAGGTCCCCGGGTTGCGCCGGGCGTACTCCTTCACCTCGTGCAGCAGGTCGCCCGGTTCGCGCTGCTCCAGCCAGCCGGCCACCCCGTGCACCCGGTCGGCGGCCTGGTGGGCCAGCTCGGTGACCGGGCCGGAGCCGCCACCGTTCTGCGCCATCGCGCGTACCTCGTCGGCGAGCGAGCGCAGCCCGCTCGCGGCGCGCTGCTGCTGCTGGCTGCTCTGGGCGGTGAGCTGGGTGCGGGCCTCGCCGTAGAGGTTGCGGGCCTGGCGCTTCGCCTCGCCCACGACCTCCTGACCCTGTTCCTTGGCGGTCTGGGCGACCGCGCCACCGGCGTTCGCGGCCTCGGAGCCGACCTGCCGGGCCTGGTCGCGAACCCCGCCGTTGTTCGATTCGTAGGTGGCAGACGTCGGTGAGAGATCGTAAGTCATGGTGTCCCTTCCGCTCGATGTCGTAGCGGTTCCTGCTCGGGGGATTCCGCCGGCCGTGCTGCCGGCGTGTCGAAGTCCCTACCCCTGGACATCGGGTCCATGCCTGATTCGTGATTTCTCTGCGGAAGCGCCCGGTCCCGATCACACAATGGAGGGTCTGCCCGTTCCGGGCGGCGGCGGATCAACGGAGGTGACAGCGATGGCACGTGACGTGCGCCGACGCGCCCCGGCCCGGTCCCGGCCGGCGGTCCAGAAGGCCGCCCTCGCGGTCGCCGCCGGGTTCGTGCTGATCGGCGTGCTCGGGTTCGTGCCCGGCTTCACCACGCACTACGGCGACCTGCGGTTCGCCGGCCACCACTCGGAGGCCAAGCTGCTCGGCCTGTTCCAGGTGTCGATCCTGCACAACCTGCTGCACCTGCTCTTCGGCCTGGCCGGGCTGGTGCTGGCCCGCCGGGTCGGCGGGGCCCGGCTCTTCCTGGCCGGCGGCGGCGCCGCCTACCTGGGCATCTGGCTGTACGGCTTCGCCATCGACCGGAACGCCGAGGCCAACTTCTTCCCGTTCAACGACGCCGACAACTGGCTGCACCTCTTCCTCGGCTTCGGCATGCTCCTGCTCGGCCTGCTGCTCTCCAACGAGCTGGGCACCGGCGGGCGGCCGGACACCCCGATCGACCGGCCCTGAGCCGTTGTCACCCGGCCGGGTGACAACGCCGCGCCGACACTCCGACGCGGCGTTTACCCGATCACCGCGCCGGGCACCGAGGGACCACTACACGGAGTAGTCCCGAGGGACGAGGAGGTCCGGGGATGCCACGGTGGTTGCGGGACAACGCGCTCACGGTCGCCATGCTCGGCGCGTTCGCGGTCTTCCTGGTGTTGCAGAGCGTGTTCGGCTGGCAGGTGCACAACGAGGAGTTGGCCGAGTACGGCGCGGCCCCGCTGAGCTGGTGGGCGTACCTGGGCACCGGGCACTTCGCCGAGGCCGTCTTCGAGAACTGGGAGTCGGAGTTCCTCCAGATGGGCGGCTACGTGCTGCTCACCGCGTACCTGGTGCAGCGGGGGTCGGCCGAGTCGAAGCCGGAGGGGCAGACGGACCGGCCCGAGGACGACCCGCGCCGGGCCACCCCGGACTCGCCCTGGCCGGTCCGGACCGGCGGCCTCCCGCTGGTGGTCTACCGGAACAGCCTGTCGCTCGCGCTGTTCATGATCTTCGGCGGCGCGTTCCTCGGCCACCTCTTCGGCGGCGTGGCCACCTACAACGAGGAGCAGGCGTTGCAGAGCGGCGCGGCCCCGATCAGCGCCTGGCAGTTCCTCGGCACCAGCGACTTCTGGTTCCAGTCCATGCAGAACTGGCAGAGCGAGTTCCTCGCCGTCGGCGTGCTGATCCTGCTCAGCATCGTGCTGCGCCAGCACGCCAGCCCGGAGTCGAAGCCGGTCACCGCCGCGCACGCCGAGACAGGCGCCTGACCCGGCGCTAACCGGGCTGCCGGCAGCCGCCGGCCCGGCGCTAGACGGCGACGGGCAGCCGCTTGGCGAAGCAGACGCTGTACGGGTTGGCCACGTACTCGCCGTAGACCGGGATGGGCCGGTAGCCGCAGGACCGGTAGAGGCCGATGGCGGCCGGCAGGTAACTGCCGGTCTCCAGGCACACCCTGGTGTGCCCCTGCCGCAGGGCCAACTCCTCCAGCGCGGCCAGCAACTGCCGGGCCACCCCCCGACCCCGGTACGCGGGACGGACGTACATCCGCTTGAGCTCGCCGGTCTCGGCGTCGAGGGCCTGGATCCCGCCGCAGGCGATGGCCCGCCCGCGCTCGACCACCGCCAGGTAGCGGATGTCGTCGTGGGTGACCGTCGCCTGCCCGTCCAGGCCACCGTCGGCCGCGCGCAGCTCCCGCTGCTGGGCGGTGACCAGGGCGGCGATCTCCGGATCGGTGGCCGGACGGGATTCGATCAGCATGCCCGGCAGGCTAGGCCGGGCCCGTTTCGGCCAGGTTTCCGGCGTGCGACCCGCACCTGACCAGGTGCCGTAGCGGCGGGTCCGCCCTACTCCCAGTCCTCGTCGTCGTCGGCCGGGTCGAGGTCGGCGTCGGCATCGGCGTCGCCCGGCGCGGCCGCCACCTCGTCGCCCGGGCGCTGCCGGCGCGCCTTGCGGGCGGCCAGCCGCTCCGCGGCCGAGGCGCGGTTCGACTTCTCCTCGAGCCGGACGTCGGTGCCCCGGTTGCCGGGGACGAAGTCGACGCCCGCGTACAGGGTCGGCTGCCAGTCGAACTCCCGGTCGCCGATCCGGACCAGGTCACCGGCCTGCGCGCCGGCCTTGGCCAGCTTCTCCTCCACGCCGAGGCGGGCCAGCCGGTCGGCCAGGTAGCCCACCGCCTCGTCGTTGTCGAAGTTGGTCTGCTTGACCCAGCGCTCCGGCCGGCTGCCCCGGACGGTGAAGGAGCCGTCCTGCTCCGCCTCGATGGTGAAGCCGGCGTCGTCGACCGCCCTCGGGCGGATCACGATCCGGGTCGGCTCGGCCGGCGGCGCGGCGCTGCGGCCCTGCTCGACCAGCTCGGCCATCGCGTACGTCAGCTCCTTGAGCCCTTCCCGGGTGGCCGTGGAGATCTCGAACACCCGGAAGCCGCGCGCCGCCAGGTCCGGCCGGACGATCTCGGCGAGGTCCCGGCCGTCCGGCACGTCGACCTTGTTGAGGGCGACCAGCCGGGGGCGGTCGGCCAGCCCGCCGTACTGGGACAGCTCGGACTCGATGGCGTCGATGTCCGCGAGCGGGTCCCGGCCCGGCTCCAACGTCGCGGTGTCGACCACGTGCACCAGCACGGCGCAGCGCTCGACGTGGCGGAGGAACTCGAGGCCCAGCCCCTTGCCGGTGGCCGCGCCCGGGATCAGGCCCGGCACGTCGGCGACCGTGAAGGTGTGGTTGTCCACCCGGACCACGCCGAGGTTCGGCACCAGGGTGGTGAACGGGTAGTCGGCGATCTTCGGCTTGGCGGCGGAGATCACCGAGATCAGCGAGGACTTGCCGGCCGACGGGAAGCCGACCAGGCCGACGTCGGCGACGCTCTTCAGCTCCAGCACCACGTCGAGCTTGTCGCCGGGCTCGCCCAGCTCGGCGAAGCCGGGGGCCTTGCGCCGGGCGTTGGCCAGCGCCGCGTTGCCCCGGCCGCCCCGGCCGCCCCGGGCCGCCTCGAAGGTGGTGCCGGCGCCCACCAGGTCGGCCAGCACCTCGCCGTCGAGGCTCAGCACGACGGTGCCGTTGGGCACCTTGATGAGCAGGTCGTGACCGTTGGCCCCGTCCCGGTTCGACCCGGCGCCGCCCTTGCCGTTCTCGGCCTTGAGATGCGGCCGGAAGTGGAAGTCGAGCAGCGTGGTCACCTGCGGGTCCACCACCAGCGACACGCTGCCGCCGTGCCCGCCGTTGCCGCCGTCCGGGCCGCCGAAGGGCTTGAACTTCTCCCGGTGGATGGAGACACAGCCGTGCCCGCCGTCGCCGGCCTGCATGTGCAGGACGACCCGGTCAACGAACGTCGTCACGACGCCAATCCTTCCAGCGGGGCACGTCCCCGCGTGAGAAAAGGCGAAGCGGGCCGGGACCCGAGGTCCCCGGCCCGCTTCGCCTTCGAACTACTGCTGCGGCACGATGCTGACGGTCTTGCGACCGCGCTTGGTGCCGAACTGGACCGAGCCGGCGGCCAGCGCGAAGAGCGTGTCATCGCCGCCGCGGCCGACCAGGTCACCGGGGTGGAACTTGGTGCCACGCTGACGGATGAGGATCTCACCCGCGCTGACGACCTGACCACCGAAGCGCTTCACGCCGAGTCGCTGGGCCGCGGAGTCACGGCCGTTACGCGAGCTGGACGCACCCTTTTTGTGAGCCATTGGAGGACGACCTACTTCCCGCTGGAGATGCCGGTCACCTTGACCTGGGTCAGCGGCTGGCGGTGACCCTGGCGCTTGTGGTAGCCGGTCTTGTTCTTGAACTTGTGGATCCGGATCTTCGGGCCCTTGGTGTGCGCGGCGATCTCGCCGGACACCGCGACCTGCGCAAGCTTCGCCGCGTCGGTCACCAGGTCGTCACCGTCGACGAGGAGCACCGCGGTGAGCTTCACCGCGTCGCCGGGGGCACCGGCGAGCTTCTCGACCTCGATCACGTCGCCCTCGGCGACCTTGTACTGCTTGCCGCCGGTCTTGACGATCGCGTACATCGGAGGCGGACTCCCTGTCGTTGAGGCTGCTGGCGGTCGTTCCCACGGCGTCTCGCCGGGAGCCGTGACACCGGCAGCGCGGGCACGCGGGAACTCGGCACACCAAAAGTGCGCCGCAGGCAAGCGTACGCCATACCCGCCCCGCCGCCCAAACCGGGCCGCCGATCAGGCCGGACAGAGCTCGTCGAGGCGCCCCTGGAGCCGGTCGAACTGCGTCTCGTCGATCGCCCGCACGTCCGTGCCGAGCCCGCCGACCTCGTCGGCCAACTCCGCCAGCAGGGTACGCAGCCGCGGGTCCTCGGCCCGCGCCGAGTGCTGCCGCAGGGCGTCCCGCCAGCCGGCCAGCGCCGCCTCCGCGTCCCGTCGGGCGGCCTGCTCGGTCTTCCGGTCCCCGGTGGCCCCGGCACCCAGCATCTGGGCCAGTTCCTGCACGTACGTCTGCACCGCCGCGGAACCGGCCTGCTTGGCGCCCGCGCAGACGCCCGCGTCGCCGGTGGCGGTCGGGGACGGTGCGACCGCCGTGGACGACGGGGCCGGTGAGGCGAAGCCCACCGCGAAGGGGTTGTCGTCGTCCCGGTCGGCGCAGCCCGCGCCGGCCAGCAGGACCCCGGTGAGCGCGGTGACCGCGAGCACCCGGCGCATGTCTCCTCCCGTCCGGGGCCGGCGTCCCGACCGGGGGTCGACGGGTACGGCAGGGCCCCTTCCTGCCGACTCTGTTGCCGGGGAAGGGGCCCTGTCAAACGTCGTGCTGGTCAGCGCCTCACGGCCGGGTACGGCGCCGGGCGCCACCGCGCCGGGACCGGCGCCGCCCGGTGCCCGTCTCGCCGCTCTCCTCCTCGGCCGCACCGTCGCTGATCGCGTCCGGGTCGTCCGCACCGGCGAGCCGGGCCGAGTCGCCCTCCTGCGCGTCGGCGACCGCCGGCGCGGCCGGCGTCTCGGTCTCGAACCGGGACAGGTCGTAGCCCTGGGTGTCGTAGTAGTCGTCGTCGGCCACCTCGGCGACGGCCCTCACCGGTTCCACCGGCGGCTCGGCCGCGGCCTGCTCCGGGGCGGCCGGCTGCTCCGGCGCGGCCTCGGCGGCGGGCTTCTCGGCGGCGGCCTTGCGGCCCCGGCGCCGGCCCTTCTCCTCGGTGGCCGGCGCGGTGACGGCCGAGGCGACCGCCTTGACCCGCTCCCCCGCCCCGCCGGCGCGCGGCTTCTCCGGCACCGGCTCGGTGTGGATGATCACGCCGCGGCCCTTGCAGCACTCACAGGTCTCGCTGAACGCCTCCAGCAGGCCCGCGCCGATCCGCTTGCGGGTCATCTGCACCAGGCCCAGCGAGGTGATCTCGGTGACCTGGTGCTTGGTCCGGTCCCGGCCCAGGCACTCGGTGAGCCGGCGCAGCACCAGCTCCCGGTTCGACTCCAGCACCATGTCGATGAAGTCGATCACCACGATGCCGCCCAGGTCGCGCAGCCGCAGCTGGCGCACGATCTCCTCGGCCGCCTCCAGGTTGTTGCGGGTGACCGTCTCCTCCAGGTTGCCGCCGGAGCCGGTGTACTTGCCGGTGTTGACGTCGATCACCGTCATGGCCTCGGTCCGGTCGATCACCAGCGACCCGCCCGAGGGGAGGAAGACCTTCCGGTCCAGCCCCTTGAGGATCTGCTCGTCGATCCGGTACTCGGCGAAGACGTCGCTGGTGCCGGCGTGCCGGCGCAGCCGGGCCACCAGGTCGGGCGAGACGTGCGACAGGTACGACTCGACCAGGTCGTACGCCGGCTCACCCTCGATGACCAGCTCGCGGAAGTCCTCGTTGAACAGGTCCCGGACCACCCGGATGACCAGGTCCGGCTCCTCGTAGAGCAGCACCGGGGCGCCACCGGAGGCGGCCTTGGCCTGGATGTCCTCCCACTGCGCCTGGAGCCGCTTGACGTCCCGCGCCAGCTCGTCCTCGCTGGCCCCCTCGGCCGCGGTCCGGACGATCACCCCGGCGCCGTCCGGCACCAGCTTCTTGAGGATGTCCCGCAGCCGCTTGCGCTCGGTGTCCGGCAGCTTGCGGCTGATCCCGGAGGCGTTGCCGTTCGGCACGTACACCAGGTGCCGGCCGGAGAGCGCGATGTGGCTGGTGAGCCGGGCGCCCTTGTGCCCGATCGGGTCCTTGGTGACCTGCACCAGCACCGAGTCACCGGACCTCAGCGCCTGCTCGATCGAGCGGGCCCGGCCCTCCAGGCCGCTGGTGTCCCAGTTGACCTCGCCGGCGTAGAGCACCGCGTTGCGGCCGCGCCCGACGTCGACGAAGGCGGCCTCCATGCTCGGCAGGACGTTCTGCACCTTGCCGAGGTAGACGTTGCCGGCCATGGTCCCCGACGAGTTGCGGGTGACGTAGTGCTCGACCAGCACGCCGTCCTCGAGGACCGCGATCTGCGTACGGTCGCCGCGCTGGCGGACCGCCATCACCCGGTCGACCGCCTCCCGGCGGGCCAGGAACTCCGACTCGCTCAGGATCGGCGGCCGGGTACGCCGCTGCTCGCGGCCGTCCCGGCGGCGCTGCCGCTTGGCCTCCAGCCGGGTCGAGCCGGAGACGCCCTGCACCTCGTCGACGGCCTTGCGCGGTTCCCTGATCTTGACGACCGTGGGCACCCCGTCCTCGGCCGCGGTCTCCACGTCACCGGCGCCCCGGCGGCGGCGCCGGCGCCGGCGGCGGGTCAGCCCGTCGCCCTCCGACTCCTCCTCGGCCTCCTCGGCCTCCTCCTCGGGCTCGCCGGCCTCGGCCTGGGCGGCCTCCTCGGCCTCCTCGTCGGCATCGTCCGCGCCACCCTTGCCCCGGCCCCGACCCCGGCGGCCGCGACGACGGCGGCGGCGGGCGGCGGCCGTCTCCTCGTCCTCGTCCTCGTCCTCGTCGGCCTCGGCGATCTCCTCGGCCTCGACGGCCGGCTCCTCCTCGACCTCGACCTCGACGTCGACCGGCTCGACCTCGCGGCGGGCCCGGCGGCGGCGCCGACCGGTCTCCACCGGCTCCTCGGCCGGCTCCTCGGTGGCGGCCGGGTAGGTGACCCGGACGGTCGGCACCTCGTCGGGCTGCGGCGCCATGAACAGGACGGTCGGCGCGGAGAGCGCGGCCCGGCGGCGCCGGGTGGTGGGGGCCGGCTCCTCGGCCGGCCGCTCCTCCTTGCCCGGCACGGCGGCGCCCGGCGAGACCTCGCCGGTGCGGTCCTGCAGGCCACCGGCCCGGGCCAGGGTGGCCTCGTCGGCCGGCGGCAGCTCGGCCACGCCGGCCGGTGCCGACTCGTCCTCGGCGTCCTCGCCCACCGCGTCCTCGTCCTCGGCCGCCTCGTCGGCGGTCTCCGCCGGGACGGTCTCCCGGGCGGGCGGTGTGCGCCCGGCGTCCCCGGTGTCGGCCGGCGCCTCGGCGAGCGCCGGCGGCTCGACGGCCGCCGCCTCGGCGGCGGGCTCGGCGGGCGGGGTGGCCTTGCGCCGGCGGGTACGGGTCACCTTGACCGGCGGGACGACCTCGTCGGCGGCCGGCGCCACGGCGTCGGCGGCCACCGGCTCGGCGGCCGCCTTCGCGGGGGTCGCCTTGCGGCGCCGGCGGGTGCTCTTCGCCGCGCCGTCGAGTTCGCCGGAGACCGGCGCGAAGACCTCGGCCTGCGGCGCCTCGCCGCTGCCGGCGCCGAGGCCGGTGGACGCCTCGACGGGTGCGTCGATCTGCTCCGGCTGATTCAGCGGGGCGGTCTTGCGGCGGCTGGTCCGCTTCCGGACCGGCTTCGCCTCGGGCGTGGCGTCGGTGCTGGCGGCGGAAGCCTCGGCCGGTTCCGCACCGGTCCGTTCGCCGCCCTCGGGCTCGTTCTCGAGCATGGACGTTCTCCAGTTCTGGCTGCCCCGGGCGCGGGTGAGCGCTGCCACGCAGGGTCGCCGCAAAAGGTGTTTCCGCCGGGCGCGCAGGCGCGCGACCGCCGAAGTCTGCCTGCCAGAACGCTGACCGTCGGTCAGTGTTCTCCGATGGCTGCCCCGTCGCGATCCGCATCCAACGGATCGACGATCTCGCCCTGCGCGGTCAACGTGCCCTGCGCCAGCCGGATCACCCGTGGGGCGACCGGCGGCTCCAGGGCGGCCACCACGCGGAGGCCGGAAAGGACGTCATCGGGTCGTACGGAGGGGGTGACCTGCCGCACGACCAGTTCGAGTATCGCACACGGTACGGCCGCCGCCCCGGAAGGCGTCTCCGAAGGGGGCACCACATCGATGGCGATGACGGCGGCACGGGCGTCGAACGTGCGCCGGCCCTGCTTGGTCATCCGCTCGACCTGGATCTCCCCGGCGGCGCGGAACGCGGCCACCGCCTGCTCGGCGAGCGCCGGGTCGACCTCGGGCAGCTCGATCCGCCACCGGGACGCCTCGATCCGGTCGGCCAGGCTGCCGCCGCTCGCCTCCACCGCGTCGAGCACGTCCAGGCCGGGTGAGAGCGCGGCGTCCAGCGCCTGCCGCAGCCGCTCCGGGTCGACCGGCTCGCGCAGGCCGATCTCCAGGTACTCCGCCTCGCTGGCGACGCCGGTCGGCGCCGCCGAGGCGTACGAGATCTTGGGGTGCGGGGTGAAGCCCTGGGAGAAGGCGATCGGCACGCCGGCCCGGCGCAGCGCGCGCTCGAAGGCCCGGGCGAAGTCCCGGTGCGAGGTGAACCGCAGCGGTCCACGCTTGGCGTACCGGATCCGGACCCGCTGGACGACCGGTGCCTGGCCGCCCTCGGGTTGAGGCTTTCTGGCGATCGTGAGCTCCTCGGGTGCTGCCTGCCTGTCCGCCCCATCCTGGCGCAGCGCCCCGGACGACACGCAGCCGGGGCAGGCGCGGCGCTCCGGACGGCACGCAGCCGGGGCGGGCGCGACGCCGTGGGTGGCCTACGGCCGGGCGGGCGCGGCGGCCCGGCAGGTCGGCCGGAACGGCCCAACCGGTCGCGGTCCGCCGCCCCACCGGACGCCGACGGCCGGCCGGGTGACGCGCAGGTCACCCGGCCGGCCGCGGCGATCAGGACTGGTTTCCGCCCGGTGGCGGTGTGGGCGGCCCGCTCGGCGGTGGTGGATAGCCGGCGGGCGGGGCGTACCCGCCCGGCGGGTAGCCCTGGCCGGGAGCCGGACCGCCCGGCGGATAGCCCGGAGCCTGGCCGCCGGGCGGATAGCCCGGGGCGGGAGCCTGGCCGCCGGGCGGATAGCCCGGGCCGCCCGGCGGGACGTGACCGGCCGGCGGGCCGTAGCCGGGAGGCGCGCCGGGCGGGCCGTAGCCGGTCGGGACCGGCGGTAGTTCTTCGGCGGCCATCCGGTCGAGCACCTCGTCCGGCAGGTCGGCCGCCCGGGCCGCCTCCCGCCGGTAGCGGCGACGGTTCCAGATCAGGAAGACCGTCAGGCCGATCAGGATGACCAGCACCACGACGATGCCGATGCCGATGATCATGACCTGCTGATCGGTGGGGCCGCCCCGGTCGCCGTACTGGGTGACGTCGAAGTTGTCGTCCTCGCCCGCCTGCGGCGCCGCCGGACTGGCCGACTGCTCACCGAGGAGCGGGTTGGCGGAGACCTCCGGCACCTTCGCGGTGAGCGCGGCTGTCGGGTCGATCCGGCCGAAGCCGTACTGCGGGTCCCGACCGGGTGGGCCGGCGTCCCGGGCCGTCCGGATCAGCCGGTTGATCACGTTCGGCGCGTCGAGGTCCGGGTACTTCGACCGGATCAGGGCCGCGATCCCGGAGACGATCGCGCTGGCGTCGGAGGTGCCGTCACCCCAGCCGTAGCCGTGCTCCGGGCCGATGTTGTAGATGCCGTCGCCGGGGGCGGCGATCACCGCCTCCGGCCCCTGCACCGAGCCGGACCAGAACCGGCCGCCCTTGGTGGTGCCGGTCACCGCGATCACGCCGGGGATGTTGGCCGGGGCGTTCACGTCGGTGTCGCCCCGGTCGGTGTTGCCGGCCGAGGACACCACCACGGCGTCCCGTTCCAGGGCGTACCGGATCGCCTGGATCTCGTCCTCCGAGGCGGCGCCGTCGCTGCCGAAGGAGAGGTTGATCACCTTGGCGCCCCGGTCGGCGGCCAGCCGGATGCCGTCGGCCGCCGCCGTACTGGTGATGCCGCCCCGCCGCTTGGTGGTGATACCGATCGGCATGATCTTCGCGGCCGGGGCGATGCCCGTCACGCCGTCCCGGGCGGCGTTGGTGGCGGCGATGATGCCGGCCATGTGGGTGCCGTGACCCTCCGGGTCGGTCCGGGCGTCGCCGCTGCGGCCGTCGGTCCGGCGCCCCGGCACGACCTGACCGGCGATGTCCGGGTGGCTGCCGTCGACGCCGGTGTCCACCACCGCCACCAGCACGCCACGACCGGTGGCCAGCCGGTGCACCTGGTCGATGCGAAGCTCGTCCAGATACCACTGCTCGGCCCGCCGGGGCGCGGCCGCCGCCGGTTGGGCGGCCCCCAGCACCAGCAGGCCGGTCACCAGGGCCGCCACGACCGGCCGGAGGCCGCCCACGTTGAACCTCATCCGTCCGTCCTCATCGCAGGATGCCCGGGGACGCCGCGTCACCGCTGCCCCACGGATCGTCGTCCTCAGTCAACCACGACGAGTGCTCGCTGCCACCGCCGCCGTGCCCGGCGCCGCCGTGGCCGCCCATCATGCCGCCGCCCATCATCCCGGCGCCGCCGCGCAGCGCGCCCGCGCCGCCGGCGCCGGCACCGGCGCCGGCCGCGTTGCGCAACGCGCTGGCCGCACTGGTCATCGGCGGCACCTTGCCGTTGCCGCCGCCGACCATGCCGGGGATGCCGCCGACCCCGATGCCGCCGGCCGCGCCGACGCCGCCGCCGATCCCGCCGGCCGAGCCGACCCCGCCGCCGACGCCACCGCCGAGGCCGCCCGCGCCGCCGAGGCCGGCCGATCCGAGGCCACCACCCAGGCCGGTCCCGGTGCCGACCGTCGGTGCGGCCGCACCGGCCAGGCCGGTGCCGTACTGATGACCGCCGGTGCCCGGAGCGCCGGTGGACGGCGAGCCGATGGTCCCCACGCCACCGGAGTGGCCGCCACCGGTGGGGGGCGACCCGATGGATCCGACGCCACCGCCGCCGCCGAACGAACCGCCGCCACCGCCACCGCCGATGCTGCCGACGGAGGGACCGCCGCCGCCGAAGCCGCCGCCGCCACCTCCGCCCCCGCCACCGCCGCCCGGAATGTTCACGGAGGACGGGGTCTGCTTGTCCGGCGTGTAACCGTCGGCCACGTCACCGGCGTCCGGCCTCGGCACGACCAGCCGGGGCCGTTCGGTCTCCACCGCGGTGGGCAGCGGCGACATCGCGCTGGCCGCCGCCTTCTGGTTGTCGTTGTACCAGTTGTCCAGGTGCGACTTGGTGTCCCACCAGCCGCCGCGCTTGTGGTCCTCCGCGTTGCCGTCGATCTTCATGGTCGCCTCGAGGTCGTCGGCCTTGTCGCGGAACGCGCCGTCGGCGTACGAGGCTGGGTTGCTCTGGTAGTCCTTGCGCAGCGCGGCGAGGAAACCCGACGAGCTCTCGCCGTCCCGGGCGTCGTCGAGCTCGGTGCCGTTGGGCAGGCTCCACTCGTTCCACCCGAAGTTGTCCATCAGCGGGATGGGGATGCTGGCGACCGACTTGCGGATGTCGCCCTCGATCCGGGACAGCGCCCCGCTGACGTTGGCGGCGTGGGTGATCAGTTGCTCGATGTCCTTGCCGATCTCCGCCAGGTGGTCGCGGTACGCGTCGCCGCCGCTGCCCTTCCAGCCGGCCAGCAGGGCGGGCAGGCCACCGGTGTGCGGGCGCTCCTGGCCGGACGCGATCGGACCGACGAAGGAGCGGCCGACCAGCGCGTCCCGCAGGTAGCCCAGCCCGGTGGAGAGGCTGTTCCAGCCCACACTGACCGAGCCGACCGTCTCCGGGTCGGCCGAGAGCGTCACCTCGCGGACGCACTGCTCCCAGGTTCCTGCCATGACCGTCTCCCCCTCAGGCCGTGTACGGGTAGGTGGGCTGGTCGCCCGTGCTCGGCGGCGGCGCTGCCGACTCCAACAGGCGCTCGATCTGCTTGCCGTTGGCGGCGTTGCGCGCCTCGACGTCGCGGAACGCCTTGGCGATGTCCTCGGTGCCCTGCTTGAGCCCGGCGAGCTTGGTGGAGAGCCCCTTGAGGTGGGCCTCCATGTTGGCCGTCGACCGGGTCAGCGCCTGCCACTGCATCCGCGCGTCCTCGTACGCGCCGAACGGGGTGCCGTTCGGGACGGTCTGGGCGTTGTTGCTGTCGCCCTTCATCCGCTCCTTGATGCGTTCCATCTCGTAGCTGATCGTGTCGTCGATGTACTGCTTCAAACGCTCGACGTACGCCGCCGCGGCGTCCAGGTCCTCGACGCTGACGTGCAGATCGCCGGTGTCCGGCGGCTTGATGTCACCCATGGCTGCTGCCTCCCCGCTGCCGACCACGGTCGGTCCAATACGGACGCAGCGTATCGAGTGACGGCCAGTCGAGGCACCCCCACCCCGCGTTACGGGACATCGACCCGGTCGAGCGTCCCGAAATGCACCGGAGCGCGGGACCCCGAGGGGTTCCCGCGCTCCGCTGCGCGTCGGCCGCGTTACCGCGCGGCGCCGCTGGGCAGCTTCAGGCCGTTGACCGGGGTCAGCGGCAGCAGCTTCCGGCCGGTGGGGCCGATCTGGATCTCGGTGTCCATGGACGGGCAGACGCCGCAGTCGAAGCACGGCGTCCACCGGCAGTCGTCCTGCTCGTACCCGGAGCGGGAGTCCTGCCAGTCCTGCCAGAGCCAGTCCTTGTCCAGGCCGGAGTCGAGGTGGTCCCAGGGCAGGACCTCCAACTCCTCGCGCTCCCGGGTGGTGTACCAGTCCAGGTCGACGCCGTACGCCGGCAGCACCTCGGCGGCCGCCTCCACCCAGCGCTGGTAGGAGAAGTGCTCGCTCCAGCCGTCGAACCGGCCGCCGTTCTCCCAGACCTTGCGGATCACCGCGCCGACCCGGCGGTCGCCCCGGGACAGCAGGCCCTCGATGAGCGACGGCTCGCCGTCGTGGTAGCGGAAGCCGATCGCCCGGCCCAGCGAGCGGTCACTGTTGATGGCCTGCTTGAGCAGCCGCAGCCGGCCGTCGATGACCTCCGGCCGCTCCATGGCGGCCCACTGGAACGGGGTGTGCGGCTTCGGCACGAACCCGCCGATGGAGACCGTGCAGCGGATGTCCTTCGACCCGGTCGCCGCCCGGCCGGCCCGGATCACCTCGTGCGCCATGTCGGCGATCTCGAGGACGTCCTCGTCGGTCTCGGTGGGCAGGCCGCACATGAAGTAGAGCTTCACCTGCCGCCAACCGTTGGTGTACGCGGTGACCACGGTGCGGATGAGGTCTTCCTTCGACACCATCTTGTTGATCACCTGGCGGATCCGCTCCGACCCGCCCTCGGGGGCGAAGGTCAGACCGGTCCGCCGGCCGTTGCGGGACAGCTCCTGGGCCAGGTCGATGTTGAAGGCGTCCACCCGGGTCGACGGCAGCGACAGCGAGACGTTGGTGCCCGCGTACTGCTCGGCCAGGCCGGAGCACATGTCGCCGATCTCGGAGTGGTCGGCCGACGACAGCGAGAGCAGGCCCACCTCGTGGAAGCCGGAGAACTCCAGACCCTGCTGCACCATCTGGCCGACCGTGGTGATCGAGCGCTCCCGCACCGGGCGGGTGATCATGCCGGCCTGGCAGAACCGGCAGCCCCGGGTGCAACCCCGGAAGATCTCCACCGCGTACCGCTCGTGGACCGTCTCGGCCAGCGGCACCAGCGGCTTCTTCGGGTACGGCCAGGCGTCCAGGTCCATCGTCGTGCGCTTGTGCACCCGGAACGGCACGTCCGGGCGGTTCGGCACGACCCGCTGGATCCGCCCGTCCGGCAGGTAGTCCACGTCGTAGAAGCGCGGCACGTAGACGCTCTCGGTGCGGGCCAGCCGCAGCAGCAGCTCGTCGCGCCCGCCGGGGCAGCCCTCGGCCTTCCAGTCCCGGACGATCGCGGTGATCTCCAGCACCGCCTCCTCGCCGTCGCCGAGCACCGCGGCGTCGACGAAGTCGGCGATCGGCTCCGGGTTGAACGCGGCGTGCCCGCCGGCCACGATCACCGGGTCGGCGTCGGTGCGGTCGGCGGCGAGCAGCGGGACGCCGGCCAGGTCGATCGCGGTGAGCAGGTTGGTGTAGCCCAGCTCGGTGGAGAAGGAGACGCCGAACACGTCGAAGTCGCGCACCGACCGGTGCGCGTCGACGGTGAACTGCGGCACGCCGTGGGCGCGCATCAGCTTCTCCAGGTCCGGCCAGACCGCGTAGGTCCGCTCGGCGAGCACGTCGGGCAGCTCGTTGAGGACCTCGTAGAGGATCTGCACGCCCTGGTTGGGCAGGCCCACCTCGTACGCGTCGGGGTACATCAGCGCCCACCGGACGGTCGCCGCGTCCCAGTCCTTGACCACCGCGCCCAGCTCACCGCCGACGTACTGGATGGGCTTGGTCACCTGGGGCAGCAGCGGCTCCAGCCGGGGCCAGACCGACAACCCCAGGTCGCCGCGCGGCGCCGGGGCCGCGGCGCCGGAGCCGTCGCCAGAATTGGCCGCGACCGGGCGCGGCGTCGTGGACGGGGCACTCATGATGCCCAAGGGTACGCGGTGCTCCCCCGGTCACCACGGCGCACCGCAGGACCCGGAGCGGCCGAGGCGGCGGATTCGGCGGCGGTGGCGCGGCGGTACTAACCTCGCAGCGGGCGCGAGAGGAGATAGCCGCGATGTCGCAGCCGCAGCCGGGGGCGGACCGGCCGGCCGACGGGGGCAGCCCGGCCACGAGCCGGGAGCCGGGCACCGACGAGCCGGCCCGCTCCCCCGTACCGCCGGCGCCGGCCGACCAGGGCGGCGCGGACGCCCCGGACCACCTCGCGCCGGATTCGGCCGACCCGCCGCCCACGACCGGCGTCGGCCCGGTCGGCACCCCACCGGCGAGCCCGGCCGGTCACGACGGTGACCAGCAGCCGGACGCACCCGACCCCAGCGACCGACCCGAGCCGACCGACGCACCGGACCCCGGTGACGCGGACCCCCGGACCGCCGGGCCCGAGCCGGCCGACGCACCGGACCCGGGTGACGCGGAGCCCCGGACCGCCGGGCCCGAGCCGGCCGACGCACCGGACCCGGGTGACGCGGAGCCCCGGACCGCCGCGCCCGAGCCGACCGACGCACCCGACCGGACGGACCCGAGCGGCCCCGCGGACGCGCCCACAACCGGCCCGGGCGACCTGGATCCCCGGACCGCCGCATCCGAGCCGGCGGAGCCAGCCGGGCGACCCGACCCGACCCGGGTCGCCGGTCAGCCCGACCCGACCCGGGTGGAGACCGCCGCCGAACCGGCCGCGCCCCGCTGGAGCGGTTCCGCGCCGGTCCCGCCCCCGCCGCCGCGCCGGCGTGCCTGGGGCGAGTCCGCCGAGCCCACCCCCCTGCCACCCCCGGCGCCGGAGCACCAGGTCCCGGTCGACCCGTGGGAGGGCGTGGACACCACCGGCTGGGACCTGCACTCGGTCGATTTCCCGGCCCTGCCGCCGACGCTGCACTATCCGCCGCCCCCGCACACGCTGCCGTACCCGGCGCCGGTCGGCCCACCGCCGGTGGCGCTCCCGCCGGTGGCGCACCCGCCGGTGGCGCACCCGCCGGTCGTCGCCCGCCCGGCCGCGCCGCCGGTGCCGGTCTCCCCGCCCCGGCCGGCGCCGCCCGTGCCGGCGCCGAAGCAGCGCCGCCGCCGGAACCCGCCCCCGCCGGTGGCCCCGCCGCCCGACTGGCGGCCACCCAAGGGGTACGTGCCGGTGCCGGTCCGCCGCCGGCGGCGCTGGCCGTGGGTGCTGCTGCTCACCGTGGCCTGCTGCTGCGGCGTGCCGCTCTGGTGGGCCCAGCCGATGTCCGAGCAGTACCCCGCCAGCGCCACGCTGCCCGACCGAATGACCGGATTGCGGCTGCGCGAGGACCAGCGCAGCGTGGCCACCGCCCGGAAACTCAAGACCGAGGTACGCCAGGCGCACCTGTTCGCCGAGGACACCTTCGCCGGCATCTACAGCACGAACGACGGCAAGCGGGTGATCCTCTTCGGCGGCACCGGGTTCCGGCTGACCCCGGAGTCGGACGCGGACGCCGAGATCGCCCGGCTCCGCGAGCGGTACGCGCTGGACGCCGCCGAGCCGGTCGACACCGGGGTCCGGGGCCGGTACGAACGCTGCGCGGTGGGCCGCGACGACGGCGAGGCGGTGGTGGTGTGCACCTCCGTCGACCACGGCAGCCTGGCCACCGGCGTCTTCACCCGGCTCTCCGTCGACGACAGCGCCCGCCTGCTGGACACCCTGCGCCAGCAGGTGGTGACCCCGAAGCAGTCCTGACCGGCACCGGCCGGCCGGCACCGGCCGGCCGGCACCCGCCGGGGGCGGGCCGCCGGTCAGGCGGTGGGGTCGGCGGTGGGTTCGGCGCGCCGGGGCGCGTAGCGCGGGACGTACTCCTGGCCGGTGAGCTTCTGGATCTCGGCCATCAGCTCGTCGGTCATCTGGCGCAGCGACGTCCGGTCGTCGGACCGGCCGGTGAAGTCCAGCGGCTTGCCGAACTTGATGGTGATCTTGGCTCTGCCTGGCCGGGGGATGCGCGTCCCGATGGGCTGGGCCTTGTCGGTGCCGATCACGCCGACCGGGATGACCGGCACCCCGGCGGCCAGCGCGAGCCGGGCCGTGCCGGTCCGCCCCCGGTAGAGCCGCCCGTCCGGCGAGCGGGTCCCCTCCGGGTAGACGGCGACCAGGTCACCGGCCTTGAGCACCGGGATGGCGGCGTCGAACGCGGACAGCGCGGCCCGGCCGCCGGCCCGCTCGACCGGGATGGCGCCCAGCCCGGTGAGCACGAACTTGGAGAAGGTCCCCTTCACGCCGGTGCCGTTGAAATACTCCGACTTGGCCCAGAAGGCCAGGTGCCGGGGCACCACCGTGCCGAGCAGCAACTCGTCGGCGACGGAGAGGTGGTTGCCCGCGAAGATCGCGCCGCCGGTCGGCGGGATGTGCTCCAAACCCTCCACGTGGGGGCGGAAGGCCAGCCGCACCGTGGGCGCCACGGTGAGCTTGCCGATGGTGTAGAGCAGGGGCACGGGTCCTCCGGCGTTCGAACGTGAAGCAGGCGCTGTCACGGTAGCGGACGCCACCACCTGCGACCGATGGGGTGGCCGGCAGTCCACCCGCCGGGGCGGGTGCCGGGCGGGGGCCCCTCCTGCGCCGGATCCGGCTGGGTGGGCCCCCGCCGCGCACCTCAGACCCGCCGGACCGCGACCGTCACCCGCTCGCCCTCGCCGACCTCGCCGGGGAAGCCCTCGACGCCCTCGGCGAAGTCGATCGTGTCGGCCAGCACCTCCCGGGCCACGAAGTCGGTGTACGCGGCCACCGCGGCGCGCACCTCCTCCGACGCCGAGACCGCCACCGCGATCCGGTCCGAGACGTCCAGGTCGGCGTCCCGGCGGGCCTGCTGCACCACCCGGACCACGTCCCGGGCCAGCCCTTCGGCGGCCAGCTCCGGGGTGACCTCGGTGTCCAGCACCACCACGCCCTCGCCGCCGGGCAGCGGCGCGGAGTGCTCCGCGTCGGCGGCGACCAGGCGCAGCTCGTACTCGCCCTCGGCCAGGGTGACCCCGGCGGCGACCGGGGCGCCGTCGACCAGCTCCCACTCCCCCGCCTTGACCGCCTTGATCACCTGCTGGACCGCCTTGCCGACCCGCGGCCCGAGCGCCCGGGGCACCACGGTCAGCACCTGCTGGCAGTACGCGGACACCTCGTCGGAGAAGACGACCTCCTTGACGTTGACCTCGTCGGCGACCAGGTCGGCGAAGGGCCGCAGCTGGGCCGCGACCGGGGCGGCCACGGTCAGCGTCGACAGCGGCAGCCGCACCCGCAGGCCCTTGGCCTTGCGCAGCGACAGCGCCGCCGAGGCGACCGCCCGCACGTTGTCCATGGCGGCGACCAGCTCGTGGTCGGCCGGGAACTCCTCCGCCGACGGCCAGTCGGTCAGGTGCACCGACCGCTCACCGGTCAGGCCCCGCCAGATCTCCTCCGCGGTCAACGGCGCCAGCGGCGCCACCACCCGGCAGAGCGTCTCCAGCACCGTCCAGAGCGTGTCGAACGCGTCCGCGTCGCCGGCCCAGAAGCGGTCCCGGGAGCGGCGCACGTACCAGTTGGTCAGCGCGTCCAGGTAGGACCGGACGGTGCCGCACGCGCCGGAGATGTCGTACGCGTCCAGCTGCGCGCCGACGGTCGCCACCAGCTCGTTCGTCTTCGCCAGCACGTACCGGTCGAGCAGGTGGGTGGAGTCGGTGCGCCGCCGCGCCTGGTACCCGTCGGCGTTGGCGTAGAGCGAGAAGAAGTACCAGACGTTCCAGAGCGGCAGCAGCACCTGCCGCACCGCGTCCCGGATCAGCGTCTCGGTCACCGCCATGTCGCCGCCGCGCAGCACCGGCGAGGACATCAGCATCCAGCGCATCGCGTCCGACCCGTACGAGTCGAAGACGTGGTAGACGTCCGGGTAGTTGCGCAGGCTCTTGGACATCTTGCGCCCGTCCGAGCCGAGCAGGATGCCGTGGCTGAGGCAGTTGCGGAACGCCGGCCGGTCGAACAGCGCGGTGGCCAGCACGTGCATGGTGTAGAACCAGCCGCGGGTCTGTCCGATGTACTCGACGATGAAGTCGCCCGGGTAGTGGTGCTCGAACCACTCCCGGTTCTCGAACGGGTAGTGCACCTGGGCGAACGGCATCGAGCCGGACTCGAACCAGCAGTCCAGCACCTCCGGCACCCGGCGCATCATCGACCTGCCGGTCGGGTCGTCCGGGTTGGCCCGGACCAGCTCGTCCACCGCCGGCCGGTGCAGGTCGGTCAGGCGTACCCCGAAGTCCCGCTCGATGTCGGCCAGCGAGCCGTACACGTCCACCCGCGGGTAGTTCGGGTCGTCGGACTTCCACACCGGGATCGGCGAGCCCCAGAACCGGTTCCGGCTGATCGACCAGTCCCGGGCGTTGGCCAGCCACTTGCCGAACGAGCCGTCCTTGATGTGCCCCGGCGTCCAGTTGATCTGCTGGTTCAGCTCGACCATCCGGTCCTTGAACCGGGTGACCGCGACGAACCAGGAGGAGACCGCCTTGTAGACCAGCGGGGTGTCGCAGCGCCAGCAGTGCGGGTACGAGTGGGTGTAGGTGTCCTGCTTGAGCACCACCCCCCGCTCCTTCAGCTCCCGGATCACCGGCTTGTTCACGTCGAAGACCTGCTCGCCCTGGTAGGGCGGGACCAGTGCGGTGAACCGGGTGTGGTCGTCCACCGTGACGATGGTCGGGATGCCGGCCGCGTTGCAGGTGTTCTGGTCGTCCTCGCCGAAGGCCGGGGCCAGGTGCACGATCCCGGTGCCGTCCTCGGTGGTGACGAAGTCCGCGCCGAGCACCTGGTAGGCGTTCTCGCCGGCCCGCTCGACCAGGAAGTCGTAGAGCGGGCGGTACCGGCGCCCGACCAGGTCCCGGCCGGACACGGTGCCGACCTGCTCGTACCCCTCCAGCTCCTTGGCGTACGCGCCGAGCCGGGCGGCGCCGACCACGAAGCGGTCGCCGCTGCCTTCGCGGTCGGCGGAACCCCGGTGCTCCAGCACCGCGTACTCGATGTCCGGGCCGACGGCGAGCGCCAGGTTGGACGGCAGGGTCCACGGCGTGGTGGTCCAGACGCCGAGCCGGACCGGGCCGCGCACGAGTTCCGGCGCGGACTCGTCCGGGGTCAGCCCGAACCAGACCGTCAGGGTGGGGTCGTGCCGGTCCTTGTAGACGTCGTCCATCCGGGTCTCGGTGTTCGACAGCGGCGTCTCGCACCGCCAGCAGTACGCCAGCACCCGGAAGCCCTCGTAGACCAGACCCTTGTCGTGCAGGGTCCTGAAGGCCCACATGACGCTTTCCATGTAGTCCAGGTCGAGGGTCTTGTAGTCGTTGGTGAAGTCGACCCAGCGGGCCTGCCGGTTGACGTACCGCTCCCAGTCCTGGGTGAATTCCAGCACCGAGGTGCGGCAGGCGTCGTTGAACCGGGCCACGCCCAGGTCGAGGATCTCCGCCTTGGAGGTGATGCCGAGCTGCTTCTCGGCCACCACCTCGGCGGGCAGCCCGTGGCAGTCCCAGCCGAACCGGCGCTCGACGTGCTTGCCGCGCATGGTCTGGTAGCGCGGCACCACGTCCTTCACGTACCCGGTGAAGAGGTGGCCGTAGTGCGGCAGGCCGTTGGCGAACGGCGGGCCGTCGTAGAAGACGTACTCGTTCTTACCGTCGTCGCCGGTCGGCCTGGCCTCGACGCTGGCCTCGAAGGTCTTGTCGGCCGTCCAGTGCTCCAGGACCCGGCGCTCGACCGCGGGCAGGTCCGGGCTCGCCGGGACGCCGGCGGCGGTCGGGTCGTGCAACGGATAGGCCATCGGGGTCGCTCTCTCCTCAGCAGCTCACGGTCCGTGGGTCTGCGAGGACGAGCCTGATCCGGTACGCCGTGACCGGCGCCCCGGGCCGGGCCCGCGGTACCACCCCGCTTGGCGGCCGAGGTGCGACCGCCCGCTCGTTGGCCGGCTGTGACGGGCCGGTCCCGTCCGGTTCTACTGGGCCGGTCACCCGGCTGTTCTTCCGGAGGCTCGCCGGTGATGGCCGGGTCGTCGCCTGTGTGCCGTCCAGCGTACTCGACCGCCCGGCTAGGCTGCCGGCGTGATCCGGATCGAGCTGGACGAGCCCACCCTGGCCCGCACCCGGATCGCCACCAGCCCGCTCTGGGAGGCCAAGTGCAGCCTCTACCTCCTGCAGCGCTACCGGGACGAGGCGCCCTGGCCGTACACCGGCTGGGCCCGGCACGCCCGGCGGGTGCTCGCCGAGCGGCCCGCGACCGCGCCCGCGCTGCTCTACACCCGGACCGGGCCGTGGTATCCGGACTTCCTCGGTCCGGTGCCACCGGGCGCCAGCCCGACCATCGAGGAGGAGCTGGCCGCGCTGCGGGCCACCCCGGCCGAGGTGATCGCCGAGCAGATCCCCCGCTACCACGACCCCGGTGACCTGCCGGACTGGCTGCGCCCGTTCGTCACCGACCGGCAGGGCGCGCTGGACCGGCTGGCCGACGGCATCCAGGCGTACTGGGACGCGGCGATCGCCCCCTGGTGGCCGGCGATGCGGGTGGCCCTCGACGAGGAGGTGCTGCACCGGGCGCGGGCCCTCGCCGCCGACGGGCCCGACGCGCTCCTGGCCGACCTGCACGAGCGGGTCCGCTGGGACCGGCCGGTGCTCAGCCTGGTCAAGCCGTCGGAGTGGAGCTTCCGGGCGGTCGACCAGCGGCTGCTGCTGATCCCGCTGATCTTCTCGCGGGGCGCGCTCACCCACTCCACCGACCATCCCGAGGTCATCGCGGTCTCCTACCAGGCGCGCGGCGCGGTGCTGCTGGCGGACCGGCCGGCCGACGCCCGCGCGCCGGAGTCCCCGGGGGCCGACCGGCTGGCGGTGCTGGTCGGCCGGGGCCGGGCCCAGGTGCTGCGGGCGCTGTCCCGGCCGGGCACCACGGCCGGGCTGGCCGCCACCCTCGGCCTGGCCCCGAGCACCGTCTCGGAACACCTCGCGGCGCTGCTCAGCGCCGGGGTGGTGCACCGCCGCCGGGTCGGCCGCCGCGTCCTGTACGGGCTGGAGCCGGCCGGCGTGGCCCTGGTCACGCTGATCGGTGCGGGTTCGGCAGCCGCCTCCGCCTGAGGATTCGGCCGGCACCGAATTCGTTTCCCCGCCCCGCCCGCGGTCCCTAGATTCGCCGGCATGAGCGAGTACGCGATCGAGGCGGCCGGGTTGCGCCGCACCTACCGCAGCCGCACGGGCTGGCTGCGACCACAGCGCCGGGAGGTGGAGGCGGTCCGCGGCGTCGACCTGACGGTCGGCAACGGGGAGCTGTTCGGCCTGCTCGGACCGAACGGCGCCGGCAAGACCACCACCATCAAGCTGCTGAACACGCTGCTGATCCCGACCGCCGGCACCGCCCGGGTGTGCGGCCACGACGTGGTCACCCAGACCCGGGAGGTACGCCGCCGGATCGGCTACGTCTTCGGCGGCGACCGGGGCCTGTACGACCGGCTCTCCGCCCGGGACAACCTGCGCTACTTCGCGGAGCTGTACGGCGTGCCGGGACGGGAGCAGCAGCGGCGCATCGCCGAACTGCTGGAGCTGGTCCGGCTGGCCGGCCGGGAGCACGAGCGGGTGGAGGGCTATTCCCGGGGGATGCGGCAGCGGCTGCACATCGCCCGGGGCCTGCTGCACCGGCCGCGGGTGCTCTTCCTCGACGAGCCGTCGATCGGGGTGGACCCGGTGGCCGCCCGGGAGCTGCGCCGGACCGTCGCCGAGCTGGCCGCCACCGGCACCACCGTGCTGCTGACCACGCACTACATGGCGGAGGCGGACGAGCTCTGCGACCGGATCGCGGTGATCGCCAACGGCACCATCCAGGCCCTGGGCACCCCGGCCGAGCTGCGGCACCACGCCGACGGCCGGCAGGTGCTGGAGGTCGAGGCGTACGGGGTGGCGGACGCGCAGCTCGCGGCGATCCACGCCCTGCCCGGGGTGCGGGAGGCGAGCGTGGCGGTCACCGGCGCGGCACAGGTGCTGACCGTGCAGTCCGACGCGGGGGTGGACGTGCAGGCGGCCGTGCTGCGCGAGCTGGACGGAGTCCGGCTGGGCCGGGTCACCGCCCGCCAGCCGACGCTGGAGGACGCGTACGTGACGATCGTCAACCGGGTCGGCGCGCCGGCCGCGCCGGTCGAGGCGGTGCCGGCGTGAGGGTGCTGCGCATGATCGAGGTGGGCCTGCTGCTGCACACCAAGCAGCTCACCCGCTCCCCGTTCGAGATCGCCACGGCGTTGATCGTGCCGGTGGTGCAGGCCACCCTGGCGGTCTACCTGTTCCGGGCCGGCGGCGAGCCGGGCCGGCTGCTGGAGGCGGCGGTGGGCGCCGGGCTGATGGGGGTCTGGTCGTCGGTGCTCTTCGGCTCCGGCGGCGCCATCCAGAACCAGCGCTGGCAGGGCACCCTGGAAATGATCATGTTGGCGCCCCGCCCGCCGGCGTTGATGATCCTGCCGATCACGCTGGCCACCGCGGTCACCGGCACGTACGCCATGCTCGCCACCCTGCTCTGGGGCCGGCTGCTCTACGGCGTGCCGCTCGATTTCGCGCACCCGCTGCTCTTTCTGGTCGCGGTCCCCGGCTGCGTGCTCGGCCTGGGCATGTTCGGCATGCTGCTCGCCTCCACCTTCGTGCTGATGCGCAACGCCAACGCGTTGACCAACACGCTCGAATATCCGATCTGGCTGGTCTCCGGGATGCTGGTGCCGCTCACCGTGCTGCCCGGTTGGACCGGCCCGGTCGCCGCGGTGCTCCCCACCACCTGGGGCGCCCGCGCGGTGCACGAGGCGGCCGTCGGCGGCCCGGTCTGGCCGTCGCTGGGCGTCTGCCTGGCGATCAGCCTCGGCTGCCTGGCCGTCGGGGCCGTGATGATGACGTACGTGGAGCGACGGGCCCGCGCCGCGGCGACCCTCGCGCTGGCCTGAGGGGGACGACGATGGCACTCTTCCGGCTGATCGGCACCGGCGGCGTGATCGCCTACCGGGCCCTGTTCAACTGGACCACCCCGGCGATGTTCATCGGCTCGCTGCTGGTCGGTCCGATCTTCCAACTGCTCTTCTTCGCCTACCTGGGCCGGCAGTTGGGCGTCGCCGACGACCGGTTCTACATCGTCGGCAACGCGGTGCTCGCCGCCTCGCTCTCCTGCGTCTTCGGCGGCACCATGGCGGTGGCCAACGAGCGGCGCTTCGGCACCCTGGGGCACGTGCTGCTCTCCCCGCGCAGCCGCACCGCCGTCTTCCTCGGTCGGGTCCTCCCGTACGCCGGCAACGGGCTGCTCATCGCGGCCAGCACGCTGACGGTGGGTGCGCTGCTGCTCGGGTTACGGGTGCCGGTGCGGGCCCTGCCGGGGCTCCTGCTGGCCCTCGCACTGGCGGCGCTGGCCTGCGGGTTCTTCGGGCTCACCCTGGGCGCGCTGGGTCTGCGGTTCCGGGACGTCTGGGTGGTCTCGAACGTGTCGGTGGCGCTGCTGCTCCTGCTCACCGGCGTGAACGTGCCCGCCGCCGGGCTGCCCGGCTGGATGCGCGTGGTGGGTGACGCGCTGCCGATCACCCACGCCGCCCGGGCCGCCCGGCACCTGGCCGCCGGCGAGCCGTTCCGGGCGGCCGTCCCGGCCCTGGCCGCCGAGGCCGCCGTCGGCCTCGGTTACGCGGTCCTCGCCGCCGTCCTCCTCAAGGTCTTCGAGGCCGAGTCCCGCCGCCGCGCCTCCCTGGACACCCTCTGAGCCCCGCCCCCGGGCCCGTCCGGTTGATCATGAGGTTGGTGATCCACGTCATGATCAACCAGTGGCGGCCCGGGGGCCGGGGGGTCAGGGGGCGGGGAGGGTGGTGGTCCAGAGGGAGGCGCCGTCGCGGTCGCGCAGGTGCACCGTGAGGTCACCGGTCGCGCCGTCGATGGCGACCTCGCCGAAGTGCTGGAAGCCCTCGGCGGGTGAGGTGTTCGCCCGCGGCGGGGCGTGCACGAAGACCGCCTGCGGGCCGAAGGTGCCGTCCAGGGCGTTCGGGCCGAACGCGCCGGCGTGCGCCGGCCCGGAGACGAACTCCCAGAACGGGGTGAAGTCCCCGAACGCCGCCCGCGCCGGGTCGTAGTGGTGGGCGGCGGTGTAGTGCACGTCGGCGGTGAGGAAGACGACGCCGGTCACCCCGGCCCGGTGCACGGCCCGCAGCACCTCGGCGAACTCCACCTCGCGGCCGGCCGGTGCGCCCGGGTCGCCCTGCGCCACGCCCTCCTGCGCCCCGGGTCCGTCCGGCACGACGAGGCCGAGCGGCAGGTCGTTGGCGATCACCTTCCAGGTCGCCCGGGACCGGGTCAGTTCCCGGATCAGCCACTCCCGCTGCTCCCGGCCGAGCAGTCCGCGCGCCGGGTCGGCGTAGGTGTTGCCGTCGTTCGGGTCCTTGTACGTCCGCATGTCGAGCACGAAGACGTCCAGCAGCGGCCCGTACGACAGGCGGCGGTAGAGCGGGCCCTCGGCGGGCGCCGGCAGCCACTCGTGGAACGCCTGCCGGGCCCGGGCGGCGAGCACGTCCACCCGCTTCTCGGTGTACCGGTCGTCGGCGAGGATCTCCCCCGGGTACCAGTTGTTCAACACCTCGTGGTCGTCCCACTGGTTGACCTGCGGCACCTCGGCGGCGAACGCCCGCAGGTGGTCGTCGAGCAGGTTGTACGCGAACTGCCCGCGGTACTCGGCGAGCGTCTCGGCGACCTTGCTCTTCGCCGGGGTGACCAGGTTGCGCCAGATCCGCCCGTCGGGCAGCGGGACGCTCTCGACGAGCGGTCCGTCGGCGTAGACGGTGTCCCCGCTGCACAGGAAGAAGTCCGGGCGGCACGCCCGCATCGACCGGAAGATCGCCATGCCGTCGAAGTCCGGGCTGATCCCCCAACCCTGGCCGACGATGTCGCCGGTCCAGACGAACCGCACGTCGCGGCGCTCCTGCCGGCCGGGCGCGGTCCGGAACGAGCCGACCAGCGGCTCGCCGCACACCCCGTGCCGGTCGAGGCTCTCCACGCTCACCCGGTAGTGCAGCCGCTCCCCGGCGGGCAATCCGCGCAGCCGCAGCCGGCCGGTGCCGTCGGTCGACGGGTCCACCACCGGCCCTCGCACGAGCCGGGCGCCACGCAGGTCCGGCCGGCGGCTCACCTCCACGAGCATCCGCCCGGGGCGGTCGGCGCGGGTCCACACCAGCGCCGAGTCGGCGGTCACCTCCCCGCTCTGCACGCCGTGGGTGAGCACCGGGCGGCCGGCCGGGTGGAAGGCCGGCGCCGCACCGGCCCGGGCGCCGCCGAGCAGGCCACCGCCGGCCAGCCCGGCGCCGGTCAGCAGGCCGGCGCGCAACAGGGTACGTCGGTCGAGAGAAGTCATCGGTCCCCTCCGTCGGAATCGGTACCCGTGGGTCTACCGGGGCGAGGTGAGCCGGACCGGCGGTCCGGATGGCCGGCGGGAGAACCAGGGCTGACCACTCGTCGACATGACCACCGTCACAGGACCGCCCTGTCACGCCGGCACCCCCGCCACCCGTCGTACGGGCGGAAAGCCGAACCGAAGGAGGCCGAGATGAGTCGGATCAACATGGCGGCGGCGGTGCCGGAGGCGTACCGGGCCGTGCTCGGGCTGGAGAAGTACGTCCAGGCGAACGTGGACCACACCGTGCTGGAGCTGGTGAAGCTGCGCGCGTCGATGCTCAACGGCTGCTCGTTCTGCGTGGACATGCACAGCCGGGACGCGCTCGCGGCCGGCGAGGACACCCGCCGGCTCTTCGCGGTGGCGGCCTGGCGGGAGGCGCCGTTCTTCGACGAGCGGGAGCGCACCGCCCTGGCACTGACCGACGCGGTCACCCGCCTCGGCGACCACGGCGTGCCGGACGACGTGTGGGACGCCGCGGCGAAGGTGTGGTCGGAGAAGGAACTCGCCGACCTGGTCGTCGCGATCGCCACAATCAACGTGTGGAACCGGATCTCCGTGACCAGCCAGACCCAGCCGCCCCTCGAGGTGTGACCCGATCCGGGGCAGCGCAGGCGGCCGGTGCGCTCACCGCGCACCGGCCGATGCTGCTCGGGCTCGCCTACCGGATGCTGGGCAGCCTGCACGACGCCGAGGACGTGCTCCAGGAGGCCTACCTGCGCTGGCTGGACGTGGACCGGGCGGCGGTCGCCGAACCGCGCCGGTACCTGTCCCGGGTGGTGACCCGGCTGGCGCTGGACCGGCTGCGCGCACGGCAGGCCGCCCGGGAGACGTACGTCGGGCCGTGGCTGCCGGAGCCGGTGCCCACCGACCCGTCGCCGTTCGGGCCGCTGGACACCGTGGAGCAGCGCGAGACGCTCTCCACCGCGCTGCTGCACCTGATGGAACGGCTCACCCCACCGGAACGCGCGGTGTACGTGCTGCACACCGCGTTCGCGCTGCCGTACACCGAGATCGCCGACCTGCTGGACCGGTCGGA
This sequence comes from Micromonospora sp. NPDC049836, assembly GCF_044465125.1. Taxonomy (NCBI): domain Bacteria; kingdom Bacillati; phylum Actinomycetota; class Actinomycetes; order Micromonosporales; family Micromonosporaceae; genus Micromonospora; species Micromonospora sp. NPDC049836. Next base: position 796,010 of record NZ_JBITLH010000003.1, read on the forward strand.
GGCGCACTGCCGGCAACTACACCACCGGGCGGTGGCCCGGATCCACGACGAGCGGCGACGCTTCACGGCGGGCCCGGCGGAGCAGCGGAGGCTGCTCGACGCGTTCCTCGCGGCGGCCCGCGACGGCGACCTGGCCCGGCTGACCGATCTGGTCGCGGCCGACGCCACCGCGTGGAGCGACGGCGGCGGTCGGGTCCGGGCCGCGCTCAACCCGGTGTACGGGTCGGACCGGATCGCCCGCTTCTTCGCCGGCATCTACGGCCGCCGCCAGCCGCACGTCGGGGCGGCGCCGGTGGAGCTGAACGGCGCCCCGGGGCTGCTGCTGCGCTGGCCGGACGGGACCCGCTACACCCTCGCCGTGGCCGCCGACGGCGGCCGGATCACCGGCCTCTACCTGATCGGCAACCCGGACAAGCTGACCCTGGTCGCGGACTGACCACGCGCGACGGCCCCGGTCCCGCAGTGCGGGCCGGGGCCGTCGACGGTGAGGTCAGCCCAGCTCGGGGAACCAGAGCGCGATCTCCCGCTTGGCGCTGTCCACCGAGTCGGAGGCGTGCACCAGGTTCTCCCGGTTGGACAGCGAGAAGTCGCCGCGGATGGTGCCGGCGGCGGCCTTGCGCCCGTCGGTGCTGCCGATCATCGCGCGGACCACGTCGATCACCTGATCGCCGGAGAGCACCAGGGCAACCAGCGGGCCGCCGGTCATGAACGCCTTCAGCGGCGGGTAGAACGGCTTGTCCACGTGCTCGGCGTAGTGCTGGTCGGCGAAGTCGCCGTCCATGGTCCGGGAGACCATCGCGTCGATCCGCAGCCCCTTGCGCTCGAACCGGGCGAGGATCTCGCCCACCAGACCGCGGCGGACCGCGTCGGGCTTGATGAGGACGAGGCTGCGCTCCTCGGGGCTGCTGCTGGACACGCTGGGTTCCTCCTGTGCGCGGATGCGGCTTCGGCTGGGTACGGTCAGCCTAGCGACCCGGTCCCGGCGCCGGGACGGCGGCTGCTCTTTCCCTTGGTCGCCGCCCCGGCCTAGCCTGGCCCTGGAACCCCTGGGAGGTCCACTGTGGCGAATGGCGGGAACCGAACCATCGCGCCGGTACGGAAACTGATCGGCGTGGTGCTGGGCACCGTGGCGACCTTCATCACGCTGTTCGGGCTGGGCATGACGAGCTGGGCGATTGTCGCGCTCGGCGTCGCGCTGCTGGTCCTGGCGATCGCCCTGGCCACGGTGCGCGGCGGCGGGCGCACCTGGGTGGTCGGGCTGGGGCACGTGCACAGCGCCTCCGAACCGCCCACCCAGTACGCGTTCGGCCGCTGCGAACTGCAACTGGTCATCGACGCCCCCGGACTGCCGCCCCGGTCGAAGAAGATCATCGAGCCGCGGGTGCCGGTCGCCAAGTGGCCGTCGCTCGGCCAGGCCCTGCCGATCCGGGTCGCCCTGGACGACCAGCGCCACGTCCGGGTCCTCTGGGACGAGGTGCCCACCCACACGGAGAGTGCCGCCACCCTCGCCGACCTGCCGCCCGAGTACGGCGGGCCGGAGCCGGTGGAGGAGGTGCTGATCGGGCAGGAGGCCCCGCCGTGGGCCGGCCGGCACCCGGAGGACGACTTCCGGGACGACTTCCGCGACGACTTCCGGGACGCGTCGGATCCGCCGCTGGACGACGTGCTGCGCAGCGAGGAGCGCGAGCCGGTGGTGGTGCACCAGCGTCCCGGTGGACCCAAGGTCGTCGAGGGCGAGGTCGTGGAGCCATCTCCCGGCGGGTCGTTTGCCGGCGGGCCGATGGCCGGCGGGCCAATGGCCGGCGGGCCGATGGCAGCCGGCGGGCCGCTGCCCCGCCGGGCCACCCCCGCGCCGCGCCCACCCGCCGAGGAGGGCTTCGACCCGATCGACCTACCGCTGGACGAGCCGGGACCGGAGGCCGGCCCCACCGCCGAGGAACTGGACGAGGCCATCTTCGGGCCGGCGGCCGACCCGCCCGCCGACCCGCCCGCCGAGGCGGACAACCCGATCAGCGGGGTCGGGATCACCCTGCTCGTCACCGACCTGGACCGGTCCCTCGACTTCTACCGGGAGCTGGGCTTCGACGAGCTCGACCGGGGCGCCGGCAACGCCGTCCTGGTCTCCGGGCCGACCCGGCTCGTGCTGCGCCAGGTGACCGGGGCCGCCCCGATCAGTCGCCGGCTGGTCCACGTCAACCTGGAGGTCGCCGACATCCAGGCCGCGTACGAGCGGCTGCGCGGGTCCGGGGTCCGGTTCACGTACGCCCCCCGGGTGGTCAACCGGGGCAGCCGGCTGGAGGTGTGGGCGGCCGCCTTCAAGGACCCGGACGGGCACGGGGTGGCGCTGACCCAGTGGCGCAGCCTCACCGACGCCTGACCCGCGGACGGCGTCGCGGGCCGCTCAGCCGAGGATGACCCGCCGCACGTGCAGCGCGTACGCCCACACCAGGGCGAACATCACGCCCAGCACGAGCAGCGACCAGTGCAGCAGCCCGGCGAGCATCAGCAGGCCCTGCAGGACCGTGCCGGCGTGCCAGGCCCACCGCCGCTTCATCTGACCGGCGAGCAGCACGCAGGCCACCGCCAGGGTGACGATCGCCGCGATGGCCGGGCCGCCCAGGTCGCCGCCGACGACCCGGATCGGCTGGATGGCGAGCACCAGCACCAGCGCCTCCAGCGCGAGCGTGCCGGCCCCGAGCCCGCGGACGGCCTTGACCGGGTTGCGCAGCCCGGACCGCCGCTCCCCCGGCCCGGCCGGGACGCCCGCCTCGGCCCCGTCCTTCGTCCCACCGGCCGCTGCCTCGCGGTCACCGGTCGGGGCCGGCGGCGGGTTGCCGTCGGTCACCGGCCGGTCCTCCGCCGGGCCGGTCATCGCTTGAGCAGCCGGCGGGCGTCGGCCACGGTCACCACCGATCCGGTGATCAGCACGCCCACCCCGGCCAACTCGCCCGGCACCTCGGACTCGGCCTCGGCGACCGCGGCCTCGATCGCGTCCGGCAACTCCTCGGTGACCTCCACCCGCTCCGGCCCGAAGATCTCCCGGGCCAGCTCGGCCAACTCCTCGACGGCCATCGCCCGGGGCGAGCTGTTGCGGGTGACCACGACCGAGTCGAGCACCGGCTCCAGCAGCTCCAGCAGGCTGGCCGCGTCCTTGTCGCCGAGCACGGCGAGCACCCCGACCAGCTTGCTGAACGCGAACTCCTCCTGGAGCGCGGTCACCGTGGCGGCCATCCCGTGCGGGTTGTGCGCGCCGTCGAGCAGGATCGTCGGCGCGGTACGCACCTTCTCCAGCCGCCCCGGCGAACTGGTCGCGGCGAAGCCCTCCCGGACCGCCTCGATGTCCAACTGCCGGCGGGCCCCCGCGCCGAGGAACGCCTCCACGGCGGCCAGCGCCACGGCCGCGTTCTGCGCCTGGTGTGCGCCGTGCAGCGGGATGAAGATCTCCTCGTACACCCCGCCCAGGCCCTGGATGGTCAGCACCTGGCCGCCGACCGCGACCGCCCGGCGCAGCACGCCGAACTCGGCGCCCTCCCGGGCCACGGTGGCGTTGACCTCGGCGCAGCGTTCCAGGATCGGGCGGGCCGCCTCCTCCTCCTGGGCCGCGGCGATCACGGTGGCACCGGGGTGGATGATGCCCGCCTTGTGCAGCGCGATGTCCTCGATCGTGTCGCCGAGCCACTCGGTGTGGTCCAGCCCGATCGGGGTGATCACCGCGACGCCGGCCTGGATCACGTTGGTGGCGTCCTCGGCGCCGCCGAGCCCGACCTCCACCACGGCGACGTCGACCGGCGCGTCGGCGAACGTGGCGAACGCCAGCGCGGTGGTCAGGTCGAAGTAGGTCAGCGGCTCGTCGAACCGCTGGTCGACCAGCTCGGCCAGCGGCGCGATCTCGCGGTACGTGGCGACGAAGCGGTCCTCGCTGACCGGCTCGCCGTCCAGGCTGATCCGCTCGCGCACGGTCTCCAGGTGCGGGCTGGTGTACCGGCCGGTGTGCAGCCCGAACGCCCGCAACAGCGAGTCGATCATTCGGGCCGTCGAGGTCTTGCCGTTGGTGCCGGTGAGGTGGATCGACGGGTACGCCCGCTGCGGGCTGCCGAGCAGGTCGAGCAGGCTCTCGATCTTCTCCAGCTCGAAGCGGATCCGGGTGAAGCCGCGCGCGTTGAGCGCGGCCTCCACCTCGGCGAATGCGGTGCGGTCGGTCACGCGGAGCCACCTTTCGTTCGCGACTGCGGGGCTCGCAACAGCGGCTCTCTCCTCGCGCTCACGAGGGCAGCGCCGCCAGCGCGGCGTCGATCCGGATCAGGTCCGCCTCGGCCACCGCCAGCCGTTCGCGGATCTTGGCGACCACCGGCTCGGGGGCCTTGCCGACGAACGCCGGGTTGTCCAGCTTCGCCCGCGCCTGCGCGGCCTCCTTCTCGGCGGCCGCCCGGTCCTTGGTGAGCCGGGCCCGCTCGGCGGCCACGTCGATCGACCCCCGGGTGTCCAACGCCACGCTGACCTCGCCGGGCATGGCGAGGGTGGCGCTGGCCTGGAAGTCGTCGCCGGGTGCGTCGAGGCGGACCAGCGAGCGGATCAGCGGCTCGTGCGCGGCGATGCCGGCGCCGGCCAGGCCGTCCAGCCGGGCCGACACCCGCTGCGTCGGGCGCAGCCCCTGGTCGGAGCGGAACCGCCGGATCTCGGTCACCACCCGCTGCAGGGTGCCGACCTCGCTCTCCGCGGCGTCGTCGATCCGGGTACGGTCGGCGGCCGGCCAGGTGGCCGTCATCACCGTCTCCCCGCCGGTGAGCGCGGTCCACAGCTCGTCGGTGACGAACGGGATGACCGGGTGCAGCAGCCGCAGCAGCTGGTCCAGCACGTGCCCGAGCACCCGGCGGGTGGCGTCGGCGGCCGGCCCGCCCTCGGCGAGCACCGGCTTGCTCAGCTCCACGTACCAGTCGCAGACGTCGTCCCAGGCGAAGTGGTAGAGCAGGTCGCAGACCTTGGCGAACTCGTACGCCTCGAACTGCTCGTCCACCTCGGCGGTGACATGCGCCAGCCGGGACAGGATCCACCGGTCGACGGTCGACAGCTCGGTCGCGGCCGGCAGCGGCCCGTCGGTGTGCGCGCCGTTGAGCAGCGCGAACCGGGTGGCGTTCCAGAGCTTGTTGCAGAAGTTCCGGGAGCCCTGGCACCACTCCTCGCTGACCGGCACGTCCTGGCCGGGGTTGGCGCCCCGGGCCAGGGTGAACCGGGTGGCGTCGGCGCCGAACCGGTCGATCCAGTCCAGCGGGTCGACCACGTTGCCGAAGGACTTCGACATCTTCTTGCCGTGCTCGTCGCGGACCATGCCGTGCAGGGCCACCACGTCGAACGGCTGCACGCCGTCCATCGCGTAGAGGCCGAACATCATCATCCGGGCGACCCAGAAGAAGAGGATGTCGTAGCCGGTGACCAGCACGCTGGTCGGGTAGAACTTGGCCAGGTCCGGGGTGCGCTCCGGCCAGCCGAGGGTGGAGAACGGCCACAGCCCGCTGGAGAACCAGGTGTCCAGGACGTCCTCGTCCTGCCGCCAGCCCTCGCCGGTGGGCGGCTGCTCGTCAGGGCCGACGCAGACGATCTCGCCGTCCGGGCCGTACCAGACCGGGATGCGGTGGCCCCACCAGAGCTGCCGGGAGATGCACCAGTCGTGCATGTTGTCGACCCAGGCGAAGTAGCGCTTGGCCAGTTCGGCCGGCTCGATCGCCACCCGCCCGTCGCGCACCGCGTCGCCGGCGGCCTTGGCCAGCGGGGCGGTGTTGACGAACCACTGCAACGACAGCCGCGGCTCGACCGTGGTCTTGCACCGCGAGCAGTGCCCGACCGCGTGCAGGTACGGGCGCTTCTCGGCGACGATCAGGCCCTGCTCGCGCAGCGCGGCGACGATCGCCGGGCGGGCCTCGTACCGGTCCAGGCCCTGGAACGGGCCGGGCGCGGTGATGATGCCCCGCTCGTCCATGATCGTCAGCGCCGGCAGGTCGTGCCGCTGGCCGATCTCGAAGTCGTTCGGGTCGTGCGCCGGGGTCACCTTGACCATGCCGGTGCCGAAGCTCGGGTCGACGTGCTCGTCGGCCACGATCGGGATCCGCCGGTCGGTGAGCGGCAACTCCACCTGGGTGCCGATGAGGTGCCGGTAGCGCTCGTCGTCCGGGTGCACCGCGACCGCCGTGTCGCCGAGCATCGTCTCGGCCCGGGTGGTGGCCACCACGACCTCGTCGCTGTAGCGGATCGAGATCAGCTCGCCCTCGTCGTCGGTGTGCTCCACCTCGATGTCGGAGAGCGCCGTGAGGCAGCGCGGGCACCAGTTGATGATCCGGTTGGCCCGGTAGATCAGGCCGTCGTCGAAGAGCTTCTTGAACATGGTCTGGACGGCCCGGGAGAGGCCCTCGTCCATGGTGAAGCGCTCCCGGTCCCAGTCGACCGCGTCACCGAGGCGCCGCATCTGGCCGAGGATCGCGCCGCCGGACTCGGCCTTCCACTGCCAGACCCGCTCGACGAACTTCTCCCGGCCCAGGTCGTGGCGGGACAGGCCCTCACCGGCGAGTTGCCGCTCGACCAGGTTCTGGGTGGCGATGCCGGCGTGGTCCATGCCGGGCAGCCAGAGCGCCTCGTAGCCCTGCATCCGCTTGCGCCGGCTCAGCGCGTCCATCAGGGTGTGCTCGAACGCGTGGCCCATGTGCAGCGAACCGGTCACGTTCGGCGGCGGGATGACGATGGTGAAGGGGGGCTTGTCGCTCTCCGCCGACGCCCGGAAGTGCCCGGCGGCTACCCACTGCTCGTACCGTCGCTGCTCTACCTCGCCGGGCTGGTACTGGCCGGCAAGGGTCGGGGCGTCGGGGCGTCGGGCATCCAGTCTCTCGGTCACCCTGAAAGTCTACGGAGCGCTTTCGGAGACCTGACGTGAGCCACCTCCTGTTCGCGTACGGTGGCGGACATGTCCGACGCGCACCTGACCGAGCGGCCGGTCGACGACGGTCCCGATCCCGTCGAGCTGACCGACGAACCGATCCAGCTGAGCCGCCGCGACCCAGCAAACGAGCCCGAGCCGGGCCGCCGCTCGCGCCGGCGCCGGATCGCCCTCGCCGCCGTCCTGGTCGTCGGGCTGGCCGGGCTGGGGGCGCTCGGCGTGGGTGGTTGGCGGGTGCTCCAGCAGAAGGATCCGCGGCTCAGCACGCCGGCGGAGGTGGCCGGGCTGCACCGGGACGACAGCGACCGGGCCCGGAGCACCGCGGACTACCTGCGTGACGGCTTCGCCGCCGACATCGAGCTGGACCGCAGCTTCGGCACCGTGTACGCGGACCCGGCCGACGCGAAACGTTCGGTGCTGATCTTCGGTGGCGCCACCCTGCTCTGGCAGCCGGAACGGGACCTGGACAGCCTCTTCGGGCTGATGGCGGACGAGACCGGCAAGGTCACCGGCCTGCGCGAGGTGGACGCCGGCCGGCTGGGCGGGGTGATGAAGTGCGGTACCACCAACGGCGACGGTGGCGACTTCGCGGTGTGCGGCTGGGCCGATCACGGCAGCGTGGTGATGGCGATCTTCCCGAACCGGTCCGTCAACGACTCGGCCGCCCTGTTCCGCCGCATGCGCGAAGCCATCGAGCACCGCTGACCCGGCGGCGCATTCCCGCCCGCCGGCTCTAGGTCCGTCCGCGCGTCACTGCCGGTCCTGACCCGACGGCGTTTCGCCCACCGGTCCAGCGTCCGCGCGTTTCTGCCCGCCCTGACCCGACGGCGTTCGCCCGCCGGCTCTGGGTCCGTCCGCCACCGCATCTGTCCGGGGTGGGGAAATGCAGTGAGGGCCACCCCGTTGGGGGTGGCCCTCGACTGAAAGATTGTCCGGCGGTGTCCTACTCTCCCACACCCGACTTGGGCCAATTAGTGCGTGCCGTGGATCGCGTCGAGAGCGGCGTGGAGGTCGTCGGGTAGGGGGTCAGCAGCGGTGATCGTGTGTTCC